>NZ_JAKUGK010000003.1:0-597245 GCF_022663885.1 Bacillus cereus group sp. BfR-BA-01330
GTATTAGGCACGCCGCCAGCGTTCATCCTGAGCCAGGATCAAACTCTCCAATAAAGTTAGTTTGTCTAGCATCTAAAATAAAAATTGACGTTTCACGTTGTTTGTTTCGTTTAGTTTTCAAAGTTCAACATCGCGTTTCAGCGACTTTTATAATATATCATACTATATTATTTTGGTCAACAAGTTTTTTTGATAAGTTGTATCTCTCATTTGCTGACTCTGCCTATTATATAGGCTTTCTCTTCCCTATGCAAGTATTATTATAAAAAAATAAAGAGAGGGAAAATCCCCTCTCTTATTCTTCTGAAGAAACCTCTTCACTCGTTTCTTCCTCTTCATCTTTTTGTGCTTTTGCTACCGTCGCTACCTCTTGGTCTTCCTCTAATCGAATTAGACGAACACCTTGTGTATTACGTCCCATTTGAGAGATTTGATCAACTGGCATACGAATAATAACGCCTGCCGCTGTAATTAACATAATATCTTCTTCACCTGTAACAGACTTAACAGCTACTAATTTACCGTTCTTATCTGTAATGTTACAAGTTTTCAGACCTTTACCACCGCGACTTTGCAGACGGTATTCATCAATCGGTGTACGCTTTCCGTAACCATTTTTCGTTACAATTAGAACATTTACATCCTCTTCGACAATTTCCATACCTACAACTTGGTCTTCATCGCCCAACGTAATAGCTTTAACACCTGCAGCATTACGTCCCATAGAACGAACATCTTGTTCATTGAAACGAATTAGCATACCGTTACTTGTCCCGACAATAATATCCTTATCACCCGATGTTAAACGTACAGATATTACTTCATCCTCTTCACGAAGAGAAATTGCAATTAAACCATTTGTACGTATATTTGCAAATGATGAAAGTGGCGTTCTCTTAGAAACCCCTTGTTTTGTCGTAAAGAATAAGAACTGATCGTCACCAAATTCACGAATCGGAATAATAGCGTTAATCCACTCACCCTTATCTACCCCTAATAGGTTAATAATTGGTAGTCCTTTTGCAGTACGACTATACTCTGGAATTTCATATCCTTTCGTACGGTATACTTTACCCTTGTTTGTAAAGAATAAAATATGATCATGAGTAGACGTTGTTAATAAATGTTCAACAAAGTCATCATCATTCGTACCCATTCCTTGCACACCACGTCCCCCACGGTTCTGTGTTTTGTACGTAGAAGCTGGTAACCTCTTAATATAACCGTTATGAGTTAACGTAATCGCAATGTTTTGTTCAGGAATTAAATCTTCATCTTCAATAAATTCCATACCGCCAATTGTAATTTCTGTTCGTCTCTTATCATTGAAACGCTCTTTTACTTCTGTTAATTCTTCACGAATAATCTCAAGAACTTTTTCTTCATCTGCTAAAATCGCTTTTAATTCAGCAATTAACTTCATTAAGTCTTGATATTCTTGCTCAATTTTTTCACGTTCTAATCCAGTTAAGCGTTGCAGACGCATATCTAAAATCGCTTGCGCTTGTTTCTCACTTAAACCAAAACGTTCCATTAAGCCTTGCTTTGCAATATCTGCCGTTTTTGAACTACGAATTAACGTAATAACTTCATCAAGATGATCTAAAGCAATTCGTAATCCTTCTAAAATATGAGCACGTGCTTCTGCTTTTTCTAATTCATAAGCAGTACGTCTACGAATTACTACCTTCTGATGCTCTAAATAATGATATAGATTTTGTTTTAAATTTAGTACTTGTGGCTCCCCATTTACAAGAGACAACATATTAATACCGAAACTTGTTTGAAGCGCTGTATGTTTATATAGATTGTTTAATAGTACGTTTGCATTAGCATCACGACGTACTTCCATGACAATACGCATACCATTACGATCTGATTCATCACGTAAATCTGTAATACCTTCAATTTTCTTATCGCGAACTAATTCTGCGATTTTTTCAATTAATCGCGCCTTATTAACTTGATAAGGTAGTTCAGTTACGATAATAGATTGTTTACCGTTTGACTTCTCTTCAATTTCAACCTTAGCACGAAGCATAATGGAACCGCGACCTGTTTCATAAGCTCTTCGAATTCCACTTCTTCCTAAAATTAAACCTGCCGTCGGAAAGTCTGGACCAGGAATATATTCCATCAATTCTGCGATAGTAATATCAGGATTATGACTTAATGCCAGCACACCATCAATTACTTCGCCAAGCTGATGCGGCGGTATATTTGTTGCCATACCAACAGCAATACCTGTTGTACCGTTTACTAATAAATTAGGGAAACGCGCTGGTAGTACTATCGGTTCTCTTTCGGAACCATCATAGTTATCTTGATAATCAATTGTATTTTTTGAAATATCACGTATTAATTCCATAGAAATCTTAGACATTCTTGCCTCTGTATAACGCATTGCTGCTGCTGAATCTCCATCTACAGAACCGAAGTTACCATGCCCATCTACAAGCATATAACGTTGACTAAAATCTTGCGCCATACGTACCATTGTTTCATAAACGGCTGAATCACCATGAGGGTGATACTTACCGATTACTTCACCGACAATACGTGCTGATTTCTTATACGCTTTATCAGCTGTAATTCCTAAATCATTCATCGCATATAAAACCCTACGATGCACAGGTTTTAATCCATCACGAACATCTGGTAATGCACGAGATACGATAACACTCATTGCGTAATCTAAAAATGAGGTACGCATTTCATGACTAATATTAATTTCTCGAATTCGTGCTTGTTGTTGATTGTCTGACATCAACGAGCACCTCCTCTTACATTTCCGTTACACATACATTGATTTATATGTAGAAGACAGGAATACTTAGATTCCTGTCATTACTCATTTAAATATCAAGGTTCTTCACGTATTTTGCATTCTCTTGGATAAAGTTACGACGCGGTTCTACTTTATCACCCATTAAAATTTCAAACGTTTCGTCTGCTTCTATTGCATCTTGAAGAGAAACTTGAAGTAACGAACGTACTTCTGGATCCATTGTCGTCTCCCATAGCTGAGTTGGATTCATCTCCCCAAGACCTTTATAACGTTGAATTCCTGGTTTCGGCTGGGCTGGTAGCTCAGCTAAGATTTTTTCAAGTTCCTTATCGTTGTAAGCATATTGAATTTTTTTACCTTGTTGTATTTTAAACAATGGCGGCTGTGCAATATAGATATAACCACACTCAATTATTTGACGCATATAACGATAGAAGAACGTTAATAATAGGGTACGAATATGTGCACCATCAACATCGGCATCGGTCATAATAATAACTTTATGATAGCGTGCTTTTTCAATATCGAAGTCTCCACCAATATTTGTACCGATTGCCGTAATAATTGTACGAACTTCATCATTTGATAAAATCTTATCTAAGCGCGCCTTTTCCACATTAATAATTTTACCCTTCAGCGGTAAAATTGCTTGGAAATGACGATCGCGTCCTTGTTTTGCAGATCCACCCGCAGAATCACCCTCTACGATGTAAATTTCACTAATTGCTGGATCTTTCGAAGAGCAATCAGCTAATTTACCAGGTAAACTTGAAACTTCTAACGCACTCTTTCGACGTGTCAATTCACGCGCTTTTTTCGCAGCTACACGTGCACGTGCAGCCATCGTACCTTTTTCTACAATTTTTCGCGCTACATTAGGATTTTCTAGTAAGAACTTTTCAAATGCCTCTGAGAATACAGACTCTGTAATTGTTCTCGCTTCACTATTCCCAAGTTTTGTCTTCGTTTGTCCTTCAAATTGTGGATTTGGATGCTTGATTGATACAATTGCTGTTAAACCTTCACGAACATCCTCACCAGTTAAATTACTGTCCGCATCTTTTAAAATGCTATTTTTACGACCATAGTCGTTGATTACACGAGTTAAAGCTGTTTTAAAACCTACCTCATGTGTACCACCTTCATACGTATGGATGTTATTCGTAAATGAGTAAATATTATTTGTGTATCCTTCGTTATATTGAAGAGAAACCTCAACCTGAATACCATCTTTTGAACCTTCTACGTACACAGGCTCTTCATGAATCGGTTGTTTTGAGCGATTTAAATGCTCAACGTATGATTTAATTCCACCTTCGTAATGGAATTCTTTCTTTTGCTTATGTTCACGTTTATCTTCAATTGTTAATTTAATATTACGATTTAAAAACGCTAATTCACGCATACGAGTTGCTAGCGTATCAAAATCGTATACTGTTGTTTCTTGGAAAATTTCCGGATCTGGTTTAAATCGAGTTATTGTTCCTGTTTGATCGGTGTCACCAATGACTTTTAAATCCGCAACCGGAATACCTCTTTCGTATTTTTGGTAATGGATTTTACCTTCACGATGTACAAATACTTCTAATTCTGTTGATAGAGCATTTACAACCGATGCCCCAACACCATGTAAACCACCAGAAACTTTATAACCGCCACCGCCAAATTTACCACCGGCGTGGAGAACAGTCATAATAACTTCTACAGCTGGACGTCCCATTTTTTCTTGTATACCAACCGGAATACCACGCCCATTATCCGTTACACGAATACTATTATCTTCTTCGATACTAACATTAATTTCATCACAATAACCTGCAAGTGCTTCATCAATACTATTATCTACGATTTCCCAAACAAGATGGTGAAGCCCTTTTCCACTTGTAGATCCAATATACATACCAGGGCGTTTCCGAACTGCCTCTAGTCCTTCAAGCACCTGTATCTGACTTTCATCATATGCATTTTCTTGCATTTGCTTTTGTTCCATTGACACAAAGATCACCTACTTTTCCATTTAAACAGGGGTTATTCCCTATCTATTTCACAATCTACAGTGCCGTTCGTTACATGAATTGTTTTCGCTTCTTTTAATGTTTCGTGTTCAATTCCGTCGACACTCGTCGTTGTAACAAATGTTTGCACTTTTCCTTGAATTGTATTTAAAAGATGTGATTGACGATAATCATCTAATTCTGATAAAACATCATCCAACAAAAGGATTGGATATTCTTTAACCTCTGAATAAATCAATTCAATTTCAGCTAATTTTAGGGATAGTGCGGTCGTTCGTTGTTGTCCTTGCGAACCAAAGACTTGAACATTTTTACTATTAACGAAGAATTGTAAATCGTCACGATGAGGACCAATTAAAGTCGTACCACGGAAAATTTCACGTTGTTTCACAGATTGAAAACTTTCATAGTATACTTCTTTTATTTTCGACAAATCCATTGATTCTGATACATCTACACTTGGTTTATAGACAATTTCTAACTCTTCTAATCCACGGCTTATACCTCGATGAATTGGAGCTGCCCATTCCTGTAGCAAATGCAAAAATCCAAAACGTTTTTGCAGTATTTTCGCACCATGCTCAATTAGTTGAAGTGTAAATACATCCAACATCGTTTCCTCATTCTTACTATTCCCTTGCATTTTTTTCAACAAGTGATTTCGTTGCGTGAGCACCTTTTGATATTGACTTAATTCATACAAATATACAGGAGCTATTTGTCCTAATTCCATATCTAAAAAGCGTCTTCTTACTTGAGGGCTTCCTTTTACAAGATTTAAATCTTCTGGGGCAAACATGACAACGTTCATCACGCCAATATATTGACTTAACTTTTGTTGTTCAAGTTGATTTAATTTTGCCTTTTTACCTTTTTTCGAAATATTTAATTCCAAAGACAAAGAACTGTTTCTTTTTTGTAATTTCCCTTTTATTTGACCAAAATCTTCATCCCAGCGGATAAGTTCGCGATCATTAGAGGTTCTATGAGATTTCGCCATCGCTAAAACATAAATAGCTTCCATCAAATTTGTTTTCCCTTGCGCATTTTCGCCGATAATTACATTTACCTTATCTTCAAAGGAAAGCTCTAATTTTTCATAATTGCGATAGTTTTTTAATTGTATTTCTGAAATAAACAAAGGGCTCCCCCTTTATGCCTGAACTTGGAAAGTTCCGCTTCCTGGAATTTCAATAACATCATTCGCATATAGTTTGCGACCTCTTCTATTTTCAAGTTCGTTGTTCACGTACACTTCATATTCTTGTAAAAACCATTTTACAGCGCCACCTGTATCAATTACATCAGCTAACTTTAAAAATTGTCCTAGTGTAATATACTCTGTTGAAATTTTAATACGTTTCATAAAATCGCTCACTTTCTGAAAGTGTTCATTCTTTCATTGTACTAAATAAACTAGCATTAGGAAAGTAATACCCAAAAATCAAATAAGGGCCACTAGCATCTTTAAACTAGCAACCCTTATTCCTTACCTAGTAAGTACGAACCGGTAAAATTAATTGAATAATTGAATCATCATTTACTGTACGAATTAAGAACGGTCTCATCGCCCCAGTAAAGCTAACTTTAATCTCTGTACTATCCAAAGCTTTCAATGCATCCATCATATATTTTGCACTAAAAGATATTTTTAACTCTTCTCCATCTACTTTTTCGCATTGTACTTCTTCGACAACTTTTCCGATTTCTGGTGAATTCGAAGAAATCTCTAGCATTTCTTGCTCTAAAGTTGATAATTTAACAACGTTATTGCGGCCATCTCTCGCTAATAGTGAAGCACGATCAATTGCTTGTAGGAATTCTTTTGTATTCACAAAAATATCCGTTTTACTCTCTGCTGGAATTAAACGTGTCGTATCAGGATAATTTCCTTCTAACAATCTTGAGAAGAATAATAAATGTTTTGTACGGAATAATACTTGATACTCCGTAATAACGATATCCACCATTTCTTCAGACTCATCTAGAATCTTACTTAATTCATTTAAGCTCTTACCTGGGATAACAACATTAGCTTGAAATTCATCTGCAATATTATGTCCTTCGATTTTCGCTTTTCGAAGTGCTAGTCTATGACTATCTGTTGCAATACAAGTTAACTCGCTGTTATATACCTTCCAGTTTACACCTGTCAAGATCGGTCTTGTTTCAGAAGTAGAAACTGCAAATACAGTTTGTCTGATCATATGCTTAAGTAAATCCGTTGGTATCTTAAATACATGATGTTCTTCAATCTGTGGTAATAACGGATATTCTGCAGAATCTAAACCATTTAAGTTAAATTCTGATTTTCCAGATTTTATTTTTGTCATAAAATGATTTTCCACAGAAATTTCGACAGTGTCTTTAGGTAGTTTTTTTACAATCTCACTAAAATATTTTGCCTGTAAAACAATGCTTCCTGATTGAGCTATTTCTACGATTTCTTTTCCATTTTCTTCGACTGGAATAAACGATTCAATAGAAATATCAGCATCGCTTCCTGTTAATGTAACCCCTTCTTCAGTAGCTACAACTTTAATTCCTGTAAGGATAGGGATTGTTGTACGAGAAGAAACTGCCTTCATTACATCTTGTACACCTCTTACAAGATAGTCTTTTTGTATTGTAAAACGCATAAAGAAAAACCTCCGGTAAGTATAAGATTTTATTTAATTAATAAAGATAAAAAATAGTAGTAATAGTAATAGGGCTTGTGGATATGTGGATAACCCCGCTAAAGGATGTAAAAACAGTCTATCTACATGTGGATAGACTGTGCGTAAAACAAGGTAAGTTATTCACACTATTCAGCTACTACTTTAAAATACCATTAATTTCTTCAACTTGCTTTTGTAATTGCGTATCGGTTTTTAGTAGTTTAGAGATTTTTTCATGGGCATGGATAACTGTTGTATGATCACGTCCACCAAATTCTTCACCTATTTTTGGTAAAGAGGAATCTGTAAGCTCGCGCGATAAATACATTGCAATTTGGCGAGGAAACGCAACTGATTTTGTACGTTTTTTCGCTTTAAAATCTTCTAATTTCACTTGATAAACGTCCCCGACAGCTTTTTGAATATCATAAATAGAGATAATTTTCGGCTTAGAATTTGGAATAATATCTTTAAGTGCTTCAGCTGCTAAATCAGCATTAATATCTTTATTAATTAAAGATGAATAAGCTACAACTCGGATAAGTGCACCTTCTAATTCACGAATATTTGAATCAATTTGATTTGCGATATAAAGCATAACTTCATTTGGTATATCAAGCCCTTCAGCTTTTGCTTTTTTGCGTAAAATCGCAATTCGTGTCTCTAAATCTGGCGGCGTAATGTCTGTAATAAGTCCCCATTCAAAGCGGGAACGAAGACGATCTTCTAAAGTTGGAATTTCTTTTGGTGGTCGGTCACTAGAAATTACAATTTGTTTACTTTCTTCGTGTAATGCGTTAAATGTATGGAAAAACTCTTCTTGAGTCTGTTCTTTTCCAGCAAGAAATTGAATATCATCTATCAATAAAACATCTACGTTACGATATTTATTACGAAAATCAACAGCTTTATTATCACGAATAGAGTTAATAAATTCATTTGTAAATTTTTCTGATGATAAATATACAACTTTTGCATTTGGATTATGTTCAATTACATAATGACCAATTGCGTGCATTAAATGTGTCTTTCCAAGTCCAACTCCCCCGTAAATAAAGAGTGGATTATACGCTTTAGCTGGCGCCTCAGCTACAGCTAATGAAGCTGCATGGGCAAAACGGTTACCAGAGCCAATAACAAATGTATCGAATGTATATTTTGGATTTAACATGCTCTGTGGTAAATGAGCTGAATCATCTTGTGCTGGATTCGGCTTAACTGGAGGCAGATCAATGTCCTCTTCAGCTTGACTTTGGGGAATAATAAAGCGAATTGCTAATTTTGCCCCTGTTAAATCGTATAGTGTTTCTGAAATTAGTTCGGAGTAATGAGATTCTAGCCAGTCACGAGCAAATTCATTCGGAGCTGTAATCGTTAATACGTCTTTCTTCAAGTTATGAGCCGTTGTGGATTTTAACCATGTCTCATAACTAGGCTTGCTTACCTTTTTTTCTAATTCTTTTAAGGCACTATTCCATAAATCAGAGATATTTTCCAAAGGTGTCCCTCCTTTACTAAGTTGGTAAAAGAATAAGGTTGTGCAACAAATGTACAACCTAATAAATATAAAATGTATATTTATACGAAACGTATTTTAAAACCTAAAAACGTCGTTTGTATATGAGATAGGGTTTTCGACAAAAAAAGCAAATGTGGACAACTATTTACCCACATGTGATTAAAACTGTCCACATGTTATACACAAATTGTGGATAAGATAAAGATGTGGAAAACTTATTCAAAGTGAAAACACAACTATAATATCAAAAAAAAGTGGCTATAGCAATGAATTTAAGAAAGTTATCCACAAAATCAATACCTTGTGGAATAAACTTGTCCACAACACGATATACTGTGTAAAAGTGCGAAAAAAGTTTGTGGATATAAAAAGCGCGAAAAAATATTTATCCACAAGGAAATATAGGTGCTGTGAAAAAGTATGTGAATAGGTTCAAAATGAATATTTGATGAAAATTTCTAGAACCATTGACATTTTCCTAGTTAATTAACTATAATTTATAGGACTGTCTTTAACAGATATTCCTCAGGGAGGTGTCATATAATGAAAAGAACTTACCAACCAAATAAACGTAAGCGCAGCAAAGTACATGGTTTCCGCAGCCGTATGAGCACAGCGAACGGACGTAAAGTGCTAGCAGCTCGTCGTCGTAAAGGAAGAAAAGTATTATCTGCGTAGACCACTGATCGTTCAGTGGTCTTTTTTTCTAATAATAGTGAATTTCCGCTGATGAAATACAGGAGTGTCAATTGATATGAAGAAAAAACATCGTATAAAGAAGAATGATGAATTCCAGGCGGTTTTTCAAAAAGGAAAATCAAATGCAAATCGTCAGTTTGTTGTATACCAATTAGATAAAGAAGAACAGCCAAACTTTCGCATCGGCCTTTCTGTTAGCAAGAAAATAGGAAATGCAGTAGTTCGTAATCGAATTAAGCGCATGGTCCGTCAGGCTATTACAGAGTTAAAAGATGAGATAGCTTCTGGAAAAGATTTTGTTATAATAGCAAGGAAGCCTTGTGCAGAGATGACATATGAAGAAGTAAAGAAAAGCTTAATTCATGTCTTTAAACGCTCTGGTATGAAAAGAATAAAAAAGTAGCGTAAGGAAATGAATTACACTATATACATACCGATACAAGGAGGAGTAGGCTTTGAAAAAGAAATTAGGTTTACTAGCCATGGTCGTTGCATTAATGGCGATTGCCACCGGTTGTAGTGAAACGGGTCAGCCGATTACATCGAAAAGTACTGGGATTTGGAATGAATATTTCGTATATCCGCTTTCTCAGTTAATCACGTATTTTGCCGACTTATTTAACAGTAATTACGGTTTAGCAATTGTTATTACAACTCTTATCATTCGTTTTGCATTATTACCATTAATGATTAAACAAACAAAGAGTACAAAGGCAATGCAAGCGTTACAACCAGAAATGGTGAAGTTAAAAGAGAAATATAGTTCTAAAGATCAAGCAACACAGCAAAAACTACAACAAGAAATGATGCAGTTATATCAAAAGAATGGTGTAAATCCATTGGCAGGATGTTTACCGATATTTGTTCAGATGCCTATTTTATTCGCGTTTTATCATGCGATTATGAGAACAGCTGAAATTAAACAACATAGTTTCTTATGGTTCGATTTAGGACATGCAGACCCGTTCTATATCTTACCAGTCGTTGCAGCAATTACGACATTTATTCAGCAAAAGCTTGCAATGGCAGGAACAGCTGGTCAAAATCCACAAATGGCAATGATGCTTTGGCTTATGCCGATTATGATTTTAATCTTTGCAATTAACTTCCCAGCTGCATTATCACTTTACTGGGTTGTTGGTAATATCTTTGGTATTGCTCAAATGTACTTTATTAAAGGGCCAGAGATTAAGGCTGGTAAGGCTGGAGGCTCAAGCAAGTGAGTGTAATTACTGCTAAAGGACAAACAGTCGAGCTGGCAGTAGAGGATGCTTTAAGGCAATTAAATACATCAAAAGATCGAGTAGATATAAATATTGTCGATGAGGGTAAAAGGGGATTCTTAGGTTTATTTGGGAATCGCCCTGCAGTAGTAGAAGTTGTATTGAAGAAAGATCCAATTCAAGAATGTGAAGAATATTTAAGAAATGTTATTCACGATATGGGTGTGGAAGTCGAGATTAGTAAAATTGTAAAAGGACGCGAAATCGAATTTACAATTTCTGGTGATAATGTAGGTGTTTTAATTGGGAAAAGAGGTAATACATTGAACTCTTTACAGTATTTAACAAAACTTGTCGCGAATCGTAACACGAAGCAGTATATCGGTATTACACTAGATGCTGAAAATTATCGTAGTAAAAGAAAAAGTACGTTAGAATCACTTTCTTATCGATTAGCGAAACAAGTATTTAATACGAAAAAAAGAGTTATTTTAGAACCGATGCCATCTTTTGAACGAAAAATTATTCATCAGGCATTATCAAATCATCAAGGTATCAATACAACTTCTGAAGGAAATGAACCACATCGGCATGTTGTAATATCTCCTAAATGACCGGTTGCTCAAATGAGTGCCGGTTTTTTTGAGCGGAAAATAGATGTGGATAACTAAAAAACACTAAACTTATCCACTGTGAATAAGTTTAGTGTTTTTTACATGGGGATATAATAAAATGAGTTATTCTTCTTTTGTAGATAGGTTCGTTATGGTATCCTAATAATTTAGTGAAAGAAATAATCATGTTGAAATAGAGATAAATAAGCAAGTGAGGTGAAAGGACATGGAATTTGATACAATTGCTGCGATTTCCACAGCGCTTGGAGAGGGTGCAATTGCCATTGTTCGAGTAAGTGGTGATGATGCGGTTGAGAAAGTTGATCGTATTTTTAAGGGGAAGGATTTAACAGAGGTTCCTTCTCACACTATTCATTATGGTCATATTGTTGATTTAGATACAAATCAAGTTATTGAAGAAGTTATGGTGTCTATTATGCGCGCACCAAGGACTTTTACACGTGAAAATATAGTGGAAATTAACTGTCACGGTGGACTTGTTTCAGTAAATAAAGTATTGCAACTTATTCTAGCACAAGGAGTACGATTGGCAGAACCGGGCGAATTTACAAAACGTGCTTTTTTAAATGGACGTATCGACTTATCACAAGCAGAAGCTGTTATGGATTTGATTCGAGCAAAAACAGATCGTGCGATGAATGTAGCAATTAATCAAATGGAAGGGCGATTATCTAAATTAATTGGTCTTTTGCGTCAAGAAATATTAGAAACATTAGCTCATGTTGAGGTAAATATAGATTATCCAGAATACGATGATGTAGAAGAGATGACACATAATATTTTAATTGAGAAAGCGACGCATGTTCGTTCGGAAATCGAAAAAATATTAGAAACATCAAAACAGGGGAAAATTTTACGTGAAGGTATTGCTACAGCAATTATCGGTAGACCTAACGTTGGGAAATCATCGTTATTAAATAGTCTTGTTCAGGAGAAAAAGGCAATTGTAACTGATATTGCAGGAACAACTCGTGATGTTATTGAAGAGTACGTTAACGTGCGTGGTGTACCTCTTAAACTTATAGATACAGCCGGTATTCGGGAGACAGAAGATGTTGTTGAACGAATTGGTGTGGAACGTTCAAAAGAAATGATGAGCCAAGCGGATTTAGTATTAGTTGTTGTCAACTATAGCGAGGCTTTAACAAATGAGGATGAAGATCTATTCCGTGCGGTACAAGGAAAAGACTTTATTGTTATTGTGAATAAGACTGATTTACCGCAAGCGATTGATATGGAACGTGTTACAGAGTTAGCCGCGGGAAATCGTGTTATTACAACATCCTTAATTGAGGAACAAGGAATAGATGAACTCGAAAAGGCAATAGCTGATTTATTCTTTGAAGGAACAATCGATTCTGCAGATATGACATATGTTTCTAATGCGAGACATATTGGATTATTAACACAAGCAGGAAAAACAATCGGTGATGCAGTTGAGGCGATTGAAAATGGTGTACCAATTGATATGGTACAAATTGATTTAACAAGAACGTGGGAAATACTTGGTGAAATTACTGGGGACACAGTGCATGAAAGCTTAATTGACCAGTTGTTCTCTCAATTTTGTTTAGGAAAATAATATAGTGAAGTTGTAGAAAGATAGAGATTATTAGGAGGAATAAACAATGGGATACAATGCCGGTTCATACGATGTCATAGTAATCGGTGCAGGTCATGCAGGATGTGAAGCTGGTCTTGCGGCAGCACGAATGGGCTCAAAAACATTAATGTTAACAATTAACTTGGATATGGTAGCATTCATGCCATGTAACCCTTCTGTTGGTGGACCAGCAAAAGGGATTGTTGTTCGTGAAATTGATGCATTAGGCGGAGAAATGGGACGTAATATTGATAAAACTCATATTCAAATGCGTATGCTAAATACAGGTAAGGGACCAGCCGTACGTGCACTTCGAGCGCAAGCTGATAAATTCGCTTACCAACATGAATTAAAGAAAACAATTGAAGAAACACCAAACTTAACGTTGTTCCAAGGAATGGTAGAGCGTTTAATCGTTGAAGAAGGTGTATGTAAAGGGGTAGTTACACAAGCTGGTGCAGAATATACAGCAAAAACCGTTGTAATTACAACTGGAACATTTTTACGCGGCGAGATTATCATGGGCGACTTAAAATATTCAAGCGGTCCAAATAATCAGCAACCGTCTATTACATTATCTGAGCATTTAGAGGAACTTGGATTTGATCTTGTTAGATTTAAAACAGGGACACCTCCGCGTGTAAACAGTAATACAATTGACTACAGTAAAACAGAAATTCAACCAGGTGATGATAAGCCACGTGCGTTCTCTTTTGAAACAACGAAATTTATTATGGATCAAATTCCATGTTGGTTGACATATACAAGTACAGAAACACACCGTTTAATAGATGAAAATTTACATCGTTCAGCTATGTATTCTGGTATGATTAAAGGAACAGGCCCTAGATACTGTCCTTCTATTGAAGACAAAGTAGTAAGATTTAATGATAAACCACGCCATCAAATTTTCTTAGAGCCAGAAGGGCGTAATACACAAGAAGTATATGTACAAGGTTTATCCACAAGCTTACCAGAAGATGTACAACGTGACATGCTTAGAACAATTCCAGGCCTAGAAAATGTTGAAATGATGCGTACAGGTTATGCAATTGAATATGATGCAATTGTGCCAACACAACTATGGCCAACACTTGAAACGAAAAAGATTAAAAATTTATATACAGCAGGACAAATTAATGGAACTTCTGGTTACGAAGAGGCGGCAGGACAAGGGCTTATGGCTGGAATTAATGCAGCATGCCGTTCTTTAGGTAAAAAAGAAGTTGTTTTAGGTCGCGAGGATGCTTATATTGGCGTCTTAATTGATGATCTTGTAACGAAAGGTACAAATGAACCATATCGTTTATTAACGTCTCGTGCAGAATACCGTCTATTATTACGCCACGATAATGCTGATCTTCGTTTAACTGAAGTTGGTCGTGAAATTGGATTAATTAAAGAAGAGCGCTATGAGCGATTTACAAATAAAAAATTACAAATTGAACAGGAAAAGGAACGTTTAAGCAGCATTATTATTAAACCACGTCCTGAAGTTCAAGAATTAATTCGCAATATTGGCGGAAGTGAATTGAAAGATGGAATACGTGCAAGTGACTTATTACGTCGTCCAGAGATGACATATGAGCATATTCATCTTTTAGTACCAAGTGAAGTAGAATTAAGTGATGAAGTTAAAGAACAAGTTGAAATTCAGATTAAGTATGAAGGGTATATTGAAAAATCTTTACAGCAAGTAGAGCGTATGAAGAAAATGGAGAGTAAAAAAATCCCTGTAGATATTGATTATGATGCGATTTCTAGCCTTGCTTCAGAAGCTAGACAGAAATTGAAAGATGTTCGTCCACTTTCAATGGGACAGGCTTCACGTATTTCTGGCGTAAATCCAGCGGATATTTCCATTTTACTTGTGTATATAGAACAAGGAAAAATTGCACGCGTATCGAACCAATAAATAGTAAGGAGATATTGCTAGATGAACATAGAACAATTTCAATCTATGCTAGAAGAGAAGGGAATCACCCTCTCTTCTAGACAGTTAGAGCAGTTCAAAATCTACTTTGAAACATTAGTAGAGTGGAATGAAAAAATGAACTTAACGGCTATTACAGAAAAAGAAGAAGTATATTTAAAACACTTTTTTGATTCCATTACAGCTGCTTTTTATTATGATTTTTCAAAACCATTCTCAATTTGCGATGTTGGTGCAGGGGCTGGATTCCCAAGTATTCCTTTAAAAATTTGTTTCCCGCATTTAAAAGTAACAATTGTAGATTCGTTGCAAAAACGTATTAATTTCTTAAATCACTTAGCCCAAAAGTTAGAATTAAGTGATGTTGCATTTTGTCACGATCGTGCTGAAACATTTGGGAAAAAAGAAGGTGTACGTGAATCATACGATATTGTAATGGCACGTGCAGTTGCGCGTCTTTCTGTATTAAGTGAGCTATGTTTACCGCTTGTAAAAGTTGGAGGAACATTCATTGCAATGAAAGGTGCAGCAGCAAACGAAGAAATTGAAAATGGCAAGTATGCTTTAGAGGTGCTAGGCGGAGAGTTAAAAGAGATGTCTACGTTCCAATTGCCGTTTGAAGAGAGTGAACGTAATATTTTATTAATCGAGAAAAAGCGCAAGACACCAAAGAAATATCCACGCAAACCGGGAACACCCAATAAATTACCTATTGAAAAATAAATCTTATTAGACGTAAGATTAAATTATATAAATGAAAACGTAAATGTTTCATAGGAAACATTTTATGGAGAATAGTCAATAGGCCTAAAAGGTGGTGGAATATGTATGAAAAATACGTTTTCTCGTTTATTTGGCTTTGGAGATAAAGAGAGCGAATTCGAATTACAAGACGAAAGCCATGAAGAGATAGATAAAAAGGTATATGAAGAAATACAAGAAATTCCGATAGTAAATATTACCCCTAATCGTTATCAACCAAGAACAGTTTTTGATGATGCGCGTATTGATGAGCTAGCATTAACAATTCGTACACATGGACTTATTCAACCGATTGTTGTAAGGCAATATGAGGATGATAAGTACGAGATTATTGCTGGAGAAAGACGTTTTCGCGCGGCAACAAAGTTAGGTTGGGAAAAGGTTCCTGCAATTATAAAGAATTTAAATGATACAGAGACAGCTTCTGTAGCTTTAATTGAAAACTTGCAACGTGAGGAACTAACGGCAATCGAGGAAGCTGTGGCATATCAAAAGCTGATTGAGTTACATAATTTAACACAAGAAGCATTGGCACAACGACTTGGAAAAGGACAATCTACAATCGCAAATAAGTTGCGCTTGTTAAAGTTGCCTGAAGAAATAAAAAGTGCATTATTAGAAAAAAGCATTACAGAACGTCATGCCCGCGCTCTCATTCCTTTAAAAAATGAGGAATTACAACTGAAGGTTTTACAGGAAATTGTTGAGAAACAACTAAATGTAAAGCAAACAGAAGAACGAATTGCGAAGTTACTAGAGGAAGCGAAACCGAAGCGTAAGGCAAAGCAAAAAGCAGTAAGTCGAGATACGAGGATTGCTATGAATACAATTAGACAATCTTTACAAATGGTTACTGAAAGTGGTTTGAATGTTAATTCTGAGGAAGAAGAATTTGATGAGTACTATCAAATTACAATTAAAATTCCAAAGAAAAAATAATAATGACGTGCTAGAGACCTTATCCTATTGGAGAGGTCTCTTTTACTATATTTTCTTGTTAAATGAAGAAGGAGTTTAGAAATAAATTTTGAAGTTTAATAAAGGACGTAAAAGAAAAAGTTTTATTTCATGTTACAATAAACGTAATTGTTACTAGAATAAGATAGAAAGGTTGAAAGTAGGTGACATCATGGGAAAAATCATTGCTATTGCTAATCAAAAAGGCGGTGTTGGAAAAACAACAACATCTGTTAATTTAGGGGCTGGATTGGCGCAAGTAGGTAAAAAAGTCCTTCTTGTAGATATTGATGCTCAAGGAAATGCAACGACTGGTGTGGGAATTGAAAAATCTGAATTAGATCAATGTATTTACAACGTTCTTGTGGAAGATGCAGATGTTCAAGGGGTTATACAGAAAACCGCAACTGAAAACTTAGATGTTCTACCCGCTACAATTCAATTGGCTGGTGCTGAAATTGAATTGGTACCGACTATTTCCCGGGAAGTACGTTTGCAAAGAGCATTACAGCCAGTTCGTGATGAATATGACTATATTATTATCGACTGTCCCCCATCTTTAGGGTTATTAACGATTAATGCATTAACAGCAGCAGATTCTGTTATTATTCCTGTACAGTGTGAATATTACGCACTAGAAGGGTTAAGTCAGCTATTAAATACAGTTCGACTTGTACAAAAACATTTAAATAAAAATTTAGCAATTCAAGGTGTATTGTTAACAATGTTGGATGCCCGTACAAATTTAGGGATTCAAGTTATAGATGAAGTGAAAAAGTATTTTAGGGATAAAGTATATCGCTCGATTATTCCGCGTAATGTACGCTTGAGCGAGGCTCCAAGTCATGGGAAACCTATTATGCAGTATGACGCTAAATCAAGAGGAGCAGAAGTGTATATAGATTTAGCAGAGGAAGTGATTGCAGGTGGCTAAAGGATTAGGAAGAGGAATTAATGTGTTTTTTCCTGATTTAGATGTGAAAGAAGAGGAAACAATTCAGGAGATTCTTGTAACTGAATTAAGGCCGAATCCATATCAACCGCGTAAACACTTTAATAAAGAGGCGATTCAGGAATTAGCAATTTCGATTAAGGAACACGGTATTCTACAACCATTAATTGCTAGGAAGAGTATTAAAGGATATGAAATTGTTGCAGGTGAAAGACGATTTCGTGCTGCAAAAGAGGCTGGTTTAGAAAAAGTACCTGCGGTTGTAAGACAATTAACTGAACAGCAAATGATGGAATTTGCTTTGTTAGAAAACTTACAACGAGAAGATTTAAATCCTATGGAAGAGGCAATGGCATACCAGATGTTAATGAATGAGCTAAATGTAACGCAAGAACAATTAGCGAAACGTCTTGGTAAAAGCAGACCTTACATTGCAAATTATACTCGGTTATTAAGCCTACCTTCTTTCGTACAAGATATGATTGCAAATGGTCAACTTTCAATGGCTCATGGGAGAACTTTACTTACGATAAAAGATGAAGAACAATTGAAGTCCTTATTGAAACGCATTGAAAAAGAAGGATTAAATGTTCGTCAATTAGAGAAAATCGTCCAAGAGATTAATCAACACGTTTCACGTGAAACAAAAAAAGTGAAAAAAGAGCGAAATATATTTTTCGTAGAACGTGAAACGTTCTTAAGAGAAAAGTTTGGCACAGATGTGAAAATTAAAGAGACGAAAAAAGAAAAAGGTAAAATCGAAATTGAATTTTTTAATAAAGAAGATTTAAATCGTATTTTAGAACTATTAGCACAGAAAAATTAAAAAGCAAACCATCTTATTATTTATAGATGGTTTGCTTTTTTTAATGCGGATAATTTTTGATCCGTCTCTTTTATACTTTTTGCGATTACATCAGCCATTTTCATGACTAAACTTAATCTTGTATTTTGAAGAACGAAAAACTCCATAAACCCATTTAGATTGACGATACCGTGTATGTGCAAATCACCAACTGCAGGTAATTTCTTATTCATAGCAGCTCCAGGTTTACTAGGTCCCTTTCCAGTAGTGATTGATCCGATATTTTGGGACTTTCCTAAACATGCATCAACAGCAATTATAAATGCAGCAGGATATTCTTTCTGTATATTCTGAATTTTCTCTTCTAAATTTAGCGCATGTACTGGCTCATCTAGTGTACCGAATACTTGGAGGTTTTGGATGTCTATTTGTTCAAGTTTTGTACCAACTAATGGGCCGAGTGCGTCACCTGTAGAGCGATCTGTGCCGATACAAACGAGAATGAGTGGTATATTAGTTTTAATAGGAATATGGGTAAGTAAGAAATTACTGATTATCTCAGAGGCTTCTAGATCTTGGTGCATAACGTTTTGAGTTTCTTTCTCAAAAAATGGTAAGCGAAAACTTCCAATATTCATGAAGCACCCATCCTTTTAATAAATTTTCAATATATGTTATATGGTGAGGAAAATGGAAAGTTATAAGTGCATAATTTTTGCAAAATGTGAATGAAAACGGAAATAATAGTACTAGTATATATATATTCGTTCCATTTTATACCTGGATGTCGGGGATAAAATAGGATTAAAATCATAAAATTTTTTCAGCAATTAGGGGACTTCTGATACAATAATAAGGGTAACTAAAAAGAAATTTTAGCTAGAGAGGTAGAGGTACATGGATTTATTAGCGAAGTGGTTTAATTCTATGAAACAGTATTTATTAGATGCTGATCGTTGGGCTCATATTGGAGTTGCGACATTAAAAATATGTATTATTTTAACAATTGGTGCAGTTGTTGTGCGAATTGCAAGGGCGGTTGTACGAAATGCGTTCCGGATGGGGAGTCGTTCTCCAATTCAAATTTCAGAACGTCGTACAGTTACAGTAGCGAAATTACTTGAAAATATTGTAGCGTACGTTGTTATGTTCATTATGCTAATTGCGATTTTAGGTGTGTTTGATATTAATGCATCAGGTTTATTAGCGGGTGCTGGGGTAATTGGTTTAGCAGTCGGATTTGGTGCTCAAAGTTTAGTGAAAGACGTTATTACAGGTTTATTTATTTTGTTAGAAGATCAGTTTTCAGTTGGCGATTATGTTAAAATCGGTCAATTTGAAGGAGTCGTTTTAGAAATTGGACTTCGTACAACGAAAGTAAAGAGTTGGACAGGTGAAATTCATACTTTACCAAATGGAAGTATTATTCAAGTTACTAACTACTCAGTTAGTAATAGTGTAGCGTTTGTTGATGTATCTATTTCATATGAGGCTGACATTGCGAAAGCAGAGCAAGTTATTGAAGATTTATTAGTAGAATTACCTTCAAAGTACGAAAAAATGGTAACAACGCCTCAATTATTAGGTGTGCAAACATTAGCAGCATCAGAAGTTATATTACGTGTTATTGCTGAAGTAGAACCGATGCAACATGCAGTTATTGCAAGGGCACTTCGTAAAGAGATTAAAAATCGTCTTGATTTACATGGAATTGAAATTCCATATCCACGTATGGTTTTATATAATCGTGAAGAATTAGTTAGTGGAAAAGCAATTTAGTATGGAGAGGAGTTTGGAGAATGGAGCAAAAGGAATATAACTTGTATGATGTTGTGGAAATGAAGAAAGCCCATCCATGTGGCGAGAATCGTTGGAAAATTATTCGTATGGGAATGGATATCCGCATTAAGTGCGAGGGGTGTGACCATTCAGTAATGATTCCTCGAAGAGAGTTTGATCGTAAGGTGAAAAAAATACTTGTGAAGCACGAAGAATAGAGGGAGAGTAACAGTTACAGTAGGTAACTGTTACTTTTTTTCGTTTGGCGGAAACTTGTCATTTTTTTCGTTACTATCTATAATGATGAAAGATTGAGACATAGGAGTGAAAAATATGGGATTAACGGCTGGGATTGTTGGATTACCTAACGTAGGGAAGTCCACTTTATTTAATGCAATTACACAAGCAGGAGCAGAATCTGCGAACTATCCATTCTGTACAATTGATCCAAACGTAGGGATTGTAGAAGTACCAGATGAGCGTTTAAATAAATTAACGGAATTAGTAGAACCGAAAAAGACTGTTCCGACTGTATTCGAGTTTACTGATATTGCAGGTATCGTAAAAGGTGCTAGTAAAGGTGAAGGTTTAGGAAATAAATTCTTATCTCACATTCGTCAAGTAGATGCAATTTGCCAAGTTGTTCGTTGTTTTGAAGACGAAAATATTACGCACGTTTCAGGGAAAGTAGATCCAATTGATGATATTGAAACAATCAATTTAGAGCTAATTTTAGCGGACTTAGAGTCTGTTGATAAGCGTATCGAGCGTGTTGCGAAATTAGCAAGACAAAAAGATAAAGAAGCGGTATATGAGCATGAAATTTTAGTTCGTTTAAAAGAAGCTTTTGAAGAGGGAAAACCAGCTCGTACTGTTGAATTTACAGAAGAGCAGATGAAGATTGTTAAAGGCCTTCATTTACTTACAACAAAAGAAATGTTATACGTAGCGAATGTAAGTGAAGACGATATTATCGATCCTTCGGAAAATAAATACGTACAAATGGTAAAAGAATTTGCAGCAAATGAAAATTCTCAAGTAATCGTTGTATGTGCAAAAATCGAATCAGAAATCGCTGAATTAGACGAAGAAGAGAAAAAAGTATTCCTTGAAGAATTAGGAATTGAAGAGTCTGGTTTAGATCAATTAATTCGTGCAGCATATGACCTATTAGGACTTGCTACTTACTTTACAGCTGGCGTTCAAGAAGTACGTGCTTGGACATTTAAACAAGGAATGAAGGCACCACAATGTGCTGGTGTTATTCATACAGACTTTGAGCGTGGATTTATTCGTGCAGAAACAGTTTCTTACGATGACTTAATGACAAACGGTTCTATGACAGCTGCAAAAGAAGCTGGAAAAGTACGTTTAGAAGGAAAAGAATATATCGTAAAAGACGGAGATGTTATGCACTTCCGTTTTAACGTTTAATTTAATATTTCCTAGGAAAAATAAAGATATGAGCTTGGCAAATATATTATATGTTTGCCAAGTTTTTTATGTATTGGTGAGTTGATTCATATAACTTACTATGATATAATCTAAACTCGTGAGTAATTACTATAAATTAATTGCTCCTTGCCCATTACGGGCCGTTTAGACCAAAAGGAGGTGAAAGTGTAATGAGAAAGTACGAAATTATGTACATCATTCGTCCTGGCGTTGAAGAAGAAGCTCAAAAAGCTTTAGTTGAACGTTTTGCAGGTGTTTTAACAAACAATGGTGCAGAAATCATTAACACGAAAGAGTGGGGTAAGCGTCGTTTAGCTTACGAAATCAACGACTTACGTGAAGGTTTCTACATGATCTTAAACGTGAAATCTAACGCAGAAGCGATTAACGAATTCGACCGTTTAGCTAAGATCAACGAAGACATCCTTCGTCATATCGTTGTTAAAGAAGAAGAAAAATAATTGATATATAAGGGAGAGTGGTTCGATTGATGAATCGTGTTATCCTCGTTGGTCGTTTAACTAAGGACCCTGACTTACGTTACACGCCCAATGGTGTTGCAGTAGCTACTTTTACGTTAGCTGTGAATCGCGCATTTGCCAATCAACAAGGTGAGCGTGAAGCTGACTTTATTAATTGTGTAATATGGCGTAAACAAGCAGAAAACGTAGCAAATTATTTGAAAAAAGGTAGCTTAGCAGGCGTAGATGGACGTCTTCAAACTCGTAATTACGAGGGACAAGATGGTAAACGTGTATACGTAACAGAAGTTCTTGCGGAAAGCGTGCAATTTTTAGAGCCGCGTAATGGCGGTGGGGAGCAACGTGGTTCATTTAATCAGCAACCATCAGGAGCTGGTTTCGGTAACCAAGGCTCTAACCCATTTGGTCAATCTAGTAATTCAGGTAACCAAGGTAACTCTGGATTTACGAAGAATGACGATCCATTTTCAAATGTAGGTCAACCGATCGACATTTCCGACGACGATTTACCGTTCTAATACAGTAAATTTGTTAGTTTTAACAAAGAATGGAGGGAAATAGACATGGCAGGACGCAAAGGTGGACGTGCGAAACGTCGTAAGGTGTGTTTCTTCACAGCTAACGGCATCACTCGCATTGACTATAAAGATGTTGATTTATTAAAACGTTTCGTTTCTGAGCGTGGTAAAATTTTACCTCGTCGTGTAACAGGAACAAGCGCAAAATACCAACGCAAACTTACAGTTGCAATTAAACGTGCTCGTCAAATGGCACTTTTACCATATGTTGGTGAATAATAGCGTATGAAATGCACAGTAGAGTGGGACTCTACTGTGCATTTTGCTATGCTTTTCTTTTTGAAAGAGAGGTTAAAATGTGAAACAAACAAAGTTTATTACAGAAGGTGCAGCATTATTAGCTATATATGCAATTTTATTGCTTATATCTATGTATGTTCCGATTTTGGGTACAGTTGTAACTTTTGCGTTGCCGTTACCATTTATACTATTAATGATAAGACATAAACTATCTAATGTGCTCGTGGTTTTTGTAGCAGCACTTTTTGTTACTATTATTGTGAGTCAACCGCTGAATTTAGTGAAGACAATTATGTTTGGATTGATAGGGATTGTTTTAGGATATATGTATAAAACAAGAAAAAAGCCAGTGGAAATCTTAATAGCGGGGACGCTTGCATACTTAATTGGTTTTGTAATTATTTATGTTGCGAGTATAAAGTTTTTCAACATAGATATAATGAAGCAAATGCAAAGTATGTTTAGTGAAAGTATGGCGAAAAGCGAAAAGATAGTAAGTGCTACTGGCATGCCGATTAGTAAGGAACAAAAAGAGTTACTTGCACAAATGAATGATATATTACAATCGTTACTTCCAAGTATACTTGTGCTAGTTTCAGTATGTTTTTCTTGGATTACAGTGATAATATCAGGTAGTGTTTTGAAAAAGTTAAAACATGAAGTTATATCTTGGCCTAAATTTAAAGATATACAATTACCAAAGAGTATCATTTGGTATTACGTTATATTTATTTTGTTAGCAACTTTTATAAAAGTAGAACCAACATCATATTTACATATGGTATTTTCTAACCTAAATGTCATATTTGCACTATTGCTTGTACTGCAAGGTCTGACATTTATCGCCTTTTTAGCGTATAGAAAAGGTTTTACTAAAGGGGTTCCTATTATTAGTTTTATTGCATGCATGTTTATTCCGATGCTGTTTCCTCTTGTGACAATCTTAGGTATAATTGACTTAGGGATTTCATTGCGTTCTAAAATAGGGGGATAAAATAATATTCCTTATACTATTTTAATCTGTTTAACTAACTGGAAGGTAAGTTAGTTTTACTTTATAGGAGTTGTATACATGCCTGAATTTGATAAGAAACAGTGGTTTTTATATCCTGTTTATGTATTGGCATTTTTTGTGTTTGTGCTCATTTCAATTCTCTGTTATTTTCATTTAATTATGGGGATAGCTGCTTTTGTCATTTTTTGTATCGTATTCTTTATCGTTATACGATTTGAACTTAATTTTCAAAGGAATTTCGAAAAGCATACGACAGATATGATTACAAGAGTAAAGAAAGTAAGTAATGAAGCATTTAACCAAATGCCGATTGGTATTTTGTTATACAATAAGGATTATGGGATTGATTGGGCAAATCCTTATTTATCTTCATGTCTGGGACAGCATGCATTAGCTGGATGGCACCTTTACGATGTATCAGAAACATTACTTCTTTTCATTAAAGGAGAAACTTCTGATGATATAGTCTCTTTAAATAATCGAAAGTTTCGCGTTTTTGTAAGGAAAGAAGAAAAGTTAATTTATTTCTTTGATGTAACGGAACAAACAGAAATCGAAAAGATGTACGAGGATCAAAGGACTGTTTTAGCTGTCATCTATTTGGATAATTATGATGAAGTTACACAAGGATTAGATGATCAATTACGTACGAATATAACAAGTCTTGTGACATCGCGACTAAATGAATGGGCACTTAAGTATGGTGCGTATTTAAAACGTGCATCTTCAGAAAGATTCTTCGTTGTGCTAAATGAAAGTATTTTGACGCAGATGGAGAAAGGGAAATTTAGCATTTTAGATCAGGTGCGTGAAGAAACATCTAAAAGGAATATACCACTTACATTAAGTGTGGGTGTCGGATCAGGTGATTTACCTTTATCAGAGCTTGGAGCAATGGCTCAATCTGGTTTAGATCTTGCGCTTGGGCGCGGGGGAGACCAAGTAGCTATTAAACAAGCGACAGGTAAAGTTAAGTTCTATGGAGGTAAGACAAATCCGGTTGAAAAACGTACCCGTGTACGTGCCAGGGTCATTTCGCATGCGTTAAAGGATTTAGTATTAGAAAGTAGTAATGTCATTATTATGGGGCATAGGGCTCCCGATATGGACGCAATTGGTGCTGCGATTGGTATTTTAAAAGTGGCTCAATTAAATGAGCGTAAAGGATATATTGTGTTAGATGAAAATGATTCCGATAAAGGAATTAAGCGTTTGATGGACAAAGTGAAACAAAATGAGGAGTTATGGTCTCATTTTATTACTCCAGAGCAAGCGATGGAATTTGCAAATGATGAGTCGTTACTTGTTGTTGTCGATACGCATAAACCTTCTATGGTGATGGAGCAAAAACTGTTACATAAAATTGAAAATGTGGTAGTTATTGATCATCATCGCCGTGGAGAAGATTTTATTGAAGACCCATTGCTAGTTTATATGGAACCATATGCTTCTTCAACGGCAGAATTGGTTACAGAATTACTTGAGTATCAACCTAAAAATTTAAAGATGACAATGTTAGAAGCGACGGCATTGTTAGCGGGTATTATTGTCGACACGAAAAGTTTCACATTCCGGACAGGGGCTCGTACATTTGATGCTGCTTCTTATTTACGCTCACATGGTGCAGATACTGTACTTGTACAAGAACTTTTAAAGGAAGATATGGATCAGTATTTACGGGTTGCAAAAGCTATAAAAAATGCGTACATTTATAAAAATGGAATTGCGATTGCTAAAGTTGATAGTGATGATTACTACGATCAAGTGCTTATTGCGCAATCGGCAGACACGTTATTAACGATGACAGGGATTATTGCATCATTTGTTGTTGCGAAACGTGGCGAGAATCTCATTGGAATTAGCAGCAGGTCTTTAGGTGAAGTGAATGTGCAGCTAATTATGGAAAACTTAGGCGGTGGCGGGCATTTGACGAATGCAGCCACACAGATGAAAAATGTTACAGTAGATGAAGCTGAGGAGAAGCTTCGATTTGTTATTGATGACTATTTACAGGGAGGCACACAATCATGAAAGTAATTTTTCTAAAAGACGTAAAAGGTAAAGGTAAAAAAGGAGAAGTAAAAAACGTACCAGATGGCTATGCAAATAACTTCTTACTAAAACAAGGATTAGCTGCTGAAGCAACAAATAGCAGTATGAAAACTTTAGAAGCTCAAAAGCGTAAAGAAGAAAAAGATGCAGCAGCAGAGCTTGAAAATGCAAAAGAGTTAAAAGAGACTTTAGAGAAATTAACTGTAGAATTAAAGGCGAAATCTGGAGAAGGTGGCCGTTTATTTGGTTCTATTACAAGCAAACAAATCGTAGATGCAATGCAAAAATCACACAAGATTAAACTTGATAAACGTAAATTTGAAATGGACGATGCAATCCGCGCGTTAGGTTATACAAACGTTACTGTGAAATTGCATCCACAAGTAACAGCAACAGTAAAAGTTCATGTTAGTGAACAATAAAAATAAATTAAGCAAGGAGGATTGCGTATGAGTGATGTACTTGCTGATCGTACCCCTCCGCATAATATAGAGGCTGAGCAGGCGGTTTTAGGGGCCATATTGATTGATCAAGATGCGTTAACTTCAGCATCAGAGTTATTGGTACCTGATTCGTTCTATCGAACGAAACATCAAAAGATTTTTGAAGTCATGCTTGGGCTATCTGATAAGGGAGAGCCGATTGACTTAGTAATGATGACATCAGCAATGGCTGATCAAGGATTACTAGAAGAGGTTGGTGGGGTTTCTTACTTAGCAGAGTTAGCAGAAGTTGTGCCAACTGCAGCTAACGTAGAATATTACGCACGCATCATCGCTGAAAAGGCGCTTTTACGTCGTTTAATTCGCACGGCGACTCATATTGTATCGGATGGATACGAGAGAGAAGATGATGTGGATGGTCTTTTAAACGAGGCTGAGAAAAAAATATTAGAAGTATCCCATCAAACGAATGCAAAAGCATTCCAAAACATTAAAGATGTTCTTGTAGATGCTTATGACAAAATTGAACTTTTGCATAATCAAAAGGGTGAAGTTACTGGGATACCAACTGGGTTTACTGAATTAGATAAGATGACAGCAGGTTTCCAACGAAATGATTTAATTATCGTGGCAGCACGTCCATCAGTAGGGAAAACGGCATTTTCATTAAATATTGCACAAAACGTAGCGACGAAAACGGATGAAAATGTAGCGATTTTTAGTTTGGAGATGGGTGCTGATCAGCTTGTTATGCGTATGCTTTGTGCAGAAGGGAATATTGATGCACAAAGACTTCGTACTGGTTCATTAACTTCCGATGATTGGGCAAAATTAACAATGGCAATGGGGAGTCTCTCAA
The DNA here is from genome assembly GCF_022663885.1 of Bacillus cereus group sp. BfR-BA-01330. Taxonomy (NCBI): domain Bacteria; kingdom Bacillati; phylum Bacillota; class Bacilli; order Caryophanales; family Bacillaceae; genus Bacillus; species Bacillus cereus group sp. BfR-BA-01330. The sequence continues at coordinate 27,455 of NZ_JAKUGK010000003.1, forward strand.
ATGCTGGTATATATATTGATGATACGCCAGGTATTAAAGTAAATGAGATTCGAGCAAAATGTCGTAGATTAAAGCAAGAACAAGGTCTTGGTATGATTTTGATTGACTATTTGCAGCTTATTCAAGGAAGTGGGAAATCAGGAGAAAACCGTCAGCAGGAAGTATCTGAGATTTCTCGTACCTTAAAAGGGATTGCGCGTGAATTGCAAGTGCCTGTTATTGCTTTATCACAGTTATCTCGTGGTGTAGAATCTCGTCAAGATAAACGCCCGATGATGTCTGATATTCGTGAATCTGGAAGTATTGAGCAGGATGCTGATATTGTAGCTTTCCTATATCGTGAAGACTACTATGATCGAGAAACGGAAAACAAAAATACAATTGAAATTATTATTGCAAAACAACGTAACGGTCCAGTAGGTTCAGTGGAACTTGCATTCGTCAAAGAGTTCAATAAGTTCGTTAACTTAGAACGTCGTTTTGAGGATGGACATGCTCCACCGGCATAAAGGCAGTATAAAAAAGAAACACATTTCTTATAATAAGATGTGTTTCTTTTTTTTTATAAGAAAGATAAGGCTTTCATAAGTTAAATATATAATTCTTACGAACGAAAATGTTTCTTTGTGAAAAAATGTTCGCTTTTCGGTTGACTTCTCTTTCGGTTTTGGTACAATTATATTGTTTGAATAGATCGTTTGAAAATTGCGGAGGTGCTTTAATAATGTCTTCAGTAGTAGTTGTAGGAACACAATGGGGCGACGAAGGAAAAGGTAAAATCACTGATTTTCTTTCTGAGCATGCGGAAGTAGTTGCAAGATATCAAGGTGGAAATAACGCGGGACATACAATTGTTTTCGGCGGAGTTAAATATAAATTACACTTAATTCCATCTGGTATTTTCTATAAAGAGAAAATTTGTGTAATCGGAAACGGATTAGTAGTAGATCCAAAAGCATTACTTGAAGAGTTAAAATACTTACACGATCGTGGTGTAAGTACTGATAATTTACGTGTAAGTAACCGTGCACATGTTATTTTACCTTACCACTTAAAACAAGATGAGTTAGAAGAAGCAAGTAAAGGTGATAACAAAATCGGTACAACGAAAAAAGGTATCGGTCCTGCATATATGGATAAAGCTGCTCGTATTGGTATTCGTATGGCTGATCTTTTAGACCGTGAAGCATTTAAAGAGAAGCTTGAGCGCAATTTAGTAGAAAAAAATCGTTTATTTGAAAAAATGTACGATACAGAAGGTTTCACTGTAGAAGAAATTTTCGAAGAGTACTTCGAGTACGGGCAACAAATCGCGCAATATGTATGTGATACGTCTGTTGTATTAAATGATGCATTAGATAATAATCACCGTGTATTATTTGAAGGTGCGCAAGGTGTTATGCTTGATATTGACCACGGTACGTACCCGTTCGTTACATCTTCTAACCCAATTGCTGGTGGTGTAACAGTTGGAACTGGAGTTGGTCCTGCGAAAGTTACTCGCGTTGTAGGTGTATGTAAAGCATATACAAGCCGCGTTGGTGATGGTCCATTCCCTACTGAGCTTCATGATGAAATTGGTCATCAAATTCGTGAAGTTGGTCGCGAGTATGGAACGACAACTGGTCGTCCACGCCGCGTAGGTTGGTTCGATAGCGTTGTTGTAAGACATGCACGTCGTGTTAGTGGTTTAACGGATCTATCATTAAATTCTATCGACGTTTTAACAGGTATTCCAACTCTTAAAATTTGTGTAGCTTACAAATACAATGGCGAAGTTATTGATGAAGTTCCAGCTAACTTAAACATTTTAGCGAAATGTGAGCCTGTATATGAAGAGCTTCCAGGTTGGGAAGAAGATATTACTGGTGTAAAATCATTAGATGAACTTCCTGAAAATGCACGAAAATACGTAGAACGTGTTTCTGAGTTAACAGGAATTCAAATATCTATGTTCTCAGTTGGACCAGATCGTAACCAAACAAATATTGTTCGTAACGTATACGAAGCTTAATTAACATTTTTTAGAAAAAACTCATGTCTGCATGAGTTTTTTCTTATTCTTTTATAAAAAAACAAAAAAAGTATTGCAATAAATACAGAATACATGTTATGATACATCTTGTCGTCACGAAAATATGACGTTGGTGAGTATGAGCCATTAGCTCAGTTGGTAGAGCATCTGACTTTTAATCAGAGGGTCGAAGGTTCGAGTCCTTCATGGCTCACCATTTTATTTTTCGTGGCCCGTTGGTCAAGTGGTTAAGACACCGCCCTTTCACGGCGGTAACACGGGTTCGAATCCCGTACGGGTCATGTTTTTTTTTGCTTATTTTTGGTCCCGTGGTGTAGTGGTTAACATGCCTGCCTGTCACGCAGGAGATCGCCGGTTCGACCCCGGTCGGGACCGCCACTTTTGTTTATACCACCATTAGTGGTTTTATATATAGTTTTGGCTCGGTAGCTCAGTCGGTAGAGCAGAGGACTGAAAATCCTCGTGTCGGCGGTTCGATTCCGTCCCGAGCCACTCTCAGGATATTAAGTGGGCCCACTTAATATCCTTTTTATTTATGTAATTTTACAAAACTGAGTAGTTATTTTAAAATAGAACGAGGAGCCTCTAGCAGTTGAAGCTAGAGGTTTTTCTATAGATCGTATAGGATGCCGTGTAAAAGTGGATCATACATGAGTCTATGAGAATAGAGGAGAAAATACTTAAACAAAGGATGCGGTCATATAGGACATACTATGTAAACATCAATATGTTTAGGGATTATTGACCATATTTTTATAAGGAGGAAATAGACGATGATGGGAAAGAAAATTTTAGTAGTTGATGATGAAAAGCCGATTGCAGATATTTTGAAGTTTAACCTAGAAAAAGAAGGTTTTGAAATAGTAATGGCGCATGATGGTGATGAAGCAATTGAAAAGGCTAATGAAGAGCAACCAGATATGGTTTTATTAGATATTATGCTACCAGGTAAAGATGGCTTAGAGGTTTGCCGTGAAATACGTAAAAGCTCAGAAATGCCGATTATTATGCTTACAGCAAAGGACTCTGAGATTGATAAAGTATTAGGGCTTGAGCTTGGGGCAGATGATTATGTAACGAAGCCATTTAGTACGAGGGAATTACTTGCTCGTGTGAAGGCGAATTTACGCCGCCATCAACAAGGTGGTGCTGCGGAAAAAGAAGAAAATACAGAAATGGTTATTGGACCAATTGTGATTAATCCAAATGCATATAGTGTAACGAAGCGTGAGGAAAATATCGAGCTTACACATCGTGAATTTGAGTTGCTACATTATTTAGCGAAACATTTAGGACAAGTTATGACACGCGAACATTTATTACAAACAGTTTGGGGTTATGACTATTTTGGAGATGTGCGCACAGTAGACGTTACAGTACGTCGTTTGCGTGAAAAAATTGAAGATAATCCAAGCCATCCTACTTTAATTGTAACTAGACGTGGAGTAGGGTATTACTTGCGTGACCCAGAGCAGGAATAGTATATGAAGAAAGTTGGTTTTTTTCAATCTATTCATTTAAAATTTGTGCTTATATATATGCTATTAATATTAATAGCGATGCAAGTTATTGGAGTATATTTCGTAAGGGAATTAGAGAAGAGCTTAGTACAAGGTTTTAGGGATTCTTTAACGCAGCAAACAAACTTATTATCATATAATTTGAAGCAAGAGTTTAAAAAAAGTTATACAAAAGCAGAAACAGAGTCAACAGATGAAACGATTAAAACTTCAATTCGAAAATTTGCCTCTGATCAGAAGAAAGTTATACAAGAGGTAAGTGTATTTGATTCGCACAGAAAGTTACTGGCTATTTCAGATGAATCAAAGCAGAATAAGGTGAATCGAACATCAACTGATATAGCTGTTCAGCGAGTGTTAGTACAAAAAAAGCCGGAAGTGAAAATTGAGAAGGATGGTAGTACAGGTCATCGTGTTCAAGTTATGCTTACTCCGATTCTAGATGATAACGGTAAGGATGCGCTTGGTGTTATTTACATTGTGGCATCTATGGAAGATGTATATAAACAAATGAAGGATATAAATCAAATTTTTGCTACGGGAACAGTAATTGCTTTATTAGTAACAGCCGTACTTGGAATTTTATTGGCTCAAACAATTACAAGACCAATTTCAGATATGCGGAGACAAGCAATCGAAATGGCAAAAGGAAATTATTCGAGAAAAGTAAAAGTGCATAGCCATGATGAAATTGGACAACTGGCATTATCCTTCAATAATTTATCAAAAAAATTACAACAAGCTCGTTCTTCTACAGAAAGTGAAAGGCGTAAATTATCATCTGTTTTATCACATATGACAGATGGAGTAATTGCTACTGACCGAAAAGGGGATATTATTTTACTAAATGATCCTGCGGAAAAGATGTTAAATGTTTCTCGTGAAACAGCGCTCGATCAATCTGTTTTAGAGGTATTAGGAATACAGGAAGAATTTACGCTCGATCATTTATATGAAGAGCCAGATTCTGTTTTATTAGATTTTAGTACGAGAAACGAACCATATATTTTACGTGCTAGTTTCTCTGTTATTCAAAAAGAAACAGGGAAGGCAAATGGCTTAATTGCTGTACTATATGATGTAACAGAGCAGGAGCGTATAGAAAGGGAACGCCGTGAGTTTGTGGCGAATGTCTCTCATGAATTAAGGACGCCATTAACGACGATGCGCAGTTATTTAGAGGCACTTACAGATGGAGCATGGCAGGATCCAAATATTGCACCACAATTTTTAACGGTTACACAAGAAGAAACAGAAAGAATGATTAGACTTGTAAATGCGTTGTTACAGCTATCTAAACTTGATAGTACAGAGCATCGTTTAATGAAAGAATGGGTCGACTTTACTGATTTCTTTAATAATATTATTGATCGCTTTGAAATGTCTAAAGAGCAAAATGTAAGTTTCAAACGATCTTTCTCTAAGAAATCTAGATTTATTGATATGGATACTGACAAAATTACTCAAGTGCTGTATAACATTATTTCTAACGCATTAAAGTATTCACCAGAAGGTGGAACAGTAACATATCGTTTACGTGATCGCGGTGATTTATTAGAAATTAGTGTAAGTGACCAAGGAATGGGGATTCCAAAAGAAAACGTTGATAAAATCTTTGAACGTTTTTATCGCGTAGATAAAGCTCGTTCAAGACAAATGGGTGGTACTGGGCTTGGATTAGCAATTGCAAAAGAAATGATTGAGGCACATGGTGGCTCTATTTGGGCGAAGAGTGAAGAAGGAAAAGGGACAACTATTTATTTCACGTTACCAATGGCAGCAGATGAAGAGGACGATTGGGAATGAGTATGGAAAACTTTAAAACAATAGTTTTAATTAACCTAGTTGTAATTAGCCTATTTCTTACTTTTAACCTATGGACGTATGTGCCAGATTCTACATCCATGCAAAACGCGAAATTTGTGCAGGGAAATGAAGGAATGAACCAAACTAAAATTTCCGATGTTGTCCGTCCTACTTCTATCATCGTGCATAAAGATAAAAATCATTATGGGAGCAGAAGAGAGGCAGATATAGAATCAATCTATAAGCCTCTGGAAGTAGGGGAACTACATGATTTTAAAGAGATATCAATCACTAAGGGTGATTTCCTTTCATATGTGCATGGTGAAGGGAAAGTTGAACTTGTTTTCCCTACCGATATCCCATTTGATGCAGTAAAATCCATGTTTAACATGAAAGAGAAGAGTACAGATAAGCCTAAACATTTTAATCGTATTCTCCTCGATCCTTCTCGAAGTAAGGATCAAGAAATTAAAATTAACTTTGTTTCTGATGGTGATAACTTTAAAATATACGAGGCAAAATTAAGTGGCGTGTATTTAAAAGATATTGTAAATGCCCAAAATCAATTTATAGTATCAGCAAAGCCTTATTTTGATTATCAACTTAATGATATGAAAAAGTTATTTTTACCAGATGGAACGACAGAGTTAAACAATATAACATATATTTCATCTAATTTAGCAGTTGATACGTTTAAGAATGCTCTGTTTAGTGATCCTCGTTATTTAAGTCCGATTACCGAGATGTCGAAAGAAACATTTACAGATGGTATTAGATCCATGGAAATTGAAAACGATCGTCACATGCTAAAGTATAAAAACTCTTCTGTCTTAACTGAGAAAACGATAGATAATTTAATGCTTTTACAAAAAAGCTTTGAATTCGTAAGTGGTCACAGTGGAAGTTTGGATTCATATCGTTTGGACTATATGAATAAAGGAGAGACAGTATTTCGTTTAAATGAAGATGGATATTCAGTATTCAATGAAGATGGATTAGCTGAATTGAGACAAATATGGGGATCAGAAGAAGTAATGGAATATGAAAGACCGTTGCTGTCTTTAAATACTAAAGGTATAGAACAGAAGGTTACTCTTCCGTCAGGGCATGTTGTAATAGCATCTCTAGAAAATAATCCAGAGATAAAGAAACAAGTAATTAAGGATATTGGTATTGGATACAAGTTATCACTAGATGGACAAGTAGTTCGATTACAACCAATTTGGTATGTAAAGCTTGTTGAAGATGAAACAGGTAAACAGAAAATCTATGAGTGGAGTGAGGGAGGACTAAATGGATTGGGATCGGATTAAAACCATATTTATTGTGACCTTTTTTGTTTTGGACCTCTTTCTCATTTTCCAATTCATTCAAAAGCAAGATAGTAATCAATTGGAGCTTATTGCAGAAACAAAGATAGATCAAGAATTAAAAGCAAACAAAATTACGATGGGAAATATCCCTAAAGAACCGAAAAAAGAGTCATTTATTAGAGCGGAAAATAAAGCTTTTAAAGAAGAAGATATACAGTCTTTGAAAAATCAAACAGTGCATATACAAAATATGTACAAGATAGAAAGTAAGCTAAAAGAGCCTTTTTTAAATACGAAATCATTATCAAAAGATAAGTATAATGAATTTTTGAAGAACTATGTATTGGATGGACAAAAGTATGAATTTGGAGCGGTGAAAGACTCTAAAATTTATTTCTTCCAAAAATATAAAGATAAGCCTATTTTCTATAATAATCAGGCGATGATTGTTGTGGAATTAAATGAAAAAAATGAACTTGTTTCATATACGCAGACAATGCTAACTGATTTAAAAGAAATGGGCGAAGGTGAAAAAACGAAAGAGCAAGAAATTATTACGGCTCAAACAGCCTTAGAAAATTTGTATTTAAAAAATAAAATTCATGGAAATACGCATGTTAAAGAAGCGCAAATTGGTTATGCCACTCTTACCGCATCTACTTCTAATAACCAAGTACTGGCTCCAACGTGGAATTTGAAAACGGAGCAGAAGCAGGACTTCTTTGTGAATGCAATTGAAGGACAAGTTATGGAATTAGGAGAAAAGGAAAATCAAGTGGTTGATGAACATACTGGAGTGAGAAAGAATGGGGTTGCATTTTAGCGTACTTGCAAGTGGAAGTACAGGAAATATGCTATACGTAGGAACCGATGAAAAAAAATTACTAGTCGACGCAGGTTTAAGTGGTAAAGCAACAGAGGCTTTATTTAAACAAGCAGAACTGAATATAAATGATGTATCAGGTATTCTTGTAACGCATGAGCATAGTGATCATATTAAAGGTTTAGGTGTACTGGCACGTAAATATGATTTACCTGTTTATGCGAATGAGAAAACATGGAATGCAATGGAACATTTAATAGGAAATATCCCAACTGAACAAAAGTTTATTTTCTCAGTTGGTGATGTGAAAACCTTTGGTGATATTGAAGTCGAGTCATTTGGAGTTTCTCATGATGCGGCAGAACCGATGTTTTATGCTTTCCATAACAATAATAGGAAGTTAGCGCTTATTACAGATACGGGATACGTAAGTGACCGTATGAAAGGCGTTATTAAGGGAGCTAATGCTTTCGTATTTGAAAGTAATCATGATGTAGAAATGCTTCGTATGGGACGTTATCCATGGAGCATTAAACGACGTATTTTAAGTGACGTTGGGCATGTTTGTAATGAGGATGCTGCATTAGCGATGGCAGATGTAATTACAGATGAGACAAAGCATATTTATTTAGCCCATTTAAGCTTAGATAATAACATGAAAGAACTAGCGCGTATGTCAGTATCACAAGTACTAGAGGAAAAAGGATTTGGAGTGGGTGAATCCTTTGAAATTCACGATACAGATCCAAAAATGCCTACAAAAATTCAATACGTATAATTCTTCATTTTAGTAAACAATAAAGGTGAATATAGTTGTTTTCAGGAAGATAGGTGAACAAATATGTCCTTTATTGATGAAGAAAATTATCGTATGAAACGTGCAGGAAAAAAGAAGCACAAAGGTATAGTTCTTTCTAGTATAGCGGGAACAATTGTAGGAGCTTCTTTATTCGCGTTTGGAGCGCCTTTATTTTCAAATTCTGCTGATACGCTTCCGCAAGCTGAAGCAAGCGGAAGTAATATGGCCGAAGCTCAAGGGATTAAACAGATTAGCTTTGTAGATGCTGTTGATCGTGCATCTGAAGCTGTTGTGGGTGTTATTAACATTCAACGAGATAACTTTTCAGAGGCAGATTCAGAGGCCGGTACAGGATCAGGAGTAATTTATAAAAAGACAGATGGTCAAGCTTATATTGTAACGAATAATCATGTTGTAGCTGGAGCGAATCGTATTGAAGTAAGTCTAAGTGACGGTAAGAAGGTTCCTGGAAAAGTATTAGGAACCGATGTAGTCACAGACTTAGCTGTATTAGAAATAGATGCAAAGCATGTGAAAAAAATAATTGAAATTGGCGATTCTAATACTGTTCGCAGAGGAGAGCCAGTTATTGCGATTGGAAACCCACTTGGACTGCAATTTTCTGGAACAGTTACACAAGGTATTATTTCAGCTAATGAACGTATTGTCCCTGTAGATTTAGATCAAGATGGACATTATGATTGGCAAGTAGAAGTGTTACAAACAGATGCAGCGATTAATCCGGGGAATAGTGGCGGTGCGCTTGTAAATGCAGCAGGACAATTAATTGGTATTAATTCAATGAAAATTGCTGCAAAAGAAGTAGAAGGAATCGGCCTTGCTATTCCGGTGACTAGAGCTGTTCCGATTATGAATGAACTTGAGAAGTATGGAAAAGTAAGAAGACCATATGTTGGGATTGAACTTAGGTCATTAAATGAAATTCCAAACTATTATTGGTCAAAAACATTACATTTACCAGGTACTGTAACAGAGGGAGTTTGTATTTTGGATGTGAAAAGTCCTTCGCCAGGTGCGGATGCTGGTTTAAGAGAACATGATGTTATTGTGGCGGTAGATGGAAAACCGATTCGCGATATTATTGGATTCCGTACGGCCTTATATGATAAGGAAATTAATGATAAAATGACTCTTACGTTTTATCGTGGCACAAAAAGAGTAACAACAACGGTGAAATTAGGCATTCAAAAGTATTAAAAACAGGAGGGCCTACCTCCTGTTTTCTATTGTAGAAAAGTGAGGTGAAGAAAATGAATTTACCTTGTTGTTTAGAGCATGTTGAATTAGCGTTAGATATTATTGTGGATGAGTGTGAAGTTGCGCCAGTTATCAACAATGTGGATAACTTGGAAAAAGAGAAAAAAACATGTAAATTTTGTCAAAATGAGGCGACGTATGTTGTATCGAACACAGATTCTCACACAACATGTGGGTAGTATTTGTGGATATGTGGATAAGTTTTGTGGATAACATGTTTGTAAGGTGGAGGATACGTGTGAATATCTCGATTATTTCAATTGGGAAATTAAAAGAAAAATATTTGAAACAAGGTATAGCAGAATACTTAAAACGATTATCTGCATACGCAAAAGTAGAAGTAATTGAATTGCCTGATGAAAAGGCGCCAGAAAATTTAAGTGAAGCAGAAATGTTAATTGTAAAGGAAAAAGAAGGTATACGTATACTGGATAAAATTTCCGATGACACGCATGTGATTGCATTAGCTATAGAAGGAAAGCAAAAGTCATCAGAAGAATTTGCGGTAAGCCTAGATCGCCTTGCTACATACGGAAAGAGTAAAGTCGCATTTGTAATTGGTGGATCACTCGGACTAAGTTCAGAAGTGATGAAGCGTTCAAACGAATCACTTTCTTTTTCAAAGATGACGTTACCACACCAATTAATGCGATTAGTGTTGCTTGAGCAAGTGTATAGAGCGTTTCGGATTAATCGTGGGGAACCGTATCATAAGTAATGTATTCTATATAAAACACTGATATTATCATATTTATTTTATTATGCCTATAACTGGAGGCTATGTGAATGGTAAGTGATCAGACGAGATATTCTAGGCTCGCGAATATAACAAAAATAATAAATACGAAATTAGAACTACGTGACGTATTGCAGCGTGTGACAATGGCGATATCAGAGGAGATTGTTAGGTGCGACGCTGTTGGAATTTATTTACCCCAGGAAGATGGAACATTTAGAGGGTTTGCAGGAAAACCAGAGACTATAAATGGTGTAACACTCGATACTCAAGTAATTGATCCTGAAATAGACTTACTGGCAAAAGAAGTTATTGAAACGAAAAGAACCATCTATATTCCTGATACCTCAAAGGATCATCGACCAGATCCGAGACCGGTTAATGCATTCAAAATTAAGTCCTTATTAGCTCTGCCTATCTCATTTGGGCAAGAGTTATTTGGTCTGGTTTTTTTATTTGATTATGGAATTCCGATGAACTTAACAGATTCAGAAATTCAAAGTGTTGAAGCTTATGTAAATATGGCTGCGGTTGCAATTCAAAACGCAAATAATTTAAAACAAAAGGAAAACCTTATTGCTGAGAAACAACTGTTACTAAATGTTACACGTGATTTATCGATGTGTTCCTCGATACAGGAGAGTTTTGATAAATGTTTTTTTTACCTAGAACAGATTTTAGAGAGTAAAAATATGACTGCTCATCTTCTAGATCCGCTAGACAAAACAACAATTAAAACAACGAAATTAAGTAAGGACTGTCATTGGACAGAAGCGGATTGGACAGAGAAAAGCTATGAAGCCAAGATCCAAGAGGTTATTCAAACAAAAAATATAGATAGTAAGGGTCTATTGATGATTCCATTGGTTTCAATGGGAGAAGTATTAGGGGTAATCGTCGTTGGCAAAGAAGGAAAAGCTCACAATTATGATGATTCACAACTTCAACTAGCAAAATCTATCGTTGATGCCACAGCCCCTACGTTTTCGAATTTGTTGTATATGGATCAACTAGAGAGCATAGTGGAAGAGCGAACGAGAGAGCTAGCTGCTGCTAATGAAAAAGTTACAAGTGTGATTGAATGTATTACGGATGGATTTTTTATTTTAAATAATAAATGGGAATTTACGTACGTAAATAAGCACCAATATTTTCCGCAAAGAAAAACAGCAAAAGATGTATTAGGAAAGAATATATGGAATGTTTTCCCGAGTGAAATTGACACAGTTATGTATAAGGAATTTCATCGTGCGATGTCAGAGCGAACTACAGTTCATTTCGAATTTCTTTCTACTGCAGATGAATATTGGCACGAAGTTATTGCATACCCATATGATGATGGTATTTGTTGTATTTTTAAAAACATAACGGAAAAAAAGAAATATGAACAGGAATTGAAAAGATTATCCAATATAGATTTAATAGGGCAAATGGCAGCAGGTATCAGCCATGAAATTAGAAATCCAATGACAACAGTACTGGGATTTTTACAGTTATTAAAAGAAGAGAATACCTATGAGAAACATAATAAGTACTTTCATTTAATGATTGAAGAACTTAACCGTGCCAATTCTATTATTACTGAATTTCTCTCAATGGGTAATACAAGGAAATTGGATTTGCAGATGTTAGATTTAAATTCAATTATCCGCGATATTATTCCTTTAATAAAGATTGATACGTACAATCAAAATAAATATATTCAAGTCGATACAAATGACATTCCAGAATTACTTTTAAATCGTAATGAGATACGGCAATTATTAATGAATCTATATCGTAATGGCTTAGAAGCGATGAATACAGGGAAAGTTCTAACCATTAGCACTTACAAGGAAGGTCAAAATTGTGTGGTGCTTGCAGTGCGGGATCAAGGAAAAGGTATCAGGCCTGAAGTATTAGAGAAACTGGGTACGCCGTTTTACACGACCAAAGATAATGGAACTGGATTGGGGTTAGGTGTATGTTATGCCATTGCTGCCCGCCATAATGCAAAAATAGAAATTCAAACAGGATCGGAAGGCACTACCTTTTTTGTTAAATTTAATTATGAAAATAATAAAAAATAACCTTATTTAGAATAGTTACGATGAACCGTATCATAAATAAATTTATTCTTTGTATATAAAAGGATAAAAAGACCATTGGACAAAAATTACCGATGGTCTTTTAAATATTATTAGATGGTATGTAGATTTCCTAAAATAAGTATGTTTCTATTTCCATAAAAATATGCTGTAATATGAAGAGGAAAAAGTATAAGTAGTTAGAGAAGTGAGGAATTAAAGGTGAAGAAGTTTAAGAAGTTTTACTTGGAGATTACGAGTGTATGTAATCTTGCGTGTAGCTTTTGTCCGCCGACGGAAAGGCAGAAGCAATTCATTTCTGTGGAGGATTTTGCTAAAAGATTAGACCAAATTAAACCTCACACAGACTACATTTATTTGCACGTGAAGGGTGAGCCGTTGCTCCACCCGAAAATAGATCAACTATTAGACTTAAGTCATGAAAAAGGGTTTAAAGTTAATATTACAACGAACGGAACGTTAATTAATAAGAGAAGACATAGGCTGTTAAATAAGCCTGCGTTAAGACAAATGAATTTTTCACTGCATAGTTTTGATGGACATCCAGGTTCGCAAGATAAAGAGGGCTATGTAAGGAGTATACTTTCCTTCATTAGGGAAGCGACAAGTCAATCAGATTTAATTGTATCGTTAAGGTTATGGAATTTAACTCAGGATAATAAAACAAATGCTGAAATCCAGAAAAATAGAGAGTTATTATCTATAATTGAAAATGAATTTGATCTATCTTATCAAATTGAAGAGAAGCTTACACCAGGAAAAGGTATAAAAATTGCAGAACGTGTCTTTATTAATCAAGACTATGAATTCCAGTGGCCAGCTTTACATGAGGAAGAGGATGATGGGAAAGGATTCTGTCATGGACTTCGTAATCAAGCAGGTATTTTAGCGAATGGAACAGTTATTCCTTGTTGTTTAGATGGTGAAGGGATTATTAACCTTGGGAATATTAATAATGATTCATTTTCTAACATTATTGAAGGTGAAAGAGCAACAAACATTGTCGATGGATTTTCGAAAAGAGTTGCGGTTGAAGAACTTTGCAGGAAATGTGGATATCGCAAACGGTTTGGGAAGTAAATATGAAATAAGCCCTCATTAAAGCGAGGGTTTATTTTTTTATTCTTGATAAGAATGCTCTAATTCATCAATTAATGAACCAACGTAAGAAACAGCTTTACGGATTGCATCTGGTTTTGACATATCTACTCCGGCATGTTTCATTGTACCACCAGCGATCAATAGCAGGTTGTACTTCCTCTTTAATCATTTGAGCTACTGCAGTGGATGCAGTGTGTGCTGCCTTTTTTGTAGTATTTCTAGTAACGATTTACGGAAAGGTTCAAGTTTTGTTTCTTCAGTTAAATATTTTTCAATTGTTCCTTCGCCGAATATGAGGATTTCATTATGAATAAAGGATAGTGCAGTATGTACTTTCGTCCATAAAGCAGAAATTTTGGAAGAGTTCGCTTGAATACTTGGATTTGTACGATCAGTAGATTCTTTTAAATTTGCATATGAGTATAGTTTTGTTAACGTCATTAAAAGCTCTTCTTCTAAAAGTAGGCAATTTAATAAAGTGTGGGAGCTAGTATGTAAATGCCCTTTAAGTGAATCAAGTTTCTGTATATCATTTTCCAATGCGTTTAATGCAGCATGCCATTCGGCATCAGAATTATACAAATCGGATAAATCCCATGTTAGTTCAGCAGGTACCTCTGCGCGATTAAGGCGATTTTCCATTACATTTTTCAAGTCGTATCTCCTCCTTATTAAGACTATCTAAACACATAATACCGGAAAATTCATTTAATTAAAATATTTTACATTTTTATATACAAAAAAGAAGGACAAGCATGAAAATGCTTGTCCTTCGAGTTAATTTAAGAATTAATATACTTTGTCACCATTGAAAATCGAGTTTTTCACGACAACATAATCTACAGTACGAATAGCGTCTAATTTTGTTCCGCCAGCGTAAGAGATAGAAGATTGAAGATCTTGTTCCATTTCGATTAACGTATCTTCTAAAGAACCTTTATGCTCAACGAACATTTTCTTACCTTCAACGTTTTTCTTCTCACCCTTTTGGAATTCAGAAGCAGAACCGAAGTATTCTTTATAAAGTTTGCCATCTCTTTCAATTGTTTCCCCTGGAGACTCTTCGTGACCAGCGAATAGAGAACCGATCATGACCATAGTTGCCCCAAATCGAATAGATTTAGCTACGTCGCCGTGTGTACGAATACCACCATCAGCGATAATTGGCTTACTTGCAGCTTTTGCACACCAGCGAAGTGCAGCTAGCTGCCAACCACCAGTTCCGAAGCCTGTTTTAATTTTAGTAATACAAACTTTACCAGGTCCAATACCAACTTTTGTTGCATCGGCACCAGCATTTTCTAATTCTCTTACCGCTTCTGGAGTTCCAACGTTTCCAGCGATAACGAAGCTCTCTGGTAAATGTTTTTTAATATGTTGAATCATGTTGATCACAGCATTAGAATGACCGTGTGCGATATCAATCGTGATATATTCAGGTGTAAGTTGCTCAGCAGCTAATTGTTGTACGAATTCATATTCGTCCTCTTTTACACCAACGCTGATAGAAGCGATTAATCCACGTGATTGCATATCTCTAATGAATGAGATTCGTTTCTCTGGTTGGAAACGATGCATGATATAAAAGTAGTTGTTCTCAGCTAAATAAGTTGCAATTCTTTCATCAATAATCGTTTGCATATTTGCAGGCACGACAGGTAATTTAAATTTATGTTTTCCTAAAGTGACAGTTGTATCACATTCAGAGCGGCTATTTACAATACATTTTGCAGGAATTAATTGAATATCTTCATAGTCGAATACGTTTTCCATCATTTACACCCCTAAAATACGAATATTTTATTTTTATTAATTAAAAATGTTCGTCCATAGGATAATTTACATTATTTTTATTAAGAAGTCAAAGGTTTAATTATTAATTTGGAATTTAAATTTTATTTAATGTTTTTTGTATTTAAATGTCTATAATGTATTTTAATGTTTATTGGTTTACTGTAGAATTATATTTGGAAAATAGTAGATAGATATATTAATTATGGGAGAGGTTTTATGGGACGTTTAGTTTATATGGATTGGCTACGCGTATTAGCAACAATTGCGGTCGTTACAATTCACGTTTCTGCTGGTTATGTTTCTATGTTAGATGCAAGTAACGTATCGCGTTGGATGGCTGGTAATTTTTATGATTCATTTTCACGTGCTAGTGTTCCGATATTTGTAATGATTAGCGGAGCTTTATTGTTAAGGGGAGCAAAAGATAGTTCTATTGGGGAATTTTTAAAGAAACGTGCAAGTAAAGTAATCATACCTTTTATAGGTTGGAGTGCTATATTTTACATCTATGGAGCTTGCGTAGGATATTTTCCGGCTTCTTTAAAACAGGGGGTAAAGTATTTTTTAACAAATAGTATTGGTTTACATCTATGGTTCTTATACATGATTGTAGGAATATACCTAATCGCCCCTTTACTGAAAGTATTCGTGAAAAATGCTAAAAAGAGAGAGATAGAATATTTTTTAATTTTATGGTTATATGCATCTGTTATAGTCAAACTAGTAAATTATTATTATCCTATCAACTTTAATATCGAACTATTTTATGTGACAAACTATGTAGGATATTTTCTACTAGGTTATTACTTATCTAATTATGATATTGCAAAAAAATGGAGAAACCTATCTTATATTGGGGGAATTTTAGGGTTTATTGGTACGTTCTTTATTACATACTATTATACAGTCAAAGCTAATGGGCAATTGGACCAATATTGGTATGAATATTTTGCGCCAGGTGTTGTACTTATGGCAATTGGATTATTTGTCTTTTTTAAATACACTTTCCAAAATTCGGAAAGACAATTACCATTTTTATTACGTGGTATAAACCAAGCAAGTCTTGGAATTTATATTCTTCACTTTTTCTTATTAAATAACTATCTATACATAGTTATTCCAAAGGTAGATGCCCATGTACATGCAATACTGGCAATACCTATAAATGTAATGATTACACTTTTTCTGAGTATGATAATAACTTTAGTATTGCAACGAATACCATTTGTAAAAAGGTTAGTTCCGTAAATATATTTTATCTAAAAAAATATATTTTTCATTATGTAGGTAGGCAGGCTTATTATTAAGACTGCCCTTTTCTATGTTGTTTTAAAAAATAATATAAAAAGAGTTATACTTAGGTTAAGATGATATTTCAACGAATTGCAAATATTAGTTTGATATATCATCTTAGTATAATTAAGTGTAGGAGAATAAAAAATATAATTATTAAATAAAGAATAAAATGAGGTTAGTACATGAGTAAAAGAAGCTTTGCTGAGTATACATTAAGTAAAGAAATTATAAGAGCACTTAATGGTTTAGGGTATAATCATCCAACAGAAGTACAAGGTGAGGTTATTCCAGTCGCATTACAAAAGAAGGATCTTGTTGTGAAGTCCCAGACTGGAAGTGGAAAAACAGCTTCATTTGGTATTCCACTTTGTGAAATGGTGGAGTGGGAAGAGAATAAACCACAAGCATTAGTTTTAACACCAACGAGAGAGCTTGCGGTACAGGTAAAAGAAGATATTACAAATATAGGTCGATTCAAAAGGATTAAGGCTGCGGCAGTTTATGGGAAATCTCCATTTGCACGTCAAAAATTAGAATTAAAGCAAAAGACACATATTGTAGTTGGGACTCCTGGTCGTGTGTTGGATCATATTGAGAAGGGTACCCTTTCTTTAGAGTGTTTGAAGTATTTAGTTATTGATGAAGCAGATGAGATGCTAAATATGGGCTTTATCGATCAAGTAGAGGCAATTATTGATGAATTACCTACAAAAAGAATGACGATGTTATTTTCAGCAACACTTCCAGAAGATGTTGAGAAATTGTCTCGTACATATATGAATTCACCAATTCATATTGAAATTAAAGCAGCTGGGATTACGACGGATAAAATTGAACATACTCTTTTTGAGGTGATAGAAGACGAGAAGCTTTCACTACTTAAAGATGTAACAACGATTGAGAATCCTGATAGCTGTATTATTTTCTGCCGTACACAAGAAAATGTAGATCATGTATATAGACAATTAAAACGAGCTAACTATCCTTGTGACAAAATACATGGTGGTATGGTACAAGAAGATCGTTTTGAAGTCATGGATGATTTTAGAAAAGGAAAATTCCGTTATTTAGTAGCAACAGATGTAGCTGCGAGAGGAATTGATATTGATAATATTACACATGTTATTAATTATGATATTCCACTTGAAAAAGAAAGCTACGTACATCGTACTGGAAGAACAGGACGAGCTGGAAATAGTGGAAAAGCTATTACATTTATAACACCATATGAAAATAGATTTTTAGAAGAGATTGAGGAGTATATTGGATTTGAAATTCCAAAGGCAATTGGACCTTCAAAAGAAGAAGTTATGAAAGAGAAAGCTGCATTTGAAGAAAAGATACATGCTAAACCAATTATAAAGAAAGATAAAAATGCAGATATCAACAAAGGCATTATGAAGCTGTACTTTAATGGCGGGAAGAAAAAGAAAATTAGGGCGGTAGATTTCGTCGGTACAATTGCTAAAATTAAAGGTGTTACAGCAGAAGATATAGGTATTATTACGATACAAGATAATGTTTCTTACGTTGAAATATTAAATGGAAAAGGACCACTTGTCTTGAAAGTCATGAAGACTACAACGATTAAAGGGAAACAACTAAAAGTTCATGAAGCAATTAAGTAAATAAAAAACTATCCACTTTAATAGGTGGATAGTTTTTTATTTATGATTCTTTTAAATCATCCACTAGTTGCTCCGCTAAACGTCTATACATATTACTCATAGTCACGAAGGATGTTAGTAGTAGAAATTTTTCTAGCTTTGTATCTTCTAAGGAAGAAATCTCATTTACTTCTGTAACACGGTTATTTACGTCTTGTTTAAAGCTTTCGACATTGCTTTCAGTAAGAGCAAGATAATTTTTGTATAACGTATTTAATTCGAATGAATCATCATTTAATAAGGAGTCATTTATAGTTTCTAATGAACTTTTTATGTCGTTAATGGAGAGAGCTCCCTTTAATTGATAAATTAGGCTAATTAAAATCATATGCTCTTTTGAATACTTTTTATTTTTGATAGGGATGAATAGTTTCCCTTTTGCGTAATTATTAATCATCGTTTTTGTTAATACTTTTTCATCATCAGTTCTCGTTGTATCTGCATAAGTATTCTCAAATAGTTGGACAACTTGGTCTACATATAAGTCAACATTTGGAATATCCTCAAGTTTAATGTTTTTTTCTAAATGTAATGTCTTAAGTAATTCATTTATATTTTCCACGTAGAATCCCTCACTTTTATAACTTAGTGGAACTTAATGTTTAATATATCTTTAAATATGGTATTACGAAACAAATGAATTGTAAATGTTGACCTTAAAAAGAAATGTGTATATAATTACATGTAGTTATCAAAACTACATGTAATTATATGAGGGGTGTTATTATGAATACTTATGTAAGGGAACCAGTTAATGCATTTACTCACTTAGGTGGAGCGATATTATCATTTATTGCGTTATTAGCTATGCTTGTGAAAGTTTCTATCAAGATGCCATCATTTGCTGCAATTACAGCTGTTATTTTGTTTGGTATTGGAATGATGGTCCTTTATACGGCGTCAGCTGTATATCATAGTGTTGTGGCCAATGAACGTGTTATATACTTCTTTAGGAAGCTAGATCATTCTATGATTTTTATATTAATTGCAGGTACATATGCACCCTTTTGCTTAATTACATTAAATTCAGCAAGTGGTTTGCTATTATTTTGTTTAGTCTATGCAACTGCGATTTGTGGCATTGTATTTAAAATGTTTTGGTTTAATTGTCCAAGGTGGTTATCGACAGCAATTTATATTACGATGGGTTGGTTAATTGTTTTATTCTTTGCGCCGTTAGCTGAGAATTTAAGTACAGGAGGCATTATTTTCTTAGTACTTGGTGGCATTTTTTATACAATTGGTGGATTTATTTATGGAACAAAGCCAAAATGGTTAGAGTTTAAATATATGGGGCATCATGAAATTTTTCATGTTTTTGTATTATTAGGTAGTCTTGCGCATTTTCTAAGTGTATATTGTTACGTAATTTAATAAAAAAACGCCACATAATAAAAATTATGTGGCATTTTTTTATTACCTGATTAGAATCGTATATGTTATAAAATTATTATGGGATAAAATGTAAGTTTCTGTGTTCGCATGTTAAACATAGGATAAGAAATATGTGATATACTTTGAGAAGTTTATAATGAATGAAATATGGAGGACTATAATTATGGCAATACTTGTAACAGGTGGAGCAGGATATATTGGTAGTCATACATGTGTAGAATTACTAAATAGCGGTTACGAAGTTATAGTAGTGGATAATCTTTCGAATAGCTCGGTAGAATCTATAAATCGAGTAAAAGAAATAACAGGAAAACAATTTAAGTTTTATAAAGAAGATGTTTTAAATCGCGAAGCGCTTGACGCAATTTTTGAAGAAAATTCAATTGAAGCAGTTATTCACTTTGCAGGATTTAAAGCTGTAGGGGAGTCAGTAGCGATTCCATTAACATATTATCATAACAACATTACAAGCACGTTAGTGCTATGTGAAGTAATGCAGAAACATAATGTAAAGAAGATAATCTTTAGTTCATCTGCAACTGTATATGGTATCCCGGAAACGTCACCGATTACCGAGGAGTTTCCATTAAGTGCAACAAATCCATATGGTCAAACGAAATTAATGATTGAGCAAATTATGCGTGATGTAGCATTTGCAGATGCAGAATGGAGTATCGCATTACTTCGCTATTTCAATCCATTTGGTGCACACGAAAGTGGGCGTATCGGAGAAGATCCAAATGGAATCCCAAATAACTTAATGCCATATGTAACGCAAGTAGCGGTAGGTAAGTTAAAAGAATTAAGCGTATTCGGAAATGACTATCCAACGAAAGATGGAACAGGAGTCCGTGATTACATCCATGTTGTGGACTTAGCAAATGGTCACGTAAAGGCGCTTGAGAAAGTACTGAGTACAACGGGAGTAGATGCTTATAACTTGGGCACAGGTATGGGCTATACTGTACTAGAGATGGTTGAAGCGTTTGAAAAAGTTTCGGGCAAGAAAGTTCCTTATAAAATTACAGAGCGTCGCCCAGGTGATGTGGCAGTATGTTTTGCTGATGCATCGAAAGCAAAGCGTGAATTAGGCTGGGAGGCAACACGCGGATTAGAAGAAATGTGTGCAGATTCTTGGAAATGGCAATCAAATAATAAAAATGGCTATTTAGAAGTTTAATGATGAATATAAAAAAATGACCTTTGCATAAAAGCAAGAGGTCATTTTTTATTAATTTTATTAGCGAACCTAGAAAAGAACGTTCGCTGTTTTAAATGATGTGATTTTACAATATCTTATGCTAGAAGGTAGTAGAATGAGATAGAGGAATGTATTATTTTATTAATTTTTTATAGAAATTGAAAGCGTATTATTGAAAAGTATTCCAACACTTGTATCATTGCTAGAGTCCGTTTATAATCAAGGAATCCTAGTTCATGTTTTAATAGGATTATTTATTATTGAAAGCGTTTTAAGTTCGCTCCTTTTTGAGGTAGGAGGTCTGACTTATTTGGATGAAAAATTATGTATGTAGTTTTAAATGGGAAGAAAAATAATATAAGTATCACTTTATAGTGTGGGGAGGTTAAAAGTGTGAAAGGTAAAGATTTTCACACGAATATATATGGGTTATGTAGGATTATTACTTTCAGGGGCAGCTTTATTTTTAAATAGTCTTGTTATATTAGGGAAAGCAGAGATGAAAAGTGCGGGTGTTTTTAATTTATTTGTGGGTGCACTACAAATTATTATTCCGTTTTATTTGATCATGATTTCTGACCAAAGCAATTGGACAGTGTATTCATATGCGGCTACTTTCTTATTTGGATTAACTTATTTATATGTAGGTGTTACTTTTATAAAAGGAATGGATAGTAGTGGTCTAGGATGGTTTTGTATTTGGGTAGCAATTATAGCCTTATTCTATATGGTTGTTTCATTTGTTCAATTCCATGATGTTGTTAATGCGTTAACGTGGTTTATGTGGGCATTACTTTGGTATTTATTCTTTGTATTAAATACACAAAAGAAGAACATTAATCAATATCTTGGAAGGATTGCCTTCGTACAATCATGGGTAACATTGACTTTACCTTCACTCTTTTATTTTATGGGAGTGTGGGGAGAGGGATTTGTATATGAACTATGGGTTTATGTATCAGTAATTTCTATTTTGTACTTCTGTTATTGTATTTATAAATATCGAGTACGTTAATATATTTTCTGTAGAAAAGCATGGAATCGTTAAACGAATTCCATGCTTTTTATATGTTGGCACTTATAATAGAGAGGTAGTATTTTACAATTTGTTAAAATGGGGATGATGAAGTTGAAAAAAGTATTGGTGCTAGGGGGAACAAGATTTTTTGGTAAACATTTAGTAGAAGCACTTTTGCAAGAGGGGCACGATGTAACGATTGCGACGAGGGGAGTTACTGAAGATTCTTTTGGTAGCGCAGTAAAAAGAATAATTATTGATAGAGAAGATGGAAAGCTACTAGAAAAGCGTCTAGAAGGAAAAAATTATGATATTGTATACGATAATTTATGCTATAGCTCGAATGCAGCGAAGATAATATGTGAAGTGTTACGAGGGAAAACGAAGAAATATGTTATGACATCTTCAATGGCCGTCTATGAACCTGCCCTAAGCTTATCAGAAGAAGACTTTAATCCGTACGATTATGCAATCGCGTATGGAGATAGGAATGACTTCAATTATGGTGAAGGAAAGAGATTAGCTGAAGCCGTTGTATTTCAACAAGCAACATTCCCAGTTGTTGCAGTTCGTTTTCCAGTTGTTATTGGAGAAAACGATTATACGAAAAGGTTACAATTTTACGTTGAATGTATTGTGAACCAAAAACCTATCGTTGTGGATCATGTAGATGGAACTTTTTCATTTATACATGAAAAAGAGGCAGGAGAGTTTCTAGCTTGGTGCGGAATGGAAAATGTGAAAGGGCCAATTAACGCCTGTAGTAACGGGGTAGTTTCTACGGAAGAAATTATTCATTTCATAGAAGAGAAGACAGGAATAAAAGCACTCATTCAGAAAGCTGGGGAAAATATAGCTCCTTATAATGAGGTAACTAACTGTACATTACATAATGGAAAGGCTCGTGAATTCGGATTTTTGTTCCGAGAGCTGAAACTAGAAATGAAAAATGTTTTAAAACATTATATAAATACAATGAAGTAATCATAAATCCCCCGGTGGCAATCCGGGGGATTCTGGAGGATTTCGACAATACTGATTTTACATTACCAAATTTACCTTATACGTACGACTAATGTTTTTGTGATTGAATTGCTTGTAAATACTTCTCGTTTACTTGGTCCCAGTTTACTGTATGCCACCAGTTGGTAACAAACTCTGGGCGCCTATTTTGATACTTTAAATAATAAGCATGTTCCCATACATCAATTACGAGTAAGGGGATTTTCCCTTCTTGCAAAGGCGTATCTTGATTTGGTGTACTCATAACAGAGAGTTCCTCACCGTCAAGAACAAGCCATCCATAGCCACTTCCAAAACGACTAATAGCTGCTTTGGAAAGTTGATCTTTTAAGTTGTCAAAGGTATTGAAATAATAATCAATTACTTTTGCAACGTCTCCATTAGGCTCACCGCCACCTCGTGGGCTCATCACTTCCCAAAAAAGACTATGACAATAGTGACCACCACCGTTATTTCGTACAGCTGTAACAATTTCCTTCGGTAAAGCATCTAAATTACATAGCAATTCTTCTAAAGATTTATTATGTAATTCAGTATAATTTTCTAAAGTAGCATTTAAATTGTTTACGTATGTCGCATGGTGCTTTCCATGATGAATGGAAAGTGTATTGCTATCAATATGTGGCTCTAGTTCATCATAGTCATATGAAAGCTTTGGCAATTGAAATGAAGACATAACATTACCTCCTTTCTACTTAAAAAGTTGGTCTAGGTAAAAATACTTTACCTGAGTCAAAAATACACCCATTTTCCATATAAGTCAATAGTAAGTCCATTAATTTTCTGAAAAATATTACAATAAAAGTAACACTCTCACTTTCATTTGTGACTCCTATCCTTTTTGCTTATACTGTAAAGTAGCAGGGTTTTGTTGAAATAGAAGGAGATTGTTTATGAGTAAAACGAAACAATTAATAGAGGAAGCAAGTAATTTTATTACGATTTGTTATAAGGAGCTTCATAAAGAACAATTGATAGAAGAACGTATAAAAGAAATTCAAATTGAGATAGAAAAGACAGGGACATATGAGCATACATTTGAAGAACTTGTTCATGGTTCACGAATGGCATGGCGTAACAGTAATAGATGTATTGGAAGACTATTTTGGAGTAAGATGCACATATTAGATGCGCGCGAAGTAAATGATGAAGAGGGTGTATATAATGCATTAATTCATCATATTAAATATGCAACGAACGACGGGAAAGTTAAACCAACCATTACGATTTTTAAGCAATATCAAGGTGAAGAAAATAATATAAGAATTTATAATCACCAATTGATTCGATATGCAGGATATAAAACAGAAACGGGAGTGATTGGTGATTCTCATTCCGCTACATTTACGGACTTTTGTCAGGGGCTTGGTTGGCAAGGAGAAGGTACGAATTTCGATGTATTGCCACTTGTGTTCTCTATAAACGGGAAGGCGCCTACATATAAAGAAATTCCGAGAGAAGAAGTAAAAGAAGTGCCAATTGAACACCCAGAATACCCTATTTCATCACTTGGAGTAAAATGGTATGGTGTTCCAATGATTTCAGATATGCGTTTAGAAATTGGTGGTATTTCTTATACAGCCGCTCCGTTCAATGGATGGTATATGGGAACAGAAATTGGGGCGCGCAACTTAGCAGATCATGATCGTTATAATTTACTTCCGGCTGTTGCGGAGATGATGGATTTAGATACATCGAGAAACGGTACCTTATGGAAAGATAAGGCGCTAATTGAGTTGAATATTGCCGTACTACACTCCTTTAAAAAACAAGGAGTTAGTATTGTTGATCACCATACTGCTGCACAACAATTTCAGCAATTTGAGAAGCAAGAAGCTGCTTGTGGTCGTGTTGTAACAGGTAATTGGGTATGGCTTATTCCGCCATTATCTCCAGCTACCACTCACATTTATCATAAACCGTATCCGAATGAAATTTTGAAGCCAAATTTCTTTCATAAATAATATTTAGTGTAGGTTTTTTCTGTGAAATATAATTTTTTTTAATTACTGTTATGTAGCAAATGGAAGCCTTTACTCTCGGTTATTTTTGGAAGAGGCTTTTTGAACCAAGGAGTACCTTATGTTATAATCAAATTTCTGTTTCGAAGACCTTATAGAAATATAAGGTCTTTTGTTTTGCTTTTTTATGTAAGAGGAAGAGGATTTTTCTTTTTAATAAGGGATTTGGCATATTTTTAGGGACAACATAAGTATGTGGGAAGTCGATAAAATGTTATGCATATATAATTATTATGTTTTTAGGTTTAAACAATAAAACATAATAAAGTTGTTTTTTTAGATTGCTGAGGAAGGAGGAAGTATAAATGAGGATGAAGAGTCGAAAAACTGATTGGCCTGTATTTATTATTAGTGGTGGTTCACTTTTATTATTTGTAATTGCAGTTTTTTTGAACAAGGATTATGTAGAGAGTGCGATTAATAAAAGTTTCGCTTTTTCAATTAAATATTTCGGTGCCTTCTGGCAAGTTTTATTATTAGGTACATTTATTGTTGCGATGTGTATGGCTTTCTCCAAATATGGGAGAGTTAAGCTTGGGGGATTAGAAAAACCTGAGATTAGTACGGCAAAATGGCTTGCTATTATTATGTCTACATTACTTGCTGGAGGTGGCGTTTTTTGGGCAGCAGCAGAGCCAATGTATCATTTGATGACGGTGCCACCAATACATGATGGTATATCTGCTGGAACGAAAGAAGCAGTCATGCCTGCTTTAGCACAAAGTTATATGCATTGGGGATTTTTAGCATGGACGATTTTAGGTACAATTAGTGCGGTAGTTATGATGTATGGACATTATCATAAAGATATGCCGCTAAAACCTCGAACACTTTTATATCCTATTTTTGGGGAAAAATTAAGAAAGAGCCTGCTTGGAACGATAATTGATGCAGCTGCAATTATTGCAGTAGCTGCAGGTACAATTGGCCCAATTGGATTTTTAGGTTTACAAGCAAGTTATGGATTACAAGAATTATTTGGAATTTCTGATGTGTTTACTACTCAATTAGCAATTATTGTTTGTGTGGTGGCCGTGTCTACCATATCGGCAGTAACAGGTATTGATAAAGGGATTCAAATTATAAGTAATTTAAATGTTAGATTAGCAATTGTATTAATGGCATTCATATTACTATTTGGGCCAGGTGGATTTATTATTGATTCGTTTGTTTCTTCGTTTGGATTTTATGTAAATGAGTTTATACCGATGAGCACATACCGTGGTGATACAAGTTGGTTAGGATCTTGGACAATCTTTTTCTGGGGATGGTTTATTGGATACGGACCAATGATGGCAATTTTAGTGAGTCGAATTTCAAGAGGGAGAACGATTCGAGAAATCATCGTTGCAATTGGAATTATCGCACCTATTATTACAACGTTTTGGTTTACTATATTAGGTGGATCAGGCGTGTTTTATGAGTTGATGAATCCTGGGTCTATCTCGGACGCATTAAGTGAATCTGGTATGCCGGCAGCTATGATTGCAATTACAGGACAATTGCCACTTTCTAATATTATTGGACCAGCATTTCTTTTATTAACAATTTTATTTGTAGTGACAACAGGAGATTCAATGGCGTATTCCATTTCCATGGCAGTGACTGGAGACGGAGATCCTAGAATTAGTTTGCGAATTTTTTGGTCGCTTATTATGGGCGCAGTTGCAGCAATTCTTTTATATATGGGTGAAGGAAGTATTAATGCGCTACAATCGTTTATCGTGGTGACGGCAGTTCCGGTATCAATTTTGTTATTCCCAATGCTATGGTTAGCACCTAAAGTTGCGGGAGAATTAGCATTAAAACAAGGTATTGTAAAAGAAGAAGATAAAACTGCATTCTTATTTCAGAAGGCTAGTAAATCAAAATAAATAAAAACGTAAAAGAGGAAGCATCTTAAATGAGATGCCTCCTCTTTTACGTTTAATCTAATACTTTTCCCTTTGTTTCTGGTACACATAGTAGCATTGTAATTAACCCGATTGGGTAGATGATAAAAATCAAGGACAATGCTCCAAGTAGGTTGCCACCTGTAGCGAGTAAGCCAATAATAACAGGCCCAAATCCAGCTAACCCACGTCCTGTACCGAAAATAAAGTTTTCAGCGGTAGAGCGAGCTTCAGCAGGATAGTTTTCAGCTAAAATTGCCCCAAATCCTCCCATCATTCCATTTGCAAAGAATCCAAGCAATGCACTTCCCCATAATAATAATGTTGAATCTGTGAATAAGAAGAAGTAAATGAGACAGTATACTGTACCGCCAATATAATAGATTGCAAAAGTTTTACGGCGACCAATTTTATCAGCTAGAATACCAAAGATTGCAATTCCAATTAGCATACCGATGGTAGAAATGAACATCCAGCCACTTGCTTTTGCTAATGTATAGTTATATTTATTTGCTAAAATAGTGGGCATCCATGTGAAGATTCCGTAATATCCGAAGTTTTGGATAAACGACATAATAATGAGACCGATTGTTGTAATTGTTACTTTTTTATTGGCAAATAACTTTCGAAGTGGGAATTTTTTTATATGTTTTAGTTGTTCTGCTTCAGTAGTTGTTAATTTACCTGTAGCTTCTTTTTGCAACAGTTCCTTTTTGTAGCGTTGTTTTTGCTCCCATATTTTCGGTTCACTTAAACTTTTACGGACATAGACAGCTAGTAAAGCTGGAATTAATCCAAATAAGAAAACGGCTCTCCATCCAAAGTGCGGGACAATAAATGCTGGAAGGAGTGAAGCAACCAGTACACCAAATTGCCATCCAAGTGCAACAACAGATGTCGCTTTAGCGCGCATTTCTTTAGACCATGTTTCTGTTACAATGGCCATTCCGATTCCGAATTCACCACCAACACCCATTCCAACTAAAAAGCGCAGAATTAATAATTGCCAGTAGTCTGTTGCGAAATAAATGAGTGCGGTTGCTAGTGAAAACAGTAAGATTGTGAAGGCCATTGTACGAATACGGCCAAATAAATCAGCAATAAATCCAAATAAATAAGAACCAATTAACATCCCTATTGTGGTAGCTAATGTTAAGTTTCCACCTTCAACAGGACTTAAGTGAAACTCTTTTAAAATATAGACAAGTACGAAAGATAATAGCAACATATCTAAACCTTCTGCTGCATATCCTAGCGCAGAACCAAATAATGTTTTATATCTTTTCGCTTTCGTCTCCTCTGTTATTTGTTGTACATCAGTAGTGACGTTCATTATTACTCCTCCTTATTTTCTACAGTCGCTATGGAAGAATAACAAAAGGCCTTCTCACCTGATATGATGAGAAGGTCAAAAAAGCATACGTATCCCCCAAAAAGAACATACGTATATTATATTCCGACTTCCTTCTCAACCTCACGGGGTTGGGTTAAAGGACTGTATTATATTACTTTATTTTTAGCACTCTTCTATTGTATTGTCAAATAAAGAGGAAGTTATTATGTGTAAAATATTTCAAAAAATATTTCGTTCTTCTTGACGCCGACTTCATTATTTTCCCATAATAAAACTAACTAAATAAAAAGGAATGAATCAAAGATGCTAAATTTAGTACTCATGATGATTGAACGAGTCGGACTTATAGTTATTTTAGGATTTTTACTCTCTCATATTAAAACTTTCAGACGCCTCCTTCATAAACAGGATGGCTATGTAGATAAGCTGAAGCTTATTTGTATTTTTTCGGTATTTACAATTGTAAGCAATTACACTGGGATTGAAATAGCAGGAAATACGATTATGAATGAAAACTGGTTACAAGGTGTTTCTTCGTCAAGTACAATTGCGAATACGCGTATTATGGGTGTCGGTATTAGCGGCTTACTTGGTGGCCCTATCGTAGGGGTTGGAGTAGGATTTATTGCTGGTATTCATCGTTATATGCTTGGTGGTACGACAGCGCTAAGTTGTGCAATCTCTTCAATTTTAGCAGGCGTTATAACTGGTTATATCGGATACATTTTTAAAAAATATAACCGTACAATTACCCCTAAGTTTTCAGCGATTTTAAGTGTTTTTATCGTTTCTTTAGAAATGATTATGATCCTATTAATTATAGAGGATGGAATGAGCATTGTGAAAACAATAGCGATACCAATGATTCTTGTAAATAGTTTTGGAAGTTTTATTTTACTTTCTATGATACAAGCTATTTTGCGTCAGGAGGAGAATGCAAAGGCACTGCAGACTCATAAAGTATTACGTATTGCAGATAAAACGTTACCGTATTTCCGCCAAGGCTTAACAGAAGAATCATGTAAGCATGTGGCACAAATTATTCACCGTTTTACAGGAACAGATGCGGTATCCTTAACAGATACAGAGAAAATATTAGCTCATGTTGGATTAGCATCAGATCACCATATTCCTTCACATAGTTTAATAACCGGTTTGTCGAAAGAAGTGTTAAACACAGGGAAAATAATGAAAGCGAAATCACGTGAGGTTATTAATTGTCAACATGAAGGCTGCCCTTTGCAAGCGGCGATTGTAATTCCACTAACTTCGCATGGAAATACGATAGGGACATTAAAACTCTATTTCAAAAATCCTAACCAGTTAAGTCGTGTGGAAGAGGAATTAGCAGAAGGGTTAGCAAAAATATTCTCCACGCAGTTAGAGTTAGGAGAAGCTGAGTTGCAAAGTAAATTACTTCAAGATGCGGAGATAAAAGCATTACAAGCGCAAATTAACCCGCACTTTTTATTTAATGCGATTAATACAGTATCAGCTTTATGCCGAACAGATGTAGAAAAAGCAAGGAAGTTATTATTACAGCTTAGCGTATATTTCCGTTGTAATTTGCAAGGGGCACGTCAGTTATTGATTCCACTAGAACAAGAATTAAACCATGTACAGGCATACTTATCCCTAGAACAAGCAAGGTTCCCAAATAAGTATGAGGTAAAGATGTATATTGAAGATGAGCTAAAGACAACTTTAGTACCACCATTTGTTCTTCAACTATTGGTTGAAAATGCATTGCGACATGCTTTTCCGAAGAAGCAACCAGTATGCGAAGTGGAAGTGCATGTTTTTGAAAAAGAGGGTATGGTTCACTTTGAAGTAAAAGATAATGGACAGGGAATTGAGGAAGAACGTTTAGAACAATTAGGAAAGATGGTAGTTTCGTCAAAGAAAGGGACTGGAACAGCTTTATATAATATTAATGAACGTCTTATTGGATTATTTGGAAAAGAAACGATGCTTCATATCGAAAGTGAATTAAATGAGGGGACAGAGATTACTTTTGTTATTCCAAAAAAAGTAGGGGAGGAAGAGCAGATTGTTAAAAGTACTAGTAGTTGACGATGAAATGTTAGCACGTGATGAACTAAAGTATTTATTAGAGAGAACGAAAGAAGTTGAGATAATTGGTGAGGCTGATTGTGTGGAAGACGCATTAGAAGAACTAATGCAAAGTAGACCAGATATTGTGTTTTTAGATATTCAATTATCCGATGATAACGGATTTGAAATCGCGAATATATTAAAGAAGATGAAAAATCCACCTGCAATTGTATTTGCTACTGCCTATGATCAATATGCGCTGCAAGCATTTGAAGTAGATGCGTTAGACTACATTTTAAAACCATTTGATGAAGAGCGTATTGTGCAGACATTAAAGAAGTATAAAAAACAAAAACAAGCGCAAATAGAAACGAAGCACGAAATAAAGGGGACAGATGTAACAGCAGAGATGCATAAATTAGCATTACCAATTGAAGAATCAATCGTACTTGTTAATATTGAAGATATTATATATGTAGGGCTTGTAGATGGGAAAGTAACAGTAAAAACAATGAGGGAAACGTATGTAACACATGATACACTTGTAATTTTAGAGAGGAAGTTACCACAAGCAAGCTTCATGCGCGTACACCGTAGCTTTATTGCGAATATTAATCATATTACTGAAATTCAGCCATGGTTTAATTCTACTTATAATTTAATCATGAAAGAAGGATCGAAAGTACCTGTTAGCCGTACATATGCAAAAGAACTCAAGAAGCTGCTTCGTATTTAAGAAGCAGCTTTTGTATTTCATCCTTTTATATTTGTAACTGATTCTGTATATTTGACGTTCTGTTATGTAAACGCTTACTTATACGTTTTTATCCTATACAATAAAGGTACCAAATCGAAAGAGGTGGCCAAAATGAGTACGAAAAAAGTATATAGTTTCTTATCACAAGCATTCATATTCTCAGCTATTATGTTAATTTCTAATATTATTGCAACATATTTACCAATTCCAATGCCTTCATCGGTAATCGGGTTAGTTATTTTATTTAGTCTATTATGTTTAAAAGTTATTAAATTGGAGCAAGTTGAATCACTCGGAACAGCTTTAACAGGTATTATTGGATTCTTATTCGTCCCATCAGGTATTTCAGTTATTAATTCTCTTGGTGTAATGGGGCAATACTTTGTACAAATTTTAACTGTAATTGTTGTAGCAACAGTTATTTTACTCGCTGTAACAGGGTTATTTGCACAATTTATTTTAGGAAAAGATGAAAAAGAAACAGAAGATACAAAAGAATTGAAAGTAGTAAATAAAGGACGCAAGCACGGAAAGGTTGCGTAACCATTGCATTTATATATTGTTAGGAGGTAATGAACATGGCAAGCACAATGACTCCATATTTCGGAATCGTCGTTTCATTAATCGCATACGGAATCGGAACATTATTATTCAAGCATTCAAAAGGGTTCTTCCTATTTACGCCATTATTCGTAGCGATGGTATTAGGGATTGTCTTTCTAAAGGTAGGTAACTTTACTTTTGAAGAATATAATACTGGCGGAAAAATGATTAGTTTCTTCTTAGAGCCAGCAACCATTGCATTTGCTATCCCACTCTATAAACAAGTTGATAAGTTGAAAAAATATTGGTGGCAAATTTTATCAGCTATCGTGGTTGGATCTATTTGCTCAGTAATTGTCGTGTTCATTGTTGCAAAAGCAATCGGTTTAGATACAGCAGTAATGAATTCAATGCTACCACAAGCAGCAACAACAGCAATTGCGTTACCAATTTCAGAAAGTATTGGTGGTATTCCAGCAATTACATCGTTTGCAGTTATTTTCAACGCAGTTATCGTATACGCATTAGGAGCATTATTCTTAAAAACATTTAGAGTGAAACATCCGATTGCAAAAGGTTTAGCACTTGGAACAGCGGGTCATGCATTAGGAGTTGCGGTAGGAATTGAAATGGGTGAGGTAGAGGCAGCAATGGCAAGTATTGCTGTAACGGTAGTTGGGGTTGTAACAGTAGTTGTCATCCCAATGTTCATACCATTCATTGGATAGTAAAACTTACTTAAAAAACAAGAAAAGCAAGCTATTTGTAGGACAGATTTCTACTGATAGCTTGCTTTTTATGTTACAGTAGTGGTAAGACCTATTTAAAAAAATGTAAGTTTCCTTAAATCTTCATTAATACTATGTAGAATACGTTTTGAATTAGGTCATTGTATTGTAAAATAAGAAGTAAGCTACTGTATACCTGTTAAGGTAGGCATATAATGAGTTTATAAAAATCTTAATATGAATGAATAATTAAAAGTAGAAAAGAGAGAGAAATCTACTTAGTAACGTTTTAGTTTATAGGACAGGAGAGAGTATTCGTCGATTATGCAAATAAAAAACCTGTTTCAAAGTAAAGGATTTCAGAGGTTACTCGTATTAGTAATACTTGCTCTCGTGTTATACGGGCTGCAAAGTATGTTGAATTTAATATTAATTACGTTTATTCTCACGTATTTAATGGATCGATTCCAAAAGTTTATTTCCCGCAAATTAGATCATTTCATGCCTATTAATCGAAAAATTATTATAGCATTTCTATATGTAATGTTAATTGGTGGAATTGCTATTACGCTATTTAAATATTTACCAGTATTGACGATACAAATTTCACAACTGATTTACCAATTCAATGTATTTTTAAGAAACCCACCAGATAGTGAACTAATTAAGTATGCAGTTAATGCTGTCAATCATATGGAGCTTTCTAAATATGTAGGACAAGGCGTAGACATTTTGTATAAATCGATTACGAATGTTGGTAAATTTGGCCTTCAGGTTTTACTTTCTTTAATTTTGAGTTTGTTTTTCTTATTAGAAAAATCTCGTATTGTTGGTTTTACTGCAAAGTTTAAAGAAAGCAGGCTTGCAATTTTCTATACTGAAATTGAGTACTTCGGAAAGAAATTTGCACGTTCATTTGGAAAGGTAATCGAAGCACAATTTTTAATTGCTGTTGTTAACTGTGTTCTTTCAGTTATCGCATTATGGATATTAGGATTCCCGCAATTATTAGGTTTAGCATTAATGATTTTCTTGCTTGGATTAATTCCAGTAGCGGGGGTTATCATTTCGTTATTCCCACTTTGTATGATTGCTTACAATATTGGCGGTATTATGTACGTTGTTTATATTTTAGTTATCGTAACAGTGATTCATGCGCTTGAAAGTTACGTATTAAATCCGAAGTTTATGTCGCAAAAAACAAATTTACCGATTTTCTATACATTTATGGTATTAATTTTCTCAGAGCACTTCTTAGGTGTATGGGGACTGATTATCGGTATTCCAATCTTCATTTTCTTATTAGATGTTTTAGACGTGACAAGTGATGAAATGGAGAAGGATGTTGGAAAAAATAAAGTGAAGTAAGAAAAAGCATCGATGTTCGATGCTTTTTCTTTTATAACATGATGTTCCTTATGCCATACTGTAAGAAGAACATAGAATAGGGGTGAAAGAATGGCTGTAAATGAAAAGGTAGAGTTAGCTACATTTGCTGGAGGGTGTTTCTGGTGTATGGTTTCTCCATTTGAAGAGATGGAGGGCATTATACAGGTTATTTCAGGTTATACAGGCGGTCATAAAGAGGACCCAACGTATAAAGAAGTGTGCTCAGAAACAACAGGACATTATGAAGCGGTACAAATTACATTTGATGCAAATAAAATGTCGTATGAGGAATTGTTAAATATATATTGGAGACAAATTGATCCGACCGATATTGGAGGACAATTCCACGACCGCGGACAGTCTTATGAAACAGTGATTTTTTATCATAATGAAGAACAACATAAAAAAGCAGAAGCCTCAAAAGAAGAACTTGAGCAGAGTGGGCGCTTTTCAAAACCAATTGCGACAAAAATACTACCAGCAGCTACATTTTATCCAGCTGAAGAATATCACCAAGGATATCATAAGAAAAACACATTCCGCTATGAGTTATATCGTAAAGGCTCAGGACGAGATGCTTTTATTAAGCAACATTGGCCAAAGGATAATGCTCATTTAAAAGAAAAACTCAATGAGATGCAGTTTTATGTAACGCAGGAAAATGGTACAGAACCACCATTTCGAAATGAGTATTGGAACCATAAAGAGGAAGGTCTTTATGTAGACATCGTTTCAGGTGAGCCGCTATTTACTTCTCTAGACAAATTTGATAGTGGATGTGGATGGCCTAGTTTTACAAAACCAGTTATGTCAGCAAGTGTGAAAGAAAAGATGGATGTGAGTCATAATATGACACGTACAGAAGTGAGAAGTAAAGAAGGAGACTCACATCTTGGGCACGTATTTCCAGACGGTCCAGGACCAAATGGCCTTCGTTACTGTATTAATTCCGCAGCTCTTCGATTTATTCCAAAAGAGGAATTAGAGAAAGAAGGCTATGGTGATTTCCTAATCTTGTTTGGAAATAAAAAATAACCTCGCAGTTAGCGAGGTTATTTTTTGTTATTTTGTTTTTTTCTTTTTAAATTTGCTTAATACTTCATAAACGATTGGAACAATAAGAAGTGTTAATAACGTTGAACTTGTTAATCCACCAATTACCGTTACACCAAGTCCTTTAGAAATTAAGCCACTACCTTCAAATCCTAGTGCAAGCGGGATAAGAGCACCGATTGTTGCAATTGCAGTCATTAAAATTGGACGAAGGCGTGTTGCACCAGCTTCTAATAAAGCTTCACGTGTTGATAGTCCTTCATTTTCTTTATGAATAACGCGGTCGATAAGCACGATTGCGTTTGTTACAACGATACCGATTAACATAAGCGCACCAATCATTGCAGACACACTTAATGTTTCACCGGAGATTAATAAGGCAACAAGAGCTCCGATAATTGTAAATGGTAGCGAGAATAAAATTGCGAATGGTGCAAGGGCACCACCAAATGTAACGACAAGAACGAAGTATACAATGGCAATCGCAGCTAACATCGCTAAGCCAAGTTGCTTAAATGATTCTTCAATATCTTTTGTAACGCCGCCCATAGAAACATCTACGCCAGAAGGAAGATCCATTTTATCTACTTCTTTTTGAACAGCGGCAGATGCTTTTGAAACGTCATCAGATGTTAGTTTTGCACTTACTTCTGCATAAACACGGCCATCGCGGTGTTTCACTGTATTCGAAGTTTCACCTTCTTTTACAGTCATAACATCTTTCACAGCCACTTCATTACCAAGTGGCGTTGTAATTTTACGATTTGTTAAGTCATCGATTGTTTCATAATTTTGTTTTTCAGCTTCTACATATACATTGATATCTTTACCGTCTTTTTTAATTGTTGTCAGAACAGGGCGATCATGTTGATTAGAAAGTCCCATTCCAATTTGAGCAGCCGTTAAGCCCATTTTACTCAGCTTTTCTTGATCTGCGACTAAAGTGTACTCTGCATACGTTTTTGCAATACTAGAATCTATATCTTTTAAGTCTTTATTTTTCTTCATGATATTTTGAATATCTTTTACAACAGGCTTAATGTCTTCTGAGCTATCTCCGTAAACGTATAGTTTAATTTCGTTACTACCGCCACTTGCTCCGAAGTCTTGGTTTTTCCATTCGCCTTTGCCAGACATCTTCTGTAAATCTTTAACGACTTGTTCTTTCTCTTTTTCAAAGTTTTTCGTGTCGTTATCATATTGCACGAAGAACATTGCTTGGTTTGATTGACCAGGACTCATTGGGTTTTCGCCACCTAATGAGAATTGAATTGTTTTGACGTCTTTATTATTTTGGAAGTGCTTCTCAGCTTTTGTTGCAATTTTTTCAACGTCTTCTAACGTTTGACCTGGTTCAGGGTTGTATGTTGCGATAATCATTTTTTCTTCTTCAGAAGGTAAGAAACTTACACCGATAACTGGTACAAGTGCAAGACTACCAACTAATAGAAGGACAGCGATACTTGATGTAATAATTTTGTGATTTAAAGCCCATGCAAGTATGCGTTTATACCCATTTGCTAATTTACTTGGTTTTTCTTCATGATGTACTTCTTTTTCCCTCATGCTCTCTTTCTTAAATAAGGAATGAGCTAGCATCGGTACGATTGTAACTGCTACTAGTAATGATGCTAATAAAGCGAAGACGATAGTTAAGGCAAATGGTAAGAACATTTCACCAATCATACCTTTTACTAGTCCAAGTGGTAAAAATACAGCAATTGTTACGATGGTAGAAGACATAATTGGGATAAACATTTCTTTCGTAGCTTCACGAATTAAATCTTTTCCGCGCAATTTCTCTTCTGATAACGACATACGTCGGTAAATATTTTCAATAACAACAATTGAGTCATCGACAACGCGGCCTATAGCAACGGTCATTGCTCCAAGTGTCATAATGTTAAGCGTAATATCCATTTGCTTTATGACTAAAACAGCAATTAATAAAGAAAGTGGTATTGAAACGACAGAAATTAACGTTGTTCGAATATT
The DNA here is from genome assembly GCF_022663885.1 of Bacillus cereus group sp. BfR-BA-01330. Classification (NCBI taxonomy): domain Bacteria; kingdom Bacillati; phylum Bacillota; class Bacilli; order Caryophanales; family Bacillaceae; genus Bacillus; species Bacillus cereus group sp. BfR-BA-01330. The sequence continues at coordinate 64,134 of NZ_JAKUGK010000003.1, forward strand.
TCGTAGGAACAGCATAATAATAACAATCGCAAAGATAGCACCGAAAATTGCTTTGCTCAGCATTGTTTCAACTGATTTTTCAATAGGTGCACCTTGGTCGAATGTTGAAATGATCTCTAAATCTTTATATTTTTTCTCAAGATCTTTTACTTTATCTTTTACTGCATTTACAACATCAACTGTATTTGCATCAGAGGCCTTCACAATTTGAATTCCAATTGCTTCTTTTCCATTTGTTCGAGAAATAGATTCTGCTTTCCCAACTTCTTTAATGTCAGCAATTTCGTCTAATGTAACTGTTGGAATCCCGTTCATAGCAGCTGGATTCATTTGCGGCGTTTGTGCACCAGCGCCAGCATTTTGACTACCTTGACCGTTAGGTGAGGAAGGTATAGCTGGGATTTTAAGTTCTTTTAACGCTTTAATCGTTGTAATATTGCCATCTACAACAACTGATTTTTCCGTGTCTTTAAATGTGTATAAGCCAAGTGGTAAAGATACATCCGATCCCTTAATCACATTTTTTACGGTATCTTCACTTAGTCCTAGTTCTTTCATTTTATCTTTCTTGAAGACAAGCTGTACTTCATCTACTTGTTGGCCAGCAATTTGAACAGATGCAACACCATCAAGTCCTTTTAATCCTGGTACAACATTTTTTTCTACATTTTCAGTTAAGGTAGCTAAAGATTCATTCTTACTTGCCACGCTTAACGAAATAACTGGAAAGGCATTGAAGTTTACTCGTGAAACTTTAGGATCTTTAACACCTTCTGGGAGTTTTACATTTGTGAGAGCTTCTTTAATTTCTGTTTCTGCTTTTTCCATATTTTTATCAAAATCGTATTCTACTTGGATAGAAGATGCGTTTTGAAAAGATGATGAACTCACAACGTTAACACCGCTTAAATTTTGTAGTTGTTCTTCCATCGGCTTTGAAACTTTATCAGCTACTTCTTCTGGTGTAGCACCAGGATAGACCGTAGTTACTGTCACAATCGGTGTTGTAATATCAGGGATTGTTTCCAGCTTCATATTGAGTCCAGAGTAGATCCCCGCAATAGTAACAATAATGGTTAGTAGCCAAACTGCGAACTTATTTTTTAACGAGAAATTGATGATTTTGTTCATGTTTGCGCTCCCTTTTTATTATATTGACCAACTGGTCAGTCTAATACATAATATAACTGACCGTTCGGTCAATCGTCAATAAAAAGAGATGGTATAATACATTTATAATAAGATGCGAGATTAAATTTAGGAGAGAAGATATGAAAGAAAAAGAGCGTTTAATTATAGAATCGGCTATGAAGTTATTTGCTACTAAGGGTGTAAATGCGACATCAGTGCAGGAAATTGTGACAGCTAGTGGTATATCTAAGGGAGCTTTTTACTTATATTTTAAATCGAAAGATGAGCTTTTATTAGCGACACTTCGATATTATTATGACAAAATCCAAAAGAAAATGCTGGATATTGAAAAAGAGTCTTTATTACCACGTGAAAAATTTGCAAAACAATTACATTGTCAGTTTAATGATATACAAAAGCATAAAGAATTTATTATTATGCATGCGAGAGAAAATGCGATTCCGTTTAATAAAGAAGTAGAAGAATTTATGATGCGGATGAAGTTAGAGTCTCATGCATTTTATCGGAATAGTTTATTGTCCATTTATGGTGAAAAGGTTATGCCATATTTATTGGATTTAGTAATTATGGTAGAAGGCATATGCCGTGGGTATTTAGAATTAATTATTTTACAAGCACCAGAAATTGATTTATCGTATGTAGCTGCTTTTATTTTAAAAAGAGTAGATAATTTAGTAGATGGCTTAGTAGAATCTTCGGAAGAACCTATTTTACATGAAGAAAAGCTTGGAGAATTCCTTTGTAAATCAGAGCTTATTAAGGAACAAGTTAAAGAACATTTTTTAAAAGAGATTATTGTATTTAAGCGCACTTTAGCTGATCAATTAGAGGATGATGAGCTGTTGGTTACATTAGATGTTTTAGAGGCGGAAATACGATTGCTTAATCCAAGAATTCCGGTAATTAGAGGTATGTTAGCAAATTTAGAGGCGTATTCGGAATTAAAAGAATTTCGATTACGCCTTATAGGATACTACAATATAAAAAATTCTTAATAAAAATAAGTAAAAAACTCCTTGTCTACACAAGGAGTTTTTTCTTAAAGACTACTTACTATTTTGAGACCATTCTTCAACATCCCAAACTTTTGTGATCCAATCTTCATAGAAGTCCGGTTCGTGACATACAAGGAGAATTGTTCCTTTATATGCTTTCATAGCCTTCTTAAGTTCCGCTTTTGCTGTAACGTCAAGATGGTTTGTCGGCTCATCAAATAATAGCCAGTTACTTTCCTCACCCATTAGCTTACATAAACGAACTTTTGCTTGTTCTCCACCACTTAATTGACTTAATGGGCGAGAAATATGTTCATTTTTTAATCCGCATTTTGCTAACATCGCACGAATTTGATGCTGGTCTAGGCCAGGGAATGTATTCCATACATCATCAATTGGTGTTATATTATCAGCTTTAACTTCTTGTTCAAAGTATGCAGGCTCTAAGAAGTCACCAAGACTTGTTTTACCGCTTAAAGGTTTAATTTTACCTAAGATCGTTTTTAGCAACGTTGATTTACCAACACCGTTACATCCAACAATAGCAATTTTTTCACCACGTTCAATCGTCATTGATAGCTTTGGTAGTAGAGGATGCGTATATCCGATTTCTACATTTTCACCTTCAAAGACGAAGCGACTACTCGCGCGACTTTCTTTAAATGAGAATTCAGGTTTAATCGCTGTTTCTGGGCGATCAATAAGTTCCATGCGATCAAGTTGTTTTTGACGACTCTTTGCACGACCTGTCGTTGAATAACGAGCCTTGTTCTTTGCAATGAAGTCTTCTTGCTTTTTGATAAACTCGCGCTGTTTTTCATAAGCGTTTATATGTTGATTTTTATTGATTTCTGCTAGTTCTAGGAATTTTTCATATGTCGCTGTATAGCGTGTCATTTTTGTGAATTCTAGATGGAAAATAACATCAACACATTTGTTCATAAATTCCGTATCATGAGAAATTAATAAGAATGCATGTGGATATTCTTTCAAATAATTTGTTAACCAATGAATATGTTCAACGTCTAAATAGTTAGTAGGTTCATCAAGCAATAACACTTCTGGCTGTTCAAGTAATAGCTTTGCAAGCAATACCTTTGTACGTTGTCCACCACTTAATGCTGAAACATCACGATCTAAACCAATTGCATCAATTCCAAGACCACGTGCAGCCTCTTCAATTTTCATATCTAGTAAGTAGAAACCACCTGCTTCAAGTGCATCTTGTATTTCTGCCATTTGCTCAAGAAGTTCTTCTAGTTCTTCTGGTGTAGCACTTCCCATTTTTTCTGTAACTTCATTTAAAGCTTTTTCCTTTTCGAATAACGGTAAAAATGCATCCGCTAGTACGTCACGGATTGTACGCCCAGGTGTTAAAACAGTATGCTGATCTAAGTAGCCGTAATGTGTGCCCGGTGTCCATTCTACGCGACCTTGGTCATGAATAAGCTGACCAGTAATGATATTCATGAATGTTGATTTACCAACACCGTTTGCACCAACTAATCCAACGTGCTCACCTGCTAATAATCGCATAGATACATCTTTAAATAATGTACGATCGCCAAATGTATGTCCTAATTTTTCAACTGTTAATAAGCTCATAGTATCCTCCGTCCAACTTGAAATAGTACCTTGAATCATGATACTAAATTCTTTCATATAATGCTATCATTTCAAAATGTATATTTTTTCAAAAGAAGTGTTTGTAAATGTTAGTATATAAAAAAGTTACTTCTCCTACAGAAGTAACTTTTTGGTTATGCCTTTTGTTTAACTTCACTAACTTTCTTTTCAGCTACAATAAAATGCGGTCTACGTTTTGTTTCATAATAAATACGACCGATATATTCACCAATAACACCTAGGAATATGAGTTGAATACCGCCAATAAATAGTATAGCGGAAATGAGAGTAAAGTAACCAGGAACTTCCACACCACCGAGGATGATTTGAACGAACGTAGTGATTACGTATAAAAGTCCTAAAATGGTTGTTAGTAATCCAAGATATATAGATAGACGTAACGGTTTATTATTGAATGAAATTACACCATCAATTCCATAATTTAATAATTTCGAGAAGGTCCATTTACTTTCTCCATCAGAACGTAATACATTTTCATATTCAATGATTAATTCGTTATAACCGATCCAAGAAAATAAGCCCTTTGAAAATCGGTTGTATTCACTTAAAGATAATAAAGAATCTACTGCTCTTCGACTTAAAAGTCTAAAGTCACCAATACCGTCTACTAATTCAATATCTACAAATTTATTCATCACTTTATAGTAAAGACGAGAGACGAAAGAGCGAACGGGTGAATCACCAGTTCTTGTTCTTTTTGCAATGACTTGGTCGTAGCCGTCGTTATATCCTTCTAACAGTTCTTTTATTAACGTAGGAGGGTGTTGTAAGTCAGCATCCATAATAACAATTGCATCGCCTGTAGCATATTTTAAACCAGCTAACATTGCAGCTTCTTTTCCGAAGTTTCGACTAAATGATATGTAGTGTACCGATGAATCTACACTAGCTAAATCACGTAAAATATTTAATGTAGCATCTTTACTACCATCATTAACAAAAACAAATTCATAATCGGTAGTTAATTTATGAATTTCAAGGGAAGTCTCTGAATAAAAGGCTCGAAGCACCTTTTCTTCATTGTAGCATGGTACAACTATTGAAAGGGTCATGTTTGACACTCCTTGTTTGTAGTGGATTAAAATAATATTTAGATATTATTTTAGGAAGCTATCTAAATAGATAGCTTCATGATTCATTAAGTGCTCATTATTGCTTTTTAAAAGAAAATTTTCGTCGTGCTTTTGGATTTTTGAAAATTAGTAAAGCTATACAGATAATTAGTGAGATGATTGATATAGTCATACCTAATTTGAAGTAAGGTGTAACGTAAGTCATTTCGATTACATGTGAACCTTTTGTAATTGGAACACTGATAAAGGCAGAATTCGCTTTCGTAAATTCTGTTTCTTTCCCATCAATTTTTATAGTCCAGCCTTTACTATATGGGACAGATAGATATAAGAGCCCGTCTTTATTTGATTTGATATCCCCTTTTAAATAATTGTTCTTATAATAAATATTTTCAAGCCTATTTTCAGTTAGTTTTTTTGTTTCTTTTTGTATACTTTCATAGTTTACAATATTTGCTTGCAAGTCACCTAATTCATACTCACCTGCCATATCAATAGAGATAGTTAGGTTTTCTGGACGCTCATTGCCCAAATTGTAAACAAACCTTTCTAACGGATAAGAGTATGCACCAGCATCGTCCCCTTTTCCTATCGTTTTTCCATTAACAGTTGCATTGAATGTGCCTGCATTTTTTAATTTTAATTCTATCAGTAGATCACCAGGTGTATCAGGATAATTGATAGGTACAATCATATTTCCAAAGCCATGAACAATTAGTTTATTTTCTTGTTTTTCCATGTTTTCGAATTTTGCTTTTTCCGTTTTAATAGATACTGCCTTTGATTTAAGGTCTTGTTTATTAAAATGGTTTAATGAAAATTCTTTTGTATTATTAACGACAACAGCATGTAATAATAATTGATCACGCTGAGCGAAGTTTAATTTAGAAAATTCTTCTTCACTTATAGCCGAATCATATACATATCCTAACGGTAAAGCATAGTCATTTTTGTAAATATTATATGGTCCTACTTGCTGTAATAGTTTATATCCATAAGGTACATTCTTTGAATCTGTATCAGCACTTAATACGCGATATTTTATACCTAGCATATTTTCGAGTAGTAGTCGACTATCAGCTTGATAAAACATTGAAGGTGTATCGTACATTTGGAATACGCCATATTTATTTTTCATAAAGTCATGGACATAATAATTAACCAAGCTTTGATACGTACTTACGCCATGATATCCTTGTAGCATTGGTGTGTTATATTCGCTATATGGATTAAGAATACGATAAAAGTCTTTATCATTTTCTTGTATGTAGCGAATTGCAGCAATTTCTTCTTGATTATCATAGCCTGGTTCGTGTAACTTTTCAGTTGAAATCTGGCTCTGTCCGTAAACTGTGCTAAGTATATTATTCGCATACATATAATTCATAGAAATTGTGCTAACGAGTACGTTCAATACAACTAAAAATTGTATGAAAGGTTTAGAAATATAACGCCATAAACATACTGTAATAACAGAAAGAACGACAGTTCCGAGTAAAATGTTATCAACGTCTTGTAAAGGTTTATCAGTTACATTTATATTTGCCTTTCTATAAAATGCATAAATGAATAATCCAATAGACACTAATAAACTTATTAAATAAGGTAATTTGTAGTCTTTCTTATGAATAATCATCCAATCTAGAATGTATGCAATTGTTTGGGCAATTACAAATACAAATAAATAAAACCATCTAGATTGCATTGCTGAAAAACCATTAAACATAGAATATGTATATGGAAGCATAAACAGAATGAACATGAATAACGTAAAGAATACTTTATTCTTAACGAGTTTATCACGTATAAACATTCCAAATACGATTAAGAATAAAATTAAAGCTGGTAAAGCTAATTGATGATTTTCAGCATTATACATGAAGAAAATATTTTCCATTAAATCTTTATAAAATTTATCTTCAAATAATAATGGTATCTCAAACTTTTTTGATAGTCGATCAGCGCTAAATACGGCATTAACTGATGGGAGGAAGCAAACGGCGGCTAAACCGAGTGATAATCCGTACAATAAACCGATTCTAATATAATAAGTTAGAAAAGAGACAATCGTTTTATTTTGTTGTGTCGCAAAGTATTGGAATAATGCATAAATAAATATGAAAATACTTGTGATAAAAGCAAAATAAAAGTTTGATGCTAACATTAAAGTAGCAGCGATTAGGAAAAGGCCGTGCTTCTTTTCAATAATATATTTATCAAGTCCCCATATTACTAATGGTAAAAATACAATGGCATCAGCCATGAAATCCCATAGTAAAGAGTGGCGGATGAAAGTAATACAGCCACCATATATAATAGCAGCAACAAAAGATGAGAATGCTGTTTTATTATGGTAACGTAAAGAACCATACATGAATACCATAGCTAAAAAGTTTTTTAAAATACTCATGTATAATTTCACGTCATATACTTGCTCAAGACTTAGTTTAGGTAGTAACAGTGTAATCCAGAAAAACGGTGATGTGCTGTAATAATAACTAAACTCTCCAAATAAATCTCCACCTAATCCATAATCAAAAGACCAAAAAAGGTTGCCATCTTTAAAGGCATGTTGTAGAAGAAACGTAAAAAAGCCAAATTGACGTAACGCATCCCCTGTACCAGAAAAGGCTTGATTAGATGTTAAAAAGAAATAATGAAAAGCAAAAGCGCACAATAATAATATTGGCATAATTATCATTGTTTTCTTGGAAAAGAATTTATTATTCGGCTTTATGCTCATAAAAATTGATAATCCTCCTTTGAAAGTCGTTACATGTAACAACTAGTTTTTAGGTAGCATATAAAAACACACCAATTTTTAAAGGTGTGTTCTTTAGTTTTAACATGAGAAAATATATATTTTTGTTGAAGCATATATATTTTTACAAGCGTTGAAGTTCATAGTTTACATGTAATTTAGTATAAGGCATTTTCAGAAAGTAAGTCAATTTGAGCTGGAATATATAGCATTTTTTTACTGAAGAAAAATGATGGTATATAAAAAAAGCAAAAAGCTTTTCCATTTTTAAATAGGAAAAGCTTTTTGCTTTTAAGCATGTTTGCGAATGAGCTTTTGTTTTATAAACCCTAAAACAAATCCACGTATTTGAGGATCAATTCCAATTCCAATTATACCGTATAGTATACCAGTAAGAGTTAAAGCAATTAGTGGCGGTAAGTTGATTAATGCAATTCGGTATATACCGTAACTAATAATAAAGGCTAAGGAATTAAATATAACTCCTTTAACTAATAATTGCATGCCTTTACGAATAAAGAGGGTAAATCCGATTAATAGTGTAATTTCGGTAAGGATAGCTGCGGCAGCTGCTCCCATCATTCCATATTTACTACCTAATACAATATAACCTATGATGGCAACAACTAATCCAATAGTCATTGTTGTTGCACGTTTCCATTGCTGGCCAATCGTTGTTAAATTATCGGCTAGTGGATAGTTAATTGATTGTAAAATAACCATAAACGCTAGAATAGCAAGAGCGTCACCGGCGGGAGCGTATTCTTCTCCTAATAAACTAACAATCCAGAAACTTGGATCCGCAATAAAGGGGATAGAAATTCCCATTCCTAAAAAAGACATAAGTTTTAATTCAAAACTTGATAATTTTCTATGTTCTTCAATATTTTTCTCATTACCAAAAGCAAAAAGCCTTGGATAAAAGGCCGCTGCAATTACCCCAGGTATTTGATATAGTACAGCAGGTATTTTAGATGCAGCACCAAAGAATCCAACTTGATTATACGTTGAAACCTTTTCTAATATAATAGGGCCCAATTGTGGTAAGAGCATAATGATGATGCCATTGATTGTAAAAATAAGTAGTTGATCTAAAATGCCTTTATCCCAACCCTTATGGACCTTCGTATAACGTATTGTCATTATAAAGGCGATAACACCTGTTACAAGACTAGATACCCCGTACATGGCAGCAACCATCATAAGTGACCATTGGAAAGACATCCCTAGTAATAGGGCAGCAGCAGCAGTTACACCTTGTAGTACAGAAATAATAGCTGTAAATTGCATGCGTTCTGTTACTTGGAAGTAAGCCATTCCAACACCTTGTAAGGTTGCTCCGAACATTGTTGGTAGAACAACCCAATATACCATCGCGCGTAAGTAAGCATCGGGATAGAAGAACTGGGCAAAAATAGCGAAAAGTACAGAAATTACGATAGCTAATATTAAACGAATACGTAAGTAACTACTTATTAGCACGCTAATATTAGCATCGCTTCTCGTTCCTTCACGCATAAACGTATGTGTTAAACCTGCATCTGTAAAGTAACAAATAACAGCTGAAACTGCTAACGCAGTTGTAAACATACCGTAATCACTTGGAGAAACATACCTTGCAAAGAAAATTGTTGCAATAGCCAGTACAAAACGGACAGTAATGTTTCCTACAAACAGGTAGGATGCGTTTTTTAGAATTTTATTTGTTTTCATGAGAAAAGACCTTTCTATTCTTTAGGACCCGGTTAGCTTGTCCTATTTGTAAATTTGATTTGTTCACAGAAAGAGAGAGTATCGTTATATTTTCAGTTTAAGAAAACAGAAATTTAATTCGTACAAACCAAAGCATTGCATATAGTTTTTTACTACGTTTTCCATTCTTTGAATAGATTTTACGGCAATATTTCTTTATATCTTTTTTGATTAATTGAACTTGTGATTTATCTAATTGAGAGTTTTCTTTAATATATATACAAGCGTTATTGATGACTGTATAAGGGAATAAATAAGTCTCAAGAATTTCAATAAGTAACTGAGAATCTTTTGTAATGAAATCTTGAGATTTATTATGTACCCATTCCTTCATACGATTGAATACTTCCAGCTCTTTTGTCGTTTTTAATTCATAATCTTTATACTTAGAAGAAAGATTTCCTTCTGATAAGATTCTATAATAAGTTAAGTATTCATGGACATAACATACATTTGTCACACTCATAAGTTTAAATAAAAACTCTAAATCTTCGCCCCAACTACATTCTGGTGTAAAACGAATGTTATGATCCATTACGATGGATCGTTTGAAAATCCAAGTACTTGTTTGAGCAACAACTTGATGCGTTAGGAATGCTTTTGCCATATCACCTTTAATAAAGTTTGTTGTATGTTCAACCTTCTCACCTGTTTCTTCGTAGAAATTCATATAACCACAATAGCAAGCGTCCATGTTGTTTTTATGCATACTTTCGACTTGCTTCTCAATTTTAGTTGGATGCCATAAGTCATCGCTATCAAGAAAAGCGACATATTCTCCACTAGCATTTTCAATACCCGTATTACGAGCTACTGAAACACCTTGGTTTTTTTGATGAACGTATTTTACTTGCCCTGGATATTTTTCAGCAAGGTTTTTCACAATAGAAGGTGATTGATCTTTACTTCCATCATCTACAATTACAATTTCGATATTTTTATATGTTTGATCTAGTATTGACTGCATCGTTTCTTCAATATATTTTTCCGTGTTATACAGGGGTATGACAACAGAAACAAGTTGCTTTTGTTCCATCATAGAATTTTTATCTCCTCAAGTTTTTTATGTCTTGCATCATATATACAAGCCTTTTGAAAGGAAGAAGATTACAAGAACATCTGTATAAGTTTAACGCATATAAACTTTGTAAATCAACTTTCTATTAAAAAGGTGGCGGGAAGTTAGATTCTTATGGTTAATTCTCGTATTTCAAATAGCTTTATCATGTCTATTGCATATAACTTCTTATTCATGTCATTTTAACTTATTAGTTAAGTAGGATGTATCTATCTTAACGATTGTGAAGGCGAATAAATTATTATTAAGAATAAAAAACCTCTTAATTTTTGCAATAAATTAAGAGGTTTTTTATATTAGCTATGAAATATTAGGTTAGTCTTTGTCTGGCTCAGTTGCATTTAATTTTTGCTTTAGTAACGCATAATCTTGCGTTAATGTTACAAGTTGATGATGTTGTTTAGAAATTTTTCTTGTTAGGTCAAAAATTAAGATGAAACAGAATAATAGTCCAAATAAGAATAAAATGGAAGGGGGATATTCTACTTTTAATAGTTTTCCAATCCAGTTTATAATTTTATCGGTAGAACTTAAAATAGCCATTGCAATACAAACAAAAATCCATAAAACAGCATATTTCGTTTCTAAAGTTCCACGGCGAATGGAATTAATAATTAATAATAATAATAATAAAATAAAGATGAATGAAAAGGTAATTATAGGCATTTATTATCAACCTTTCACGATTTTTTGCATCAATATAGCAAGACTTACTTTAATCATGTAATATGCAGATTTAAAGGGTGTGATAGAAGATTGTCCACCTTGTCGCTCTTGCATATTTACAGATATTTCATTAATGCGAAGTTTTTTCTTTTTTAAATGAATAAGAACTTCTGGTTCTGGATAATCTTTTGGATAGTTGTGTGCAAAAATTTTAATTACTTCTCGATTGATAGCACGATATCCAGAAGTTGGATCCATAAATGTTTGTTTTGTTAGTACTTTCAATAGGGCAGTAAAATAAAAAATACCGATCCTTCTGGAAATACTACCTTTATATGCTGTTTTTTCTGTAAAACGTGACCCTAGCACCATATCGCATTCATCTTCAGCGATTGGCTTTATAATTTTATATAAATCATCTGGATTATGTTGTCCATCAGCATCGAACTGAATCGCAATATCATATCCGTTCTCATATGCGTATTTATATCCAGTTTGTACAGCTGAGCCAATACCTAGGTTATATGGTAAATTCACAAGGTGAACAGGAAAATCTTGTACGATTTGAGCTGTTTTATCGTGTGATCCATCATTAATAACACAAATGCTTAATCCTGTAAAATGCTGTTTTAGTTTTAATAATCTTGTTAATGTATCTGCAATTGCTTCTTCCTCGTTATACGCTGGAATAATAATTAACGTTTTTGGTATTGAAATTGGTACTTCAATAGTCATTACCGCACCATCCCTTATATACTTAATCATATTATGGTTATTTTTAAACGAACTTTATTTAATATACCATTAACAGTATAACAAAATAAAGGAAAAGCTGGTGCATGATTTAGGAGAACAGATTGAGAATAAAATGGTAAGAGGTGATATTTTGTATAAAAAAATACATGCAAGGAAGAAAAAATCTGTGCATGTATATGGAAGAGTATTGTATTAAATATTCCAAGGTTTATTTAAAGTTAAAACCTCAGCCATTTCTTTGCTTTTTAAACGTCCTTTTTTTCTATTTTCCGCACGTTCTGAACCGGTTGTGTATAACCAATGTTCTTCCTCAGTTTCAGGTAGTACTTGTGGTACCGACGAAGGTTTTCCATCTTTTATTGCTACAAATGTAATGAAGCAAGTAGCAGCAATTCTACGCTCGCCTGCTAATAAATTTTCTGCGATTACTTTTACGAAAACTTCCATTGAAGATTTCCCTGTATAACATACAAATGCTTCATAACAAACAGAATCAGCCTGGTGAATTGGAGTTAAAAAATCAACTGAATCAATAGATGCTGTTACGCAATGTTTACGACTATGTCTTGCAGCCGCAATCGAAGCAATACTATCAATTTCTGCTAATAATTTCCCTCCAAAAAGTGTTTGGTGATTATTTAAATCGTTAGGAAAAACACGTGTTGTCTTAATTGCTTTAGATTCTCGCATGAATTTCTTTTCCATATATTCAGCCCCTATAGTCTGTTTTCAATCAGAATAATATGTGTAAGCGGATTACTCATATTAGATATTTAATGAAGTAAAGTGTATTCCAAAAGAGGATTATTTAAACTTCTGTATTTGTATTCATGTAACTGAAAGAAAATTTATTTTATCTAAAATGTAGTGTAAAAGAGGATTCGCTTACATTGCAAGTAAAAAGTAATGACTATGTATTTGTCATAGAAATTCTCTATCAGCCGTGTACTCATTCATGATAGAATCGTTTTGTTATGAATGGAAATAGAGGTGCAATGGACATATGAATCATATACAAACAAATTTTTCATCTTTCTTTAATAAAATTACAATCGGTGCGATGCTCGCATTTTTTGTTTATAGTTGTTGGGCAGCATTTGAGACAAGTGAGCAATTTTTTGGAGGAAGTACAACAAGTGTAACAATCATATTAGCAATTTTTATCATACTCATTTTGTTAGTGGCATCAATTCTACAATATCGTTTTACAGATAAACAATTTCTTATTTTTCTTATAAGTATATCTATAGTTGTGAGACTTAGTATGCTGTTATTTGTAGACGCTCCAATAATTGGTGATCTGAAAGTGATGTATGAGTCTGCAAAGCAGATTGCAATTGGTAATAATATAGAGACTGTAACTCATTTGCCTTTTATTATATATGAGTCAGTAATTATTCGTATATTTGGTGATACATTATTCGCTTTACAACTATTTAATGTGTTATTTTGCGCAGGAACCGCATTTTTTATTTATCGTATTGCAGCAATGGTTTTTGGAGAAGAATGCGGTCGTATTGCTTCTATCTTTTATGCTCTGTATATTCCAAATATATTCATGAGTTCCGTATTAACTCCTGAGTCACTTGCAATATTTTTATTTTATTTTGCTTGTTACATACTTTTATATAAAGGATTAGATCATCCTTATATGTGGGTATTTTCAGCGATTTTATTTGCATTTAGTAATATGATTTTCCCAATGGGATTATTTCTTCCTATTTTTATCACGGTATATGTATTATTAATCGAAGTATTTCAATCAGCAACGAAACAAAAGGTGTTACTAAAGATGATAGGGATACTTATTCTATTTTATAGTGCCCATTTTGGTGTGAATTATGGAATTAAGACAATGGGAATGTCACAATATACGATTGCGAATGAGACGTATGTTCAATCTGTTTTAATTGGAAAAACGCAACATGAAGAAAAAATATCGAAAAATCAAAGTGTAACAGAGCATATTGATCAAAAGTTAAAAGAGATTGAGGGAGAAAGATTTAAACTTTTAGAACCGATGATAAATCAGTTTTCAGATGAGGGGATAAATTCTATTCTTTTCAAATATGAAAAACTGATATATATAGCCGTAACATTGTTTATGACTATAGCTCTATTACACTTCCTTATTAAGAAACAACAAAATGAGGGATATATGTTGTTCTTATTTTTAATTAGTGGATACGTATTGTTAAAGCTCTTCCAAGTAGATATGGCATATTACAATGTAATTATGCCAGCATTGTTTATTTTGCAGAGCTTTGGTGTTTATATGAGTTATGTGTATTGTCAAAAAATATTTTTCAGAAAATAAAAAGAATCCATTCTGGATTCTTTTTTTGATGGAAGATGAAATTTAGTAGTTAGTACAGATGAAAAGTATGCTTGACTACTAAATTTCATCTTATCGATTTAGTTCTAGTTGCAAATTATCGGCTGTTAGAGCCATTTGTGAGGAATCATCTTGAATTCCTTTCATTACTTGTGAAATAGCTTGTAGTTCGTGTTCAATTTTCTTATTCTGTTCTTTTGAGTTAGACATATCTTTTACGATTTCTTGGAAGTATCGATCTGTTGCCGACATACTATCTGTTCCTTCCGATACGAGAGAGCTAATTTGTTTCACAGAAGACGAGACACGAGTAATTTGTTCATTTGTTTTTTCGACGAGCTTTGTAACGTTAAATATAGATTCTTTCGTTTGCTCTGATAATTTTCGGATTTCGCCAGCAACAACAGAAAACCCTTTCCCAAATTCTCCAGCACGTGCCGACTCAATAGCAGCATTTAGTGCGAGTAAATTTGTTTGCTCCGCAATCGATTTAACAATATCTATAATTTCATTAATTTTGTTAGAAATATTGAGAAGTTCATGAGTATCTGTAATAATCGTTTCCATATTCATTTGAATAGATCCCATTCGTTTGTTTTGCTGGTTTAATTGTTCTTTCCCTTTATTCGCTTTTTCTTCAGATGTTGTAGCTAATGATGTACCTGTTTTAGCAATCTCTACAATAGTTTCAGATTTGGCGGTTAGTTTTTGAATAGAAGAGCTTGTTTTTTCAGATACAGCAGCTAGTTCTGTTGCGATATGCGTAATTGTCATAGCAGTTAATTCTTTTTCTTTCTCATGCTCTTTTTGCATTCTTTCATATTCAGATTCATAAGCTGCAAGAACAAGTTCTTGTTCAAGAGTGAATAATTTATTTATAACATTTATAGAATATGAAAAATCATCGATTGTCGTTATTTTTGTTTGCAAAATCTTCATGATAGAGCGGAATAATTCTTGATAAGCAGCAGTATACCATTTTCGATGTAAACCAATTTGTACATGCCTTTTGGCAATCCTAACACGCTGTTCAATAAAATCTTCATGCATATTGCCGCTGAATAATTCTTTAATATGTGTTTTTAAAGTTTGTTTTAGTTTTGGAATAGAGCTATAACGCTCAATAATAGTAATTAAATTAGGTTGTTTTGTAATGTTGGCATAGAATTTTTCAGTAATCCAATCAATTTCTGCATAAATAAAAGGCTGTAGTACTTTTACAACTTGTAAATCTTCTTTTGAAATATGTAGCATATCCATTTGAATTTTTAATTCAGAATTAGTAGGTACATTAAAAGTTATTTGTTGGTTCTTACTTAATTCGATTATACTGGCATTTGTTTTATTAATATTTTTTTTGAAAACCCCAAGCATCATTCTTCCTCCTGTATATAAAACGTTTTCAATTTTAAAACTAATATAGAGTAATTATATATGCTTATATATAATTACTCTATATTAGTTCGTTGAATAGTATATAAATTAAGAGAATTCTATCTAGAATTCTCTTAATGGCCTTTATTAATTTTAGCATGTGTTTTAAAGAAAACAGGGAAATGCACATTATATATTACAGTGACGACACGAATAACGAATGTTACTAATAAACAAACATAGAAAGCTAATACGTGCGCCCCCATAGCGTGTGTAATTAGGAAGCTAATTGCTCCTAAGATAGAAGCGATTGCGTAAATCTCTTTTCGGAATACGTAAGGGATATCTTGAGCACAAATGTCACGCAAAATACCGCCTCCAATACCTGTAATGACTCCCATTGAAACAACTAGAAATGAGGCGTCAACATGATGTGACATTGCCGCATTTGCACCAATAGCTGTAAAAACGCCTAAGCCAACAGCATCAGAAAGCATAATAACGACTTGAAGTTTATTGATACGCTCAAAAAACATACAAGTAAATAATGCTGATAATACACTTACGAAAAAGTAAATGGGTTTTACAAATGCGACAGGGGGCAGGTTACCAATCATGATATCACGAATAATACCGCCGCCGAGCGCAGTGGCTACAGCTAAACAAAGGACACCAAATAAATCTAAATCTTTTTTTAAACCAACTAATGTACCAGAAATGGCAGCGGCGATAATGCCAAGAAACGTAAATATATCGATTAATAACATGGCCTTAATCCCTTCCTCTTAAAGATGTTCCAGAGAAAAAATATACACTAAAGTATTGGAAATAACAATTACTTTTCGCTACATGTAGAAAAACGGATAAAATTCATAAAGAAAGCGTTTGAAAATGTTTGGAAAATAACCATAAAGTAATCTGAAAAAGATATGAAAAGATTAATTTTACATTTTTTGATGTTGTTAATTTGGTGAAATATTACAATTAGAGGTGAGATATTTATATTTGTATAAAATGATAAAAAAATATGTATATACTGACAAAAATAAGGGGATGGTTGTTAGATAGATTTTGTAAAAATAGGGGAGTATAGCTAAAGGACGATGATTTTTATTACTTATTAATACTTGTCCTGGCTAGTTTTAGCTGGAAAAATAGTTCTCGATTTGAATATGAGTTATGTTATAATTGCTAGGTGTGTTTGAATGATAAAAAATTATGATTAAAAGATAATGTTAAGATTTTGTATGGAGGTCTTGGAATGTTAGCAAATCAAGCTAGGGTTAGATTTGAGCATTTTTTGCTCTTTTTTATTATTTTACAGCCTGTTTTAGATTTATTAACGTCTCTTAGCATCACTTTATTAAAGTCAAATGCTACCGTTGGAATTTTAGTAAGATTCCTTATTATGGCTGTTGGTGGTATTTACATTTTAATTCAGGCAAAAGAGAAGGAAAATAGAAAGTTTTTAATTTATCTTATATTATTAGCCGGAGTTTTAGGGATAGGGTTTATTAATAACAAACTAGTTAAAAATCCTATTGTACTTGGTGAAGAGGTTAAATTCGTTGCGAAAGCATTGTATATATATATCATGCTGGGATCATACATTTTAGCTTTAAAATCATTGAAAAAGACAGTTAATATTAGTGATAAGGTTCGAAATAGTATTGTATATTCTACATTAATCATTAACGCAATTATGGTTATTTCTATTTCAACATCTACTGACTTTGGTAGTTATGAATGGATGAAGGTTGGTTCTCGAGGTTGGTTCTATGCAGGGAATGAACTAGGTTCAATCTTAGCTATTATTTTCCCTATTGTGGTACTATATTCTATTCAAAAAACAAAGAGCTGGAAACACATTTTATATTGGATTCCATCACTTTTAATGATTTATTCGCTAATTCAAGTCGGTACAAAAGTTGGAATGGGCTCAATTGGTGCTACGTTAGGGGCAGCAATCGGAATCATTGTACTACAATTATTATTTGATAGAAAAAATCCGAACAAAAAATCCCTTGCGCTTAATGCAGTAATTGCTATGGTCCTATTAGCTGGTGTAGTTGGGACGTTTAAACAAACACCATTAGCACAAAATATGGGTATTCACAATAATTATTTATCAGAGCAAAATGTGGCACAGCAAGGTCAAAAAGAAAAAGAAATTAAAGAGAAGCTGAAAAAAGAGCAAGAACTTAAAGCAAAAGAAGAAAATCATCATAAAGTTGAAAAGCCAGAAGAAAAGGCGAAGATAGAAGAGGAAGTTAAGAAAGAGCTTGAGAAAGAGCAAAAGAAAGAAAATCAAGAAAATCTTATTTTCAGTGGACGTCAAGTATATGAAGAAAGACATAAGCAGTTCTTTAAAGAAGCGCCAATGTCACAAAAGTTATTAGGAATGGGTTATGCAGGTAACTTTAAATACAATGAACAAAAGCAGCCAGATCCAAAACTAATTGAAATGGACTTCCATGATTGGTTTTATGATTTCGGGATTATTGGCTTTGTATTATTAATGATTCCATTTATTTATTACGGGCTAAGAATTTTACTAGCATTTGCTACGAGATTTAAGGACATATTCAATATAAAATATGGAATGATTTCAGCAAGCTTATTGTTAGCGTTAGGTATTGCTTATATTGCAGGACATATTTTAACAGCACCAGGAGTTGGGATTTACTTTGTAGTGGTGTTAGCTTATCTAATAGTAGACCTAGAAATTGAATGATAAAAATAAAAGCTAACTTTTGTTAGCTTTTATTTTTTAGTACAGTAAAATAAAAATAGATGGAAACGTAGCGAGGATTTAAAGGAGGAAAAAATATGAGAATATTGCATATGAATGCAGGAGCAGAAGATGGGGGAGGGAAAACACATATTATTTCACTTCTCGATCAGTTTCCAACTGGTGAAGTAGAATTAGCAGTATTTGAAGATGGAATTGTTGCGAAGGAAGCAAGGGAGTTAGGGATAAAAGTCCATGTGTTTTCACAAAAATCGCGCTATGATTTATCCATTTTAAAGAATATAAGTGAATTTATTAATAAAGAAAAATTTGATGTAGTTCATACACATGGCCCTAGGGCTAATTTCTATGTTTCTTTAATGAAAAAGAGAATAAAGGCAAAATGGGTAACGACTATTCATAGTGATCCATTTCAAGACTTTACTAAACAGGGCTTAAAAGGTTGGATTTTTACGAAATTAAATTTGAAAGCCTTAAAAAATATAGACTTATTTTTCGTTGTAACAAATAGATTGAAAAAAAGCCTGGCAGCATTAGGTATTTCAAATGAAAAGATGCATGTTATTTATAATGGAATTGAATACGATAAGGAAAAAGCAGAAGGCTATAATAAAAAAGAAATGTTCAATATTGATGAAGATGTATTTACGGCAATCCAAGTAGCACGATTACATCCTGTCAAAGGACATGAAGTTTTATTCGATGCGTTACAACAAACAAAATTAGAGAAAATTAAAGTATTATTAGTTGGCGATGGCCCATTAGAAGAAAATCTAAAGTCATTAGCTACTGAAAAAGGGATTAACGATAAAGTAGAGTTTTTAGGACATCGTCAAGATGTAAAACAATTATTTGCGTCGTCACATGTAAATTTATTAACTTCCCATAGTGAAGGGTTCCCACTAGTTTTATTAGAAGCAGCAAATCAACGCGTACCATCAATTGTGACTAGGGCTGGAGAAATTGAACCATTAATCGTAGATGAAACTTACGGATGGATTGTGCCAACAGGTGATGGAAAGGCATTAGCATTAGCTTTAGAAGAAGCGTATGATAAGTGGAAAACTGGAGAGTTAGCAGCAATGGGTAAACATATTTATGAGCATGCTACTATGAACTTCTCACTTCAAAAACTATATGAAGATACAAAGGAAACATATAAGCAATTAATAGCGAAAAACTTGTAATGATAGAGAGGATAGTTAACTATGGCAGTACAAACAGTTGATATTCTAGGCGTTCCTTTTTCTACAATGACAATGGATGAAACGGTCCAATATTTAAAAGAACAACTAGAAGCGGAGCGAACTCATACGTTTCAGGTAGTAACAGCAAACCCTGAAATTGTTATGTGCGCAAAAAAGGATGAAAAGTTCTATCAAACATTATTGAATACAGATTTAATTACACCTGATGGTATTGGGGTTGTAAAGGCAAGCGGGATGCTTGGTACACCTTTAAAAGAACGTGTAGCAGGTTTTGATTTAATGTGTAATTTACTTGCGAAGTTATCTGAAGATAGTAAGCCGGTATCTGTTTTCTTATTAGGTGCAAAGCCGCATGTTGTACAAGCTGCAGCAGATCATTTAACAAAGACATATTCAGCTGTATCCATCGCCGGTATACAAGATGGTTATTTTAAACAAGAAGACGAAGAGAATATTATTTCTCGCATTCAAGAAGCAAAACCAGATTTATTACTTGTTGCACTTGGTTTCCCGAAACAAGAGAACTTTATCCAAAACAATAAGCATCGTTTAGAAACGAAAATGGCTGTTGGAGTGGGTGGAAGTTTAGACGTATGGGCTGGAGAGGTAAAACGTGCACCAAAATGGATTCAAGCGATTCATTTAGAGTGGTTTTATAGATTATGCAGTAATCCAACACGCTGGCGTCGTCAGTTAGTATTAGCGGAATTTTTAAAAGAAGTAATGCGTTCGAAAAAGTAGCGAAATATCGCTGCTTTTTTTATTTGTTCATTTTTAATAAATTGAAACTTTAATTAGTGAGGCATCCCTACTGATTATTAGCCCTCACCAATCGGGATAGACGTTTTACTTTTTGGGAATGATGAAGGAGAAATTTTTTACACAAAAGTATTTTACTTATACAATTCACACATGTAAAATTATGTGTAAAGACACCTGTGTGAGGAGGACTTCTAGTGGGCAAGGTAAAAGAAATTTCGAAGCGCAAACTACTTGGTATAGCTGGGCTTGGATGGCTATTTGATGCAATGGATGTTGGAATGCTTTCATTTGTAATGGTAGCCTTGCAAAAGGATTGGGGATTAAGTACGCAAGAAATGGGCTGGATAGGTAGTATTAACTCAATCGGTATGGCAGTAGGAGCGCTTATTTTTGGGATACTATCAGATAAAATAGGGCGAAAATCAGTCTTTATTATTACATTATTGTTATTTTCTATCGGTAGTGGTTTAACTGCATTAACAACAACACTTGCAATGTTTCTCGTTTTACGCTTTTTAATTGGTATGGGGCTTGGCGGAGAGCTTCCAGTTGCCTCTACACTAGTATCAGAGAGTGTTGAAGCGCATGAGCGTGGGAAAATTGTTGTGTTATTAGAAAGTTTTTGGGCAGGTGGATGGCTAATTGCAGCTCTTATCTCGTATTTTGTTATTCCTAAATATGGTTGGGAAGTTGCGATGGTATTGAGTGCAATTCCAGCACTATATGCTTTATATTTAAGATGGAATTTACCGGATTCCCCAAGGTTCCAAAAAGTTGAAAAAAGGCCATCTGTTATTGAAAATATAAAATCAGTTTGGTCTGGGGAATATCGTAAAGCAACAATTATGCTATGGATTCTATGGTTTTGTGTTGTCTTTTCCTATTATGGAATGTTCCTTTGGTTACCGAGTGTAATGGTGCTAAAAGGATTTAGTTTAATAAAAAGTTTCCAATACGTACTTATTATGACATTAGCTCAACTTCCAGGATATTTCACCGCTGCTTGGTTTATTGAACGTCTCGGTCGTAAATTTGTTTTGGTTACGTATTTAATTGGGACAGCTTGCAGTGCCTATTTGTTTGGGGTTGCGGATTCATTAACAGTATTAATCGTGGCAGGTATGTTACTATCCTTCTTTAACTTAGGTGCTTGGGGAGCATTATACGCCTATACACCTGAGCAGTATCCAACCGTTATTCGTGGTACAGGTGCAGGAATGGCAGCAGCGTTTGGGCGTATTGGTGGTATTCTTGGACCATTATTAGTGGGGTATTTAGTTGCCTCAGAAGCTTCACTATCATTAATATTTACGATTTTCTGCGGATCAATCTTAATTGGTGTATTCGCTGTAGTAATACTTGGACAAGAAACGAAGCAACGAGAATTAGTATAAAGTGAAATTTTAAATGTATGCCTGATCGTTTATTACCCTACACTACTCGGCTCTTTCTAGGCAGTTAATGTAGGATAAAGGGGGAGAGGAAACCGAAGGGGTTTCCTTTTTTCTGTTTTTTTAGATAAATAATGGTATAGTAAGAAAAAGGATTATTTCTTATAAAAGCGAATGTATACAACAGGACATATGGACAAAGAATTAGGTGGTTGAAGAAATGAAAATTTTACTGATTATGGAAGAGGCAGAAGAGAGAAGAGAGTTAGCTGAAAATTTCACTGAAAATATGAGAAATGTAGAATGTTTTGAAGCAAAGACAGGAACAGAATCTTTATTTATGATGAAAAAACATATACCAGACTTTGTTTTTTTAAGTTCCAAATTACTAGATGGTACTGGTTTTGAATATGCAAGTTTATTACGAGAAATAAATTGCTATACAAAATTTATTTTTGTAGGTGAAAACATAGAAGAATCTATTACAGCTTTTCGTTTCCAAGCATTTTATTATTTATTGCGACCATTTCGTGAAGAAGATTTACAATTTCTTTTATATAAAATAGGTAAAGAACAAGGCGAGAAAGCAAAGAGTTATTTGCGAAAACTACCGATAGAAAGTCAAGAGGGCATACGATATATTCTTCCAGAAGATATCGTATATGTAAGTAAAAATAAAGAAAATAAAACTGTTTCAATTTACACAACGAATAATCAGTATATTTCAACATATACACTTCAGGAATTAGAAAATAAGCTAAATGCATATGATTTTTTACGTGTACATAAAAGCTATTTAATTAATATGTCATATGTAAAAGAACTGAAACCTTATTATAATGGCACGTATAATTTGTATTTAGATAGGTATGATGAGCAACCGATTCCAGTCAGTCGTAATTATGTAAAACGCCTTCGAAATAACATTGAATTATAGTAGATAATGAGAGTATTTTAACATGATAAACTAAAAATCCTTCATGATAGGGAGGATTCAAGTTAAATATTCAGAAAATTTAGTACAATCTCCACTAAGAAATAGTATTGGGGGAATTGTATGTGAAGACATTGAAATCGATCTTACTTTGGGGCGTTATTACAGCAGTAGGAGCAGGTGCTTTTGGGGTAATAGCTTTATCACAAGGTGAAACCATTAATGCTGTATGGCTCTTAGTAGCTGCCGTATGTGTATATGCAGTTGCTTATCGCTTTTATAGTAGATTTATAGCGAGAAAGGTTTTTAATTTAGATGATAATCGGCAAACACCAGCCCATACATTAAATGATGGGAAAGACTATGTTCCAACAAATAAGTGGGTATTGTTTGGACATCACTTTGCAGCGATTGCTGGAGCGGGACCTTTAGTAGGACCGATTTTAGCGGCACAAATGGGGTATTTACCAGGGACCATTTGGATTATTGTTGGGGTAGTTGTTGCGGGGGCTGTCCAAGATTTTGTTATTTTATTTGCTTCAATGAGACGTAATGGTAAATCGTTAGGAGAAATGATTAAAGATGAGATTGGACCTGTTACAGGACTAATTGCAATGATAGGTATTTTAGGAATTATGATTATTTTATTAGCAGTATTAGCGTTGGTCGTAGTAAAGGCACTAATCGGAAGTCCTTGGGGAATGTTTACGATAGCAGCAACGATTCCTATCGCTATTTTAATGGGAGTTTATATGCGCTATATTAGGCCTGGTCGTGTTGGAGAAGGATCAGTAATCGGTATTATCCTACTTATTTTATCTCTTGTTGGAGGACAGTATGTAGCAGAAAATCCAACACTTGCAAGTATGTTCACATTTAGTGGTGAAACAATTGCTATTATGCTTATTGTATATGGATTTATTGCATCTGCATTACCAGTTTGGATGCTTTTAGCACCACGTGATTATTTAAGTACATTTTTAAAAGTTGGAACAATTGTAGGGTTAGCAATCGGTATCTTAATTGTAGCACCAGATTTACAAATGCCAGCCGTTTCGAAATTTATTGATGGAACTGGTCCTGTGTTCTCTGGAAACTTATTCCCATTCTTATTTATTACTATTGCTTGTGGTGCAGTGTCTGGATTCCATGCTCTTGTTTCATCAGGTACGACGCCGAAGATGATTGAGCAAGAGGGACACGCACAGCCAATCGGTTATGGAGCAATGTTAATGGAGTCGTTTGTAGCAGCGATGGCGATGATTGCAGCTTGTGTATTAACACCGGGAACGTATTTTGCAATTAATAGTCCCGCAGCACTTATCGGTACAGATGTCTCGCAGGCAGCTCAAGTTATTTCCTCATGGGGATTTGCTATTACACCAAATGAATTAAAAGATCTTGCTGTAAATGTTGGAGAGCAAACGATTTTATCACGTACAGGTGGTGCGCCAACATTAGCGATAGGTATGGCATATATTTTCTCACAAGTAATAGGTGGAACGGCCATGATGGCATTTTGGTATCATTTTGCGATTCTCTTTGAAGCCCTATTTATTTTAACAACGATTGATGCCGGAACGCGTGTCGGCCGATTTATGATTCAAGATATTTTAGGGCATGTATATAAGCCATTTGGGAAAACGGATTCTACATTAGCGAATGTAATCGCTACAACATTATGTGTATTAGGATGGGGATATTTCTTATACCAAGGGGTAATAGATCCGCTCGGTGGAATTAATACATTATGGCCACTTTTCGGTATTGCAAATCAAATGCTAGCAGGTATTGCATTATTACTTGGAACGACAATTTTGTTCAAAATGGGGAAAAAGGCGTACGTTTGGGTAACACTTATTCCAACTGTGGGATTGCTTATTGTAACAATGACAGCTGGTTATCAAAAGCTATTTCATGAAAATCCTAAAATCGGATTTCTATCTCACGCGAAGGTGTTTCAGGGAGCGTTAGATGAAGGGAAAGTGTTAGCACCAGCTAAAAATGTTACTCAAATGAAGCAAATTATTTTTAATGATTATATCGATGCAGCGCTTTGTGGGATTTTTATGATAGTTGTAATCGCTGTGTTAATTTCAGCACTTCGAATTTGGATACAAGTATTAAGAAATAAGCCAATGCCGTTAAAAGAGGCACCATATATTCCTAGAGATGAAAGTGAGTCGAGGAACTATGCTTAAAAAGCTGTGGCAAGTATGGGGGGAAAGGAAGCGCTTTATTAGTTTGCTCGTTGGGGTACCAAGTTATGAAGTATATGTGGAGCATATGAAAAAGCATCATCCTGAAGAAGAGGTTTTATGTCAAAAGCAATTTTTTGCTGAGGCACAAGAAGCAAGATTTAACGCAAAGGGTGGAAAAATATCACGCTGTTGTTAATGAAAAAGGGCGAGTTTTCGCCCTTTTTATTTTTTGCTGTTTCACGTGGAACAGCAAAAAATAAATAAAAACTTTGGGAATTATAGGGATTTCGTATACAATAAAGTAAGGAAAGGGATAGATAGAAAAGTAAGGAGATCATTTTATGTTAAGGGACTTATTTGTAAATACAACAATTATTCTTTCCTTTATTTTTGTTGGAGGTCAGCTTTTAAGAGATAAGCCGTTAAAAGAAGGATTCTCTTTTGGGCAGAAATGTGTAGTAGGCATTTTTACTGGGATACTAGGTATATTACTAATGTATTTCGGTGTTCGTGTTGGTACCATCCTATTGGATTTACGCTACTTAGCTGTTATTCTAGCTGTTATTATTGGAGGGCCGATAGCGAGTACCATAACAATTATTATGATTTTAGTAACTAGACTGTTGTTTATGGATTATTCATTAGCTTCTCAAGTGGCCTTTTATACAATCATTGCGATAGGAATAGGGAGTATCTTTATTTCGCGTATGAAGCTTTCTTTAGGGGAAAAGTGGGTATGGTTACACGCATATATTTTATCTATTCTAATCCCAGCGTTATATATATGGTTAATTAAAGAGATCCACATAGTGGGATTATATTTAATTTCTAGTATTATTACAGGTTACATAACATTCATAAGTGCAAATTATGTTTTACAATCCAATGAGCTATTTCAAACGATGAAGCAATACGCAACGATAGATGCATTGACAGGTCTAGGAAACGTAAGACAGTTTGATTTAGAGATGAATCGTCATATTAGTAATAAACACTTGAAAAACGATTCACTTTGTTTACTACTTATAGATATTGACCATTTTAAGCATGTAAATGATACGTATGGGCACCCAGCGGGAGACGAAGTGTTAAAACAAGTAGGGCATATTTTGCGAGAAATGTCAGCATTTCCGGATTTGGTTTTTCGAAAGGGTGGAGAGGAGTTTGCGCTTTTGATACCAAGGAAAGGAATGGTTTATGGAATTCATGTTGGGGAACAAACTCGTATAGCTGTTGAAAAACATTCATTTGAATTGTTAGATGGAACAAAAATAAAAATTACAGTTTCGGTAGGGGTTTCAGAGTATGAAGGGGCATCAGAGCAATTTATTCAAGCGGCGGATGATGCGTTATACTACTCGAAACGAAATGGTAGAAATAAGGTCAGCTCTGCATCTTAAAGATAAGATGACCGGAAGACATAAAGCTTATAAAAAACACTCACAGAGACAATGTATGAACCTTGTGAGTGTTTTTATTTATATATTAGACAAGTTCTTTTGATACAACGAATTTACGATATGCACCATGGTGAGTTGGACCTACGTATTCGTTAATTTTGAATGAGTAACGAATAGCAGCTGTGATGAATTCTTTAGCAGTTTTTACTGCTTCTTTCACAGGTTTTCCTT
Source organism: Bacillus cereus group sp. BfR-BA-01330 (assembly GCF_022663885.1). Lineage (NCBI taxonomy): Bacteria > Bacillati > Bacillota > Bacilli > Caryophanales > Bacillaceae > Bacillus > Bacillus cereus group sp. BfR-BA-01330. Next base: position 90,602 of record NZ_JAKUGK010000003.1, read on the forward strand.
TTGCAAGTTCTGCTGTAATTGCAGCAGAATATGTGCAACCTGCGCCGTGTGTATTTGTAGTATCAATTTTTTCTGATTCTAAAAGATCGAATGTTTCTCCATCATATAGGACGTCGATTGCAGTTTCCGTACCAAGTTTGCTTCCGCCTTTAATTAGTACGTATTTGGCACCTAAAGCGTGGATTTTCTTCGCTGCTTCTTTCATGTCCTCAAGAGAATTAATTTTCACACCGCTTAATTGGTAAGCTTCAAATAAGTTTGGCGTTACAACTAATGCCTTTGGCACAAGAACGTCACGTAAGCAATCGTTCGTTTCAGGGTGTAATGCTTCATCTGCACCTTTACATACCATAACAGGGTCAACTACTACATTTTTGAAATTGTGCTTTTCGATTGTTTCTGCAACCATTTCAATAATTTCTACTGATCCAAGCATACCTGTTTTTAAAGCGTCTACGCCAACACCTTCAATTGTTGTTTCTAATTGTGGTTTTAATGTAGAAGCTGGGATTGGAAATACGTTATGTGCCCAACCGTTATGTGGATCCATCGTTACGATTGTTGTAAGAGATGTCATTCCGTATACGCCCAGTTCTTGGAATGTTTTTAAATCTGCTTGTATACCAGCACCGCCACTTGTGTCAGAACCAGCGATAGTAAGTGCTTTATTTAATGTCATTATGAAAGCCCCCTCGAGTGATATAATGAAAACTATGTTTTCACCATTATATCAATGTTACGAATAAGTACAAAGTGAAAAGTAGATGATTTATTTTAAGAGCTATTTAAAATCTTGTATGCAGGAGAATGAGTATGTTTCGAGATAATCGTACGAATGAATTAGTTATATTAAAGGAAATTGCAGAAACATTAAATACATCAAATGATACATATCATGTATTGCAAGCTGTCCTCGAGAAATTGCTAAGTGTAACAGGTTTAACGACAGGATGGATTTTTCTTGCAGATGAAAATGGGAAGTATACGAAGTTGATTGATTACCAATTACCAGAGGCACTTACATATGAAAATAAACGCCCGATGTGCGAAGGTGAGTGTTGGTGTTTACGAGGTTTTGTAGATGGGAAATTAGAGAGAGCCGTTAATATTATTGAATGTAAAAGAATTAATAATGCAATTGAATATAATTGGGGAGATACGGAGGGCATTCTTCATCATGCTACGGTTCCTTTAAAAGCTGGAGGAGAAAAATTTGGGTTGTTAAATGTTGCAAGTCCGGGTAAAACACATTTTTCAGAAGAAGAATTAGTATTACTCCAATCGGTTGCCTTCCAAATTGGTACGGCTTTAAAGCGAACAAAATTATATGAAAATGAAAGAAGAAGAGCACATTATTATGTGAAATTAGAGCGTTTCATTCAAGATTTAAAAACGATTCATAAGTTTAATGTATTACCTGAAAAGGTGGTAAATCACGTAGGTGAAGTATTTCAATGGAATCAAGTAGCGCTTTTTATTAGGGAGGAAAAAGAATTATCTCTGCGAGCGTCTTACGTTCAGGAAGAGTTACAAGAGGATGTAAAAGAGGCGGCCAACAAGGCGTTAGAGCAAGATGAACCAGTTCTAATAAAACATCAAATAGGGCATAATGTGCATCTAAATCAAACTGTTATTGCTACGCCAATACATATTCAAAACCATATATTTGGTGTTTTATGTGTTAGCTTGAATAATGGAGAGTTTGATGCTAATACAATAGATGTAATTCAAGCGCTATCAAACCATGTTTCGTTAATAATAGAGAATTTGAGGTTAAACGAGCAGCGCCGTGAACTTGTACGAATGGAAGAAAGAAACCGATTAGCAAGAGATTTACATGATTCTGTTTCGCAAAAATTATTTTCATTAACCTTCATGACAAAAGGCGCCGAGGCAGTTTTAAAAGGTAAAAATGAAAAGGTAGATCAATCTTTGCATGAGATGCGTGAACTTGCACAAGGAGCTTTGAAAGAAATGAGGACATTAATTTGGCAGCTTCGTCCGGCAGGATTAGAAAAAGGATTATTGCCAGCTCTAAAGCAGTACGGTGAAAATTTGGGACTGAAAATTAGGGAGCAAGTTACGGGTGTTCGTGATTTACCTCGTGTAGTAGAAGAAGCTTTATGGCGCATTGGCCAAGAAGCACTGAACAATGTAAGTAAGCATGCAGGTGTAAAAGAAGCGACGATTTATTTTACAGTGAATGAGAAAAATGTATCATTAGAAATAGTTGATCAAGGAAAGGGCTTTGTGGAAAAGAATATAAAAGAAAAGAAATCACTAGGTATGACTACGATGCGTGAAAGAGTAGAATTAGTTGGTGGAACAATTAAAATTGTAAGTAGTAATAAACGAACGAGCGTAAAAGTAAATGTACCATTATGATGTGAAAATGAGGGAAGTTTGTGAAAATAAAAGTATTGTTAGTTGATGATCATACAGTTGTTTTAAAAGGATTAGCGTTTTTCTTAAGCACACAGGAAGATTTAGATTTAGTTGGAGAAGCGAATAATGGGAAAGAAGCGTTAGTGAAAGTAGGAGAAACAAATCCTGATGTTATATTAATGGATTTATATATGCCTGAAATGGATGGTGTTGAGGCGACGGCATATATTAAAAAAGAGTATCCAAATGTGAAAGTAATTGTGTTAACTAGCTTTTCTGATCAGGCGCATGTGTTACCTGCATTAAGGGCTGGAGCAAGTGGGTATATTTTAAAAGATGTAGAACCGGATCAGCTTGTTGAGGCTATTCGAAGTGCATATAAAGGTAATATTCAATTACATCCGGATATAGCAAATGCTCTTCTCTCTCAAACATTACCTGTAGAAGAAAAGGAAGAAGAACCTTCTATTCAAGTGGATGTGCTAACAGCGAGAGAAAATGAGGTGTTGCAACTATTAGCAAAAGGGATGAGCAATAAGGAAATTGCATCTGTTTTAGTTATTACAGAAAAGACAGTTAAGGCGCATGTAAGTAGCATTTTGAGTAAATTAAATTTATCCGATCGTACGCAAGCGGCGTTATATGCAGTGAAAAATGGAATTGTATAAGACAAAAGTCGTAAGACCTAGTTCGCCTTTAGAAGGTGGACTTTTTTTATGGAAAAATACGTCTATGTGAGGACGAAATTGTCTTTATATAAAGATAAAATATGATTGTAAGCAACAAAACAACAATTACAAGGGATACCTTTTTTGAAAGCATATAACAACATAAGAGTAAGTACTAGGAGGAAGAAATAATGGCAACAGTTTTATTCGTTAAAGCAAACAACCGTCCAGCGGAACAAGCAGTTAGTGTAAAATTATATGAGGCATTTTTAGCAAACTATAAAGAAGCACACCCAAATGATACAGTAGTAGAACTGGATTTATATAAAGAAGAATTACCATATGTAGGTGTAGACATGATCAATGGTACATTCAAGGCAGGTAAAGGATTTGATTTAACAGAAGAAGAGGCAAAAGCAGTAGCAGTTGCTGATAAGTATTTAAATCAATTCCTAGAAGCTGATAAAGTTGTTTTCGGCTTCCCATTATGGAACTTAACGATTCCAGCAGTGTTACACACATATATTGATTATTTAAACCGTGCTGGTAAAACGTTCAAATATACGCCAGAGGGTCCAGTTGGCCTAATCGGTGATAAGAAGATTGCATTATTAAATGCACGAGGCGGCGTATATTCAGAAGGTCCAGCAGCTGAGGTAGAAATGGCTGTTAAATATGTAGCAAGTATGATGGGCTTCTTCGGCGCAACAAACATGGAAACAGTAATTATTGAAGGACATAACCAATTCCCAGATAAAGCAGAAGAAATCATTGCTGCAGGTCTTGAAGAAGCAGCTAAAGTAGCAAGTAAATTTTAATTAAAATTATACTCGTCACTCGAAAAAACAGCATTAACGTTTATATGTTAATGCTGTTTTTTTATATTTTTAGTTCATCAGCAAGTTTTTCTAATGTATTTCGATCTTTTATATAATATGTTCGGCCTTCTTTTCTTAAATAATTTTGTTGGCAAAACTGATTTAATACATATAAAAGATGACGGTAGCTGACATTTAAATATTCCGAGGCCTCGGTATGCTTTTCTATATAACAATTATTTTGCTCTGTTAATAAAATAAAAGCAGCTAATCGATTTTCAAAAGGATAACTATAGTTTTTTGCGTAATTTTCAGTGCGAGTAATTGTCTTTTCTCCAATAAATTTACATAAGTGCTGTAAAAACGTTGCATCTTGTAATAAAAGTTGCTGACAATCTTTAAGAGGAAGTGCCAAACACACACAATCTTCTAGTACTTCAACGGACTTAGTAATATTTTCTACTCCTATTAATCCTAATTCCCCGATAAAAGATGGTGCTTGAATAAAATTAATTAATGAAACCTTCCCGTTTTTATGACTCATATATATTTTGGCTCTCCCAGAAATTAAGTAATAGAGATAAGGGAGAGCATTTCCTTCACTACATATCATCTCTTTCGTTTGAAAAGAATGCAGCTCTACATATGGCAAGACATGAAATGAAAATAGGGTATGGAATTGATGGATTCGCATGTATTGATAAATTTCTTCCTCATTTTTGCTGATTTTCATATTTTCACCCCTATGTATAGTATGAGATATCTCCTATTATCTTTACAAGAAGGAATGATACGATTTATGTAAATTTGTTTTTGTAGAAAAGAGAGTGTGATGAATTTATGAAAAAATATAAAACATTGTTATTTGATGTAGATGATACATTACTAGACTTCCAAAAGGCTGAAAAAGTGGCTTTACGGGTACTTTTTGAAGAGAAGGGAATCCCTTTAACAGACGAGATAGAGGCTCGTTATAAAAAAATAAATAAAGGTCTTTGGGATGCTTTTGAAAAAGGTGAACTATCACGCAATGAAGTTGTAAATACACGATTCTCTCTTTTGTTTAAAGAGTATGGAGAAGAAGTAAATGGAATATTATTCGAAAATAATTATCGTAACTACTTAGAAGAAGGAAATCAACTCATGCAAGGTGCATTTGAATTTATAAATCAAATTCAAGGGGAGTATGAATTGTATATAGTGACAAATGGTGTTTCTAAGACGCAAGATAAACGTTTGCGCAATGCAGGGTTACATTCATTATTTAAAGATGTCTTTGTTTCGGAAGATACAGGTTTTCAAAAACCGATGAAAGAGTATTTTGATTATGTTTTTGAACGGATTCCTAACTTTGCACCTGAAGAAGGGCTGATTATTGGTGATTCATTAAGCGCTGATATTAAAGGTGGATATGTAGCGGGAATTGATACTTGTTGGTTTAATCCAGAAAGGAAATTAAATGATAGTGGGATTATACCGACATATGAAGTGCATAATTTTGAGGAGTTAGAAGCGTTATTGAAGCAGCATGTGTAATAAAAAAATAGGCAGTTGAGCTTTCGTCCCCACTGCCTATTTTTATTAATTTTTATTTTCGTTATGTTTTGGGAGGGGAAAGGCATTCCCGATAGCAGCTGCACCAAGCATGGGCAATAGTAAATTAAGCGGGAAAAACATAAGTAATAGTAATGTTATAGCTATTGGCTTTCGTAACGCATAGCTTGAAATTGCTGTTGTTACGATGGCAACAGATGCTACTGGATCTATAGGAAGAATAGATGCTACAGCGTATCCGATACTTGACCCAGAAAATATAATTGGGAAGATATGTCCACCTCGCCACCCTGTGTTCAAACAAACGGCAGTAATGCACAACTTTAAAATCCCTGAAAGAAGTAGTATCCAAAAAGATAAATGGCTCCATTCAACAACTAATTCTTTTAATTGATGTTCCCCTGAAAATAATGTGTACGGAAGAAAGGTTCCCGCAATTCCTAATAAAATACCACCGATAATTCCGAGTGTCAGCTTGTATTCTCTAAAAGGGTGAATTAACTTTTCTAATGTGAATTCTAACTTGAAATAAAAGAAACCAACTATAGCACCGATACTAGCAAGTGGAAGAAATGCAATCCATTCATTGAAAGAAAGTGTACCTTCCCCGAAATCAACAATAAAGGATCCACGATTATCAAGTTTACTCAGTAGTAAATAAACAGAAAAACCTGCGAAAGTAGTAGCTAAGTATACAATCGCTTTTTTTCCTTTAGAAAAAGCAGCAATTTCTTCCCCCTCATTTTCATTTGGTGCTAAATAACCGAATAATGGTGCGTTAAAAATGACACTTAAAGTAGCGCCAATTCCGATCTCGGTTAGCTCATTCATACCCTTTAAGGCAAATTTAAAGCGATCCCCTACCCATGTGCACAGTCCGCCTATAATTCCAACTAGTGCGGCTTCTGGACCAAGACTAGCACCGAAAATTAAAACAATAATCGCTGTTAAAGTAGCCCGATGGACAAAGCGATATTCGATTCGACCAGTTTTTTTATATTCAGCCATTACTTCAGGCATAAGGCGTGGGTATGTACCGAAATGTTTTTGTGATAGACCAACAAGGACCCCGCCAATTATTGTTACGCAAAGGGTGTAATAAGAGGGAAAAGAGAGAACTTCAGGCAAGTATCCCCAAATAAAGTGGATTCCAATATTTATTGTGACTAAAAATAACCAGACTGTAGCTCCTACTATAGATCCTAGAAGAATGCCATATAGAGCAAGTATGTAATGCATATCTTTTTTATTTGTCATGTTATACCTCCGTTATGTAAATCTTAGTAGGGAAAAAAGTGAAATATACTAGTGAAAAATGGATTGAATATATATAGTATCTTTTTGAGAAGATGGCCTATTCAACATATAGGCTAACTTTTGGGGAATTTGAATTTATAGGTTAAATTACTTATTTAATTTTATAGACTGATTTGAGGTTTTTAAAGGTCTTTTTTGAAATAGACTAGAATATATTTCTTTTGTTGCTTTATATGAAACTGTTAACATTTATTTTAGAACATTCAGAAAAACTGTTTGACATTAGGAAATTATTGCTATAAAATCAACGGTAATTGCATAGTCTTATCAAGAAAAGGTGGAGGGACAGGCCCGATGAAACCTTGGCAACAGCCGTATAACGGAATTGTGCCAAATCCTGCAGGTAGTAATCCTGAGAGATAAGAAAGAGCCTTTAGAGCGTGTTTTCAAACTGCTCCTTTCTTGTTTTCAGGAAAGGGGCAGTTTTTTATTTTGTATAAAAGAAAGGAGAATGAGAGATGGGAGAATCATGGGGAAAAGGAACAATTTGTGTGCAAGGTGGCTATACGCCAAAGAATGGTGAACCACGTGTTTTACCACTTTATCAAAGCACAACGTATAAATACGATACTTCGGATGATTTAGCAGCTCTATTTAACTTAGAGGCAGAAGGATATATTTATACACGTATTGGAAACCCTACTTTAGCAGCATTTGAGCAGAAGTTATCAGATTTAGAAGGCGGTGTAGGAGCTGTTGCAACGGCTTCTGGGCAAGCAGCTATTATGCTCGCAGTTTTAAATATTTGTAGTAGTGGAGACCATTTACTTTGCTCTTCAACTGTTTACGGGGGAACATTTAATTTATTTGGGGTGAGTTTACGTAAGCTTGGCATTGATGTTACGTTCTTTAATCCAAATTTAACGGCAGATGAAATTACGGCACTTGCTAACGATAAGACGAAACTTATCTATGCAGAATCATTAGGAAATCCAGCGATGAATGTTTTAAATTTCAAAGAATTTTCAGCTGCCGCTAAAGAATTAGAGGTACCTTTTATCGTTGATAATACATTAGCAACTCCTTATTTATGCCAAGCGTTTGAATATGGGGCAAATATTATTGTTCATTCTACGACTAAATATATCGATGGGCATGCGAGCTCTTTAGGCGGTATTGTAATTGACGGTGGAAACTTTGATTGGACAAATGGAAAATATCCTGAGCTTGTTGAACCAGATCCAAGTTATCACGGTGTAAGTTACGTTCAAAACTTTGGTGCAGCAGCATATATTGTGAAAGCACGTGTTCAACTATTAAGAGATTATGGAAATTGTATGAGCCCATTCAATGCATATATTAGCAATATTGGCTTAGAGACTTTGCATTTACGAATGGAGCGTCATAGCGAAAATGCTCTGGCAGTTGCTAAGTGGCTTGCTAATCATGAACGTATTGAATGGGTGAATTATCCGGGGTTAGATAGTAATGAAAATTACTCGTTAGCACAACAGTACTTGAAAAAAGGTGCTAGTGGTGTTTTAACTTTCGGTATTAAAGGCGGATTAGAAGCAGCAAAAGAATTTATCGCAAATGTAAAACTAGCAACTCTTGTAACGCACGTAGCTGATGCACGAACTTGCGTTATACATCCTGCTAGTACGACGCATAGACAATTAAATGCTGAAGATCAGCGTTTAGCGGGTGTTACATCTGATTTAATTCGTTTATCGGTTGGTATAGAAGATGTTTCTGATATTATTGCAGATTTGGAAGCAGCTCTAGTTGGAGGCAAAACACATGCCGATCATAATTGATAAAGATTTACCGGCTCGCAAAGTGTTGCAAAAAGAAAATATTTTTGTAATGACGAAGGAGCGGGCAGAAACACAAGATATACGTGCTTTAAAAATTGCTATATTAAATTTAATGCCAACGAAACAAGATACAGAGGCGCAATTACTTCGCTTAATTGGAAACACGCCGTTACAATTAGATGTTCATTTGCTTCATATGGAATCACATCTATCGCGTAATGTAACGCAAGAACATTTAACAAGCTTTTATAAAACGTTTCGTGATATTGAAAATGAAAAGTTTGATGGGCTCATTATTACAGGAGCGCCAGTGGAGACCCTTGCTTTTGAAGAGGTAGATTATTGGGAAGAGCTTAAACATATTATGGAGTATTCAAAAACGAATGTAACATCTACGCTCCATATTTGCTGGGGGGCACAGGCTGGCTTGTACTATCATTATGGTGTTCCAAAGTATCCCCTTAAGGAAAAAGTGTTCGGTGTATTTGAACATGAAGTTTGCGAGCAACATGTGAAATTATTACAAGGATTTGATGAATTGTTTTTTGCTCCGCATTCTCGTCATACAGAAGTACGAGAGAATGATATTAGAGGAGTGAAAGAATTAACATTGTTAGCAAACTCTGAAGAAGCAGGTGTTCACCTTGTTATTGGGCCAGAAGGAAGGCAAGTGTTTGCCCTTGGACATAGCGAATATAGTTGTGAGACGTTAAAACAAGAATACGAACGAGATCGTGACAAGGGATTAAATATTGATGTGCCAAAAAACTATTTTAAACATAATAATCCAGATGAAAAGCCGCTTGTTAGGTGGAGGAGTCATGGTAATTTATTGTTTTCTAATTGGTTGAATTATTACGTGTATCAAGAAACCCCTTATATATTGTAAAGAAAGATTGTGTAACACGTGGCAACGTTTTCCTTGTAAAGATTAACCTTTATTTTTCCGAATGTTCAAAATACATTGTTTTTCAGATTTTTTACTCATATAATTTCATCTAAACACAATTTTTGAGGGGTGGACAGTACTATGAAAGAAATTCAAGTTGGGTTATTAGGTCTTGGGACAGTTGGCAGTGGTGTGGTTCGTATTATTACGGATCATCAAGAACGACTCATACACCAAGTAGGTTGCCCAGTGAAGGTAACGAAAGTATTAGTGCAAAACATTGAGAAAGAGAGAGAGGTAGAGGTACCTTCTACTCTATTAACACAAGATGCAAATGAAATTTTAGATAATCCAAATATTGATGTTGTTATTGAAGTGATGGGTGGCATTGATGATGCAAAATCATATATTTTACAAGCTTTAAAAAGCGGAAAGCATGTTGTAACTGCAAATAAAGACTTAATGGCATTACATGGAGCTGAATTATTAGCGACAGCAAAAGATAATAAGGCTGATTTATTCTATGAGGCGAGTGTGGCAGGGGGAATTCCAATTTTACGCAGTATCGTAGAAGGACTTTCTTCAGATCTTATTACGAAAGTAATGGGAATTGTAAATGGAACAACAAATTTTATTTTGACGAAAATGTCAGACGAAGGGAGAGCATATAACGACGTGTTAAAAGAAGCCCAACAACTTGGATTTGCAGAAGCAGATCCAACATCAGATGTAGAAGGTTTAGATGCAGCAAGAAAAATGACGATTTTAGCTACCCTCGGTTTCTCTACAAATGTAGAGCTTGGAGATGTGAAAGTAAAAGGGATTACCTCTATTACAGAGGAAGATATTGAATACAGTAAGAGCTTAGGTTATACAATTAAATTAATCGGTCTTGCAAAACGAGATGGTGAAAAATTGGAGGTTACAGTTGAACCAACTTTACTTCCAAATACACATCCTCTTGCAGCAGTACAAAATGAATATAACGCTGTGTATGTGTACGGTGAAGCAGTTGGGGAAACGATGTTTTATGGACCAGGCGCAGGAAGTTTACCGACAGCTACAGCTGTTGTTTCGGATTTAGTTGCTGTAATGCAAAATATTAGATTAGGGGTAACAGGAAATAGTGCTGTAGTCCCACAATATCAAAAAGTATTAAAAGAGCCAGACGAAATTGTCGTGAAAAAGTTTTTAAGACTGCATGTAAAAGACGAAATTGGTGTATTTGCAAAAATTACTTCATTGTTCTCTGAGCGCGGAGTTAGCTTTGAGAAAATTATTCAAATGCCGCTTGAAGAGAAAGGAAAGGCTGAAATTGTAATTGTAACGCATCGTGCGTCTCTTGCTGATTATGATTATATTCTACATACGTTGCAAGGGTATGAAGAAATAGATTGTTTGAAAGCGAACTATCGAATTGAAGGGGATGCTAAGTAGTATCTCTTACCATAAAACAGAAAGAGCCTATTAAGCAGCTTGCTTAATAGGCTCTTTTCTATTTAAAATCTGCGTACCAACTTGAATAAATGCTTGGATAATCCAGCCTGTTGTAAAGGATAAGATGATTGTTCCAAAATAGATAGGTCCATCTAATAAAAAGCTTAACGTTAAAAATAAAAAGGCTAATGAAATCTCTGTTCTTCTAAACGTCCATTTTTTCTTCTCGGCAACCGTTAAAACGAAAGCTTCTTGAGGCGCTGCACAAAGGTTTGTAGAGACGTAAAGACCAATTCCAGCTCCAACGAATAGATTTCCGCAAATAAGTGTTATATATTTTGGAAGAGAGCGGATAGCGTCCATAATAGTTGTAATGGAACCAATCCAATCAACAAAAAGAGAAATAAGAACCATCGTTACAATTGTACCGATTGTAATTTGTTTTCTATTCCAAAAGAGTACGATAAGTGTAAAGGCAAAGTTAATCATGAAAATCCAAAAACCAATACTTATCCCAAAATTTTGATATAGTGCAATAAAGAAGGAATCATAAGGGCTAAGTCCAAAGGAAGTAATTGTCGTCATCATATTAATACCGATGGCAAGAATGAGTAAACCGCCAATGAAAAATATATATTCTAATTTGAATCGAAGCATAGTTGTATATCCTTTCTAAATGTATTTGCTAGGAAAGGATATATTGTGGAAAGCTTACCAGGTCAAGGAAGAATTTTTGTGAGAAGGGGAAAATGAGATGACAAATATAAGAAAGATTGCTGAACTTGCTGGAGTATCTGTTTCAACTGTTTCACGTGTACTAAATAATCATCCGTACGTAAATGAACAGAAACGAAAAGAAATTTTAGCGATTATAGAAGAATTAAATTACACGCAAAACGTGAATGCAATTCATTTAGTGAAAGGAAAAACGAATGTAATTGGCGTTTTATTGCCACACGTAAATGATCAATATTATAGCGCTATTATCGAGGGGATATCAAAAGAGACAGCAAAGAATAATTATAATATGATGCTTTGCCAGACGAATTATAGTGAAGAAAGAGAACTAGAAATTTTGAATATGTTAAAAATGAAAAAGCTTGATGGGGTTATTATTTGTTCTCGGACAAATAGTAAGGAGAAGCTTGAAGAATATACGAAATTCGGCCCGATTGTTATGTGTGAAGAAATAGATTCGAAGTATATTTCAAGTGTCCATATCGATTACTACAAAGTATTTTCACGTGGGATGAAAAGCTTAATAGATGCCGGTCATACACGTATTGGATATTGTATTGGAAGAAGTAATAGCGTTAATAGCCAAAGACGAAAGAAGGCGTACGAAGATTCGCTTCAACAGAGTATCGTAACATCGTTAGAGACCTGGAAATTTGAGGGATGTTTTACAGTGGAAGATGGACGCAATGTAATTAGAGAATGGGCTCATATGTCAGTAAAACCGACGGCGTTCCTTGTATCTTGTAACCATATTGCAGCGGGGATGGTTACAGAAGCAAAAAAACAAGGAGTTCGTATTCCAGAGGATATTACGATTATCGGGTGTGATGATCAAGAGGTGGCAGATATATTGGGTATAACGACGATTTCGCATTCTAGTAAAAACGTTGGAGTGAAAGCGTTTGAATTATTATATGAAAAGATTAATGAAGAGAAATTAGATGTGAAGCATATAGAGTTATTACCAGAGTTAGTAGATAGAGAAACGACATAATTGAGAAGGTGTGAAAATCGCTTTTCAAAATTTCGTTTGGTATAATTATGGACAATCTATAAGGGCTAAAAGGGGTTTTGATATGAGATCAAAAGTAGTAAAAGTAATTCTACTCATTACAATTGCATCTTTCTGTTTATTTGCATATGGCTTTGTTTCAGGTGTAAATGATGTATTAAATCCGAAAGCTTCAAATTTAATTAAAAAGACCGATGTAGTGTCAAAAGAGAAAAAGAAAACGGGAACGTTACAAATCGTTAGTTTAGGTGATTCATTAACGCGTGGCGTTGGTGATAAAGAAGGAATTGGCTATGTTGGGCGAATGAAAGAGGATTTACAAAAAGATTATAAGCAAAAAATTGCATTAACAAATTTAGCAGTTAGTGGTGCAAAAATGCCCGATTTATTAAAACAAATTGAAAGTAATGGCGCTCAATATTCAATTAAGCAAGCAGATGTAATTGTGTTAACGATTGGTGGAAATGATTTGTTCCCAGGCTGGGAATCACTTGGGAAAATAGATTTAGAGACGTATCGTCCTGACACAGAGACGTTTCAAAATGAAGCAAAGAAAATTATAGAAGAAATTCGTAAATTAAATACAGATAGTCCGATTTTTTGGCTTGGTTTATACAATCCTTTTGAAGATGTAGAAGATTTAAAAGGGTCTTCAAACATTGTTGTGGACTGGAATGCATCTTTAGAGAAATTAGCGCTAAACGATAAAAATGTGTATATTACACCGACATTTGATTTATTCCAAAACCGCGGGAAAGATTTATTATACTCTGATCATTTTCATCCGAACGAAGTAGGTTATACGTATATGGCAGAACGTTTAGTTCAAAATGTTGTAAGTAAATTAAAACTAGAACAAGGAGGGGTAAAATGACGACGATACTTTCCGTACGAGACTTGAAGAAGGTAATTGAAAAGAAGACTCTTGTAGAGAATATTTCCTTTGATGTAAAGCAAGGAGAAGTGTTCGGGTTCCTAGGACCAAATGGTGCTGGGAAGACGACTACCATTCGAATGTTAGTCGGATTGATTAAGGCGACAGAAGGTAAGATTTCTATCGGTGGTTATTCGATTAAGGAAAACTTCAGAGAAGCGATGCGTCAAATTGGGAGTATCGTTGAAAACCCAGAGTTGTATACATATTTAACAGGATGGGAAAATTTAAAGCAATTTGCTCGTATGTTAGGTGATATATCAGATGAACGTATTATTGAAATTGCTGAAATGGTTCATTTAGATGAAAGAATTCATGACAAGGTAAAAACGTACTCACTTGGTATGAAACAACGCCTTGGAATTGCACAGGCGCTCCTTGGGAATCCGAAATTGCTCATATTAGATGAGCCAACGAATGGTTTAGATCCAGCAGGGATTAGAGAACTTAGGGAATTTATACATAAGCTTGTGAAAGAAGAAAATATGAGCGTGTTTATTTCAAGTCACTTGCTAAGTGAAGTGCAAATGATATGCGATCGCGTTGCTATTATTCATAAAGGAAAGATGATAACAGTTGCCAAGGTTGAAGAATTAATTAAAACAGCAAGTGATCGTGTAGAATGGATTGTTACACCGATTTCTAAGGCGAAAGATATGCTAGAAGCGGCCGAGGAAATAAGAGAAGTGAGTGTAAAAGGCGAGCGATTACTATGCCGCATGGATATTGCATCTATAAGTAGTTGGAATAAAAAATTTGTAGAAAATGAAATAGATGTACATAGCGTTAAGGAGCTTGTATTTACGCTAGAAGATTTATTTATTGAACTCACAAGGGGTGAGCAGCATGCGTGAATTTGCGAATCTAGTTTTAAATGAATCAGAAAAGATTTACCGCAAGAAACGTATTTTTGTTGTCATGCTTATTTTAGCAATCTTGATCCCGCTTTTTGTGTACGCGCAGTATCGTGAAATAGAAACGACACAAAAAAGACTCGGTACAACTGATTGGAAGGTTTCATTGCAACAGCAAATTGTTGATTCTCAGAACCGGTTGAACAATTCTAGGTTGCCAGAAGAATGGCGTGATTGGTTAAAGGTAAGAGTTGAGCAACAACAATATTATTTAGATCATGATATTAATCCGATGGCACCGGGTGCACCGACTTTTGTCAGAGCATTTATTGAACAAGGAATTACATTATTTATTCCGCTTCTCGTAATGATTGTCGCCATTGATATCGTTTCAGGAGAACGAAGTGATGGGACGATGAAGATGTTACTTACGCGGCCGATTCGGCGCTGGAAAATACTCCTTAGTAAATACGTGACGATGTTATTTTTCATTTCGCTCATACTGTTTCTTGTAGGTTTGTTTGCTTACATATTATCAGGGCTTGTATTTGGGTACTCGGGATGGAATTTACCTGTTTTAACAGGATTCGTCATTGATAAGGAAACGTTAAATACGAACTTTGTACATCTTATTCCGCAGTGGCAATACATCTTAATGGCGTATGGACTAGCCTGGTTTGTTGCTATCGTTGTCGGAACTATATCATTTATGGTCTCTGTTTTAATTCGTAATACACCAGCTGGTATGGGCGTTATGCTAGCTGCATTAATTGCAGGCGGTATTTTAAGCTCGTTCGCAACATCTTGGGAAGGCGCCAAATATATTTTTAGTGTGAATTTATCATTAACGGATTATTTATCAGGAAAATTACCTGCATTACAAGGTTTATCGATGGGATTTTCTTTGATGAATTTAACTGTTTGGGCAGTTGTTTCTCTTGTTATTTCGTTCGTAGTATTTACAAGACAGGATATGGTGAATTAATTAGACAGGAAGTGACAGTATGGAAAACGTTTTAAAGAATGATTGGGAGCCACTATTGGCACCAGAATTCGAGAAAGAGTATTATCTTACTCTATCCAGTTTTTTGACAGAAGAATACAGCACGCATGTTGTTTATCCGAAGGTAGAAGATATTTTTAACGCTCTTCAGTATACAAGTTATGAAAATACAAAGGTTGTCATTTTAGGGCAAGATCCATATCATGGACCGAATCAAGCGCATGGTTTAAGCTTTTCTGTGCAACCTGGTGTTAAAACACCACCGTCATTGTTAAATATGTATAAAGAACTTCGAGATGAATATGGTTATGAAATCCCGAATAACGGTTATTTAGTAAAATGGGCGGAACAAGGAGTATTATTACTAAATACCGTATTAACAGTTCGTCAAGGCGAAGCAAATTCTCATAAGGGAAAAGGATGGGAGCACTTCACAGATCGTGTAATTGAACTGTTGAACGAACGTGAAAAGCCAGTTATTTTCATATTGTGGGGGCGCCATGCGCAGGCGAAGAAGAAATTAATTACGAATCCGAATCATCATATTATCGAATCTGTACATCCAAGCCCATTATCGGCAAGACGTGGTTTCTTTGGTAGTAAGCCATATTCTAAAATAAATACGATTTTAGCTAATATGGGCGAAAGAGAAATTGATTGGGAAATTCCAAATTTATAAATAGAAAAGGTAGTTAACAGTTGTTAACTACCTTTTTATTATCATTATTGCTCGTTCTTTAATTTTGCATCTAGTACAAAAGTACCAAATGGGATAACTGATGAAACGAATGCTCCAAGTGCCCATAAAATTGATTTACGGTGTACGATTGTTACTTGAATTACTGCAAAGATGAATAGAATAAACAGAACACCATGAGCCATGCCTGTAATTTTAACAGCTGTTGCAAATCCTGCGAAATATTTCAATGGCATTGCTACAAATAATAGTAATAGGAAAGAAATACCCTCAACTAGTCCAATTGCTCTTAATCGTCCGATTGGTGTAGATAACATAAAGTAGCCTCCTTTAACGTATGCTTGTATATAGTAAATTTGTATTCTTTTTCAAAATAAAATAGTCTATTTTGTTTCATTATATACAAAAAGAAAGTTTACACTACGAGAATAGTGCAAAGTTCAAAATATAGTCACAAAAGCATGAGAATTTAAATAAAAACCTATTTGAAGTATTTGACTTCAAATAGGTTTTGTGAATGAAAATATTAAACAAGTACATCCGTTTTTAAAACGAATTTCTCTACAACTTTTGCAACACCATCGTTCATATTTGTATCTGTTACGTAGTTCGCAATTTCTTTAATATCATCAGGCGCATTGCCCATTGCAACGCCAAGACCAGCAAATTCAATCATTGCTTGGTCGTTATAGCTATCGCCCATTGCGATAACTTCTTCACGCTTAATGCCAAGCTTTTGAATCAGTTTGTTTAAGCTCGTTCCTTTTGTAACACCGGCTTCAGTAAATTCTAAGAAGAATGGTTTCGAACGCATCACGCTTAATTGGCCTTCTAGTTGTTGTTGAAGTTTCTTTTCAACTTCAACAAGGCGTTCAGCTTCTTTATTCATTAATACTTTTACTACAGGCTCTTTAACTGCGGCTTTAAAGTCATCTACTACAACAATTGGCATACCAGTAATATCGCCCTCAATTTCAGTATAAGGATTATTTTCTTCCGTTACGATATCATCGCCCATATAAGTATGAATCCATACATCTTCAGTTTTACTAATTTCAAATAGGTTGTGAACGATTTCAGGAGATAGTGTACTACTAAAGATTTCTTCGTTTGTTTTACAGTTAATAATTTTTGCGCCATTAAAAGATAGAATGAAACTGCCGTATTCTTCTAAGCGAAGTTCTTTGGCTACATTGCGCATACCAAACGTTGGACGTCCAGAAGCAAGTACAACCTTTACCCCTTGCTCTTGTGCAGTCATTAACGCTTCTTTCGTACGAGGTGAAATAGTATGGTCATCACGTAATAAAGTATCATCTAAATCTAAAACAATCATTTTATAAGTCATATAGAAAATTCCTTTCTTTAATTGAAATCAAAATACATGTTCATGAAGATGTTGAGGAATAATAGTAAGACATCAAACCTCTTTGAAAAGAAGTAGATAAATTATTATGAGTTGTTGCTCATAATATTGGTTAATAATCATTGGGGAAGAATAAAACCCCAATGATTAAAGTTTGATTTTATCGTAACAACTCTAAAGGTAGAGTGCAATAATGGAAGTTTTCCAATTTACGATATTTGTTTTGCAGCGGAACGAGAAAATAGTATTTCTAGCAAGATTGCCATTACAGATCCAAGAACGAGACCATTACTTAAAAACGATGCTAGAAATGGTGGAAGTGTGGAATATGCTCCTGCTGGAACAAACATAACTCCGACTCCTGTAAAGATTGAAAGACCGGCTACTTTAAATAATCGTTCTTTATCCTGGACAGTTTCGTATTCTCGAAAGGCGAGACCAATCATGCTTGCGAATACAGGATAAATAGCGGCATAACCAACTGCAACAGGGATTGCTGCAAAGAATGAAGTAATCTTTGGAAATATACTAACGACAATAATAAAGCTTGACCCTAATATAAACGGGAGACGTTTATAAATATTAGTCGTTGCAATAAAACCTGCTGATCCAGAAATAGCGACAGGCCCAATAGCTGAAAATAGGCCGCCTAGCAATTGGTTGATTCCTGTTATAATGCCAGCTTGTTTAAAACGATCTGATGCAGCGTTTTCTTCATATTTAGAGACAACCTTTTGTACAACGCGAATACTTGCTAACATATTTGTTAGAAGTAAGAGTGTAACGAAAATGACCGTAATTACCATGTTCCATTCAACACGAGGCATTCCGAAAACAAATAAGGATGGAAAACGGATTATGTCTGTCACTGGTGTTATTGGATTAGATAATCCGAAACATGCGAATAATATCCAGCCGCATACGATACTGAAAAGAACGGAATATTGTCCAATAATAGGTAGCTTCATGATGAAAAAGGATAGTAAAATAACAATGAGTGAAAGAATAAATACGTTAGGTTGTACTTCTGTATGTTTTCCATCAAGGCCAAACATTCCCTTTAAGAAGGAGCCACTAAGCTGCGCGACAAGAAGAAATAAATACGTTCCAATGACTGTCGGTGTAAAATAGCGAACGAGTTTATCAATAAGTCCAAAAACGCTAAGAATAATACAAATAATACCGCTTAATAAGAAAGCATATTGAAGAACTTTAAGTGTCTCATTGCTTGATCCAAATAATACGACGCCTAAACTCGCATAAAGGGAGAAAATTCCCCACCAAAGGCCAGCAGGACCTTCTTGAATAGGAAGTTTATGCCCAAATATAGCTTGCAAGAGACCAGCAAAGCCTAGAACAAATAATGTTCTTTGTACGAATGCAATGGCTTCAGCGCCATCAAGACCATAACTAGTTGCGACACTAATTGGTACAATAAGGCTTCCAGCTAAAATAAATAGTGCCCATTGTAAGGCGGAAAGAAATGTCTTCATTATATCAACCTCTTTCATAGATTCCGTATCTAGTATATACGTATTTTATTTCCACTGGCAAAGATTGTAGATAGAGAAAAGAGTTGAAACACGGTATGAATGCACGTAAGCAATTAT
Organism: Bacillus cereus group sp. BfR-BA-01330; assembly: GCF_022663885.1. Lineage (NCBI taxonomy): Bacteria > Bacillati > Bacillota > Bacilli > Caryophanales > Bacillaceae > Bacillus > Bacillus cereus group sp. BfR-BA-01330. The sequence goes on from NZ_JAKUGK010000003.1 coordinate 109,641, forward strand.
GGATAGCAGTTATATGTATGACTTTTGTTGTAATTCTAGGAACGATAGGATTTATGACGATTGAAGAGATTAGTTTGTTTCAAGCATTTTGGATGACAATGATTACTGTATTGACTGTTGGATACGGAGATGCTGTTCCTGTAACGCAAGCGGGGAAAGTATTTGCGCTTCTTATTATTCCTGTTGGCGTAGGTATTGTTACGTATGCAATTGGGGTAGTGGCAGCTATGATTATTGAAGGGAATTTATTTCATGCAGTACGGAGGAAGAAGATGGATAAACAAATAGCGCAGTTGAAAAATCATATTATAGTATGTGGTTGCGGTAGAGTGGGGCTTCAAGTTGTACATGAATTGCAAGAAAAGAATATTCCATTTGTCGTTGTTGATAAAGATGAAAGTATATTGGAGCAGGAAAAGCTTTTATTTGTACATGGAGATGCAACGGAAGATCAAGTATTACATAATGCCGGAATTTTAAAAGCAGCTGGTTTAGTTGCTATTGTTGCAAATGATGCCGAAAATGTATTTATTACATTAACAGCAAGAGGGTTAAACGATACGATTAAAATTGTGGCGAGATCTGAAAAGCCAGAAACTGAAGAGAAATTAAGGCGCGCCGGTGCAAATAAGGTTATTAATCCATCTAGTATGGCAGGTATTCATATCGCAAAAGGTATTGCAAATCCATTAACCGTTCATTATATTGATACAGTGTTGTATGGAATAGAACAGTCATTTGTCATTGAAGAAATTCTAGTTGGAAAAGATTCAATATTAGTTGGTAAATCGTTACTAGAGAGTAATGTAAGGAATCAGTTTGATGTAACAATATTAGCGATTTCAAGAAATGGGGATATTATACATAATCCAGCAGGGCAGGAAAAATTGAAAGAACGTGATATGATAATAGTATTTGGTTCAGTAGAGAAATTGGGGCAATTCGAGAAAGAATTACAAAGTACGAGGTGAGAAGGAATGCAAATATCTAGCGACAAGATTTTAAATAAAATGGCGAATGAAATTGCGAAGGCAAAAAGTAGTGAAGGACAAAAGTCAAAAGAACATTTATTAGTTGTGCGTGCTTTATGTGACTTATTATTAGATGAACAAGTTGAAACATCTACATATAGAGAACCGCAAATTCCATCGCAAGTAATTGGATCACAACCAGTAACAACTATGCAACCAATTGCACCTGTTTCTGGGGAGCCGGTATATATAAAAGAAAGTGATGCAAACGGTAATTCTTTATTTGATTTTTAGAAGATAAATCGTTTGGCTTATATGCAAAAATTGCTTATGATAAAGGTAAAAAAGGGGAATTAAGATGAAAATTTTCTTTTTACTAGGTTGTATTGCAGCGGGGCTATCTGTTGCATTAGGGGCCTTTGGAGCACACGGTTTAGAAAATAAAATTTCTGCAAAAATGTTAGAAGTGTGGAAAACAGGCGTTACATATCAAATGTTTCATGCAGGTGGACTATTCGTAGTTGCTTTATTGATGGATAAGGTTCAATCATCACTTTTAACTACTGCTGGTTGGCTAATGGTAGCTGGAATTATTATGTTCTCAGGTAGTTTGTATGCATTAAGTACGACAGGTATTAAGTTCTTTGGTCCAATTACACCTCTTGGTGGTGTAGCGTTTATTGTGGCGTGGATCCTAGTAGGGACTGCAGTTGTAAAAGGATTATAAAAAAACAAAAGCTGGCATTTGCCAGCTTTTTTTATGGTCTTGGAGTATAAGTTGCTTGTTGACTAGGTAAATACGTAATTTCTTCTGGAAATTCTACGTAATCTAAGTAGATCATTAGTAGTAAATAGCGTTTTCCTGATTGCGGTTCACTAATAACGATATGGTCACGGCCAGCTGCTTCAATAATACCTGTATAAGATTGTGTGCCAAGGGAACTGCCACGTTCATAGGTCATTACAACCGTAGCTTGCTTACCTTTGTTTAAACGAAGGATATTTTCAATATAGGATTGCTCTAGAGGTAACATGCCTTGAGAAATTGCATATTGAGCTTGCGCAGCTTGAGCTGTTTGTTGTTGCATCGCTTGCTGCTGTTGTTGAGTCATTTGTTGCGGTTGTACATAAGTTCCAGATGGTTGATAAAAACCTGTTCCATAGTATGGATTTTGTTGCTGTGCCATTCAAAAATCCCTCCTCATTTTTATTCCTTAATATACGCTAGGGCAGTCTCCAGCAGATGGCTGGAAGAAGCAGTGCTTTTTAAAGCGACCAGAGTTTTGTTGGTTATACCAAGTTGGTGGACAAGGACCTTCAGGTCTAAAGAACCATAAGGCAAAGTTGGCAGGCCAAAAACGTTGCCCTTGAATGGTCCGTCTCGCTAGGGCAATATCTTGTTCGCGTGCCCGTTGATAAAAATATCCTTTTTGCGTTGCTTCAAAACCGCCGGGGTTTTGATAAACCATTTGACGTAAATTACGAATGCTTTTAAAGTCTAAACAATTTCCGCGGACACGATTTACCCCAACGTTTCCGACCATTAACATTCCTTGTTGCCCTTCTCCTTCGGCTTCAGCACGCATCAGTCTAGCCAACAACTTTACATCTTCTTCGTTATAAGCAATAACGCCCATTATGTGTCACCTCTCTTTTTGTAATACCTTTTGGAAAGAGGTTTATCCCGCATTAACGGGCAGTAAGACTCCTGCCCTAAAATTTGGTTGAAGTAAAGAAATTAGATGGGAGATCAAACTGCCCGTAAACGCCCGATTGGTTCAACTAATAATCAGCGGGGGATTCCCCCACTGATTAAAGTTTTACTTTATCTCTAGATGAAGTGTGTAACAATTACTAGTTCATACGTATGAGGAAAAGGACTCAGATATGACAACCAAACAAAGTTTTACATTGAGAGTGGAAAATAAAAAAGCTAGCGTGAGCCAGCTTTTTTATTAAAAAACTTTAGACCATAAGTTTGAGAAGAAATCACCAATAGAGCGCATTGTTAACACAAACCAATTTGCTTTTTCAACTTCCTCTGTCGTTTTTGCAGTAACTTTCATACTTTTACTACCGTCTAAGAAACCATATTTATCAGTTGATTCTAAAGTAATTGAGCCTACTTTGGTATCTTTCTTAATAGGAGCAACTAAATGTCCATCTTCAGAAAGAGATTTATCTAATTCAGTTCCAATTTTATAAGGCTCTTTGCTACCTTTTTTCGCAATTACTGTTATTTCTTTTTCGGGTGCAACAGTTACTTGGTCTTCTTTCCCTTTTACTACAGAGATTGTATTGTTTTTATTAACTTTTAGTTTTTGTTTTTCAAAGTTATTAAATCCATATTCGATTAATTCACGAGATTCCGTGAAACGTTCATCCATTGATTTTGTTTTAATAATAACCGAGATAAGACGTACATCACCACGTTTAGCAGTAATGGTAAATCCGTATCCAGCTGTATCAGAACTTCCGGTTTTTAAACCATCAGTACCTTCATAAGCGAAAGCAGCTCCTGGTAACATCCAATTCCAGTTTTCCATACGAATTGGTTTTGGGTGATTGTCTGGGAAGTTTCTAAATCTTTGTTTTGTATCCTCTAGCATTTCTGGATACTTTGTAATCATTGCTTTTGAAAGCATACCCATATCACGAGCTGACATAGAGTTTTCTGCATTTGGATCAGTACCCTCAGGATGTTTTCCTTTTAAGTCAGCGTTATTTAAGCCAGTAGCGTTTACAAATTTATATTTCTTTAATCCTAGCTTTTTAGCATGTTCATTTGCAAGATTTAAGAAGTTTTTCTCACTTCCTGCAAGAAGTTCTGCTAAAGCAATACTAGATCCATTTGCAGAGAATATAACAATAGAATGATATAATTCTTTTACAGTATATTGACGTCCTTTTTCGAACGGTACATTAGAGAATTCATTATTACGAGAGACTTCATAAGCGTAATCAGAAATATTTACTTTCGTATCCCATGTGATTTTTCCTTCTTTAATTGCTTCTAAAACAGCGTAAACAACAATTAATTTTGACATACTAGCAATAGCTAGCAATTCATCTGGATTTTGCTCGTGAAGTATTTTTCCTGTATCTGCATCAAATAAAAGTGCAGCAGCCGCCTCAATATGTATTTTTTCTTCCGCATGGGATGTTGTTACTCCTAAGGAAGAAATTGACAATACAAGCAATAGTAAAATAGACAAGATTTTTTTCATATAGATTATCACCTTCGCATCGTTATTTAGCATATAGCTCGTATCATTTTAGCATATCTTTACATATAAAAAGGTTACAATTTTACAAGAAATTTGAAAAAATGTTGGTTTTTCTTCAAAAGTGCAGAAAAAAGGAGATTTTTGAGGATAAATATAGAGAAGAATAAAAAAAGGAACGAATTTCGTTCCTTTTCACCATTTATATGTGTAAAAATTTCTCTACTTTTTCGTCTGGTAAAATGTTTCCAACGAAGAATGTTCCAAATTCACCATAACGAGCACTTACTTCATCGAAGCGCATTTCGTATATAAGTTTCTTAAATTGAAGAACATCGTCAGCGAATAATGTTACGCCCCATTCGAAATCGTCGAATCCAACAGATCCTGAAATCACTTGGCGTACTTTACCTGCGTATTGACGACCAATTTTACTATGGCTGTACATCATTTTTTTACGTTCTTCCATAGGAAGCATGTACCAGTTGTCATCACCTTGGCGACGCTTATCCATTGGATAGAAGCAAATATGATTTGCTTTCGGTAATTCAGGATATAAACGAGCTAAAATTTGCGGGTTTTGGTATGGATCCTCATCAGCTGGAAGGTAGTTGCTTAATTCAACAACAGATACGTAAGAATATGCAGGAACCATATATTCAGCTAAAGTTGTTTTATTCAATTCTGTCTCAATTTCATTTAACTCTTCCATTGTTGGACGTAAAATCATAAGCATAATATCAGCTTTTTGGCCAACAACTGTATACATTGCGTGACTACCTTTTTTCGCAGTAGCTACTTCGTTCCATTTTTCAACGACATTTAAAAATTCAGACACTGCTTGTCCGCGTTCGTCGCTAGATAATGTTTTCCATGCAGCCCAATCAATAGAACGTAAATCATGTAAACAATACCAGCCATCTAACGTTGTTGTTGCTTCACTCATTCTATTCACCTCAGTTAATGATAGTTTTACACGTTAACTATAGCATATATAGTTTTAAAATCATCTATATAAAACCTTGGCGCATAAAATTGTCACATTTAAGTGTTTAAGCAAGGTGAATTTAACGGCTGAATTTTATGAAAATATAATCATTTTTATTTTATCTATTTTTTGGGAGCTATAAGTTTAAAATATAGAAGAAAAGCAGTATTCTTAAAGATAGAGTTTTTTTAACATATGTAGGAGGGTTTATTCGTGAGCAACTTATTTACAACAGTAAAAGAAAAAGTTCAAGGAAAAGGCATTTCTATCGTACTTCCTGAAGGAACTGATGAAAGAATTTTAGGCGCTGCAGAGCGTTTAGCAAAAGAAGAGTTAGTAAAACCAATCTTAGTTGGTAATAAGGAAGAAATTAGCGCAAAAGCTGCTAGCATGAATTTAACATTAGCAGGCGTTGATATTTACGACCCAGCTACATACGAAGAAATGGATGCAATGGTAGCATCTTTCGTTGAACGCCGTAAAGGTAAAGCAACTGAAGAAGACGCTCGCAAAATCCTTAAAGACGAAAACTACTTCGGTACAATGCTTGTATACATGGGCAAAGCACACGGTTTAGTAAGTGGTGCAGCTCACTCTACAGCTGATACAGTTCGTCCAGCACTTCAAATTATTAAAACAAAACCAGGCGTTACAAAAACTTCTGGCGTATTCATCATGGTACGTGAAGAGGAGAAATATGTATTCGCTGATTGCGCAATTAACATTGCACCAAACAGCCAAGATTTAGCTGAAATCGGTATCGAAAGTGCGAAAACTGCTGAGTTATTCGGCATTGATCCACGCGTTGCTATGTTAAGCTTCTCTACAAAAGGTTCTGCGAAATCTCCAGAAACAGAAAAAGTTGTAGAAGCAACTCGCATTGCAAAAGAAATGGCTCCTGAGTTAACTTTAGATGGAGAATTCCAATTCGATGCTGCATTCGTACCATCTGTAGCTGAGAAAAAAGCTCCAGGTTCTACAATTAAAGGTGATGCTAACGTATTCGTATTCCCAAGCTTAGAAGCTGGTAATATTGGCTACAAAATCGCTCAACGTTTAGGTAACTTCGAAGCAGTAGGACCAATCTTACAAGGCTTAAACATGCCTGTAAATGATCTGTCTCGTGGATGTAACGAAGAAGAAGTGTACAAGTTAGCTTTAATTACAGCAGCTCAAGCACTTTAATTCTATAATGAATTGAAATAAAGACCGTCGCTATAATAGCGACGGTCTTTATTTTTCTAAGCCAAGTGCTTTATTATTACGATTAATAATACGTTGTAAATTCGTCTCATATAAAGGAATCTCATCTATTGTTAATTGAGATGGTGTTAACTTTGGAGCGAATTGCTGCAATGTTTTTAAAAGACGCATCATTAAATCTTGTACTGTAATGGTTTCGCCAAGTAATTCTGAGAGTGAGGCCATCGTACTTGGTACAATTTCAGGGTACGTAAAGCGTGTTTCTTCCCCTTGAATTGCTAGGTTGTAGAAATCACGAACGAGTGCGGCACGCTCAGAGCCACTTCCGGTAGCACAGAGATAAATTTGGACAGCGACACCGCCGCGAATACGACGTTGTGAAATACCAGCGAATTTTTGATCGCGAATACTTAAGTCATAACTACCAGGACAGTAAGAGCCAACAATTTCTTTTGCCTCGATAGTAACGTTGTAATCCTTTAACATCTCCTTAATTAAATGCCACATCGTATCGTATCCAAGATCAATATCGATACCTTTTTCTGTTTCTTGGAATAAAAGTGATACGTTTAAAACACCTTCATCAAGCACGACTGCAAGCCCGCCAGAATTACGAACAATAACATTGAAGTTGTGTTGTTTTAAAAAAGAAATACCTTCTTCTAAATGCGGAAGGCGTGAATCTTGAATGCCAAGGACAATTGTATTGTGATGAACCCAAGAACGCATTGTTGCGGCTGACTTGCCATTTCCAATGCTTGTGCATAATGTGTCATCCATTGCGAATGACTGAAGTGCATGGAATGTTGGTCCCAAACTAGACTGATCTACAATGCGCCACTCTGGCTGAGATAAAATGGAACGGGAATTGCTCATATAACTAACCCCTTATCTTTAAAATGACAATCTCTATTATAGCAAAAAATGAAGAATGGAGTTTTCTCACATATAAAGGGGGAGCTTAAAGGTGAAATAATAAAAAGGATGCATTACATGCATCCTTTTTATTCTGCAATTTTTTCTAAATTACCGTTTCGGTCCATTCGGAAAGATGTTTGAGAACGTTCTTCGTCATCCATGACTGCCAATTTACGAGCACGGTTCATAATGTTCATAAGTGTTTCGTAATCTTCTTGTACAGTATGAGATTGCTTTTCTAATTTTTCTAGTTTCTTTTCTAGTTCCTCATTCCGAAGGATTTGTGCTTTAATTTCTTGTTTCAATCTCGTATTCTCGTTTTCAAGAGCTGTCACTTTTATATTTGAAGATCCGACTGTTTGTAAAAAATAAATAACATCTTGCATTGTCATAGAGCTTCTTGCAGCAGGAGCAGTAGATTCTTGATATGGAATAGCTTCTTTATATTGTACGATTGATTCTTCTTGTACTAATTCTTCATAATCAGTTATCGAATCTGAAGCTGGTGGTGTATAAAGTAAACGTTTTTTCGCTTGTTCACCGCTTGCAGCACGCATTTTATCTTTACGATGTTTTTTTGCTAGTTGAAGAGCTTGTTCATAGCTATAGCGAACAACAGCATTCCAGCGGAAACCACAAGCAGCAGATGTACGATTTAACTGATCCCCTACTTCCTCAAATGCATTTAATTGCGTACTTCCTTCTCTAACATGACGAAGTACCGTTTCAGCAAGTAATAAATCATCCTCATCTGTCCAAGCATCTTGTCTTACTTTCATAGATTCAACTCCCTTTCTTTTTATGAACTTCCTATTTTTATAATGGGCAAAAAAATAAACTTTTATACAAAGCTTTTAAAAATATGGTAGATTTCGATGAAAGGTAAAAATTTTCCCATGAATGGTGAGCGCTTCTGTAGGAGAGCATATAAATATGTATCATTATGTAGAGAATAGGCTTTGTAGGGAAACTTGCAACGAGCTTCAAAGAGCGGTAAAATACCATTTAGTGTTTATTTTTAAATGTACTTGAGAAAAGTTTAAAATAGAGGAAGTGTTATGTAATGGGAAACGAGTTTCGCGTGTGCGATGACTGTCAGGCAACGAACATTAAAACGTTAGTTCCGAAGTTAAAAAAAGTAGATTCATGTGCAACGATTGAAGTTGGATGTCAGTCTTACTGTGGTCCTGGTCGTAAAAAATCATTCGCATTTGTAAATAACCGTCCAGTTGCGGCTCCAACAGAAGATGAGTTAATCGTGAAAATTGAAGCAAAGTTAAATAAGTAAGAAAAAGAAGAGTGAAAAGATTACTCTTCTTTTTTTATGCCCATAAGAGGAATGATTTATTCTGCGAAAGTACTCTTGTGTGGACGAACATTTTCTAAAGGATGAACATAACTTTTGTATTAAAATACCAATTTGTATAAATTTATATTTCAAAATAATGGTTGACAGTCTTTTAAAGCGATAGGTAGAATAGAAGTGTCTGATTCTGAGAATCATTATCAGGGAAATAACAATTCACCTAATTTTTTTATTACTATTTGAGAATAAATTTCATTTCAATAAATATATGTTGTTGGTTAGGATGGTTGAGGGATGGAAGCGAGCGCAAGCAGTATAGAACAGCAAGAAGAGAATGTTAAAGAGATTAAGAGCAGACCGCTCATCGCTTCTATTATTTTAGTAGCGGGTACAATTTTGTTAGCTTTAAGCATGGCAGTTTCTATTTCTTTTGGGGCTGCAGATATTAGTTTAAAGACTGTATGGCAAGCTGTATTTCAGTTTGATGGATCTATTACACATCATAACGTAATTCAAGAGCTTCGCATGCCTAGAGCAATAGGGGGCGTAGTTGCAGGTGCCTTTTTAGCGGTATCAGGAGCAATTATGCAAGGTATGACGCGAAATCCACTTGCTTCACCATCGTTAATGGGGATTACAGATGGAGCTGTATTTGGAATTGCAATTATGTATGCATTTTTCCCTAATTCACCTTATTTAATGTTTGTTATCGCATCTTTTATTGGAGCTGCGTTTGGTGCAAGCATTGTATATGGAATTGGATCTTCTTCACCAGGTGGATTAACACCTGTGAAATTAGCTTTAGCAGGTGCAGCTATTAGTGCTTTATTAGGGGCAATTTCATCTGGAATCGCATTGTATTTCAATCTTGCCCAAGAGGTGAGTATGTGGAATGCAGGCGGAGTCGCTGGAGTGAAATGGCAAAGTATTAATATGTTAGTGCCAATTGGCCTTATTTGTCTTTTTATCGCAATTATGATGTCGAGATATATTACAATTTTGAGCTTCGGTGAAGAAATTGCGATTGGACTTGGTCAAAATACGACATTGATTAAATTTATCGGAACAGTACTTGTTCTTGTTTTAACGGGTTCCGCAGTTTCCATGGCAGGATCAGTTGGATTTGTTGGTCTTGTAATTCCGCATATGACTCGTTTCCTCGTAGGCTCGGACTATAGATGGGTTATTCCATGTTCTGCGGTCTTAGGTGGGCTGTTAATTGAATGTGCAGATATGTTATCTCGCGTTATTAACCCGCCATTTGAAACGCCAATTGGAGCAATTACAGCGCTAATTGGGGTTCCATTCTTCCTCTACTTAGCACGTAATGAAGGGAGAGGAAAGATGTGAGGACGAGTGTCTTAACAAAAAAGAACATTTCTATATTAACGATTTTAGTAGGACTAATCGTTTCTATATTTCTTATTAGTTTAAATACAGGAACTTTTAAAATCCCGCCAATGGACGTATTAAAGTCATTGGTTGGACTAGGGGCTGAAGATCAGTCTGTTATTTTATTTGAATTCCGTATGCCGCGTATGGTAATTGCTATACTAGTCGGATCTGCTTTAGCTATGTCAGGCGCGATTTTGCAAGGTTTATCACGAAATCCGCTTGCTGATCCAGGTATTATAGGTATTAATGCTGGAGCGGGATTAACAGTTGTTATATTCGTCTACTTCTTCTTCGGGAAAGTAGGGACTGGTACATTTTTATCTGTATTCATTCTCCCATTCTTCGCACTAGTTGGAGCGATATTAGCAGCGGTAATTATTTATTTACTAGCATGGAAAGACGGCGTTTCATCGACTCGATTAATACTAGTCGGTATTGCCGTTGCAGCTGGATTTGGAGCTGTTAGTTTAATTTTCTCTATGAAGATGACATCTAACGATTTTCGTTTTGCTACGATTTGGCTGGCGGGAAGTCTATGGGGTACAGATTGGAAATTCGTATTAAGTGTACTTCCATGGATGGTTATTTTCTTACCGCTTGCTATAAGTAAAGCACACATATTAAATGTAATGAACCTAGGCGATTCTACAGCAGTTGGCCTTGGTGTAAACGTAGAAAAAGAAAGACGTAAATTATTATTTATTGCAGTTTGTTTAGCAGGGGCATCTGTTGCTGTTGCCGGCGGAATTGGCTTTATCGGTTTAATGGCCCCGCATTTAGCAAGGCGCCTTGTTGGTGGTAAACATCAAATTATGTTGCCCACAGCTGCGCTAATAGGAACGTTTTTACTTTTATTCGCAGACGTAATTTCAAGAAGTGTACTAACAACTTCAGAAATACCAGTCGGTCTTGTTATTTCTGTAATTGGTGCACCGTATTTTATTTATTTACTTATGAGGACAAAATAAAGGGAGGCTTTTCGTATGGCAACTTTAGCGGTGGATGCGGTATCGGTTGGCTATAATGAAGGTTTAATTATTGATGGATTAACAGTTGAAATTCCGGAAGGGAAAATTACAACAATTATTGGACCAAATGGTTGTGGGAAGTCCACATTATTAAAAACGGCGTCTCGTATTTTGAAGGCAAAGCAAGGTACTGTTTATCTTGACGGAAAAGCAATTGAGAAACAGCCAACGAAAGAAATTGCAAAGAAAATGGCGATTTTACCACAAACTGCAGAAGTGCCAACGGGTCTTACTGTATTTGAGCTTGTGTCATATGGAAGATTCCCTCATCAAAAAGGGTTTGGCACGTTGAAAGAAGAGGATTATCGCTACATTAACTGGGCACTTGAAGTGACAGGAATGAAAGAATTTGCGAATCGTCCAGCAGAAGCGCTATCAGGCGGTCAACGTCAACGTGTTTGGATTGCAATGGCTCTTGCACAAGGAACAGAATTACTTGTATTGGATGAACCAACGACGTACTTAGATATGGCTCATCAATTAGAAGTATTAAACTTATTGAAAAAGTTAAATGAAGAAGAAGGTAGAACGATTGTTATGGTTATCCATGACTTAAATCACGCTTCTCGTTTCTCCGATCATATGATTGCATTAAAAGCAGGTAAGTTAATGAAACAAGGAACGCCAGATGAAGTTATGACAAGTGAAACACTTCGTAACGTATTTGAGATTGAAGCTCAAATCGTTCCATGTCCAGTAAACTGTAAGCCAATTTGTTTAACATATGATTTAGCGATGATTAGTAATCAATTGCGTAAAAAAGCATAAGTAGAACCCCCTCGTGAAGAGGGGGACTTCTAATGGACGTTGAGCTTCTTATATAAGAATGGGAAGTTGAACGCCCGTTAGAATGGGTTATTAACAACAATTAATAAATATATATTAATTAATTGTTATCTTTGTTTCTTATAGTTCGTTGTAACTTATAAGATAAATACAGCTAGAAGGAGTGGGAACATGAAGAATTTTAAAATGGCACTATTAGCAATGGTACTAGTTGTGACTTCTGTACTATTTGCAGCTTGTTCTAACAAAGAAGAAGAAAAGAAAGCAGATGCAAAGACTGAAGAGCGCACTGTAAAACATGCAAAAGGGGAAATTAAAATTCCTGCAAACCCAAAGAAAATTGCTGACCTTAGTGGTTCAACAGAAGAATTATTAATTTTCGGTATGAAACCGGTTATTACTGCTAATACATCTCAAGAAAAAATTGATGCACATATTGAAAAGAAACTAAAAGACGTTAAACCAGTTGGTTCTGCTTGGGGCGATAAAATTAACATCGAAGCAGTAGCTGCTGCAAAACCAGATTTAATTCTTGTAAATAATCGTCAAGAAAAGATTTATGATCAATTATCTAAAATTGCACCAACAGTTATGTTAAACACTCCATTAGATCAATGGCGTCCAAAATTTGAAGAAGTAGGTCAAATCTTCGGTAAAGAAAAAGAAACAAAAGAATGGTTCAAAAAGTATGATGAAAAAGCAAGCAAATTACATGACAAAATCGTCGCTAAAACTGGTGAAGCAACATTTATGAAAATGGCTGCATATCCAAATGCTTTCCGCGTATACGGTGACTACGGTTACGGTAGCGTAATCTTTAATGACTTAAAACTACCAGCAGTTAAAGGTACACCAACTGATAAACCACTAGTACAAGTACAAAAAGAAGCTTTAATCGATTACAACCCAGATTACTTATTCGTATTTACAACTGGTGACGGTTCTCAGCGCTTGAAAGAATTCCAAGAAGAATCAATTTGGAAAAACATGAACGCTGTTAAAAACAACCACGTATTCACAATTAAAAATGAAGACTTAAACAAAGGTTACTTCCCATTAGGGAAAGATATGATCTTAGACGAAGTTGCTGAATTCGTTTTAGGTAAATAATGTATAAAGGAAATCACTTTTACTTCGGTAAAGGTGATTTTTTCTTTTTATAAAGGTAATTAATACAGTCTTTCATTTCTTTCTGTTTCTCATTTCGTTTATAATATAAAGTAAGAATGTAGTAAAGAAAGGGGGATGTCGGAAAGTGGTATATTTAAACGACAAACTCAGCGAAACAAAAGTGTTTAAAGACCCAGTACATAAATATGTGCATGTGCGTGATCGTGTTATTTGGGATTTAATCGGAACGAAAGAATTTCAACGCTTGCGCCGTATTAAGCAGCTTGGAACGACATTTTTTACATTTCACGGTGCAGAGCATAGTCGCTTTACTCATTCGTTAGGTGTATACGAAATTATTCGTCGTATGATTGATGATGTGTTTGATGGCAGACCAAATTGGAATGCTGAAGATAGATTGTTATGTTTATGTGCGGCATTACTTCATGATGTCGGTCACGGCCCATTTTCTCACTCGTTTGAAAAAGTATTTTCATTAGATCATGAGAAATTTACGCAAAAGATTATTGTTGGCAATACGGAGATTAATGATGTATTAAGTCGTGTTGATAAGGAGTTTCCACAAAAGGTAGCAGATGTAATTGCAAAAACGTCTACTAATAAATTAGCAATTAGTATGATTTCGAGCCAAATTGATGCGGATCGTATGGATTATTTATTAAGAGATGCTTATTTTACAGGCGTAAAGTACGGAAACTTCGATATGGAACGTATACTGCGTGTAATGCGCCCGTATGGGGATCAAGTAGTCATTAAAAATAGTGGTATGCATGCTGTTGAGCATTACATTATGAGTCGTTATCAAATGTATTGGCAAGTATATTTCCACCCAGTAACGCGAAGTGCAGAAGTTATTTTAACGAAGATTTTACACCGTGCGAAATCACTGCACGAGAAGTATTATACATTCAAAAATCATCCTGTTCATTTCTATTCTTTATTTGAAGAAGAAGTAACAGTAGAGGATTATTTAAAGTTAGACGAGAACGTTATGTATTACTACTTCCAAGTATGGCAGGAAGAAGAAGATCCAATTTTAAGCGATTTATGCCGCCGTTTTATGAATCGAAATCTATTTAAATATGTAGAGTTTACAGATAAACACGGTTTAGATAATTGGATGGAATTAAGTAGTTTATTTAAAAAGATTGGACTTGATCCGGAGTATTATTTAGTAGTTGATTCAACATCAGACTTACCGTATGACTTTTATCGTGCAGGAGAAGAAGAAGAGCGTCTACCAATCCTACTTCTTATGCCAAACGGAGAGCTTAGAGAGCTTTCACGTGAGTCGGATATTGTTGAGGCGATTACAGGTAAGAAAAGAACGGATCAAAAGCTATTCTATCCACATGATTTAATCTATGAAGATGGAAGAAAAGGAAAATATAAAGAGAGAATTATTGAGTTGTTAGAAGGAAAGAAATAAGAAGCAGCTAATGGCTGCTTCTTATGAAAAAACTTGAAATTATTTGTCGCTTAAGCGTTTTCCGCCAACTGCATAATGGTTTTTAGACATTTCTTCGATGAAAACAACGATGTTTTCTTCAGGAGCACCAGTTGTTTCGCTTACTGCTGCTGTTACTTTCTCAGCAAGAGCTTTCTTTTGTTCTTCTGTGCGTCCTTCTAGCATTTTCACTGTTACGTATGGCATGTACAATCGCTCCTTTTATGTAAGTTACACTCTTATTATAGCGGATTATGGGGAAGAACAATCGAAAAAACAAATAATTTCTTTTTTTGACATATGGAAGAGGAGATGAAGTATGGATCAGTTATTTAGATATCCATTGCACGAAATTCCGTTAGTAGCAATGGCAATTATTATTGCACTATCCGTTCATGAATTTGCACATGCATATGTTGCATATAAATTTGGGGACGATACAGCAAAGAGACAAGGGCGTTTAACGTTATCACCGATGGCCCATTTAGACCCTATCGGTTTGATTGCAGTATTAATTCTTGGATTCGGTTGGGCAAGACCAGTTCCTGTTAATCCATATAACTTTAAAAGACCGCGTCTGGCAGGTATATTAGTGTCAATTGCAGGGCCGATTAGTAACTTAATTTTAAGTGCAATTGGTTTAATTATTTGGTATAGCTTATTAAAATTTGGTGTATTATACTCAATTCCATCTGCAGTGGCAGATACGTTAGCTCAATTTTTCCAGATTTTTATTATGCTGAATATCGTTTTACTTGTATTTAACTTATTACCGATCCCGCCACTTGATGGATATCGAGTTGTGGAAGATTTAGCGCCAGCAAATATTCGCGCGAAAATGACACAGTATGAAAAATACGGGGCAATTGCGTTATTAATTCTCGTTATTACACCGCTTAGTAATTACACAATTCAACCTATTTTCCAGGTAGTTATTCCGCATGTATTTGTATTTTTAGACAGCATCATTGCGCCTATTTTTGGCCTTTTATAATTTTTAAGTGAGGAGGATTTTACATATGACAGAGAAAAAGAAAAAAATCGGTTTTAATATCGTGAAAAATGATTCAACAGATGGACATGGTGGATTTGGTGTTGGAGCATTAAGCTTAGAAAACATTTCACCCGTATTTGTTGATGTACTAGAGAAGACTGCATTCGTTGATATCGGTGCGATGCATGCGCGTAGTACAGTAGAAAAAGGTATTAAGTTTTTAACAAATAAAGATGAAGTTCCAAATGGAAAACCATTTTGGCTTGTTTGGGTAACAATTGAAAGAACTGCGACAGGTGCGTATTACGCAGGTGTAACAGCTTGTGAAATGACAGTTGACCGTGAGATTCGCCGCGGATATAAATCACTTCCAGAACACGTAAATAAAATGGATAAATCATTGAAGCGTCACATTATGGTTGACCATATGGATGAATCATCTAAAAAGGTACTTGGTACGTTCTTGAAAGAACATAATGAAGCGATTTGGAACGAATCTAGTGAAGAATTGCGCCGTGCATTATTAAGTGAATAAAAAATAGCTGACGGATGCCCGTCAGCTATTTTTTTTACCAAGGAAGATATTTTTTCCACCAACTTGTTTTTTTCTTTTCTTCAGTCGTTTTTTCAAATTCTTCTTTATCATCGACGTGATCCATACAATATTCAGTCGGTTCGGTACCTTTAGCGAAATACATTTTCACAGAAATAGGACAATTTTTTGTAGCAATTTTACCGTTCTCTGGATTGATATTAACCGCTACGACGTCACTTGGTTGTTTAAATTCTTTTTTAGGCTGTCCATCTAAGCCCTTCTCCATCGTATCAGTCCATATTTTCTTCGCATACCCCTGTTCTGCTACGTTTGAAATAGATTTAGGTTGATCATATCCGACCCATACACCTGTTACGATTTGCGGAGTAAATCCGATCATCCAACTATCCGTTTCAGTAGAACCAGATTTGCCGGCATATGTTCTTGATAATTTTGATAACATCGATTGGCCAGTTACAGCAGCATAGCTGCTTAGTTTCTTATTAAACATACCAGTCATCATTTCTTCCATTACAAACGCTTTGCTCTTGTCGAGAACTTGTTTACTCTCTAAATGAGCATCGTATAATATATTTCCTTCATGATCCATAATGCGGCGAATGAAAGTAGGTTTTACTTCTTTTCCACCGTTTGCGAACATGCTATAAGCGTTAACCATTTCAATTGGTTTTACTGGTGATGTACCGAGAGCTAGAGAAGGCACATCTTTTAATGCACTTTTAATTCCAAATTGTTTCGCTGTTTTTGCTAGCGTGTCATCTCCTAAAAACAAATTCGTTTTCACAGCATAAATGTTATCAGAGACTGCGAGAGCTTGTGCCATCGTTACGAAATCATCTGCATAATAATCTTTATAGTTCTTCGGTTTATACTTTGAAACGCCGTCACCTAGGGTGAATACAGTATATTCGCTTTTTAAGCGCGTAGCAGGCGTGAATCCTCGTTCTAATGCCGCATAATATAGAAATGGCTTAAATGTAGAACCAGGCTGACGAACGGCTTGTGTAGCCCTGTTAAATTGACTCATATTATAATCAGTTCCACCAACAAGAGCAGCCACTTCACCTGTCGTTGGATTCATAGAGACGAGAGCAGTTTGTATGTTTGTTGTGTCAGGTATATGATCTTTTACAGCTTGTTCTGCTACAGCTTGTAGTTTAGGGTCTAGCGTTGTATAAATTCGTAAGCCACCTCGTTGTAAAGCTTGTTCGTCTAATCCAACATCACGAAGAAGCGAAGCTTGTACAGCATCTTGGAAATATGGTGCGACCTCTGCTACTTTTTTCGTATCTAATGAGGCAAAAGTTAGTGTCTCTTTCTTCGCTAAGGTTGCTTGTTGCTTCGTAATATATCCTTGCTTCACCATTTCATCTAATATGAGAGCTTGTCGTCCTTTAGCGCGATCCTCTTTCAAAAAGGGAGAATAGACACTTGGCCCTTTCGGGATACCTGCCAGCATACTAGCTTCTGCTAATGTTAACTCTTTTGCCGTTTTATCGAAATATAGACGGGACGCAGCTTCGATGCCATAAGCGCCATGTCCGTAATAAATTGTATTTAAATATCCTTCTAAAATATGATTTTTATTATAGTTTACTTCAAGGCGGATAGTGTACATTGCCTCTAATAATTTTCGTTTCCACGTTTTATCATGATCTAAATACAGATTACGCGCGTATTGTTGTGTAATTGTACTAGCTCCTTGTACCTTTGCCATCGCTTTTAAATCAGCAACAATTGCACCTGCAATCCGTTTCACATCGAAGCCGTGATGTTTATAAAATCTTTGATCTTCAATAGAAAGGGTCGCTTCTTTTACATAAGGTGAAATTTCATTAAGAGAGACATTGTAACGTTTTTGAATTTCGTTACTTTGTCCAATAACAGTATCATCGTTTGCGTAAAAGACGCTTGTTTGCGGGACCGCAACAGGAGGAGGTCCCATAATTTTTGCAACTATAATAATAACAAAAAAAGAAAAAACGAAGAAAAGGACGCAAGAAAACATTGCGGTGAAGAAAAGACGTTTATATTTTTTAAGTTTTGGATTCATAGTCTGATCCATCTTTTTTCAGCCCCTCATTAATACAAGCGTTATTGTATTAGTATTGAGGGTTTTCGTTTATTTTAAACAATGAAATTTCGAAAATAAAAAGCTCCTTCCATTAAGAAAGGAGCTCAAAGGCACGTGCTGGCCAATCGGTAATGATGACATCTACACCATAATCAATCATAGTTTGTAAATCTTTGTATTCGTTAATTGTATATGGACGGAAAACATATCCTTGCTCTTGTGCTAACTGCACAAATTCTTTCGTTAATAACTGGAAGTTTGGATGTAATCCACTTGCTTCTCTATGTTTCGCTTCGGAAATTGGATCAGCAAGTGGTGTATCATATAAAATTGCTCTTGGGATTTTAGGAGCAATTTCTGCTAATAATGAAACAGAGTCATGGTTAAATGATGAAAATACAATTTGATTAGAAAGATGATATTCACGCACAAGTGCAACAGCTTTTTCCTCAATATTTGGGTAATGAATAACATCTGTCTTTAATTCAATATTTAGTTGTAAGTTCGTTGTGGAAAGCCAAATGAAAACCTCACGCAACGTTGGGATTTTTGCTTCATGGAAAGAAGGGTCTTTATAGCTACCAGCGTCCAATAATTGTAGTTCCTCTACCGTTTTTTCAGAAACAAGTCCAACGCCATTTGTTGTACGATCGACGGTTTCATCGTGAATTACGACAAGTTCACCATCTTTTGATAAGTGGACATCGAATTCAATTCCGTGAGCACCAATGCGTTCTGCTTCTTGGAAGGCAATCATCGTATTTTCGGGATGTGTTCCTTTTACTCCGCGGTGAGCGAAAATAAGTGGTTTACTCATGTGAAATTCTCCTTATTATCTCTTTTCTTTTATTATGAAACTGCTTTAGGGAAAATACAATTGAATATGACAAACATTTACAAAAGTCTAACAGTTGCAGAAAAGTTAACGTTAACGTAAAATGTAATAATCAAGTGAAGGGAGGAATAAACATGTATAAAATTGATGAAGTAACAAAGCAAGTCGGTTTAACAAAACGTACACTTCGTTATTATGAGGAAATTGGTTTAATTCATCCCCCAGAACGTAGTGAGGGAAATATCCGTCTGTATACGGATGAGGATATTTCCAGAATTAAAAGAATTGTAGAAGCGAAAGAAGTGCTAGGAATCACACTTCAAGAAATGCAGCATTTCTTATCACTAAAAGAAAGAATGGAGCAAAGAAGAAATAGCGAAAATCCTCGTGATCGTGAAGTGATTCAAGAAATTAAAGATATGCTTGAAAAACAAGTGCAAACGTTAGACGAAAAAATGGAGCAAATGCAACGTGTAAAGGCAGAACTAGAAGATAGTTTACATCGTGCAGTAACATTTTTAGAGAGCACAAAAGGAGAGTAATCAAAATGGAGAGCAAACAAAAACTAGGGAGATTGATTACAGTGGTGGCTACCTTCCTTGCCTTTTCGGGTATAGGAGTAGTCGACCCAATTTTGCCGATTATTGCAGAGAAAATTGGTGCATCGCATTGGCAAGTTGAAATGTTATTTACCGCTTATATTTTAACGATGGCAATTATGATGTTACCAGCTGGTATATTTGCATCGAGATTTGGTGATAAACGGATGATGACAATCGGTCTTGCGATTGTGACTGTATTTGCGTTTATATGTGGTATGTCACAAACGATTGCTCAATTATCTCTTTTCCGCGCTGGATGGGGATTAGGGAATGCGATGTTCTTCGCGACGGCGATGACTTTATTGATTGCATTAAGTAAAGAAGTTCATGAAGCAGTAGGATTATACGAAGCAGCTATCGGCTTAGGTATGGCTGGCGGACCGTTATTAGGCGGGATATTAGGTGGTCATTCTTGGCGTTATCCGTTTTTCGCGACGAGTATTTTAATTTTCTTAGCATTTATTTTAGTATTCTTTTTTGTAAAAGAACCAGAACGAAAAGTGAAGCGTAAGGCTGCTGGCGTAGGGGAATTACTTAACCTGGTGAAGTATAAACCATTTATGCAAGGTGCCATTTCAGGGATGCTATACTACTACGGATTTTTTGTCGTGTTAGCATATTCACCACTTATTATGCATTTATCAGCTATTCAATTAGGCTTTGTATTTTGCGGATGGGGACTCGCGTTAGCTTACGGTTCTGCAATTTTAGCACATAAGCTAGAAGGGAAATATGAACCAAAAACATTATTGAAGGGTAGTTTACTCGTATTTGCGATTTTCTTAATTGCACTATTCTTTGTGAAAATTATGTGGTTACAAATTACTCTTATCGTTTTATCAGGATTGGCATCTGGCTTAAACAATGCATTATACACAAGTTATGTAATGGATATTTCACCTTATGAAAGATCTGTTACGTCAGGTGTTTATAACTTTGTTCGTTGGTTAGGTGGTGCGATTGCTCCGATTTTATCAGGAATTATCGGTCATACTGTTTCACCACAAAGTCCGTTTTTAGTAGGTGGAATTGTGGTGTTAGTTGGTTGTATTATGATCCTAATTCCAATTCGTAAACCAGTAGAAATAGAGACAAAAGCCCTTTCTTAAGAAAGGGTTTTCTTTCCTTTTACGGTGCAAACCCTTTCCGCACATATGTTAGAACCCTCTGACTAAAATATATTTTCGGTATTTTTGTACTTTTAACTATACATTTTGGATGTTTTGTTTTATTTTTGTTAGGGGACATTAATGATGTCCCTATTATAAATTTGCATTGAAAGGCGTGATTGTACGATGGAACTATGGTTCACTGAAAAACAAACAAAACATTTTGGGATTACGGCGCGTATTAACCGCACATTACATACGGAGCAAACAGAATTCCAAAAACTTGATATGGTTGAAACGGAAGAGTTCGGAAACATGCTTATTTTAGATGGCATGGTTATGACAACAGAAAAGGACGAGTTCGTTTATCACGAAATGGTAGCGCACGTACCTTTATTTACACATCCAAACCCTGAAAACGTATTAGTTGTTGGTGGCGGTGATGGTGGTGTTATTCGTGAAGTGTTAAAACACCCAAGTGTAAAGAAAGCAACTCTTGTTGAAATCGATGGAAAAGTAATTGAGTACTCTAAACAATACTTACCATCAATTGCAGGCGCATTAGATAATGAGCGTGTAGAAGTAAAAGTAGGAGACGGTTTCCTACATATCGCAGAAAGCGAAAATGAATACGATGTAATTATGGTAGATTCTACTGAGCCAGTAGGACCAGCAGTAAACCTATTTACAAAAGGCTTCTACGCTGGAATTTCAAAAGCGTTAAAAGAAGATGGTATTTTCGTTGCACAAACGGACAACCCTTGGTTCACACCAGAGTTAATTACAACTGTGTTTAAAGACGTAAAAGAGATCTTCCCAATCACTCGTTTATACACAGCAAACATTCCAACTTACCCAAGTGGTCTTTGGACGTTCACAATTGGATCTAAAAAACATGATCCATTAGAAGTAAGTGAAGAGCGTTTCCACGAAATCGAAACGAAATACTACACAAAAGAATTACACAATGCAGCATTCGCATTACCGAAATTTGTTGGCGATTTAATTAAGTAAGAGAATTGTATCAAACAAATAAAGTGTAAGTAGCTCATTTAAGGTGTTTGTCCAGAAGACTTGAACATGCTAGCTACTTACACTTCTGTAGAGAAAATCGTCTTCTTGTTGTTAAAAAGAAGACCCGGTAAATCGAGAAAGAGGAGCAATTCGCTCCAAATTTGAGAAATAGTGAAAGGTTGGGATACCTTAAGTTCCACATAAGGAGGAAAAGAATATGCGTTTTGATGAAGCTTATTCAGGTAAAGTATTTATTAAAAGTCATCCAAGTTTTGAAGAGTCAAAGGTAGTTATTTATGGGATGCCTATGGATTGGACAGTAAGTTACCGTCCGGGATCTCGTTTTGGCCCTGCACGTATTCGTGAAGTATCAATCGGTCTTGAAGAATATAGCCCGTATTTAGATCGTGAACTAGAAGAGGTAAAATATTTTGATGCGGGTGATATCCCATTACCATTCGGAAACGCACAACGCAGCTTAGACATGATTGAAGAGTATGTATCAAAACTTTTAGATGCCGATAAGTTTCCACTAGGTCTCGGCGGTGAGCACCTAGTGTCTTGGCCAATTTTTAAGGCAATGGCAAAAAAATATCCGGATTTAGCAATCATCCACATGGATGCTCATACTGATTTACGTGAATCGTATGAAGGGGAGCCTTTATCCCACTCTACACCAATTCGTAAAGTGTGTGATTTAATTGGTCCGGAAAACGTATATTCTTTCGGAATTCGTTCTGGAATGAAGGAAGAATTTGAATGGGCGAAAGAAGTAGGTATGAACTTATACAAATTTGACGTATTAGAACCGTTAAAAGAAGTATTACCGAAACTTGCTGGCCGCCCAGTCTATGTCACAATCGACATTGATGTATTAGACCCAGCTCACGCTCCAGGAACAGGAACGTTAGAAGCTGGCGGTATCACATCTAAAGAATTATTAGATTCCATCGTAGCAATTGCAAATTCAAATATAAATGTAGTTGGAGCAGACTTGGTAGAAGTAGCTCCAGTCTACGACCATAGTGATCAAACACCAGTCGCAGCAAGCAAATTCGTGCGGGAAATGCTGCTCGGTTGGGTGAAATAAAAGTGAAGCCGACTGTTTAGGCCCGGTGGCTAAGGTTCTTTCCTGCAAAAGGCGCTTTTTGCCTCGAAGGAAGAAGCGAAGCCACCGATCATTCTAGCCGCTGCAGCTAGATAAATTAAAAGCTCTCTATATGATTAGAGGGCTCTTATTTTTGGTTATGTGTCGGTAAGTCGATATATTAAAAAAATCGCTGATATAATTCGAGTTGCGCCGATATATTAAAAAACCGCCGATATAATTTCATTTACTGTTACGCGACACAAAAAAGAGCTATTCCTAAACGATGGGAATAGCTCTTTTTCTTATGCAACCTTCTCTTCCGAAGTAACTCCGCGAATTTCATCAGCAGAGCGGATTGGATATTTACGGAACACAATAGATCCGATGTATCCGACAATAGTGGTAACGATTCCACATAATATAGCAGCAATTGTTACTTTTACAACGTCATTAAATCCGAATAAGACAAGAAGTCCTGGGATTGGTGATGCTGTTCCTGGTGCATTATTAACGAGCTGGAACAGAGAGGTAATAATACCAGCAAGTGCACCGCCAACGAAGTTTGTCGCATAAATTGGAATCGGATTTGCTGAAACAACATCGGCTTGTGTTAAAGGCTCGATTGCTACAGCAATTGTATCTTTCTTTGAACAAATTTTTAAGCGTTTAAAGAAAATAAAGTTCATTGGGGCTGAAGCTGCTACAGCCAGACTACCAATTGCCATTGGTAAACCTGTTAATCCAAGCATTGCAGTTAGTGCCATAGAACTCAGTGGAGAGGTAGAAATAACTGTTATTAATCCACCAAGCATAATACCCATAATGATAGGACTTTCTGTAGTTGCAACTGAAATCATAGAACCGATTTTACCAAGTGTGGCGTTAACGAGCGGATCCATAAGCATTGCCATTCCGCGTGAGATTGGTGCAGCGATAAATAGGATTGCTAAAAATTCCACACCAGCTGGTAATTTCTTTTCGAGAAATTTCACGACGAAGGCACAAACGTATCCAGCGAAAAATCCTGGTAAAATACCAAATCCACTAGTAGCGATACCAATTAAAACAGCATATACGGGGGAAACACCGATTGCTAATGCGACTAAAATCGCTGCTGCGACACCGCTCATACTACCGGAAGCTTCTCCTACTGATTGTAAAAAGTCATTATGAAACATTTCTCCACCTATATAACGGTGAAATGCTTCAATAAGAAAACTTGCAATTGCTGCATTAGCTAAAGCGCCCATCGCCTTCATTCCGTAAGGCGCACGGTAACTGAAAAGTGTAAATAGACAAAGTACAACAAGTAATAGTGCTAAACCTTGCAAGATAGCCATTTGAAAACTGTCTCCTTTGATTTTTGTAATAAAAATTCGTATCATTCAATAATAATATAAAAGTGTATGAAACGGAAAAATTTTTTCTTGGGAACTGGTTGTAAGAAAAAATCCCTTACAATAATGTAAGGAAAGTGTAAGACTTTTAGATAGAGTATAGTATGCTCTTTTCCGTATAATACAAGTATAGATATAATACTAGCGAGAAAGAAGTGCAAACAGGAGGTTCATGTATGAAATTGGTAATTAAAGTTTTAGCTGTATTCGCCATTATTCTAGGTGGAACAGCGTATTATTTGAACACAAAAACAGAAGGTGTACATGCTTTTGTAGACAACTTCTTTTCAAATAAAGAAATACAAGATTATTATGCGGTTATAGATAAAGGTGAGAAAAAAGACGGAGAATACTTGTATACTTTTAAAGGGTATACAGAAGATGGAAAGTTACAGGTTATTAAAAGAATGATGAACCGTGAATTGCATACGGGGGCGTTTATAAAAATTTATGCAAAAGGTATGCAAGGAAAAGGATGGGCTGAAATCCCGAAAGAATCCATTCCGCAAAAAGCGTTGGAAAAAATAGAAAAACCATAAAAGGAGCGACTCATTCGCTCCTTTTTTAGTACGTTAAAATAGTGATAGATGTCTTCTCTTTGTGAGAAATAATTTTTGCACGTCCACCAATTGGAAAAGTGAAAATCGGGGTTGTATGCCCGAAATTTGCGTTTGCAATGATAGGGATATGTGCAAGTTCAGGTTTTGAAGCAATCATTTCTTGAATGTCTTCTATCGTACATTCTGCACCTTTTTGCATCTTTCCTATAACGATTCCCTTTATGTATTCAAAACCTTGCTGCTGCATAAGGGAATGTAAATAACGATCAAAAGTTTTAAGAGTAGATGTTCCAGTTAAACTATCTTCTTCAATAAATAAAATTTTCTCCTTTAAATTTGGCATATATGGTGTACCTTGCAGTAAGTTAAATGTGCTCATATTGCCACCGATAATATCTCCCGTAGCTTCTCCTTCTTGAATTGAAACATATCCTTCATTTTTAATAAATTCTCGATTTTCCTGATTTATATACCAAGAATCATCGCTCCATGTTTCAGATGGAAGGACTTCAATAGGCTCATTAGAAGTTAAGCACTTTAAAAAGTAATCGGTTGTATACCCGAGCCCTTTCTCCATTCCAAACGAAGAGAAATGGGGTCCTGAATATGTAACAAGCCCTGTTTTTGCGTAAATTGCATTATTTAAGGCAGTAATATCAGAATAACCACAGAAAAATTTCGGGTTTTCACGAATTAAATCATAATCGAGATGTTTCAATAAACCATTTGAGTTGTATCCGCCAAGTGTAGTCAAAATAGCTTTTACATTAGAGTCTCGAAATGCTTCATGGAGGTCTTGAATGCGGGAAGAAATAGAGGAGGAAGCAAATCGATCTATCTCATCAGCATATTTTGAGAATGTAACTTGAAAGCCCATGTCAGTTAATCTTTTTATAGCAAGTTTTCTATTTTCATTTGAAACAATACTTAAACTACACGATGGTGAAATCACTCGTATTTCAGCACCCTTTTTTAACTTTGTTGGTATCACTACATTCACCTCTTTAATTGAAAGAATATTTAGATTTAAAAAATATTTTATCATATGAAATAAAGTAGAAGTGAATTATTTTTTGAAATGGAGTTTTCCTGATTTTTCAGCAGACAGACAGAGTCTTTTTTTGATATGATAGGAAAAGTGATTTATTATAAGTAGTATTTAATATCTATAACATTTGAAAGGTGTGCAAGACGTGGAGAAACAACTTGCAGGCTTGCCGGTACACGTTCATTTCGTAACAGAAATCCGTGAAGGGGCGAGGAAGGAAACCGTTGCTTTTGAAGCAAATGGTCAATACTATGTAAAAGGTCAAGGTACATATGTAGCATTCCAGGAGCCGAACGAACAAGGCGAAGTGAAAACAATTATTAAAATTCAAGATGAACAAGTTCTCATTATGCGTTCAGGTGCTGTTTCTATGCGTCAGACGCATGTGAAAGGTGAATGGACAACTGGTACGTATACGAGTGAACTTGGTACGTTTGCATTGCAAACAAAGACTGATAACGTTCTTTTTAAATGGTCGGATGAAAAGAAAAAAGGACAACTCTTTTTAACGTACGCATTGCTTCTAAGTGAACAAGAAGCTGGCAGATATACTATTACAATTAATTTGAAGGAGGCAAAATAATGAATTCCTTAGAACAGGTAAAAGGATTGATTAAAGAAGAAATTCAGGCTGCTGTATTAAAGGCAGAATTAGCGACAGAAGAACAAATTCCAAACGTTGTATTAGAATCTCCAAAAGATAAAACAAATGGTGACTTCTCTACAAATATGGCAATGCAACTTGCACGCGTTGCGAAAAAAGCACCTCGTATGATTGCAGAAGAACTAGTTGCAAACTTCGATAAAGCAAAAGCTTCTATTGAAAAAATCGAAATCGCTGGTCCTGGTTTTATTAACTTCTATATGGATAATAGCTACTTAACAGATTTAATTCCAACAATCGTAAACGCTGGTGAAGCTTACGGTGAAACGAATACTGGTAAAGGTGAAAAAGTACAAGTTGAGTTCGTATCTGCGAATCCAACAGGTGACCTTCACTTAGGACATGCACGAGGTGCGGCAGTAGGTGACACTTTATGTAACCTATTAGCAAAAGCAGGATACGATGTATCTCGTGAGTACTACATTAATGACGCTGGTAACCAAATTCATAACTTAGCTCTTTCTGTTGAAGCTCGTTACATGCAAGCTTTAGGCTTAGAAAAAGAAATGCCAGAAGACGGATACCATGGTGCGGATATCATTGGAATTGGTAAACGTTTAGCAGAAGAATTCGGTGATCGTTATGCGAAAGCTGATGAAAAAGAAAGCTATGAATTCTACCGTGAGTACGGTTTAAAATATGAATTAGCAAAACTTCAAAAAGACTTAGAAAGCTTCCGCGTTAAATTTGATGTATGGTTCTCAGAAACATCATTATACAAAAACGGGAAAATTGATCAAGCACTTGCTGTATTAAAAGAGCGCGACGAGATCTTTGAAGAAGACGGTGCAACTTGGTTCCGTTCAATGACTTACGGTGACGATAAAAACCGTGTATTAATTAAAAATGACGGTTCTTACACATACTTAACGCCAGATATCGCGTATCATCGTGATAAATTAGAGCGTGGTTTCGATAAGTTAATTAACATTTGGGGTGCTGACCATCACGGTTATATTCCACGTATGAAAGCTGCTATTCAAGCACTTGGTTACGATAAAGACACGCTTGAAGTAGAAATCATCCAAATGGTACAACTATACCAAAATGGTGAAAAAATGAAGATGAGTAAGCGTACGGGTAAAGCAGTTACACTTCGTGAGCTTATGGAAGAAGTAGGCGTGGACGCAATGCGTTACTTCTTCGCAATGCGTAGCGGTGACTCTCATTTAGACTTCGATATGGACTTAGCTGTATCAAAATCTAATGAAAACCCAGTATACTATGCACAATACGCTCACGCTCGCGTATGCAGCATCCTTCGCCAAGGTGAAGAATTAGGATTAGCTACAGGCGGAGACGTTAACTACAAACTTGTTACTTCTGAAAAAGAAGTAGAGTTACTGAAAAAACTTGGTGAATTCCCAGCGGTAGTTGCGGATGCAGCACAAAAACGTCTACCACACCGTATTACAAACTATGCATTTGAATTAGCAGCAACATTACACAGCTTCTACAATGCAGAAAAAGTATTAAACCAAGATAATTTAGAATTAAGTAAAGCTCGTTACGAGTTAATGAAAGCAGTACGCACTACACTTCAAAATGCATTAGCAATCGTAGGAGTATCTGCACCAGAAAAAATGTAATTAAGAAAAGCGGAAGCGGACTTTCGTTTTTAAATAAAAGGCAATCACACGATGTTGTGATTGCCTTTTTATGTGGAGATAATAAAAAAATAAAATTTTATCAAACAAAAAGGGAATTTGCGTCGTCTTATATAAATGACAGGAGGCTTATGATGGAAGAAAAGGTAGAAGAATTAATTGATATATATAAGAAGCAAATATATTCCTTATGCTATAAGTTAGCAAAGACGAAAGAAGACGCGGAAGATATTTTTCAAGAGACATGGATAAAAGTTTTTTCATCGCGGCACCAACTTTCTTACGTGGAGAATTATAAAAAATGGATTACTACAATTTGTGTTCGTACGTTTTATGATTTTTATCGTAAGAAAAAAAGGTGGAAAGATCGAATATTGGATTTGTTTCATAAAGAGGATGGTGGAGAAATAGATTTCGCAGATGATGTGAATATATCAGAAGAATTTATTCAAAAAGTGGAAGCGGAAATGATACGGGAAGTTATACAGCTATTGAATGAAAAATATAAAACCGTGCTCGTACTCTACTATTATGAATAATACTCTTATAAAGAAATGAGCGAAATATTAAATATACCGATTGGTACGGTAAAGTATCGGCTTAATTATGGGAAAAAGAAAATGCGAGAACATTTGGAGGGGTTCGTTCATGAAGGAAGATAAATTTGAACAGAAAATAAAGAGCAGTTTAGCAGAAGAGATAACTCCAAGCGAAGAGCTAATAAATAACACGAAGCAGGGCGTGCGAAAGGCTCAGAAGTTAGAGAGGAAATGGATGATTTGTATTCACACCATTTGGATTGTTTTGTTAACAATTGTTATAGAACAATTTGTCACTCATTTGGATTATAAAATTCCTATGTTAATAGCCATTGTGATTATGATGCATGTATACATTCCGAGATATGTTGTAATACAGTCATTTTTAAAGAAGGAGTATAAATTACATGAATGAGTTCGCTAATCCGTTTGTACTATTTGAAGTAGCTGGAGTGACGATGTTTTTAGCTTTTATAGCACTTTTAATATGTGTTGCATCATGGGTATATACAGATGCTAAAGCACATCAAATGAGTAAAGGATGGAGTGTCTTAGCGGTTATATTTCCATTTTTTATCGGTTTTTTGTTATATATGGTAAGAAGAAGTAAAAAGAAAGTTGAAGGAGAATATAAGATGAACTTTGTTAAAAAACAGAAAGTAACATTAGTTGCGATATTGGCAAGTACAATGTTTGTATTACTTAGTGGTTTTGCTTTTGCACAAACGTTAGATGACGCGTGGAAAGCAGGAGATATATATTTAGAAAATGAGAAGCAAGGGGAGACAAGTTACGAGGCGAAATTCTCATCATGGGATATTGCCGGTAAAGATATTGAACTTCAGTATGAGAAGGACACAGAAGTGACATTTTCTTATGAGACAGATGCAAAACGAGGGAACTTATGCTTTAGCGTGTATGAAAGACGAGGAGAAGGTATAAAAGAGTTAAAGGAAATCTGTGAATCGAAAAAAGGTAGTTTTACAGTTACTTTAAAAGCAAATGAAGAGTATGTATTGAATATAAGCGGATTAAAAGTGAAAGATGGATTCGTAAAAGTGAATTGGCAAGAGAAATAAAAGGGGCCCTATAAAGGACCTCTTTTTTATTGAATAGTATAAGTAACAGAAAAACTAACAGGACTATAGTAAACGTAAGGTGCATGAAATTGAACATACATATTTCCATCTGTTTTTGCAGTGAAAATTCGGCCGTAACCATCAGAATAACGTCCAATTAGGTTATGATTTGAGTCATAAACACTGTAACTAGGAGTTTTGCTGTTAGGATGAATTGTTAGTTCTTGTCCTTTTTGAAGGAAAATAGGTTCTTGTTCAGAACCACCTCCAGTTTGCAAAGAATAGAATTTTGTAAAGCTTTGTTCTTGAGCGGCAGCAGCGACTTTTGTTTCAGGAATAAACGCAGTAGCTCCAGTAATTCCTGCTAAAGTTAATGCACCTGCTAAAATCATTTTTTTCATAATAGAAAAAGCCTCCTTATTAGTTGTAATCGGTGTTGTTACAGTTAATATTGTATACGATAATGGGTAGGATAAAATATGCTTTTATGCATATATATTTTTTCTCAATAAAAGACCACCGATAAAATCAGTGGTCTTTTAAATGATTAAGCAGCTTTCTGTTCAGTTTGAGGAACAGGTTTTTGAAGCGAGTTATAAACACCTGTTCCGATAACGTCTAATGCCATTCTCATTCGTTCAGGTGAAATGTTTTCTAATACGTTATCTTGAGGTGTATGGTATACCTTCTCAATATGATAGATTAATGGATTCCAACTATCGACACCCATCCAAATGAATAGAGCAGCAGGAATACCAGCTTCAGCAAATGGAACATGATCACTAGAACCGAATTTACCTTGTAGGACGAGGTCATTATTTAGTTGTTTACCTGCTTGCAAGGCAGCGTCTGTTACAAAGTTTGTAGAGCCATCAGGTGTCATAGCGTATAAATTCTTTGCTTTATCATAATTTGTTGCAACCATGTCGGCGTTAAAGACACCTAAAATACGGTCGCGTTCTTTCTGGGATAGACTATTCACGTAATAATCCGAACCAAGTAATCCAGTTTCTTCAGAACCAAAGGTAATAAAGCGAATTTCTTTATCAGTTTCTACATTTTGAAAAGCACGAGCTAGTTCTAATACTAATCCAGTTCCAGAAGCATTATCATTTGCGCCAGGTGCTCCGACAACACTATCATAGTGCGAGCTTACAACGACTGCTTTCTCATTACCTGTACTCTTTTTTGGTTTCTTTTTGGCGATAACATTTAGAGATGTTAATTTAGATTCATGTCTCGCTTTTAGGGAAAGAATTGTTGTCCCTTTTTTAGCGATTTCTTCTTTAAATGCATTTCCTTGCGCATAAGCAAGACCAAAGACAGGGATAGACTGCTTTTTCGTTAGGCGGGGATTGAAGGTTTGTCCATAATTTCCGCGTCCGCCAATTAAACTGTATAAAAGAACACCTTTTGCACCTTTGCTAACAGCATTTTCAACTTGTTTATTATAGTCTGTAACTGTCGTTCCTCTTTCAAATAAAACAATTTTACCGTTTACTTCATTTGGAATATCTTCTAATTTTGTCCCACCTTGAACAAAGATAAGGGGAGCTGTAACAGCTTCTGTAGAAATGAGTGCATTAGGAGCAGCACCAGCTTGCCAATTACGTTTTGTTGATAGTGGTGATTCAATGAATCCAACGTATTGATCGGGCACCTGAAATGGTTGATATTCTACGTCATAGCCCATTGATTTAAGCTGCATACCAATGTAACGAGAAGCCCATTCTTCGGATTTTGTTCCACCGGGGCGAGGACCAATTGTTTCAGATAAGAAACGAACATGTTCAATCGCGCGGTTTGGATCAATCTGTTTTGTAATAGATGGAGTTTGTGTAACCTCTGACGTGGAATCCGCTTTTGCTTGCCCAATTGGAGCTAAGCTAACAGCGAGTGATACAGCAAGCAAAGAGCTTACTATTTTTTGTTTCAATGATTTTCTCATTTTTTCCTCTCCTATTCTTCTATTCTCTGTGACTGACAAAAGAAGACGGATAATGACTTTATTTTACCTTCGAGTCTTTTGTTTTTCAATATTCTGACATTGAGAAATAAAAACAATATATGCATATTTGCATATTTTTGAGGAAGATATGTATGCTATCATTTTAAACGAAGGTTCGCTTTCTACTCTGAAAGCTCCTACATTGCATGAATCTAGTGTACCCAAACTTTAGATTATGTAGAGAAATGGAACCACTGTAGGGTTTCATTTCTCATGTTTGAATCAGTTGATGGTAATTATGTTTCCGCATTTCATAATTATTATCAGTGATATATGTAAGGCATCCATATGAAAATAAGAGGCTGTTCAAAGGTTTTCCGTACTTTTGGGCAGCCTCACCCCGTTAAAAGGACGATACTTTATGTATCGTCCTTTTTGTATAAAAAAACATCCAATCAATTGAGAGATTGATTGGATGTGAAAAAATTATTAATAATTTTTTTTGCGTTTTGTAGCCAAAATACTTAATAATCCAGCTAGTAGAAGAAGGATACCTACTGTTTGTGTAGGGTCTTCTTTATGACCTGTATTTGGAAGGTGTTTATCCGTATTTCGATCATCTTGCTGTTTGTTATCTGTTTTATTCGATGTTTCTTCGGAAGTTCCGTTTTCGTGTTTCTCAGATGTTTCATTGCCTTTGTTCTCTTCTTTATTTGGAGGAGTAACTGGCTTGTCATCTCCACCTGACGAAGATTCAATCTTTTTATTTGAAACTGTAATTTGTAGTGGTGTAGCTTGGGCTTTATCAATTGTAAAGTTTATTGGTGATGCATCTAATTGATAGCCTTTAGGAGCCTGTGTTTCTACTAATTGATAATTACCAGGTTTCAAATCATTTACGATTACTTTTCCGTGTTGGTCTGTTTTTAAACCTTCTCGGATGATTTTTCCATCTTGGTCTAAAATATTGAAAATGGCACCTTCAAGTGTTCCATGGTGATCAATATCAACTTTAGTTAACTCAATTGAACCTGTTGTTAAACTATTTAAAGCTGTAACAGAGGTAATCTGAGATTGTCCTTTCGTAATTGTGAAAGGAATTGGTTTAATGTTTAAATCATAGCCAGTTGGAGCTTTCGTTTCAATGAACTGATAATCTCCCGGACGTAAATCAGAAACAGAAATCTTCCCATCTTTATCAGTAGTTAAATCAGAACGAACATCCTTGCCGTCCATATCTACAATTTTAAAGATTGCTCCTTCAAGAGTAGTACCATCGATGTCATCAACTTTAGTTAATTCAACTGCGCCTTTAGTTAAGCTATTCGTAGCAGTAACAGAGGCGATTTTTTCTTGGCCTTTTTTAACTGTGAACTTAATAGGTGTTTTGCTTAAGTCGTAGTGTTCAGGAGCTTTTGTTTCGATAAACTCATAGTCTCCTGGCGGTAATTCATCCACAACTAAACGGCCGTTTTTATCAGTAGTTAAATCGGTACGAACATCGTGTCCATCCTTATTAACAATTTTAAATACTGCACCTTCAAGTGTTGTGTTTTGCTTGGCATCATCAACTTTAATTAACTCAACACTACCTTCCGTTAAGCTATTAATAGCTGTAACGAAGACATGCTTTGTTTGACTTCTTTTGATTGTGAACTTAATTGGTTCTTCATTTAAGTCGTAATGTTTAGGAGCTTTTGTTTCAATAAATTGATAGTCTCCTGGTTGTAAGTCTTTAGCGATGATTTTTCCGTCTTTATTGGTAACTAAATTCGTACGAATATCGTTACCGTTCAGATCAGTAATTTTAAATACCGCACCTTCTAGCATTTCTTTCTTATCTATAGAGTCAACTTTCGTTAATTCCACGCCACCTTTTGTTAGGCCATTCTTAGCAGTAACAGAAGCGTGAGTTAGTTGACTTCTTTCGATAGTGAAGCTAATAGGTGTTTTATTTAAATCGTAATCTTTCGGAGCTTTCGTTTCAATGAATTGATAGTCTCCTGGGCGTAAGTTCGTAGCAGTAATCTTCCCATCTTTATCAGTAGTTAAATCAGTGCGAACAATTTTACCTTTCACATCGATGATGTTAAACACTGCATCAGAAAGTTTTGTATCTGGATTTATATCATCCACTTTTACTAATTCTATAGCACCCTCAGTTAAGCTATTTGTAGCAGTAACTTGGAGCTTTTCTTTTTGGCTTTTCTTAATTGTAAACTTAATAGGTGTACTATCTAATTTATAGTGTTCAGGAGCTTTCGTTTCAACAAACTGATAGTCCCCAGGACGTAAATCAGAAACAGAAATTTTTCCGTGTACATCTGTTATAAGCTCAGTACGAATGTCTTTACCATTCAGATCAGTAATTTTAAATACCGCATCTTTAAGAGCAGTACCATCTACATCATCCACTTTAGAAAGTTCCACAGCGCCTTTCGTTAAGCTATTTGTAGCTGTAACGGAGATAGGATCAGCTTGGCTCTTTGTAATTGTGAATGGAATTGGCTCTTTGTTTAAATCGTAGTGTTTCGGAGCCGTTGTCTCGATGAATTGATAATCACCAGGACGTAGGTCAGAAACGCTAATTTTACCTTGTTGATTCGTAACAAGATTTTTGCGAATTACAGTACCATTCATATCCACAATTTTAAATACTGCGCCTTCAAGAGTAGTGCCATCGACGTCATCCACTTTAGAAAGTTCCACGCCGCCTTTTGTTAAACTATTTTTCATAGTAACGGTAGCAATATCTTTTTGGCTTTTTTCAATTGTAAATATAATTGGTTTTTTGTCTAAATCATAGTGTTCAGGAGCCGTTATTTCAACGAATTGGTACGTACCAGGACGTAAGTTTTCGATAACGATTTTACCTTCACTGTTTGTTTTTAAGTCTGTTTTAAGTACTTTGCCATCTTGATCTAGTAAATTAAATACCGCATCGGCAAGTTTTGTTTGAGTGTTTAAATCATCAACTTTAAGTAATTCGATACTACCTTGTTTTAAGCTATTTGTAGCAGTTAAAGAAATAGCTTTCTTCTGTCCTTTTTCAATAGTGAATTTGATTGGTGTTTCATCTAAAACGTAATGATTCGGAGCTTTCGTTTCGATAAATTGGTAATCACCAGGACGTAGGTCGTTAATTTCGATTATTCCTTGTTCATTTGTAACAAGGTCTTTATGAACTACATCACCATTCATATTAACAATTTTAAATACTGCATCTTTAAGAACAGTGCCATCAACATCATCAACTTTAGAAAGTTTAACTGCACCCTTTGTTAAAGCATTTGTAGCAGTGACATGAAGAGTTTCAGTTTGGCTCTTTTTAATTGTAAATACGATAGGTTTTTTATCTAAATCGTAATGTTCAGGAGCAATTGTTTCAACGAATTGATACGTACCAGGACGTAGGTTTTCAACAACAATTTTACCTTCATCATTTGTTTTTAAGCCTTCTTTAACTAGCTCTCCGTCTACATCTAATAAATTAAATACGGCGTTAGCAAGTTTTGTATTTATATCAATATCGTCAATCTTTGTTAGTTCAACGCTACCGTTTTTCAAAGCATTTTTGCCTGTAACATTGATCTCTTTCGTTTGACTTCTTTCAATTGTAAATGGAATCGTTGTTTCATCTAATACATAGTGCTCAGGAGCTTTTGTTTCAATGAACTGATAGTCTCCAGGGCGTAAATCAGAAACAGAAATTTTACCGTTTTTATCTGTAACAAGATTCGTATGAACTTCCTTACCATTCATATCAACAATCTTAAAGATTGCACCTTCGAGCATCGTACGATCGATGTCGTCAATTTTTGTTAATGTTACTGCACCTTTCTTTAAACTGTTAGTAGCAGTAACAGTAATATTCTCTTTTTGACTTTTTTCGATAGTGAACGGAATAGGGTCTTTGCTTAAGGTATAGTCTTTTGGAGCTTTTACTTCAATAAATTGATAGTCTCCAGGACGTAAATCAGAAGCAGAAATTTTACCGTTTTTATCAGTCGTTAAACCTTTGCGAATTACCTTTTTAGTATCATGAGCGTCAACGATTATAAATTCCGCACCTTCAAGAATAGTGCCATCAACATCATCAACTTTTGTTAAAGTGACGCCACCTGTAAGTAAACTATTTTTTACAGTAACAGGGATAGGAAGATCTTCCTTACTACCTTTTTTAATTGTGAACTTAATAGGTGTTTTGTCTAATTTATAATGTTCAGGGGCTTTTGTTTCGATAAATTGATAATCCCCTGGTGCTAAATCAGGAATAACTAATACTCCGTAATCATCTGTTGTTAAATCTTTCATAATTTCTTTGCCAGTTGCATCTTGCAATGTGAATACAGCGCCGGCAAGAGCTTTACTACTTTCCACATCATCTTCTTTAATAAGTTTAACTTTTCCTTTCGTTAAACTATTTTTAAATGTAAGTGGAAGGAGTTTTTGTTGTCCTTTTTCGATTGTAAATTCAATTGGTTCTACATTTACATCGTAATAAGTTGGAGCCTTTGTTTCGATAAGCTTATAGTTACCAGGACGTAAGTCATCTACAACTAGCATTCCTTTATTATTCGTAACAAGGTCCGTACGAACATCTTCATTAGTATCTCTATTAACGATTTTAAATACTGCACCTTCAAGTGTTTCCTTTTCATCTGCAGCATTCACTTTTGTTAACTCAATACCGCCTTTTGTTAAGCTGTTTTTAGCGGTAACAGTAGCCTGAGTTGTTTGACTTTCTGTAATCGTAAATTTAATTGGTTTTGTATTTTTGTCGTAATACTTCGGTGCTGTTACTTCGATAAATTTATAATCGCCAGGGCGTAAGCCAGTAGCGATAGCTTTACCATCCGCACCAGTTTTTACATTTTCGCGAATAACTTTCTTTTCATCATTTGCATCAACAATTTTAAATACAGCACCTTCAAGAGCTGTACCATCGATATCATCAACTTTTGTTAACTCAACATCTCCTGGTTTTAAAGCATTTTCAGCTTTCACAAGTAGAGTTTCTTTCTGACTTCTATCGATTGTAAATTCAATAGGTTCTGCTCGTAAAACGTAATGTTCAGGAGCAGCTATTTCAATAAATTTATACGTACCAGGACGTAGGTTACTAACTTTAACTTTACCGTGTTTATCAGTAGTTAAGTTAGTGTGAGGGGAAACGTCATTATTATTTGTATCGACAAGTTTGAATACAGCACCTTCTAGTGGTTTTTTCTCACCAAACTCATCAACTTTTAATAATTCAACCTCGCCCGTTTTTAAGCTGTTATTTGCCGTAACAGTGGCAAGAGCTTGTTGGCTTTTATCAATTGTAAACTCGATAGGGTTTGTACTTAACGTATAATCCTTAGGAGCTTCTGTTTCAATAAATTTATAAGCACCAGGCTCTAAATCTTTAACGGTAACTTTTCCATCTGAACCTGTTTTTATATTTTCACGAATTACTTGTTTCTCGTCATTCGCATCGACAATTTTAAATACAGCACCTTCAAGGGCAGTGCCATCGACATCATCGACTTTCGTTAAAGTGACACCACCTTTAATGAGGTGATTTGTCGCTGTAACAGTAAGTGCTTTCTTTTGACTTTTTATAATTGTAAACTCAATTGGTTTTTTATCTATGTCGTAATCTTTAGGTGCTTTTTCTTCGACAAATTGATAGTCTCCAGGGCGTAAATCTTTTGCTTCGATTTGTCCTTGATCATTTGTCGTTAATTTTTCATATCCACGAATTACTTTGTTATATCGATCGCGTACACTGAACTCCGCACCTGCTAAAGTTTTTCCATCTTTATCGAATTTTGTTAAAATGGCCGATCCTAGAATCAAACTGTTTGTTGCAGTTCGGTTTATTACTGTTGTTTGATCTTCTTTGATTGTGAATTGTATAGGTGTACTGTCTAATTTATAATGCTCAGGAGCAGTTGTTTCTTGTAAGTAGTAAGTTCCTGGTTTTAAATTATCTACAGTAATTTGTCCTTGATTATTTGTTGTTAATTTTTCGTGTTCTGAAATTATTTTTTTGTCTTTATCAAGTAGTGTGAAAACGGCACCTTGCAGTGTGACGTTTTTATTCAGGTCATCAGACTTTGTTAAAACTACTTTACCGACAAACTTCTTATTTGCAAGTTTATATGTTGTAGTCTCTTGTGTACCAAGTTCAACAATTTTCCCTTGTTTTAAATCCCAGCTAATTACATAGCCTTCAGGAGCCTTTGTTTCTTTTAATAAATATTTATCGCGTTTTAAATTATTAAATTTAGCAATACCGTCTTTGTCTGTTGTAATTTTACGGATAACAGTTTTACCTGTACGATCGTATAAAGTAAATTCTGCCCCAGCTAATAGTGCGTTCTTATTGTCGTTATCTACCTTTATAATTTCAAGGTTTCCACGGCCTTTAGTAGCAGATCCTCCGCCTGAACCAGAAGACATTCTCACTTCAATCGTTTCAGTAGTTTCTGTGTTTTTAACTGTCAACTTATTGCCTGTGATTTTCGCTTTATTACTTACTTTTTCTTTATCGTCTGCATTAATAAGTGAGCGATATTCTAAAATATAAGCTCGATCAATTTTTTTCAAGAAGGCAATTTCGAAATGTTGCTTTCCGGTATTATTGTCTGTTGTTATTTTGAGTTTATAGTCTGTTCCTTCTTTTAATTCGTTTACTGTATCTTTTGTTAAATTTCCATATGGATCAACAGTTGTAGGATATAAGTGGAATGAATCTTCCACAATTACCTGATTTTCGGTTGGATCATCTGTTACAACGGCATCTGCAATGGTTGATTGGCTTTCGTTAATTGCGATACTCCAATTAATATAGTTGTCGTCTTGCACAGCTTTTTTAGTAACGAAGCTGCCACCTTTATTTACTTGAGTGTCACCTGTAAGGGTGTTTACGATTTTAGAGCCATCTTTTAAATCTGCCTCGTTTTTGTAGGTGCCTTGGATAAGTTCACCATCAAGGCTTGTTTTAAAGATAATATAGTAAGGTGAATTAATTGATTGTTTGAAATGAACCTTTAGGGTGTTTTTATTTTTCTCTGTAGGTTCTTCAAGTTCATATTTCTCAGTTGGTACAGCATTACCAGGTTGTGCATTATCAGGATTTCCATTTAGAATCATATCGCGCACTTCAATGGATCCAGGCACTAATTTTTGTTTATCTTGTATTACGTCTATAACATAAGGATCTTTAATCTCAACATTATTATAGTTAAAGCCTATTATCCAAGTAATTTCCTTCGTTTGGGCGTTATAAGAACCGTATTTATAACCATTTGCCTTTGTGAAAGTATCAGGATCGAAATTAGCTTCAACTTTATTTGATTGTGGATTAGAATCCGTATCTATCCAAGAAAGGTTACCTGTATTTTTAAATGAAGTTTTACCACTTTCTAGCTTTGTATAATCAAAGTCTGTCGTATATTTTACGACTAATGTCTTTGTCATATTAGACTGATACGTACCTATAAGAGTAATTTTGAAGCCTTTATCTGTTACATCTAAAACATAGTCAGTCCCAGCTTGAAGGGTATAATTTCCGTCTTTAATTTCTAGTTTCTTATCTTTTAATTGTAATCCACCATGATCAAAGGTGTCCGTAATAATCGCGTTGCTTAATGGATAGTTGTTATTATTTACTATAATTGTCCAAGTTGTTGTTTTGTCTTTATAATTTGTTTCAGCTTTATTATTAGATTTAATAATATTTTGCTGCTTGAAGCTAGCTTCATTTTCTTTACTTGAATCATTATCAGCTGTAACTTTATTTTTTACTTTTCCATCTTCTATAACTTTATTAGTTGGCTTGGTTTTATAGGTAATCACATAAGCACTATTAATATCATCATTAAACTGTAAATCGAATCCATTCTTCTTGTTATTTACAGTGTAATTATTAACAGCGTCTCCTGTTACAAGCGTTCCTTTTTCATTATATGAAGCGTTTTTTACAACAATAGAATTTGCATCTAGTTCGTGTGTATCGTCAAAAATATCTTTTAAAATCGCATCAGCTTTTTTGATCTCTCTTTGATCACCATTGTAAGTAATTGTCCACTCAATTGTTTGCGTCTTTGGATCATATTTACTTGTTTTATTTAAGTGTGTACCACGAGAAACCGTTACAGTAGAACTTGCGTTTTGTTGCTTTTGATTATCACTCGTTATCGTAACGTTATTTCGGAAACTTTTAATATTTTCATCAGTAATTTTTGTGGCATATTCGATTTGGTATGCTTTATTGATAGAATCTTTGAAAGCAATCTCCAATTTTGAGCCATCTGATGAAATAATATTGTAATCTGTTGGCTCAGCTTCTGCACCACGCGTTACATTCCCATTAACATCAACTTCTAAATAATAAACTTTAATAGAATCTTTATTTAAGCTTGTACCTTGTGGAATGTTATCTTTAAAAACAGCGTTTTTAAGGGGGTCTTTCGTTTTGTTCATCTCTACTTTCCAATTAATTTCATTTGTATTAATTGGTCTATCAGGTAAACCCTTTTTATTCGTAGCTGTTTGTACATTAGGCTTAAAGTCAACTGTAATAGAAACATCCTTATCTTTAATCGGGAAAGGAATTTCTTGTGTTGTTGTACCTTTAATTTCAGCTTTATTAAATTCTGTCTTTAATTGTAGGTTACCAGCAACATCTGGATGCTCTTCAACATAATCGTTGAATGTCATCGTGACTTTTCCATCTTTTGTAACAGTAAAATTACCAATTTGATGGTTTTCACTATCATATAAAGGACTGTTAATTGTATTGTAAATCTTAAAATGTTTAGGAAGATCAAAAATATAGTAATCTCCATTTTTCACATTCATTGATTTTAAAAGTTCCCATGTAAACTCAATATTGGCAGGGGAATCTGTACTTGGACGGTTATCCTCTGTAAATGGTTTTCCGTCTTTATCCGTCAACTTTACACTGGTTAAAATGTTTGTTGTTATTTGCTTTGGACCTGAATTTGTATTCTCAGCAGGGTCGCTTGCTAGCTTTTGTTCTGGATTGTCAGTAGCAATTTTAGCTGCTGGGTTTTGTTCCGGATTATCAGTGGCAGTTTTAGCTGCTGGGTTTTGTTCCGGATTATCGGTAACAGTTTTAGTTGTTGGGTTTTGTTCCGGATTATCAGTAACAGTTTTAGTTGTTGGGTTTTGTTCTGGATTATCAGTAACAGGTTTAGTTGCTGGATCTTGCTCCGGATTGTCAGTAACAGGTTTAGCTACTGGATCTTGCGCTTGTTTATTAGTATCCTGTTTGGTGCCATCTTCTTTAGAGTTTTCTACTTGAACAGGAACTGATATAGGCTGAACCATTGTTCCTAAAGGAAAAGCGATTTGAACTGATTTTTCTCCAGTTTTTAAAGTTGAGTTAAACACGGTATCAACTTTAATTTTTCCTTTAGCGTCTTTCAAATTTTCTACTTGATTATTAAATATTAATTTTAATTTATTATCTTTAGCTGTTATAAAATATTGACCAATATTTTTTTGATCTGTTACTAAATCTCCTTGCAAATCTTTAGATACTTTTAATGCAAGTGGTATTTGAACTACTGCTGTATCATTTGCGTGTGCAGCTTGTTGATCCTTTATTGACCAAGCGTATTCTACTTGAATGATTGATCCTATCTTTATTAAATTGTTAGGATTTTTTGCTTCGTCAATAATATGATTCGTTGCATCTTTCATTTCAACAGTGTCAAATAAGGAATCTCCTGTTAAGGTTTCCGCTTTTACTTGATTGTATGGAAAACTAGCAATTTGCGAAAATAGTACGAATACAATTAAACATACATTGAAAAGTTTTTTCATTTTTCCTCCTCTGAACATTCATTTGTCCATTGGGGACTTATTCCACATGAACAAATGGAATATTAAAAGTATTTGTTATAAGCTATTTATTTTTGCTATCCCTCCGTTTCTATACGCGTTCTCAGACAAACAGGATTATGTTCAAAGTAAAATTGTTTAACGTAAAACAAAATGTATATTTACACAGTTCTATGGAAATATACACAATTCGACAAAAAATGTCGAAAAAAATACTGATATAAAGAATGATATCAGACCCTTATATGTGAGATAGTTTTCATGTATATCTAGTAAAAAAGAATGGTTATAAAGGTAAGTTTTACGATACATACTAACCAATGTAGTGTATCCCTTTGTGACGGCTTATTTTTGCCTTAAAGTTATGTGGAGATAAAAAGCTAGATAGGGTTGGTTTTGGTCAGAATGAAGACAATATGTACTTTGAAAATAGTCATTTATTTTGTCTAAAGAGAGTTGTGCGATTAGTGGACCGAAGTTGAAAGATGATAGTTTCTTACATTGTTAGAGGAATATAAGAATTACAGAATATTCGACTAACACGTTACTACGGTCATTTTTGAGACTGTTTAAACAATAAGAAAGAAGGTGTTTTTAGTTACAATATCTTTTTAGTAAAGATAAGCTTAAGTAACCTCCGCTAAAGATTATATACTTAAATGATAAAGAGTTCAACAGTAGTTCACATATTTTCCCAAAAATAAAAACGGCTGTTTTATGTGGAATAAATCTACAAAACAGCCGTTTTTGGTATTAGATTTCTGTTAAAATTATTGGTTCGCCGCGCGTTACGATAACCGTATGTTCACATTGTGCAACAAGACTTTTATCAGGTGTAACGAATGTCCAGCCGTCGTCACCACGTTCAATAATATGATCAGCTTTCATAGAGATGAACGGTTCTACAGCGATAACAAGACCGTCTTTTAGAAGCGCATTATCCATTGGATCATAGTAACTTAAAATGTGATTTGGTGCTTCATGTAAGCTAAGACCAATGCCGTGACCAGTTAAGTTTTGAATGACATTGTATCCACTTTTATGTGCGAAGTTTGAAACAGCACGACCAATTTGATTTTGTTTTGAGCCAGCTCTAACCTTTTTCATTGCTGCCCAAAATGCATCAACTGCTGCTTGGCAAAGCTTTTCTTTTGCTTCGTCTTCTCCAAGAACAAATGAGATACCTGTATCTGCATAATAGCCATCAAGTGCAGCAGATACATCGACGTTTACTAAGTCGCCTTCTTTTAATACGCGATCTCCTGGAATACCATGAGCAACTTCCTCATTTACACTAATGCAAGTTACACCTGGGAAATCATATTCTTTTTCAGGTGCAGAAATAGCACCATGCTCATCTAATACTTTTTTACCGATCAAATCAAGCTCTTTCGTTGTCATACCTGGCTTCGCTTCTTTTTTCATTTCTTCACGTGCAAGCGCAACGATGCGGCCGATTTTTCGTAAGCCTTCTAAATCTTGTTCATTACGAATAATCATGAAAACCACTGTCCTTCCTCGAATATATATCTTATCCGATTGTATCATGTTTATTTTCGTCCTGCTACTCGCTTGCGGTATGCGGGTTGATTCCTCTCATAAAGAATACATGACAATTGTCATATCGATGTCATGACGCATCATACTGTTTCCTAAGTTTTCCAAGTAATACAATGTAAATATAAGAAACAGCGGGGGTGGAGAGATGGAAAAGATTATTGAGGTAAATGGTGTTTCTAAAACATTTAAACATAAAAACGCAGTAAATAATGTTTCATTTCATGTAAATAAAGGGGAAATAGTAGCGTTACTTGGTCCGAATGGTGCGGGGAAAACAACGACGATGTCGATGATGCTTGGATTAAAGGACCCGACAGAAGGTAAGGTCTTTATATTTGGAAAGAGTCCAAAGCATAGAGATGTTCGTAATAGCCTCGGTGCGATGCTGCAAGAAGTAAGTGTCATTGATAGTATTACGGTGGAAGAGGCAATCGAGTTATTCCGTAGTTATTATACGAATCCTATAGCGAAAGAAACGTTACTGCAGTTATCAAATTTAGAATCAGAGCGAAAGCAAAGATGTGAGAAGTTATCAGGTGGGCAAAAAAGAAGGTTGAATTTTGCGCTTGCACTTGCGGGAAATCCAGATTTGTTATTTTTAGATGAGCCGACAGTCGGAATGGATATTACGTCTCGAAGAATGTTTTGGGAAACGATTCGAAAGTTAGCAAGTGAAGGGAAAACAATTATTTTAACGACGCATTATTTAGAAGAAGCAGATGCTTTAGCAAATCGTATCTTATTATTTGCGAACGGAAAGATTATCGCAGATGGTACACCAGACGAAATGAAAGCGACGATTTCGCGAAAAACAATCACATTTTACTCGAAGGAAAGCATTCCTACAAAATTACTAAAGGAATTACCAAATGTAACAGAAGTAAAGTCAAGCGAAGGACGCTTCATTTTAACAACGGAGGATACGGATGCAACTTTAAAAGCCATTTATCAAAAGAGTTTACCTGTAACAGATGTTTCAGTTGAACGTGGAAGTCTTGATGAAGCATTCGAACAGTTTGTCGCAAATCAGAAGGAGGAA
This sequence comes from Bacillus cereus group sp. BfR-BA-01330, assembly GCF_022663885.1. NCBI lineage: Bacteria > Bacillati > Bacillota > Bacilli > Caryophanales > Bacillaceae > Bacillus > Bacillus cereus group sp. BfR-BA-01330. Next base: position 153,614 of record NZ_JAKUGK010000003.1, read on the forward strand.
ATCGCATGAGAGCATTATGGATGCAATGCAAAATAGAAATTTTACGTACATTCCGCAATAAATTATTTATCTTTTTCTCATTATTAATGCCTGTTATGTTTTACTACATTTTCACAAATGTTGTTCAAGTACCACAAAACGGAGATGCGTGGAAAGCACATTATTTAATTTCGATGGCAACTTTCAGTATTGTAGGGACTGCACTCTTTAGTTTCGGTGTGAGACTTTCTCAGGAAAGAGGGCAAGGATGGACACATCTTCTAAAAATTACACCGCTTCCAGAGGGAGCATATTTAACAGCAAAAATTATCGCTCAAACAGTAGTAAATGCTTTTTCAATATTAGTTATCTTTATTGCAGGGATACTAATTAATCATGTTGAGTTAACGATAGGGCAATGGATTGGTGCGGGATTATGGTTATTGTTAGGGGTAACACCATTTTTAGCGTTAGGAACAGTAATAGGTTCCATTAAGAAGGCGGACGCAGCTGCTGGCTTAGCAAATATTTTAAATATGAGTTTAGCTATAGTTGGCGGGTTATGGATGCCGATTGAAGTATTCCCAAAAATATTAAGAACGATTGGTGAATGGACACCGACATACCATTTCGGAAGTGGTGCGTGGGATATTGTAGCTGGAAAATCAATTGGATGGGAAAATATCGCGGTATTAGGAGGTTATTTCCTTATATTTGTTGTAGTATCAATATATATAAGAAAAAGACAGGAAGCGGTATAAATGATAGAGAAGAAGAGGATTGAGATTTTTCCGAAACATATGGGATTCTTCCCGTATATGTGGTTTGTTTATCTATTATTTCCAATTTATCACTTAGCGCAGGCATCAGGATGGAAGCTTGTAATAGGAAGCGGTATGTTGATAATTTTTATCGTCACATACCGTCAGCTTTATTTTGTTCAGAGGACGTTTGTTTTTTGGGCGTGTATTCAAATGGTACTCATCTTTTTATTTGCTTTATTTTATAATCCTTTTATGATATTTTTTGGCTTTTTCACAGCAAGTGCGATGGGATTTGCGCCAAATAAGAAAGTATTTCGAGTGCTGTTATGTTCGTTAGTTATCATGCTTGGAGCATTTTTATTTGTAAATATGAATCAACTAACAACTACAAGTTTAGTAAATATCGTTCCAATGTTTATTTTAATGCTTCTTACGCCATTTGGTATGCGCAATTTTAATCAGAAAAAGATGTTAAGAAATCAATTGGATCAGGCGAACGAGCAAATTAAAGACTTAGTAAAACGTGAAGAACGGCAGCGGATTGCAAGAGATCTTCATGACACATTAGGGCATACGTTATCTCTTATTACTTTGAAAAGCCAGCTTGTAGAGAAGTTAATTGTGAAAAATCCAGAGCGTGCAAGTGCGGAAGCGAAGGAAATTACACAAACGTCTCGTACAGCCTTAAAACAGCTGAGAGAATTAATTTCTGATATGCGTATGATTACGGTAGAAGAAGAGCTAGAGCAAATAAAAGCGATCTTACAAGCAGCTAATATTGAATTAGAAGTGAGGCAAGAAGCAAGATCGAGCTCGTTATCACCAATTGAACAAAATATTGTCGGGATGTGTTTACGTGAGGCCGTTACAAATGTTGTAAAACATAGTAAGGCAACGCGGTGCGCAGTTTCTGTATTAGAATCACAAGGTGAACTGATTTTGAAAGTAGAAGATAACGGAATCGGTTTAACAGATCAAAATCATGATGGAAATGGTATTCGCGGCATGAAAGAACGAATTGCTCTTATTGATGGATTTGTTGAACTAGGTACAATCAATCCAGGGACGTTATTAACGGTAAAAGTTCCAGTTGTTATTAGAACAGGAAAAGATGAGGTGAGGGCATGATTCGAATTATTATTGCAGAAGACCAGCGGATGCTTCGTGGTGCATTAGGGGCCCTGCTTGATCTAGAAGATGATATCGAAGTAATTGGGCAAGCTGCGAACGGGGAAGAGGCGTTAGAATTAATTGAATCGTTAAAGCCCGATGTAAGTATTATGGATATTGAAATGCCGATTCAAAGTGGATTGGATGTCGCTGAGACTTTAAAGAAAGAAAAATCATCATGCAAAGTAATGATTTTAACAACATTTGCACGGCCGGGATATTTTGAAAGAGCAATGAAAGCTGGTGTGCACGGCTATTTATTAAAGGATAGCCCAAGTGAAGATTTAGCGGCAGCAATTCGTAATGTAATGAAGGGGAAACGAGAGGTCTCCCAAGATTTAATGTTTGGCTTATGGCAGGAGCAAAATCCGTTGTCAGATCGCGAAAAGGAAGTACTGTTGCTTGCGAAAGAAGGAAAGACGGCAAACGAAATTGCGAAGGCACTTTATCTTTCGCCGGGTACAGTACGTAATTATATTTCTGAAGTATTAGCGAAGCTTGATGCGAAAAATAGAATTGAGGCAATTACAATTGCGGAAGAAAAGGGTTGGATATAAAAAGAAGGTTACCTATGAGAGGTAACCTTCTTTTTATAATTATTGTACTTCTATTACTTGATTTACTTTTTGTAACGGTTTGTAACCGTGTGCTTCAAATGCCTTTGCAAATTCATTTGATACGGCAGTGCCATATAAATCTTTTGCAGCTTGTACGATATGAGATTGAAGTGATTCAAAGTCTTCAGCGGAAGTTGCATAATTTTGCAATGCACGCATAACAACTTTACTTACTTTTTCATTTCCTTGTTTTTGAACAGCAACACCGTTATATGTTTTACCTTCAGCTAATTGATATAATACGTGACTGATAATACCAGAATTCACGTGTGATTCTTGATTATTACCATCGTTATAGAAATCTTGTAAATTTGTATATAGTTTATGACCGCCGTCACCAATTTCCCTTGGGATATCACGAATTGTTAGGCCATCTAATGTATCGCCCATAATCCAGTTTCCTTTATCTTTCTTTACGTAATATTCGATTTGTGTACCCCAGAAATCCGCTAATCCCTCGTTTAGTGCAGATGTTTCAGCGCTTGGATATCTCACGACTTTATTTTTCGTCGTGCCACTGAATACAGCATGTCCAAATTCATGAGCTGTTACATCAAGAGCGGATGTTAGTTTTCCGTCTAAACCATCACCAAATACCATTTGGTTCCAAGCGGGATGCCAAAATGCATTTACATAGTCTTCTTTTACACCATCACTAACTTCAGTAGAATCAAAACCGTGTACACTAGCAACAACTTTTGAATCTTTATTGTCGTAACTTTTTAGATTATGTTCTTTCTTAAAGTAATCGTAAATATCACTCATGTTCTTCATAGCGCCCGCGGCTTCTTTATCTGCAAAATTAGGAGTACTACTTGAAATTAGTGTCCCTGGATAACCAGCTTGACTATATCCTCCGAGGGAATCGGCGTAGTTTGCATTATAAATATAAATACCATTTCCGCGTGATAAATCTGCTAAATAAAACTTCCCATCAGTTCCTTTGGCAATATTGAAAGAGATGTTTTCTTGAAGTGCATTTTTCCCAGTTCCTTGCTCACTTGCAGGGGATAATCTAGGTGATGTTACTTGATTTATAGTCTTATTCTCTTTGTTTTTAATGAATTTTTCTTGGAAAAGTACTTCGCCAGTTTTTAAATCAACGATAGCATTGCCGTTTATAATTTGTTCATTGTTTTCATAAGTAAATGTAATAACAGTTGCGAATGTATAATAGCCATCTTTTTTCTTATAAACAACGGTTTCGCTAGAGAATTCTGTCTCAACTGCATCACTTGGAATTTGAACTATATCGCGTAATTTAGATTTTACTTCATTTTTCGACAAAAAATTTGTTATAGTAAGATTAGGTTGTTGATTTAAATTTTGAACAACTTTACCACTAACAGTTGTGATTACTCCATTTTTATCTACTTTTACAATGAGATCTTGGCCATATATTTTATAGTTTTTATATGTTTGTGCAAGGCGAACTTCGGTTTGATTTTCTTTGGTTTCTTTATTTGTAGGTTGGAAATCTACATTTTTTTCAGTAGTGACTTGTTCTTGTTGAGCTTTCGCCCCATTTACCTCACCTTTTAAATACTTTTTAGCAATATTTTCTTTCGTATCATTTTGAGGTTGTGTTAATTTCCCGATTGTTAAACCAGGCTGAGCAATTTCAACTTTGACTGCACTTTTGTCTAATTCTTGAGCATGAATAGCTTCTGTTGATAAAGGGCAAAGAAGACCGAATGTAACGAAAGCACTAGCAAGTTTTCTATAATTCATCTATAACACTCCTAATCTATTATTGTATGTGAGATGAATTGTATGAAAAATTTGCCGAATTTTATATATATTATGCATTATTTCATATCAAAAATTGTCGAATTCACATTATTGTAGTGGTATGACAACTCAAAAAATTAGATTGTTCTAATGGGATGGTGAGTAAGTATGCACGCAGAAAAATTAGGAAGTGAAATTAAGAAAATTAGGGTGATGAGAGGATTAACACAGAAACAGTTATCCGATAATATATGTCATCAATCGGAAGTGAGTAGAATTGAATCGGGTGCGGTATACCCAAGTATGGATATATTGCAAGGTATCGCAGCAAAATTACAAGTTCCTATTATTCATTTTTATGAGGTACTCATTTATTCCGATATTGAAAGAAAAAAACAGTTTAAAGATCAAATCATTATGCTTTGTAAGCAAAAAAGATATAAAGAAATTTATAATAAAGTGTGGAATGAGCTGAAAAAGGAAGAATATCATCCTGAATTCCAGCAATTTCTTCAATGGCAATATCATGTAGCAGCTTACATATTAAAGAAAATCGATTACGAATATTGTATTTTAGAATTAAAAAAATTGTTAAATCAACAGTTAGCTGGAATAGACGTATACCAAAATCTTTATATAGAAAATGCGATTGCAAATATTTATGCTGAAAATAGCTATTTTAAGAAGAGTATTGAGTTATTTGAAGATATATTAAAACAATTAGAGGTATTGCATGATAATGAAGAATTTGAAGTGAAGGTAAGATATAATCATGCGAAAGCATTATATTTAGATAATCAATATGAAGAGTCACTTTATCAAGTAAATAAAGCGATTGAAATATCATGCCGAATTAATAGTATGGCATTAATTGGACAGCTATATTATCAAAGAGGTGAATGCCTAGGGAAGTTGGAGTACGATGGGGCAGAGGTTGAAGATGCATATAAAAAGGCAAGCTTCTTTTTTGATATATTAGAAATGCATACATATAAAGAAGCTCTCGTAAATAAAATCAGTAGATAAATATCCTAAAAAATGGGTATGCATAATTGCATATAATAGAGATAAATTTTCATGATATATTAAAATAAAAAATGTGGGTGATGGAATATGAAGAAATTACTTATTGGTAGTTTATTAACGTTAGCGATGGCATGGGGTATTTCATTAGGCGATACGGCATTAGAGAAAAGCCATATAATTTCTCATAACGATCAAGAGGTACAATTAGCTAAAGATTTACCTTTTGAATATTAAAAAACAACCGTCTTACTTAGGCGGTTGTTTTTTTATGGAGTAACATCCAAACGTCTTTACTAGAAACAGGTTTGCTAATAAAGAATCCTTGAATGTGATCACAATTTTGTTTATGTAAAAATTCCCATTCTTCTTCCGTTTCTACACCTTCTGCAATCACTTCTAAATTTAGTTGTTTTGATAATGTAATAATGGAAGAGACAATTGCTTCTTCTAAAGGGCTAGTTGTAATTCCACAAATAAACTCTCGAGCGATTTTTAATGTGTTGATTGGATATTTTGTTAAATAAGCTAAAGAACTATAACCGGTTCCAAAGTCGTCGATTGAAATTTGAATACCGAGATTTTGAAGTTGTTCTAGTTTTGCAACTACAGATTGATTTTGATTAATTGCGATGCTTTCCGTAATTTCAATATCTAGTGCTTCTGGTTTCAGTTCTGTTTCTTCCAATACCTTTGAAATAGTTGGGATTAAATCTGCATGGTTAAATTGAACAACAGATAAATTTACACCAACTTTTAAATGAGAGAAACCTTGATTATGCCATCTTTTTGCCTCTAAACAAGCAGTACGTAAAATCCAATTGCCAAGTTCAATAATAAAACCAGTTTCCTCTGCTAGAGGGATAAATTGGGCAGGAGATACGATACCGAGTTTTGGATGCTTCCAACGTATTAATGCTTCAAAACCGATAATTTGTTTTGTTTTTGTGCTTACTTGTGGCTGGTATTCAAGGAAAAATTCATTTTGTTGTAATGCTTTTGAAAGTTCACCTTCTAAGAATTGAATTTCATTTTGAGCGATACTCATTTCTTTTGAGAAGAAAACAAATCTGTTTTTTCCATTTGCTTTCGCACGATACATAGCCATATCAGCATTTTTCATTAACTCATTTACATCAGTTCCATAATCAGGGTACATCGCAATTCCGATACTTGGTGTAATAGAAAGTTCTTCGCCTTGAATGAAGAATGGTTTGTTTAAAATAGTTAAAATCTGTTCAGCTATAAAAATTGCACTTTTTTCTGAGTACATTTCTGGTAATAGAATTGTAAACTCATCTCCACCTTGGCGAGCGACGATATCTTTTGAACGCAAGCAACCGCGTAATCTTTTTGCTACTTCAATTAATAATAAATCTCCAACGTCATGGCCAAGTCTATCGTTAATTTTTTTAAATCGATCTAAATCAAGGAATATGACGGCGACATCATTTGCGTTAGTTTGGGCTGTATTTAAAATGGCTTTTAAATCTTTTTCGAACTTTCGACGATTTGGTAATCCAGTAAGTGCATCGTGAAAGGCTAAATGTTCTACTTGTTTTTGTTTTTCATATAAGGTGGTAATATCACGTGCTATCCCAAACATTCCGACCACTTCTTTGTTTATAAAAGTAGGGATAAGTGTAATATGGAGATAATAATAATAGCCTTCTTGTTCTTTTGTACGAACTTCTAACGTTTGTGGCCTACCTTCCTTTGTAATTTGTAAAGCCTTCTTTAGTAGTTCGTGGTCTTTTGAATCAATGAAGTGTACCAGAGAATAGCTTGCCACTTCGCAATAATAGGCAGTAAATAAGCTTTCGCACGCCTTATTAGATTGTTGAAAAATGCCATTCATATTTAAAGAGAAAACGGCATCGGGATGGTCCTCGAATAAAGATTTATAACGTTGTTCACTTTTTGATAATGCAAATGCACCTTCTTCAACTTCGTCCTCTAGTTGTGTAGTCAACTGTTCATATGTATGAATTAGTGCTTGATTATCTTTCCACATGTAAAGTTGCCGCAAGAATAACAAAATAAGTGATAATACGAGACCGATTAACATGAATTTATCATCCCAAGGTTGAATGATAATAAAAGAAAAAGTAATAATTATACTAAAATAAGGTAGTATAAAACGTACATAATCGAATCGATAATATTTTGTTTTCGTTTCATGCTGCATTGGTTTATCTAAAATATATAGTATGGAAGAAAGTCCAATTAATAAAATAGAAGCAGTGTGTATTAAATAATTAATTTCAGCAGAAGTTTTCATTCCAAAATTCAATTGAAACAGATGAATATAACCGTATACGAGTATAATAGTGAAACCGATAATTAATGCAATTCTACTAGAAGAATATTGTTCTCTTCTATATAGGCTAATAACGGCGTAAATTACTAATGATTGTGCAATGAAATACCCAATTAAAATCCAAGTATCCGTTGTTAACATGCGGAAGCTTGAAAGGTCTAAGATAAAAGTTAAGGTGAAATAAATGTTCATAATAATAATAAAGATGCTATCGAATGAAAATTGAGAAAGCCCCTTAATAGAATAATTTTTTATAAACTTTATAGCAAATCCAACAAAGAGCAAAATATATTGTATGATAAAAAAAGGTAATGCTTTATATGAAAATATAGATTGATCATGTATAGAAAGTGAACTAAGAAATAGGGTTATCTCCATAACTAACCCACATAGGCAAGTACATAGTAATAAAATCCAAAATAGTTTATCACTGCGTTTCATTCTCTTAATAGCTTTATATAAACAGTGACAAGAAAAAAGTGCAGCGAAACAGAATAAGAAAAGAATTCCAATCTCCTTTATATGCGACTCATTTGGAATAAAGAGTATCCAAAGAGCAAATATAGATATGTATATTATGACAAATTGTACATATTTTTTTTGATTAATCATATTATGACTCCGTTTCAATAAAGTTGAATCTCGAGGGAATGCTAATTTAAATAATAGCATATAAAATAGGATGTTTTTTACTATAAAAATTACTTTTTTGAAAAAATGGTGCAAAGTTACAATTTACCACTGTAACATTGCACCACCTATTCTTTTAATTCCTCTTATAGCAGAAAGTTCATCTATTAATTGGAATAATGCTAAGTCTTTTTGTTTACTTTCAATCATAATATCGAAATTATGATTGTGTTTTTTTGCAATGTGTAAGAAAGGCTTAATAAACTCTAAATCGATATATTCAGCATGAGCCCTAAATTCTTTTTCCGATCTCGGGGAGGAAATGTGAACTTTAGGAGAAATATTTGTATGTGACCAAGTTTCAAAAATTGCAGGAAGCAACTCTTCTAGTGGTTCCTCGCAAAGATTGGCCATATGATGATGATAATCAAATACAAATGGAATATTTTCTTTTTGGCAAATTGATAAAGTTTCAGCGGTTGTATATGTTTTATCATCATTTTCAAGAGTCATTTGTTTTTTTATATGTGTAGGAAGTTTTTTTATGTTTTCATGGAAGCGCTCAATTGCCTTTTCTTTATTTCCATAGGCTCCACCTACATGAATATTAATGTAAGAAGAATCTGCAATGCCTATAGCATCCAATATTTTATAATGATAAGTCATATCCGTAATAGCGTTAGTAGTAATATGTGGCTTGTCGCTTGTAAATAGCGTAAATTGATTTGGATGAAAACTTATTCGTAAATTGTGTTCTTTAATTAAAGCCCCTATTTTACGCCAAAGTGGTGTGAATACCCCAATATAGTCAAACTCGACTTCGGGATGTGTTGCAAGTGGGACGATGGAAGACGATAGGCGATATAGTGGGATTTCATGCGCTATATTGTAATGAAGGATACGTATTGTGTGCTCTAAATTTTGCCTTATAACATGGTACAGTTTGTCTTCTTGCTCTTGCTTGCTGAGTTTCTTAAAGCTTGTAAACGTCATTGTTTTGGCAGGAGAACAGTCCCAGAGTGCCATTGCATGTGAGACATATCCAAACCGTATAAGCATATGAGATACACCTCTTTTATTCATTGTCTTTCCTATAAAAAGAAAGCAAATATTGTTCCAATCCATTCCTTTCCTCTATCGATAAGAGAAGGCGGGTTTACATCGCTATAGGAAAGTACAGATGCATTCTCTAGATCTTCATGGAATTTCTTTTTTACTGTTTGAATGAAATGTTTATTATATAACAGGCAGTTTATTTCATGGTTAATATATAAACTTCTCATATCAAAGTTTGCTGTTCCGATATCGCAAATATCATCGTCTACTATAATAATTTTGGCGTGAAAAAAACCTTGTTGAAATGCATAAATATTGCAACCAGCCTGTATTAATTTTCGGCAGTACGGAAATTTGGCTTCTCGAACAAGAGGGTGATCAGCTTTTTCTGGAACAAGAATTGTGATTTGAACCCCTCTTTCTTTTGCTTTTAATAAGGCATTCATAATTTTTTTTCCAGGAATGAAATATGGTGTACCGATACAGATTTCTTTTTTTGCCGCGTTAATTAAATGTAAAAAAGTATGCTGTAAATAAGCCCCATCAGTCGGAATAAATTGATGCAGGATGGTACCTGGGTTTTGTTTTGGAAAATAAAGAGAAGCATCTAATAAATTTTGTTTCGTATCATCAAACCAGTCATGCAAAAATTGCTTTTGTAAATCTTGAACCCCTTCTCCTGTAAGACGTAAATGGTAGTCTCGCCATAATCCTAAATATTCATTATGCCCTAGATACTCTTCACCGATATTAAATCCCCCGATATAGCCGGTTTTCCCATCAATCACTGTAATTTTCCTATGATTTCGTTGATTGGCAGAAAAGAAAGGCAGAGGAAATTTTACCTTATGACAAAATGAAAAAGATACACCATGTTTTTGCAGGGAGCGAATAGCTTCGTTTGATAAAGAATGGCTGCCAAATCGATCAAGTAAAAGTCGTACTTCAATTCCTTCCTGAGCCTTATCAATCAGCAATTTTAAAAATTCACGACTGATTTTATCGTTTTTTACAATGAAGAATAAAATATGAATGTGATGCTGTGCTTGTTTTATATCAGTAAATAAAGCGTCATACAAATCTTTCCCGTATGTATAAAGGTGAAAATCACTTTGACGTAAAGGGAAAGTGCGAGAGCTTACTCGTTTTAAATGAAGAAGTCTCCCGTATGAAAGGTCAATTGTAATCCAAAGAGCAACGGATATTAACAAAAGAGATAAGTAGAGCATTAGTGAATTCCCTCCTTCGCATTCTTTTCACCTTCAGTGTGTTACAAATGATACGGGTAGCACGGCTGTTATTATAAATTTCTTTAGAGGATAGATCTTGTACTGATTAAAGGTTCACTTTATCCCGCTTTAACGGGCAGTAAGCTTCCTATTTCAAAAATTGATGAATAAGCAGAAGCTAGTTTGGAAATCAACTGCCCGTAAAAGCCCGATTGGTTCAACTAATAATCAGCGGGGGATGAACCACCCCTGCGGATTAAAGTTTCACTTTATAGTTTCACCGAAATAAACAGCTTTATGAAAAAATGTGTTGTTCTATAACAAAAAACTGTTGACTGAATGCTCACTCATTATATAATGGGGATAGGGGATATAATTCAGAAAATTATATATTTTTGAAGATTCAAAAAAGAAAGAGGGCTTACAAAGAGAGGGGTAGCATAAAAATGAATAGCTTACTGATCATTAATTGGCTGGCTGCCATTGCTGTTATTGCTTATGCAGGATATTTGTTTGTATATCTTATACGGACGAGAATGGCCTACATACAATTAGGAAAAAAAATTGAATTTGACCGTCGTTTTAAAGAGCGTTGGGATCTCCTTAAGGTCAATGTTTTCGGTCAAAAAAAGCTGCTGAAAGATAAGAAAAGCGGCATCATTCACGTTATGTTCTTTTACGGATTTATTCTTGTCCAATTTGGAGCAATTGACTTCGTTTGGAAAGGACTCGCACCAGGATCACATCTTCCACTTGGACCACTATACCCTGCATTTACATTCTTCCAGGAAATTGTCACACTTGTTATTTTAATTGCAGTATTTTGGGCTTTTCATAGACGTTATGTAGAAAAGCTTGTTCGTTTAAAACGTAACTTCAAATCAGGTCTTGTTCTTATCTTTATCGGTGGCTTAATGATTTCTGTGCTACTTGGTAACGGTATGGGACTTATATGGCATGGCGAGGAGCTTTCATGGAGTGAACCAATTGCTTCTGCAATCGCTTACGTTTTTAGCGGGATAAATGAAACCGTAGCCATTTCAGTGTTCTATTTTTCTTGGTGGGTGCATTTACTAATTTTGTTAACGTTTTTAGTGTATGTTCCACAATCAAAACATGCGCATTTAATTGCAGGACCAGCTAATGTATTCTTCGGTCGTCTTTCAAACCCAGGGAAGCTTGAAAAGATTGATTTTGAAGATGAAACGCAAGAAACATTTGGTGTTGGTAAAATTGAAGACTTTAGACAAAATCAACTTATTGACTTATACGCTTGTGTAGAGTGTGGCCGTTGTACAAATATGTGTCCGGCAACAGGAACAGGAAAAATGTTATCGCCGATGGACTTAATTTTAAAACTTCGCGATCATTTAACTGATAAAGGAGCTGCGGTAACATCAAAAGCACCGTGGGTTCCAGTAGTTGCCTTCAATAATACACAAGGAAATCAGTTAGCGATGATGGCAGCTGGAAAAGGACAACAAGAATCAGCGTCTACAACGCTCGCTTACGATCCGAGTTTAATCGGAGATGTTATTACAGAAGAAGAGATTTGGGCATGTACAACGTGTCGTAACTGTGAAGATCAATGCCCAGTTATGAATGAGCATGTTGACAAAATTATTGATTTACGTCGATATCTCGTTTTAACAGAAGGAAAAATGGACGCGGAAGCACAACGCGCGATGACAAATATCGAGCGTCAAGGGAATCCGTGGGGTCTGAACCGTAAAGAGCGTGAAACATGGCGCCAAGGTGATGACGAAGTAACAGTTCCAACTGTAAAAGAAAAATCAAAAGCTGGGGAGGAATTCGAGTATTTATTCTGGGTTGGTTCAATGGGATCATACGACAATCGTAGTCAGAAGATTGCGATATCGTTTGCGAAGTTAATGAACGAAGCAGGCATTTCATTCGCAATTCTCGGTAATAAAGAAAAGAATTCTGGAGATACACCACGCCGCCTCGGAAATGAATTTGTATTCCAAGAGATGGCGACAAAGAATATCGAAGAATTTGAAAAGGCAGGAGTGAAGAAAATCGTTACGATTGATCCTCATGCTTATAACACATTTAAAAATGAGTATCCGGACTTTGGCTTGCAAGCAGAAGTCTATCATCATACAGAATTGTTAGCTCAGTGGGTGAAAGAAGGGCGCTTAAAGCCTGTTCACGCTATTGAAGAAACAGTTACGTACCATGATTCCTGTTATTTAGGAAGATACAACGAAGTGTACGAAGCGCCACGTGACATTTTGAAAGCGATTCCTGGAGTGAATCTTGTAGAAATGGCACGTAACCGTGAAACTGGAATGTGCTGTGGCGCAGGTGGTGGCTTAATGTGGATGGAAGAAACAACAGGTTCTCGTATTAACGTTGCTCGTACAGAACAAGCATTAGCTGTACAGCCATCTATTATCGGTACAGGTTGTCCATATTGCTTAACGATGATCAGTGATGGAACGAAAGCGAAAGAGGTAGAAGAGAAAGTTCAAACTCTTGATGTGACAGAGATTTTAGAACGATCTGTTATCGGGCAGAAAAAAGAAGCAATGTAGTTTGTAAGAATGTATACAACTTTAGAAAGAGGTGCAATGATTGCACCTCTTCTCAACGTAGGGATACCGAGCGAGCGCTCAGTGTTAAAAAATGAAATGGGGGAAAGAAACATGAGTAAAACAGTTATTTTAAGTGCTGCAAGAACACCAGTTGGAAAATTTGGAGGATCTTTAAAGGATGTAAAAGCGACGGAACTTGGAGGAATTGCAATTAAAGCAGCGCTTGAAAGAGCAAATGTTGCGGCTAGTGATGTTGAAGAAGTTATATTTGGAACGGTTATTCAAGGTGGGCAGGGACAAATTCCATCGCGCCAAGCTGCGAGGGCTGCTGGAATCCCTTGGGAAGTGCAGACGGAAACAGTGAATAAAGTTTGTGCATCAGGGCTTCGTGCGGTTACGTTAGCGGATCAGATTATTCGTACTGGCGATCAATCACTGATTGTAGCTGGCGGTATGGAGTCGATGAGTAACAGTCCTTACATTTTACGTGGAGCAAGATGGGGATACAGAATGGGCAACAACGAAGTTATTGATTTAAACGTTGCTGACGGTTTAACATGCGCATTTTCAGGTACACACATGGGCGTTTATGGCGGAGAAGTTGCAAAGGAAGATGGAATTTCTCGCGAAGCGCAAGATGAATGGGCATATCGTAGCCATCAGCGTGCGGTTTCAGCGCATAAAGAAGGGCGTTTTGAAGAGGAAATCGTGCCAGTAACGATTCCGCAAAGAAAAGGCGATCCTATTGTCGTTGCAAAGGATGAGGCGCCACGTGAAGATACAACGATTGAAAAGTTAGCAAAGTTAAAACCTGTATTTGATAAGACAGCGACGGTGACAGCTGGTAATGCGCCGGGACTAAACGATGGTGGTGCCGCACTTGTATTAATGAGCGAAGACAGAGCGAAGCAAGAAGGAAGAAAGCCATTAGCGACAATTTTGGCGCATACAGCAATTGCAGTGGAATCTAAAGATTTCCCAAGAACTCCAGGTTATGCAATTAACGCATTGCTTGAAAAAACAGGAAAGACAATTGAAGACATTGATTTATTCGAGATTAATGAAGCCTTTGCAGCGGTAGCAATTGCAAGTACAGAAATCGCAGGAATTGATCCGGAAAAATTGAATGTAAATGGCGGCGCGGTAGCGATGGGACATCCAATTGGAGCAAGCGGAGCGCGCATTATCGTTACACTAATCCATGCACTTAAGCAGCGCGGCGGTGGAATTGGAATTGCTTCGATTTGTAGCGGTGGCGGTCAAGGGGACGCAGTGATGATTGAAGTTCACTAATTAAAGTTCGAGGGTATAAAATTTATTAACAATTAAGGGGGAAGAAAAAATGGGTGTACAAAACATTGTTGTAATTGGTGCAGGGCAAATGGGATCAGGAATTGCACAAGTATGTGCAATGGCAGGATATGACGTGAAGGTACAAGATTTAAAGCAAGAGCAATTAGATAGAGGATTGGCTATCATTACGAAAAACTTAGCACGCCAAGTAGAAAAAGGACGTATGAAGGAAGAAGAGAAGGAAGCCACATTAAATCGTCTTACAGTAACGCTTGATTTAGATTGTGTGAAAGAAGCGGATCTTATTATTGAAGCAGCTGTTGAGAAAATGGATATTAAAAAGAAAATCTTTGCGAATCTAGATGAAATTGCTCCAGAACACGCAATTTTAGCAACGAATACGTCATCTCTGCCAATTACAGAAATTGCAGCGGTAACGAAGCGTCCGGAAAAAGTAATCGGTATGCACTTTATGAATCCAGTTCCAGTTATGAAGCTTGTTGAGATTATTCGTGGTTTGGCTACCGATGATGCGGTATATGAAGCAATTGAAGATATTACGAAAAAAATTGGGAAAGTACCAGTTGAAGTGAATGATTTCCCAGGTTTTGTATCAAATCGTATTTTGCTACCGATGATTAACGAAGCAATTTATACGTTATATGAAGGTGTAGCGACGAAAGAAGCAATTGATGAAGTCATGAAGCTTGGTATGAACCATCCGATGGGGCCTTTGACACTCGCCGATTTTATCGGTTTAGATACGTGTTTATACATTATGGAAGTGTTGCATGAAGGATTAGGAGATAGTAAATATCGCCCATGTCCGTTATTACGTAAGTATGTGAATGCAGGATGGTTAGGGCGTAAAACAGGTCGTGGATTCTACGTTTACGAATAAATGCCCCCTTTGTTACAACATAGTGGTCTTACCAAATTATTTAAAGGATATATAGCAAATGGAGGCGGAATATATGAACTTTCGTTTTAATGAAGAGCAGCAAATGATGAGGAAAATGGTTCGGGATTTTGCACAGAAGGAAATAGCTCCCTTTGTTCCTAGTATGGAACAAGGGGTGTTCCCGAAAGAGATTTTGCAAAAGATGGGTGAGCTTGGATTAATGGGTATTCCAGCGCCTGCAAAATACGGTGGGGCAGAAATGGACTTTATATCTTACATTCTAGCAATTGAGGAAATCTCAAAGGTAAGTGCAACAGTTGGTGTAATTTTAGCTGTACATACGTCAGTTGGAATGAATCCGATTTTATATTTCGGAACAGAAGAACAGAAGAAAAAATATGTTTCTAAACTTGCAACTGGGGAATATTTAGGTGCATTTGCTTTAACAGAGCCAAATGCAGGATCAGATGCAGGGAGTTTGAAATCAAGAGCTGTGAAAAAAGGTGATCATTATATTATTAATGGATCGAAAGTGTTTATTACAAATGGTGGTGAAGCAAGTACATACATTGTATTCGCTTCTACAAATCCAGAGGCAGGAAAAAGTGGTATTTCTGCATTTATAGTAGAGAAAGATACACCTGGTTTAATCATTGGAAAAGATGAACATAAGATGGGACTTCTCGGTTCTCGTACAGTACAACTTACTTTTGAAGATATGAAAGTGCCAGCTGAGAATTTACTTGGGGAAGAAGGACAAGGATTTAAGGTGGCAATGGCGAATTTAGATGTTGGGCGAATTGGAATCGGTGCGCAGGCGTTAGGAATTGCTGAAGCGGCGCTTGGCTGTGCAATTGATTATGCAAAAGAAAGAGAGCAATTCGGGAAGCCAATTGCGGCGCAGCAAGGGATTGGCTTCAAGCTTGCAGATATGGCAACAAGTGTCGAAGCAGCAAGGTTACTCGTATATAGAGCGGCATCTCTTAGGGCACAGGGATTACCATGCGGTAAAGAAGCATCTATTGCGAAATTATTTGCTTCTAAGACAGCGGTTGAAGTCGCGATTGAGGCGGTGCAAGTTTTTGGTGGTTACGGTTATACGAAAGACTATCCAGTAGAACGATTTTTCCGTGATGCGAAAATCACGCAAATATATGAAGGAACAAGTGAAATACAGAAACTTGTTATTAGCCGTGCTTTATAAAAGGGCGAGGGGGAGACGGAGATGCATTTTAAACTATCAGAAGAACATGAAATGATAAGAAAAATGGTTCGAGATTTTGCTAAAAATGAAGTGGCACCAACAGCAGCTGAGCGTGATGAGGAAGAGCGATTTGATCGAGAATTATTTGATCAAATGGCAGAGCTTGGTTTAACCGGTATTCCGTGGCCTGAAGAGTACGGTGGAATTGGAAGCGATTACTTAGCGTACGTAATCGCTATTGAAGAATTATCCCGCGTTTGTGCTTCAACAGGCGTAACACTGTCCGCGCATACTTCACTTGCGGGATGGCCAATTTTTAAATTTGGGACGGAAGAGCAAAAGCAAAAGTTTTTACGACCGATGGCTGAAGGAAAGAAAATTGGTGCATACGGCTTAACGGAGCCAGGATCTGGATCGGATGCTGGTGGAATGAAGACAATCGCAAAGAGAGATGGAGACCATTATATTTTAAATGGATCAAAAATTTTCATTACAAATGGCGGTATTGCTGATATTTATGTCGTTTTTGCGCTAACTGATCCTGAATCAAAGCAGCGCGGTACGAGTGCATTTATTGTAGAAAGTGATACACCGGGATTTTCAGTTGGGAAGAAGGAGAGCAAGCTAGGGATTCGCTCTTCACCAACGACTGAAATTATGTTTGAAGATTGCCGTATTCCTGTAGAGAATCTACTTGGAGAAGAGGGGCAAGGGTTTAAAGTTGCGATGCAAACATTAGATGGAGGTCGTAACGGTATTGCGGCGCAAGCTGTTGGTATTGCACAAGGGGCTTTAGATGCTTCTGTAGAATATGCAAGGGAGCGCCATCAATTTGGAAAACCAATTGCGGCGCAGCAAGGGATTGGCTTTAAACTTGCGGATATGGCAACAGATGTAGAAGCGGCACGCCTTTTAACATATCAAGCGGCTTGGCTTGAATCAGAAGGGCTTCCGTATGGAAAAGAGTCAGCGATGTCAAAAGTATTTGCAGGAGATACAGCGATGAGGGTGACGACTGAAGCGGTGCAAGTATTTGGTGGTTACGGTTATACGAAAGATTATCCAGTAGAGCGTTATATGCGAGATGCAAAAATTACACAAATATATGAAGGAACACAAGAGATTCAGAGGCTTGTAATTTCTCGTATGTTAACGAAGTAGGAACGAAAGCGTAGGTATTTTCCTACGCTTTTTCCTTCCAAAAAATAATAGAGAGAGGTGAAGGGAATGGTTAAACATAATGTACATGCATCGGTGAAAGATGAAAAATTAGTTGCGTTAAGACGTGAGCAAATGATTAAAGGTGCGGTGCAACTGTTTAAACAAAAAGGATTTCCGCGTACAACAACGAGAGAAATTGCAAAAGCGGCTGGATTTAGTATAGGGACACTTTATGAGTACATTCGTACAAAAGATGATGTTTTGTATTTAGTTTGTGATAGTATTTATGAACATGTAAAAGAAAGATTAGAGGAAGTAGTTTGTACAGAAAAAGGGAGTGTAGAAAGTTTAAAGATAGCAATAACGAATTACTTTAAAGTGATGGACGAATTACAGGAAGAAGTATTGATAATGTATCAAGAGGTACGCTTTTTACCGAAAGAATCACTTCCGTATGTATTAGAAAAGGAGTTTCAAATGGTAGGAATGTTCGAGAATATTTTAGAACAGTGTACGGAAAATGGAACATTTACATTAAATAAAAAAGAAATACAGCTTCTTGCCCATAATATTTTTATACAAGGACAGATGTGGGGATTTAGACGCTGGGCGCTGCAAAAACTGTATACGCTCGAAGAATATACAGAAATGCAAATTAGGTATGTATTGCAAGGGGCCCATATGCTTCCGAAATAAGGAACAGACAAATTATAATTTTACTACCCTATAAAAGTTTCCCGTTTTTTTTGTAGCATATTTGTGCGACTTTTGTTTATAATGAATAGTATGGATTTTTTTAAGCAGGCCGTTATATATAATGTTATATTTGATGAAAGGAAGTGCCGCATAAGTGGATTTTAAGCAATATTCACCAGAAGAGCTAAAAGAATGTTCAATGATTGAAGTTGTACATAGCGTTTTAGGGGATAAAAAACAAGCAACGACATTCAACGAGTTGGTTCAAGAAATCGCTCAAGTGCTGGGACTATCTCAAGAGCAAGTTAATGCGAAAATCGCACAATTTTATACAGACTTAAACATCGATGGACGTTTCATTAATTTAGGAGAAAATCGTTGGGGACTACGCAGCTGGTACCCATACGAGCAAATTGATGAAGAAATCTTGCCTCAACCAAAACCGAAGAAGAAACGTAAAGTTGAAGAAGACGGTTTTGACGACTACATTGAAGAAGATGAAGATGACTTCGACGATGCAGACGTAAATGAAGAAGATGATGATGTAGAAGATTTGGACAAGGTTCTTGAAGAAGAAGACGGAGATGACGACGATCTTGATGATTTAGACGAAGATGACGACGACTTCGCTGAAGAAGAACTTGAGTATGACGAAACTGAAGAAGAAGAAGAGGAAGAACTGTAGTTCTTGACTTTTCATTATCGTCCATGTAGAATCATTTTTGGGCTCTTTAAAAAAGGACGATAATACTTTTAAAGTGTAAATATAAAAGAAAATTGCTCCCTACTTATTACTTTTTGTGATGAGGGGAGCAATTTTCTTTTTTGTTTTTTGTTTAGAAAATAAAAAGAGTCTAACAATAAGATGGATACAGTGTTATCTACATACGTTGCGCTTTGCAACGGTGATTATATAACAGCAAAATAGAAGGGAGCTTTTTCATGACTAAGTATATTTTTGTAACAGGCGGTGTAGTATCGTCTTTAGGAAAAGGTATTACAGCAGCATCTCTTGGAAGACTTTTAAAAAATCGTGGTTTAAACGTAACGATTCAAAAGTTTGATCCATACATTAACGTAGACCCAGGGACTATGAGCCCATATCAACACGGTGAGGTATTCGTAACAGATGATGGCGCAGAAACTGACTTAGACCTTGGTCACTATGAGCGTTTTATCGACATTAACTTAAACAAATACAGCAACGTAACAACAGGTAAAATTTACTCTTCAGTTCTTCAAAAAGAGCGTCGCGGTGAATATTTAGGAGGAACAGTTCAAGTTATTCCTCACATTACTAACGAAATTAAAGAACGCGTATATCGTTCTGGTCGTGAAACAAATGCGGATGTTGTTATTACAGAAATCGGTGGAACTGTTGGTGACATCGAGTCTCTACCATTCTTAGAAGCAATCCGTCAAATTAAGAGCGACATCGGTCGTGACAATGTAATGTACATTCACTGTACGTTAATCCCGTACTTAAAAGCAGCGGGTGAAATGAAGACAAAACCAACACAACATAGTGTTAAAGAACTTCGTAGCTTAGGTATTCAACCAAACATTATCGTTGTTCGTACAGAAATGCCTGTTTCTCAAGATATGAAAGACAAGCTTGCATTATTCTGTGACATTGATACAAAAGCAGTTATCGAAGCTCGCGATGCAGATACTTTATATGCGGTTCCATTATCTCTTCAAGAACAAAACATGGACCAAATCGTTTGTGACCACTTAAAATTAGACAATCCAGCTGCAGATATGACAGAGTGGACTGCTCTAGTTAACAAAGTGCGTAATCTTTCTAAGAAAACAAAAATCGCTCTTGTTGGTAAATATGTAGAACTTCAAGATGCTTATATTTCTGTTGTAGAAGCACTTCGTCATGCTGGTTACTCATTCGACACAGATGTAGAAGTAAAATGGGTAAATGCTGAGCACGTAACAGCAGAAAACGTAAAAGAATTAGTTGGCGATACAGACGGTATCCTTGTACCAGGTGGCTTCGGCGATCGTGGTGTAGAAGGTAAAATCGTTGCGATTCAATATGCTCGTGAAAACAAAGTTCCATTCTTAGGAATTTGCTTAGGTATGCAACTTGCATCAATCGAATTCGCACGTAATGTATTAGGTTTAGAAGGTGCTAACTCTTCTGAAATCAACCCTGACACACCATATGCAATCATCGACTTATTACCAGAACAAAAAGATGTAGAGGACCTAGGTGGTACACTTCGTCTTGGTCTATACCCATGTAAGCTTGCTGAAGAAACAAATGCTTACAATGCTTATAATGAGCCGGTTGTATATGAGCGTCATCGTCATCGTTATGAGTTCAACAATCAGTTCCGTCCGGATATGGAAAAAGAAGGATTTGTATTCTCTGGTACAAGCCCAGACGGCCGTCTAGTTGAAATCATTGAAATAAAAGACCACCCTTGGTTCGTGGCAGCACAGTTCCACCCAGAACTTGTTTCTCGTCCAAACCGTCCACAACCATTGTTCCATGACTTCGTAAGAGCTTCTATTACGAATAAAGAGAGCAAGTAATAAAAAAAGCGCCTGAAATAAGGCGCTTTTTTAATATTCATTTAACATTTCATCAATTGTAAATTTAATCCCGTGATAAGCAAATAAAGCTACTATTAAACTTGGGAATCCGTAGCGATTACCTTCATCGTCTGGAATAAGACCTTTTAACAGTTTTGTATCAATATGTACGTCTGTATATCGTTCGAGTGATTCCGTACCTTCTTGAAGAGCAGAAATGCCGACAATAGAGTGTCCCTCTTCTTGTAGTTTTTTTGCAATTTCTACAACCGCTTCATCTGTTGAAAAACGGCTAATAAGAAGTACACGATCCGCAGAGGTTACTTCTGCTTCTTTACCATTTTCAAATAAGCGTTTTGCTTGCTTCATTGGTTCAGCACCGAATAGTGCCTCGGCAACAACGCCCTCCATTTCATTTGTACCATGTAAATAAATGAAACCATCGCCAACTAGTGCTTGAGCAAGTAAACGAGCGCTATCTTCTATATTCATTTCTTCTTTTTGAGAAACCCTGGAGAAATAACCACTTAATTGAGTTGAAAAAATTTTTAACATAATGTTACTCCCTTCGTACGTGTTTGCCGGCTTTCATTATAATTTATTTTTTTAGAAAGGTGAAATCGTAGGGTAGCATAACAAAATAGGAAACGGTAAAATAAGAAAGAATAGGAAGGAATTTGCCAAAGAATAGCGAAATTAAATCGTTAAGATATAAGAAGCTTTAAATCTTGTACTTACACAGAAAGGTTGGGAATTATGGAAGGTAAAATTTTAATCGTTGATGATCAATATGGGATTCGTGTGTTATTACATGAAGTGTTCCAAAAAGAAGGTTATCAGACATTCCAAGCAGCGAATGGATTTCAAGCTTTAGATATCGTGAAAAAAGATAATCCAGATTTAGTAGTGTTAGATATGAAAATTCCAGGCATGGATGGTATAGAGATTTTAAAGCATGTAAAAGAAATTGATGAGAGTATTAAAGTAATTTTAATGACTGCTTATGGAGAGCTTGATATGATCCAAGAAGCAAAAGATTTAGGAGCTTTAATGCATTTTGCTAAACCATTTGATATTGATGAAATTCGTCAAGCTGTGAGAAATGAGCTCGCTGTAGAGGCATAAAAATGAATTTTTTATAAAAAATATGGAAAAAAGCGTTTACATGGACTATTGTGCAGGTGAATACGGTTGAGTTTTTGAGTACAAGTTGTTATCCTATTGAGTGTAGAAAAAAGTCCGGTATGTAGATATACATATTTTACCTTATTCTGGTCATACTACCAGCGATAAGAACTTATCGGATACAAAAAACGTTTTTTAGGAGGATTCACCATGCCTTTAGTTTCTATGAAAGAAATGCTAAACAAAGCACTAGAAGGAAAATACGCAGTTGGTCAATTCAACATGAACAACTTAGAGTGGACTCAAGCTATCTTAGCTGCTGCGGAAGAAGAAAAATCTCCTGTAATCCTAGGTGTATCTGAGGGTGCAGCTCGTCATATGACTGGTTTCAAAACAGTTGTAGCCATGGTTAAAGCTTTAATCGAAGAAATGAACATCACTGTTCCTGTAGCGATTCACCTTGACCATGGTTCAAGCTTCGAAAAATGTAAAGAAGCAATCGATGCAGGTTTCACATCTGTAATGATCGACGCTTCTCACCACCCATTCGAAGAAAACGTTGAAACTACTAAACAAGTAGTAGAATACGCACACGCTCGTAACGTATCTGTTGAAGCTGAGCTTGGAACAGTTGGCGGACAAGAAGACGACGTAATCGCTGAAGGCGTAATTTACGCTGACCCAGCAGAGTGTAAGCACCTTGTTGAAGCAACAGGTATCGATTGCCTAGCTCCAGCTTTAGGTTCTGTACACGGTCCTTACAAAGGTGAGCCTAACTTAGGATTCGCTGAAATGGAACAAGTTCGTGACTTCACTGGCGTACCTTTAGTATTACATGGTGGTACTGGTATCCCAACTGCTGATATCGAAAAAGCTATCTCTTTAGGTACTTCAAAAATCAACGTAAACACTGAGAACCAAATCGAGTTTACAAAAGCTGTTCGTGAAGTATTAAACAAAGACCAAGAAGTTTACGATCCTCGTAAATTTATCGGACCTGGCCGCGACGCTATCAAAGCAACTGTTATTGGTAAAATTCGCGAATTCGGTTCTAACGGTAAAGCGTAAGAATAAAATTCCGTTTTGGAAACCGTCTAGTCTTTTAGACGGTTTCCTTTCGTTGTATAATGAAAGCGTGAACAAGTCTAAAGATTTTATCATTTTTGGTTTTTAAATAGAAAATAATGTGCATAGTCCTATTAATAAATGTGATAACGTATCTAAATTGATAAAGTAAATTCGATGAATAGTTGATCTTTATCTATTCGTGCTACAGGAGAAATGAAGATAATGGTTTCCTATTTATTGAGTTTTGGGATGGAAAGAGTAATTGAGATTCTTAAGGGGAGCTTTCTATAAAAAGATAGAAAGTAAATACATTCACAAGAAGGGAGCTCAATATGGAAAAATTGCTAATTGAAGGCGGAAGAGCTTTAAATGGAACAATTCGAGTAAGTGGTGCAAAGAACAGTGCCGTTGCATTAATTCCAGCGACAATTTTAGCAGATACTCCAGTAACTATTGGTGGTGTCCCTAATATTTCGGACGTGAAAATGTTAGGAGACTTACTAGAGGAAATTGGAGGGAAAGTAACTTATGGACAGGAGGAAGAGATGGTAGTCGATCCTTCTAACATGGTTGCAATGCCTTTGCCAAATGGAAAAGTGAAAAAATTGCGCGCTTCTTATTATTTAATGGGTGCAATGCTTGGCCGTTTTAAAAAAGCTGTTATTGGGCTTCCGGGTGGATGTCATTTAGGTCCGAGGCCGATTGATCAGCATATTAAAGGGTTTGAAGCGCTAGGTGCACATGTTACGAATGAACAAGGTGCCATCTATTTAAGAGCAGATGAGCTACGCGGGGCACGTATTTATTTAGATGTTGTTAGTGTAGGAGCTACGATTAATATTATGCTAGCAGCTGTACGAGCGAAAGGTAGAACTGTTATTGAAAATGCAGCGAAAGAGCCTGAGATCATTGATGTAGCTACATTGTTAACAAGCATGGGAGCACGTATTAAAGGTGCTGGTACTGATGTAATCCGAATAGATGGTGTTGACTCTTTACATGGTTGTCACCATACTATCATTCCAGATCGTATTGAAGCTGGTACGTATATGATTCTAGGAGCTGCATCAGGAGGAGAAGTAACGGTTGATAACGTTATTCCTCAGCATTTAGAATCAGTTACTGCAAAGCTAAGAGAAGCTGGTGTTCAAGTTGAAACGAACGATGATCAAATTACGGTGAACGGTAATAGAAAGTTAAAAGTAGTTGATATCAAAACGCTTGTATATCCAGGTTTTCCAACGGATTTACAACAGCCGTTTACGACGCTTTTAACAAAGGCGCACGGGACGGGAGTTGTAACAGATACAATTTACGGTGCCCGTTTCAAACACATTGATGAATTACGTCGTATGAATGCTCAAATTAAAGTAGAGGGTCGTTCGGCAATTGTAACTGGTCCTGTGTTACTGCAAGGTGCAAAAGTGAAGGCGAGTGATTTACGAGCAGGAGCGGCACTTGTTATTGCAGGGTTAATGGCAGATGGAATTACAGAAGTAACAGGACTTGAGCATATTGATCGAGGTTATGAGAATATAGTGGACAAGCTTAAAGGGCTTGGTGCAAACATTTGGCGAGAACAAATGACAAAGCAAGAAATTGAAGAAATGAAGAACGCATAAGTGATACTTCCGCAAGGGGGAAGCGAAGCATCACTACTTGCGGAAGTACACTTTATAGAAAAACACGATTCACAAAATACGGCAGAAATATAAAGGCTTAAAGGAGAGGGATTATCGTGGAAAGAAGTTTATCTATGGAGTTAGTACGTGTAACAGAGGCTGCAGCTTTATCATCAGCGCGTTGGATGGGGCGCGGGAAAAAGGATGAGGCAGACGGTGCAGCAACATCAGCTATGCGTGATGTATTTGATACAATTCCGATGAAAGGTACAGTTGTAATTGGTGAAGGTGAGATGGATGAAGCACCAATGCTATATATCGGAGAGAAATTAGGTACAGGATATGGACCACGTGTAGACGTTGCGGTTGATCCTTTAGAAGGGACAAACATCGTAGCAGCTGGTGGCTGGAATGCTCTTGCTGTCATTGCAATTGCAGACCACGGTAATTTGTTACATGCCCCTGACATGTACATGGATAAAATCGCGGTTGGCCCAGAAGCAGTTGGGGCGGTCGACATTGATGCGCCTATTATTGATAACTTACGTGCAGTTGCGAAAGCGAAAAATAAAGATATTGAAGATGTTGTAGCGACAGTTTTAAATCGTCCACGTCATCAAGAAATTATTGAAGAAATTCGTAAAGCTGGTGCGCGCATTAAATTGATTAATGATGGAGATGTAGCTGGAGCGATTAATACAGCGTTTGATCGTACAGGTGTAGATATTTTATTTGGATCTGGTGGAGCACCTGAAGGTGTATTAGCAGCAGTTGCTTTAAAATGTTTAGGTGGAGAAATTCACGGAAAACTATTGCCACAAAACGAAGCTGAATTAGCACGTTGTAAAAAAATGGGCATAGAAGACATTAATCGTATCCTTCGCATGGAGGACTTAGTAAAAGGTGACGATGCAATCTTTGCAGCAACAGGCGTAACAGATGGAGAACTATTACGTGGTGTTCAATTTAAAGGTAGCGTAGGAACAACGCAATCCCTTGTTATGCGCGCAAAATCAGGCACAGTTCGCTTCGTAGATGGTCGTCATAGCTTAAATAAAAAACCGAACTTGGTTATTAAGTAAAAAGCAGAGGTGGCTTGCTCAGAAGGGGAAGGCATTGGAACTCCTGACGAAGAGGCGTTTTGTGCCTCGCAGGAAGGGGGGAAATGACTGACCCTTCTAGCCACCGGAGCTGGATTTAAGTAAAAAGCGTAAGCAGCTTGTTCAGAATGGGAGGGGGATGGAGCTTCTGACGTAGAGGCGCTTTTTGCCTCGCAGGAAGAAGTGAAGCCACTGACCATTCTAACTGCTGAAGCTAGATTAAATAAAAAGCGTAAGCAGCTCCTTCAGAAAGGTTAAAATGGTCGATCTTTCTAACTATTGGAGCTGGAACTAAATTAAATAAGAAGCGAAGACAAATTTTCTTGTCTTCGCTTCTTGTATTTGTGTTCCAACGTATTGATTAAAACTAGATAAAAGGGTTACAATAGTGAATATTACCCTACTTGAACTTATTGCCTTTCATTATTAATTATTTGCCTTCCGTATTTTTTCCCTTTACCCATGAAAAAAGAGAATAACGTTAAAGTGTGGTGTCTGAATGAATTTGTCAATTGCAGCATTAGAAAACATGAAATTAAAAGAGTTATACGAGCTTGCGAAAGAATTTAAGATTTCGTATTATAGCAAGTTAACGAAAAAAGAGCTGATTTTTTCTATTTTGAAAGCTCGAGCAGAAAAAGAAGGTTTCTTTTTCATGGAAGGCGTATTAGAAATTATTCAATCAGAAGGATTTGGATTCCTACGTCCTATCAACTATTCTCCAAGCTCAGAAGATATTTATATCTCAGCTTCGCAAATTCGTCGTTTCGATTTACGTAATGGAGATAAGGTTTCTGGTAAAGTACGACCTCCGAAAGAAAATGAACGCTATTTTGGGTTATTACAAGTTGAAGCTGTAAACGGAGATGATCCAGATTCAGCAAAAGAGCGTGTGCATTTCCCTGCATTAACACCATTATACCCAGATCGCCAAATGAAATTGGAAACGGAACCGAAAAAGTTACCGACACGCATCATGGATTTAATCGCACCAGTTGGATTTGGACAACGTGGTTTAATTGTTGCGCCTCCAAAGGCTGGTAAAACAAGTCTATTAAAAGAAATCGCGCACAGTGTTACAACAAATCATCCGGAAGCAGAACTAATTGTACTTTTAATTGATGAGCGTCCAGAGGAAGTAACAGACATTGAACGTTCTGTTAAAGGAGATGTTGTAAGTTCTACTTTTGATGAAGTACCAGAAAATCATATTAAAGTAGCTGAGCTTGTGTTAGAACGTGCGATGCGTCTTGTAGAGCACAAGAAAGATGTTATCATTTTAATGGATAGTATTACCCGTTTAGCTCGAGCTTACAACCTCGTTATTCCACCAAGTGGTAGAACATTATCAGGTGGTATCGATCCAGCTGCCTTCCATAGACCGAAGCGTTTCTTTGGAGCTGCACGTAATATTGAAGAAGGCGGTAGCTTAACAATTTTAGCAACAGCCCTTGTTGATACAGGATCACGTATGGACGATGTTATTTACGAGGAATTTAAAGGAACTGGAAATATGGAACTTCACTTAGATCGTTCATTAGCTGAACGTCGTATCTTCCCAGCGATTGATATTCGTCGTTCTGGTACACGTAAAGAAGATCTATTAATTCCAAAAGAACATTTAGACAAGTTATGGGGCATTCGTAAGACAATGCGTGATACACCAGACTTTGTTGAAAGTTTCTTACGTAAGCTTCGTCAAACGAAGACAAATGAAGAGTTTTTACAAAACATTGTTGCAGACTCGAAAAGGTATGTAACAACTAAGTAAAGGGAAAAAATCAAGACTCGCTTATTTTATAGTAAGCGAGTTTTTTATGCTGTTTAGGTGATATTAAAGAGAGAAATAAGTGAAAGAACCTGAGCTAGTCAGAGCTGGATGAGCTCCCTCCAGCGGCTAAAATCTCCGGTCATTTCGCTCTCTCGCATGAAGCAAAAAGCGCTTCAAGATCGAGAGTTCGAAGTGTCCTGGATTCTTAAGTAATATCCAGTTCTGGTGGCTAGCTCTTCGCATCTAAGAACCTTCCGCCCGAAAGGTAAAAAGCACCTTTAGGGCGAAAGAACCTTAGCTGGTCAGAGCTGAGCGAGCCACCGCCACTTTTAAGATAATATCCAGCTCCAGCGGCTAGAATGGTCGGTGGCTTCGCGTCTTCCTACAAGGTAAAAAGCACCTCTACGTCAGAAGCTCCATCCCCCTCCCATTCTGAACGAGCCGCTTCTGCTTTTAAATTGTATCTAGTTCCGACGGCTAGCTCTTCGTGTCTAAGAACCTCCCGCACTAAAGGTAAAAAGCACTTTTTGTGCGAGAGAACCTTAGCCAGTCAGAGCTAAACGAGCCGTCTACACTTTTAATTTCAAAAGACAAAAACAGGTAGTTGCAAAATGAAGTTAGCCTTGTTATAATTTCATCATATGTGTTTCATCAATATAGTTGTGTATGCAGCTGAAGATGAAAAACTCTGTTTCGAAAATGATTCAGGGCGGAAGGAGATGAAAAGAATGAAAGCAGGAATTCACCCAGATTACAAGAAAGTTGTATTCATGGACACAAACACAGGCTTCAAATTCTTAAGCGGATCTACTAAAGGATCTAACGAAACTGTTGAGTGGGAAGATGGTAACACTTATCCATTACTAAAAGTTGAGATCAGTTCTGATTCTCACCCATTCTACACTGGACGTCAGAAGTTTGCTACTGCAGACGGACGCGTTGACCGCTTCAATAAGAAATACGGTCTTAAGTAATAAAAACATAAAACAGGCAAGTGTATGTATTCGCTTGTCTGTTTTTTTTGCGAAAATATTATACCTTTACCCTACTTTTAACTGAAAAGTAGATGAAAGGAGAGCTTCATGTACTTAATAAATCAAAATGGCTGGATTGAAGTGATTTGCGGTAGTATGTTTTCTGGCAAGTCAGAAGAGCTAATCCGCCGTGTGCGCCGTACGCAATTTGCAAAACAACATGCAATTGTATTTAAACCATGTATTGATAATCGATATAGTGAAGAAGATGTTGTATCACATAACGGATTAAAGGTAAAAGCAGTTCCTGTTTCAGCTTCAAAGGATATATTTGAACATATTACAGAAGAGCTGGATGTTATTGCAATCGATGAGGTGCAATTTTTTGATGGGGACATTGTGGAAGTGGTGCAAGTATTGGCAAATCGTGGCTATCGTGTCATTGTAGCTGGTTTAGACCAAGATTTCCGTGGTCTACCATTTGGACAAGTTCCTCAGCTGATGGCGATTGCTGAACATGTGACAAAACTACAAGCAGTATGTTCTGTATGTGGATCTCCAGCAAGTCGTACACAACGATTAATTGATGGAGAACCAGCGGCATTTGATGATCCAATTATTTTAGTTGGAGCTTCAGAATCGTATGAACCACGTTGTCGTCATTGTCATGCAGTACCTGCAAACAAAGATAAGTAAAACTCGCTGCGCAAGGCGGGTTTTTTTCAAAATAGAGAGAATGAGCGGTGTGAGCCGCTTACGCTTTTAAATATATCTAGTTCCGGTGGCTAGCTCTTCGCATCTAAGAACCTTCCGCCCGAAAGGTAAAAAGCGCCTTTAGGTCGAAAGAACCTTAGTTGGTCAGAGCTGAAAGAGCCACCGCCACTTTTAAATATATTATCTAGCTCCAGCGGCTAGAATCGCAGGCCATTTCGCTCTCTCGCTCGAAGCAAAAAGCGCTTCAAGGTCGAGAGCTCCAATGGCCTGCGATTCTGAGCGAGCCGCTTGCGCTTTTAAATATAATTTGCGTTTTTTTGAGTAAGTACCATATACTATTTGTATTAGATACTAGGATGTAGAGGTGAATGATGTGTTAGATCGTTTGCAAGCTGTAGAAAATCGTTATGAGAAGTTAAATGAATTGTTAAGTGATCCAGCGATTATTAGTGATTCAAATAAGCTTCGTGAATATTCAAAGGAACAGTCTGATATACAGGAAACGGTAGAGGTGTATCGTGAGTATAAGGATGTTCGTGAGCAATTAAAAGATGCGAAAGCAATGTTAGAAGATAAGTTAGACGCAGAAATGCGTGAAATGGTAAAAGAAGAAGTTTCTGAGTTAGAATCACAAGATAAAACATTATCAGAGCGTCTGAAAATTTTACTTGTTCCAAAAGACCCTAATGATGATAAGAACGTTATCGTTGAGGTTCGTGGAGCTGCTGGTGGAGACGAGGCAGCTTTATTTGCTGGTGACTTATACCGTATGTATAGCCGTTACGCTGAGGTACAGGGCTGGAAAACGGAGATTATTGAGGCTAGCTATACAGAGTTAGGTGGATATAAAGAGATTATCTTTATGATTAATGGTAAAGGTGCTTTCGCGAAGCTGAAATTCGAGAATGGTGCTCACCGTGTACAACGTGTTCCTGAAACGGAATCTGGTGGACGTATTCATACATCTACAGCAACTGTAGCTGTATTACCAGAGGCAGAAGAAGTAGAAATTGATATTCATGAGAAAGATGTTCGTGTTGATACATTCGCTTCTAGTGGACCTGGTGGACAGAGCGTTAATACAACGATGTCAGCGGTGCGTTTAACGCATTTACCGACTGGTGTAGTTGTATCTTGTCAGGATGAGAAATCACAGATCAAGAATAAAGAAAAAGCGATGAAAGTATTACGCGCACGTGTTTATGATAAGTTTAGACAAGAAGCGCAAGCTGAGTATGATCAAAACCGTAAACAAGCTGTTGGTACGGGAGATCGTTCAGAGCGTATTCGTACGTATAACTTCCCGCAAAACCGTGTTACAGACCATCGAATCGGTTTAACGATTCAAAAGCTAGATCAAATCTTACAAGGTAAGTTAGATGATTTCATCAATGCCTTAGTGATGGAAGATCAGGCTCAAAAGATGGAGGCAGCTGAGTAATGCGTGTCTATGAAGCCCTGAAATGGGCTTCTTCTTTTTTACAGGAAAATGGACGAGATGAAAATGCGGGAGAAATTGTCCTTTGTCATGTATTAAAGGTGAACAGAACAGGATTACTTATGAATATGCGTGAAGAAATAACTGAGGAACAAGAGAAAAGCTTTACGGAGTTTATCCATAAGCATGTAGAAGGTATTCCTATTCAATATATGATTGGTTATGAAATGTTTTATGGACGGTCTTTCTTTGTGAATGAAGAAGTATTAATACCAAGGCCGGAAACAGAAGAGCTTATAGTGGGAGTATTAGAAAGAATCGAGCGCCATTTTGGTGATGAGAAACTACATGTAGCAGATATAGGTACAGGTAGTGGAGCGATTTCTATTACGCTTGCTTTAGAAAATAAAAATCTTCATGTGTATACAGTAGATATTGCACAAGAGTCGATTGAAGTTGCAAAAGAAAATGCAAAAGCTTTAGGTGCAGAAGTAACGTTCTATCACGGTGATTTATTGTCACCATTTCATAAAACGGGTCAAAAGCTAGATGTTGTTGTTTCAAATCCTCCATATATACCGGAAGAGGATTGGCGTGGTCTTTCTCCTGTTGTGAAAGAGCATGAGCCGAAGAGAGCACTTGTTGGTGGTGAAGACGGATTAGATTTCTATCGCCGTTTTATGGAAGAATTGCCGAATGTGTTGCAGAAGAAAGCGATTGTGGCGTTTGAAATTGGAGTAGGACAAGGTGAGGATGTAAAAAGATTGTTACAACAAGCTTTTCCACATGCTCATGTTGAGGTTGTTTTCGATATTAACGGAAAAGATCGTATGGTATTTGCAGAGATGGAGTAAGGTTCACACCTTACTCTATTTTTTTGTGGAAAAATTCATATAGATTTTGAATTTAATAGTTTAGAAAGATGAAAGTCTGTCCACACTGTTTGTAGAAGGGACGGTGGAGGAAATGAAAAAACAAGTTATTGCTTATCTTCTTATACTATTAATTGGTGCACAGTTACTTGTGCAGTTTGGATATATGAAAGCTGATGCGAAAGGGCCTTCAGTTATTCCGAAAGAGGCCGTTCGATTACGAATTTTAGCAAATAGTGATTCAGATAAAGACCAGGCATTAAAGCGTAAAGTGCGTGATGAAGTAAAAGCACAAATTGATGGATGGGTAGCGGATTTAACTTCATTTGAAGAGGCGCGCAAAGTAATTCAAAGTCATATTCCAGAAATCGAGAAAACGGTGGAAAATACGTTAAAAAGAGAAGGAAGTAAAGAATCATTTCAAGTGAAATTTAGTAAGAATGTAAAGTTTCCTACAAAGGTATATGGGAATTTTATTTATCCGGCAGGGGAATATGAAGCAGTCTTAATTACAATTGGGGAAGGTGAAGGGGCAAACTGGTGGTGTGTATTATTTCCACCGATGTGTTTCTTAGATTTTTCAAGTGGTACAGCTGTAAGGAAAGAAGAACATGTTGTGAAGGCTGAATCTCCTGAAGAGGAGCAAGTAAAACAAATAGATAATGAAGAAGTAGTAAATGTAGAAGAGAAAAAAGAGGATGAGGTAAAAGAAACGAAAGTTGTAAAGCGGGAAGTAGTAAAAAAAGTAACATCTTCTGAAAAGAAAGTAGTAAAAAATGAAACAAAAGTCGAAGAGCAGCCTGTAAGTAAAGAAGAAACAAAAAATGTGGAAAAAGTGGAGAAACCTGTGGAGAAAAAACAAGAAAAGCAAAATGAGTATGTAAAAGTAGAAGAGGAAGAAGAAAAGCCAGAAGTTAAATTGTTTATTGTAGAAGCTTTTACAGCTTTATTCTCTAAATAGTACTATTAATAAATCCCTCCTCATATATAAAAATGAGGAGGGATTTATTATGAAGAAAGTGTATTTTGCTACGAAAGCAGATGTGGAAAGATTACATTCTTTTTTCGGACAAGCTAATAAAAAAGATGATAAAATAAATGAGTTGTACGCACAATTTATGATTTTGGAAGAGGCGGAAGAAATACGAGCTGTAATTGGTTATGAACAAAGTGGGGAAGATGTACTTATTCGTTCTTGTTTATTCACACCTCATGTGGATAAACAGACTTTCTTATATTTTTTTGAAATGTTTTTGCAGTATATGAAAGAAAAAAGTGTTCAACAATTGTACTTACTAACAAATCATCCACAATCTGTACCGATCTTTCAGTTCTTTGACTTTTTTACTATAGAAAAGGATGAGGTTCCAGAGGGAATTCAACAGCTAGAACATTTTTGTAAAAATATAAAAGAGCAGAATGCAATAATACTAAATTGTCAGCTATTCACAAAGTTATCCACGGATTAATTAGGTTTATCCACATTTTGTGGATAAACCTTGTTTGTCTTTTGGATAAATCTCATAGTAAACTAAAAATAGACAAGTATTTAAGGCTAGAAAAGGACGTGGAAAAAAATGCATACAAATATGTGGGTTGTGGATAATGTTGTGGAAAGAAAAAAATATTATCCACAGTTACAAGAAGCAGCAAAATTATTAAGAGAAAATGAGGCGGTTGCTTTCCCTACGGAAACAGTATATGGGTTAGGGGCAAACGCGATGGATGATGAAGCAATCGCGAAAATTTTCGAAGCGAAAGGAAGACCGAGTGATAATCCACTCATTGTCCACATAGGTACAAAATCTCAGTTAGATGGGATTGTGAAAGAAATTCCACCAGTTGCAGAGAAGTTAATGGCGCATTTTTGGCCAGGACCATTAACAATTATTTTGCCGAGAAAAGAAGGAATTTCAGAGAAGGTGACGGCAGGACTTAATACGGTTGGAGTAAGAATGCCTGATCATCCAATTGCACTTGCTCTTATTGAAGAGGCGAATGTACCTGTTGCGGCACCAAGTGCGAATCGTTCAGGGCGTCCAAGTCCAACATTAGCTTCTCACGTATATGAAGATTTGAATGGGAAGATTGCAGGTATTGTTGATGGTGGTGCAACTGGAGTAGGCGTTGAATCAACTGTAATTGATTGTACAAGCACGGTTCCAACAATATTACGTCCAGGTGGGATTACGAAAGAACAATTAGAAGCGGTGATAGGTACTGTTTCTTTAGATCCAGCTTTAAAGGATGAGAAGGAAAAACCGAAATCGCCTGGAATGAAATACACACATTATGCGCCGAAAGCACCACTTAGTATTGTCGAGGGCTCACGTGAGTTTATTCAGCATCTTGTGGATGAGAAAAAGAAAGAAGGATTTAAAGTAGGCGTATTAACGACAGAAGAGTATCAGTACGTATATAGTGCAGATGTTATATTATCTTGTGGTGTTAGAAGTGACTTAGCTAGCGTTGCGACTAAATTATATGATGTACTTAGAACATTTGATGCAAGTGAAGTGGATGTTATTTTTAGTGAGTCATTCCCTAATGAAGGAATAGGGAATGCAATTATGAATCGTTTAACGAAAGCGGCAGGACATCATATTATTATTGAATGATAAGGTAAGATTAGCAAACAGAATATTTCTCCTTGGATAAGCATATTGTGAAGTAGCACGTCCAAGGAGGGGCATGAATGACGTTTGAACAGCTAATACCTTTAATAATTATGGCATTCGCCTTAGGGATGGATGCGTTCTCGGTGAGTCTTGGTATGGGGATGATGCCCCTAAAGTTAAGACAAATCCTGTATATTGGTATGACGATAGGGATATTTCATATTATTATGCCGTTTATAGGAATGGTACTAGGTCGTTTTTTATCAGAGAAATATGGAGATATCGCACATTTTGCGGGTGCTATTTTATTAATCGGACTAGGGTTTTATATCGTATATTCGACCATTTTACAAAATGAAGAGACTAGAACTGCCCCTATTGGAATTGGTTTATTCGTATTTGCATTTGGCGTCAGTATAGATAGTTTCTCAGTAGGGCTTAGTCTTGGTATTTATGGGGCACAGACAATTATTACGATTTTACTTTTTGGATTTGTTAGCATGTTATTAGCGTGGATTGGTTTATTAATTGGGAGACATGCGAAAGATATGCTCGGTACATACGGTGAGATAGTAGGTGGTATCATTTTGGTTGGGTTTGGATTATATATCCTTTTTCCTATATAATTTTATGTAGGAGGGAATTATGAACAAGCTATTGGAATGGTATGTTGAATTTTTAACCTTCTTTCCTCGATGGCTAAGAAGACTTATAATTTGGGGTATTATTTTGCAAATTTCGATGTTAGGTTGGATTAAGTTAATTCGTGAATGGTGAGATAGTTCCTTTCTGTGAATATTTTGTTTGTACTATATTTATTACGCTAAAAATTACAGATATAGAAAGGATGAGATGAATGACGAGATTGAAGCAAGTTTTTGGTATTATTATTAGTTTTTTTGTTTTTTGGTTTAGTATGCTCGGTGTACAAATGTTTGCTGAGTTTTTAGATATTGAGTCATTGAAATTTGTTGCGGGAAAGACTGAGGCGGCGCGTGCCTTTTACTCTCCGTACCCGTTTTTAATTGTTTTTCTTATTACATTGCTTTCCCTATACTTCTTCGTAATTAAGCTAGGGAAGCCGAAAAAAGAGAAAATGCCTACTTTAGAGGGAAAGAAGGAAGAATTACAATGATAAAATCTCCTGCTAAAAAGCAGGGGATTTTATATTTGAGTGATGGGAGGAATCTAGCTGCCTCCGCTTTTAGATATTATCCAGCTTCAGCGGCTAGAATGGTCGGTGGCTTCGCGTCTTCCTGCGAGGTAAAAAGCACCTCTACGTCAGAAGCTCCATCCCCCTCCCATTCTGAGCGAGCCGCTTCCGCTTTTAGATATTATCCAGTTCCAGTGGCCAGCTCTTCGCATCTAAGAACCTCCCGCACGAAAGGTAAAAAGCACCTTTTGTGCGAGAGAACCTTAGCTGGTCAGAGCTAAACGGGCCACTTCCACTTTTAAACTGGCCTAACTAATTCAAATTGTTCTCCTAATTTTGCATAGTTGTGTCCTGCTAGGCGGCTTATTGGTTTGAGTCCTTCGGCGTGAATGCGCCCTTTTTCATATAGATGTTCGGCAACGTGGAAACGAACGACGCGTCCAATTAGTAGATCACAAGCTGGTGAGTCTTCCGTTCCGCCAAGTGGAATTGCACGTTCTAATACGCATTCCATTCGAATATTTGCTTCTTTTACACCTGGAACAGAGATGACTTCACTTTCGATTGGTGTTAGTTTTGCTAGTTCAATTTCACTTTCATTTGGCGGGAGGTTAGCTGCTGTTTCGTTAATTGCTGCTACATATGATTCGTCAGAAATATGTACGACAAATTCTCCTTTTTCAATTGCGTTTCGGGAAGTGTCCTTTCTTTCTCCTGCTTTTCGTTGTACAGATACTGAGATAAGTGGTGGATTAGCAGCGACAATATTGAAATAACTATATGGTGCTCCGTTTAGTACACCTTCTTTTGTTACAGAAGTAACGAATGCGACAGGACGAGGGATGATACTTCCGGTAAGTAATTTGTAATTATCTTTTTCAGTTTGTTCATTTGGATTAATGGATAACATGCTTGTAATCCCCTTTCTAAATATGAATACTTATTGTTTGTTTACAAGATAACGATGAGAAAATCCTGCTGGAAATAATATTTTGTTTCATAAAAAGAACTTACTTCAATTGTAATGAAGTAAGTTCTTTTTCAAGAATCTCAAATTTGAGATAAAAATTAAAGTAAAACGTATGCGCCAGGTCCGATTAAAGCTACACCAACAGCGACAGCGATTAACATTAAGTTATATTCATATCCGTTTTGTGTTACCCAGTAACCATTTTTTCCGTGAACAGTGAAGATAGCCATTAACATTGTTCCAACGATAAATAATGAACCAACTACAATGAAAATACCTGATGCGAATAAGAAACCACCTAGTAATTCAGTTGCGCCAGCCATAAATGCCATAAATACACCAGGACGTAAACCGATTGACTCCATCCAGCCACCTGTTCCTTTTAAACCGTAACCGCCGAACCAACCAAATAATTTTTGAGCGCCATGACCCATGAATGTAATTCCTATAATAAGACGAATAATAAGTAGACCGAAATCCATCATTTTAAAAACCTCCTAAAAGTTATTAACTTACCTTACGTAAGTAATAATAAAATAGTTACTTACTATAGTCAAGTGGATTTTGAAAAAAGTTTGAATTAAATTTTACAAATTAACAACAAAAAATAAAATGTAGTAAAGACCTCTAGACAAGTTGGGCAAAAAAAGAGAAAATATAAATAGAAGTTAACTTCTAATTGTTATTCAGACAATCAGAATTGACTGGAATTTTGTGAAGCGCTACAATAAGAGTCTATTAGTAATGACATAATTTATTTCGAAAGCGTTTTTACAGTATAATATTCGAAGTATGAAGTCTTACATGTATCCCGAGTTTTACTAGGGATTGCCCTATAAACTTTTAGGTAAATTATAAGGAGGACTATCCTATGTTTAAAAAATTATTCGGTCTTGGTTCAAAAACAAATGAAGAAACAATCGTAGCTCCATTAACTGGAGCAGTGAAAAATATTGAAGAAGTACCAGATCCAGTATTTGCTGGTCGTATGATGGGTGACGGTGTTGCAATTGATCCTACTGAAGGTGTAGTTGTATCTCCAGTTGATGGTGAAATCGTACAATTATTCCACACAAAACATGCTATCGGAATTAAAGCGAAAAACGGTACAGAAATTTTAATCCACGTTGGATTAGAAACTGTAAAAATGGAAGGTGAAGGTTTCGAAGCTCACGTTTCTGAAGGCCAAGCTGTAAAAGCTGGAGATAAATTAATCTCATTCGACTTAGAATTAATCCGTGAAAAAGCGAAAAGCACAATTACTCCAATTGTTATTACAAACACAGATGCAGCTGAGTCTATTAAGACAACTGTAGGCGTAGCAGCTACAAAAGGTTCAACAGAAGTAATGAAAGTTACAATGAAATAATTGCAATATAAGAGGAATCCGTTTCGTATGAAATGGATTCCTTATTTTTGTTGCGTGTTCAGTATGTATGTTAAAATACTCTAGGCACTTGGAAATAGGGTTTCACATATATGTGGATAAGGCGCATTTTTCTTAGAAAAAATATAAGAGAAATGCGCCTTTTGTATATTCACATTTCTTTTGTTCTATTCTAATGTAAGTTATGATGAATGATAAGAAATTGAATATAGGGGTGGGTTTGAATGAAACGAGTGTTATTTGTTTGTACTGGCAATACATGTCGTAGTCCAATGGCTGAGGCGTTGCTTCGTCATCACGGAGGAGATAAGTTTGAAGTGCAATCTGCTGGTGTTTTCGCCTATCCTGGGAGCGATGCATCGGTACATGCGAAGGAAGCTTTAGCTGAAAAAGGAATTTCAATTGATCATGCGGCGCAGCAAGTAAATGAAACTTTGCTTGATTGGGCTGATATTGTCGTAACGATGACAGAAAACCATAAGCAAATTGTACTTGGGCATTATCCGAGCGTTGAAAAGAAATTAAATACGTTATATGGATTAACTGAAGGTATAGGCAAGGACATTTCAGATCCATTTGGAGGCTCGCTTTCTATTTATAAAGAAACGTTAGATGAGATGGAAAAACTTGTACAAACTTTACTGAAAAAACATTCAGTAGGTTGATGTTTCGTGTATAATACGATATTGGAGATCACTTCTTCCTATATGAGGTAGCGAGTGTGAAATGAAGATAATTGATTGAAACTTTGGAGGGGTAAAAATGAAAGTAGTAATAGCATCTGATCACGGCGGTATGAATATCCGCAAAGAACTTGTAAGTTTATTAGAAGAGTTAAATATTGAATATATTGATTTAGGTTGTGAATGTGAAGCTGGTTCTGTTGATTACCCTGACTTTGCGTTTCCAGCAGCTGAAATGGTAGCGAATGGTGAAGTAGATCGTGGTATTTTAGTTTGTGGGACAGGCATTGGTATGTCAATCGCAGCAAACAAAGTAAATGGTATCCGTTGTGCGTTAGTTCATGATACTTTCAGCGCGAAAGCGACGAGAGAGCATAATGACACTAACATGCTAGCAATGGGCGAGCGTGTAATTGGTGCTGGTCTAGCGCGTGATATCGCGAAAATCTGGTTAACAACTGATTATGAAGGTGGTCGTCACGAAAACCGCGTAGGAAAAATTAAAACATACGAAACAAAGTAATAGATTCTAACTATCAGTAGTGTGAAATATAATTTGGTGAACCAACCTGTGAAAGGAAGAGGCGTAATGACAGAAATCGTAAAGGTAAGAGAACAGCTACAAATGTCGCTTTCTGATTTCCAAGAACAAGCTTCATTACAAAGCGGTCAAGTTTTTGTAGTGGGTTGTAGCACGAGCGAAGTGCTAGGCGAAAGAATTGGAACATCAGGAACGATGGAAGTAGCAGAGGCGATTTTCTCTGAGTTAAAACAATTTCAAGAGCAAACAGGTATTGAATTAGCGTTTCAATGTTGTGAGCATTTAAACCGTGCTTTAGTAGTTGAGAGAGAAGTAGCGATAAAATATCAATTTGAAATTGTAACAGTTACGCCTGTTAGATCAGCAGGTGGTGCATTGGGGACATATGCGTATCACAATTTGAAAGATCCGGTAGTAGTTGAGTTTATTAAAGCTGATGCAGGAATGGATATTGGTGATACATTTATCGGTATGCATTTAAAGCATGTAGCTGTTCCGGTTCGTACAAGTGTGAAGGAAATTGGAAGTGCGCATGTAACGATGGCCAAAACACGTGGAAAACTAATTGGTGGAGCACGTGCTGTCTATGCGGCA
Source organism: Bacillus cereus group sp. BfR-BA-01330 (assembly GCF_022663885.1). Taxonomy (NCBI): domain Bacteria; kingdom Bacillati; phylum Bacillota; class Bacilli; order Caryophanales; family Bacillaceae; genus Bacillus; species Bacillus cereus group sp. BfR-BA-01330. The sequence continues at coordinate 193,126 of NZ_JAKUGK010000003.1, forward strand.
GTGGAAGAGACTACCACTTGCCGTTAAATATGAGAAATTAGAAAGTCATATAGTACCTGTTTATCATAAGGTAAAAGGTATGTTGTCTGACTTTATAATAGAAGAAAGAAAAGACCGATTTTCGGTCTTTTTTTTCTTTTATGATATAGAAAGTCATGTTAGAATGTAGTTGAAAACATGAAGGTTCGAAAGAATTACAACCTGAATTTTCGTTTTTTCTGAATAAATAAGAAAAAACTGTTGGGAATCGATGTAATTCGTTCAGAAAAGGGGGATTTTGGTGGATCATTTAAAACGTCAAGATGAAAAGGTATTTGCTGCAATTGAGGCAGAACTAGGAAGACAGCGTTCAAAGATTGAGTTAATTGCTTCGGAAAACTTCGTAAGTGAAGCAGTAATGGAGGCACAAGGTTCTGTTTTAACGAATAAGTATGCTGAAGGATATCCTGGAAAACGTTACTATGGTGGCTGTGAACACGTAGACGTAGTAGAAGATATCGCACGTGATCGCGTGAAAGAAATTTTCGGCGCAGAGCACGTAAATGTTCAACCACACTCTGGTGCACAAGCGAACATGGCAGTATACTTCACGATTTTAGAGCAAGGCGATACAGTACTTGGTATGAACTTATCTCATGGTGGTCACTTAACACACGGAAGCCCTGTTAACTTCAGTGGAGTACAATATAATTTCGTAGAATATGGCGTGGATGCTGACTCTCACCGTATTAATTACGATGATGTATTAGCAAAAGCGAAAGAACATAAACCAAAATTAATCGTTGCAGGTGCAAGTGCATACCCTCGTGTTATCGATTTCAAGCGATTCCGTGAGATTGCAGATGAAGTGGGCGCTTATTTAATGGTTGATATGGCACATATCGCAGGTTTAGTAGCTGCTGGTTTACATCCAAATCCAGTACCACATGCACATTTCGTTACAACGACAACACATAAAACGTTACGTGGTCCGCGTGGTGGTATGATTTTATGTGAAGAGCAATTTGCAAAACAAATTGATAAATCAATCTTCCCTGGTATTCAAGGTGGTCCACTTATGCACGTAATCGCTGCAAAAGCTGTTGCATTTGGTGAAGCACTTCAAGATGATTTCAAAACATATGCACAAAATATCATTAACAATGCGAACCGCTTAGCTGAAGGTCTTCAAAAAGAAGGACTTACACTTGTTTCTGGCGGAACAGACAATCACTTAATCTTGATTGATGTTCGTAACTTAGAAATCACAGGTAAAGTAGCAGAGCACGTATTAGATGAAGTTGGTATTACAGTGAACAAAAATACAATTCCATTTGAAACAGCAAGCCCATTTGTAACAAGTGGTGTACGTATCGGTACAGCAGCTGTAACATCTCGTGGTTTCGGTTTAGAAGAAATGGATGAAATTGCGTCACTTATTGCTTATACATTAAAAAATCATGAAAATGAAGCTGCTTTAGAAGAAGTACGTAAGCGTGTAGAAGCGTTAACTAGCAAATTCCCAATGTATCCAAATCTATAATAGATTGAAGAAGACTGCCGAGACTTAATTGTTTTGGCGGTCTTTTTTTTGGACATATATTATTTTTAAAGTATGTATACAAATGATGAATAAATTTTGGCGATATAATGAAGGATACAGCTCCCATAATTGGTAAAGATACTAGATAGATTCATTGTAAAATCATGATTTTGCCAAATTTGCCCTTGAATATTAGTAGCGTTTTCTTTACAATCGTAAATAGTGTAAAAAAGCGTGCAAACGCATGAATATCATCTAAAGGAGAGATTCACATGGGAAAACTGTATGTATTTGATCACCCGTTAATTCAACATAAGATTACATATATTCGCGATAAGAATACAGGTACGAAAGATTTTCGTGAATTAGTGGACGAAGTAGCAAGCTTAATGGCTTTCGAAATTACTCGCGACCTTCCACTTAAGGACATTGAAATTGAAACACCTGTAAGCAAAGCGACAACAAAAGTGATCGCTGGTAAAAAACTTGGTTTAATTCCGATTTTACGTGCAGGTTTAGGAATGGTTGATGGAATTCTGAAATTAATTCCAGCAGCAAAAGTAGGACACGTTGGTTTATACCGTGACCCTAAAACATTGCAACCGGTAGAATACTATGTGAAACTTCCAACGGATGTAGAAGAGCGTGACTTTATCGTACTAGATCCGATGCTAGCAACAGGTGGTTCTGCGGCTGAAGCAATTAACTCTCTGAAAAAGCGCGGTGCGAAACAAATTAAATTAATGTGTATCGTTGCAGCTCCAGAAGGGGTAAAAGTAGTACAAGAAGAACATCCTGATGTTGATATTTATGTAGCAGCATTAGATGAGAAATTAAATGACCACGGATATGTAGTACCAGGTCTTGGTGATGCTGGTGACCGTTTATTCGGAACGAAGTAAGACAACTGACGAGCAGGGGAGATTCCCCAGCTCGTCTTTTTTGCTGTAAGCAAGTAGGGGAGGGGGAGAGGATAAATATACATCGTATATACAACATAAGTTGCATACACCTCACATATAATATAGAAGTCTTACGTCTGAGGAACACTATATTATGGAAGAAAAGCGTTATATCTCGAAAATATAATAGTGACAAACTTGTGAACATTTCCTTCTATTATAAAGAGAAAACTGTTAGAAATTGCATATATGTAACCAGTATTTAGAAGGGGAACGTTTTCATTTTTGGGAGGAAATGCCTAATACTCAAATTTTTAGATTTTTTACGATTTCTCGTTGACACTGTTAATACCCTATTGTATGCTAACAACGGGGATAGATGGTAGGGCTTTCAGTGACAAAATTACATCTATTCCGTGACGAAAATGTAAACTTTTTGTTTTGTATAGGATTTATGCAAAAAAATGAGTTATTATTAACACATCGTGAATGAGGGTTACATATTGGAGGGATGAATCCTTGCAAAAAAACGATCGCAGCCATATAAAAGCTTATGCTTTAATGTCAGGTATTCTTGCTCAATTAGTCGGTTCTATTCTTGTTGGAATCTTTGGTGGGCAGTGGATTGATAATAAGGTTGGAACGTTTCCGTTGTTTCTTATTATAGGGTTATTACTCGGACTAGGAACAGGGATATACGCAATGATTCGACTCATTCGACATTACTATTCGGGAGAGCAATGATGATAGACGTACATGGACTTGTCCAAAGACAAAAGAAATATATGTACTACTTGCTTGCGCTTCTAGTGCTAGGATGGGGATTTACCTCTTACAAGGATGTATTTCTTGGACTGATTATCGGTACGATTTTCAGTTTTCTTAGTTTGCGCATCATTGCACGTAGAACAGACAAGCTGCTAGATCGCGTAACAAATGGAGAAAACGTGAAGTTCAAGGCAACAGCGGTAAGTACATATTCAAGATTCGCCACGATTGGGTTATTAATTTTATTTGCAGCCAAATATCAAGAGTTAATCGCGATGTGGGGCCTAGGTGTAGGATTGCTGACAGGATACCTTGTCATGATCATAGATTTTCTTTATTTAGAGTATAAGAGCAGGGAAGAGAGGTGAATTACTAGTGGAACACGGTAAATTAGTTGAATTTCTAGGTTTAACGTTCGATTTGTCATCAGTTATGATGGTTACTGTAGCAGCAGTTATTGTTTTCTTAATCGCTGTTATCGGAACTCGCAGCTTAGCTCTTCGCCCAACCGGGATGCAAAACTTCATGGAATGGGTGTTTGACTTCGTGAAAGGGATTATCAATAGTACGATGGACTGGAAAACAGGTGGACGTTTCTTAACGCTTGGCGTTACGCTTATCATGTTTATCATCGTATCGAACTTCCTTGGTTTACCATTCATGTATTCAGCAACTGAAGCTGGCGAACATATTGCATGGTGGAGATCACCAACGTCTGATCCAGCAGTTACATTAACATTAGCCGTGATGGTAGTTACCCTCACCCATTATTATGGAATTAAGATGAAGGGTACGAAAGAGTACGTAAAAGGTTATTTCCAACCTATGAAATTCTTATTCCCATTAAAGGTTATTGAGGAGTTTGCTAACACATTAACGTTAGGTCTTCGTTTATTTGGTAACATTTATGCAGGTGAGATCTTATTAGGATTACTTGCTAAGTTGGGCGGAGCATCAGTCCTTGGGGCATTAGGTGCGCTTGTACCAATGTTAGCATGGATGGGATTCAGTGTATTCGTTGGATCAATCCAAGCATTTATTTTCGTTATGTTAACGATGGTTTATATGGCTCATAAAGTAAGCCATGACCATTAATATAATTTAAGTAAGAAAAAATTTATTTTTTTATAATACAAAGGAGGACAAATTAAATGAGTTTAGGTGTAATCGCAGCTGCAATTGCAATTGGTTTATCAGCATTAGGTGCAGGTATTGGTAACGGTCTTATCGTATCACGTACAATCGAAGGTGTTGCTCGTCAACCAGAATTAAAAGGCGCACTTCAAACAATTATGTTCATCGGGGTTGCTTTAGTTGAGGCACTTCCAATCATCGGTGTAGTTATTGCATTCATCGTAATGAACAAATAAGGGAGACTCCCCTTACATAGATGGCGAAGAGTGTTTTTCCGAACTTTCTTCGCCATTGCTTTATGAACGAAACGTATGTCTTTTTTTTCATATGATCAATTTAGATATTTTGAAGGGAGTGAATCCTTGTGCCAACTTTATTATTAGGAGCTTCCATTCCATTTGGAACGATTGCTTATACATTGTTCATTTTCTTACTTCTATTAGTAATGCTACGCAAATTTGCGTGGGGTCCTTTAATGGGAATTATGAAAGAACGTGAAGAGCACGTTGCTAATGAAATCGACGCTGCAGAAAGAAATAATGCTGAAGCGAAGAAATTAGTAGAAGAACAACGTGAGATGTTAAAACAATCGCGTGTTGAAGCACAAGAGTTAATCGAAAGAGCGAAAAAGCAAGCTGTAGATCAAAAGGATGTTATTGTTGCTGCTGCGAAAGAAGAAGCAGAATCAATTAAAGCATCTGCTGTACAAGAAATTCAACGCGAAAAAGAGCAAGCAATTGCTGCTTTACAAGAACAAGTCGCTTCTTTATCTGTTCAAATTGCTTCTAAAGTAATTGAAAAAGAATTAAAAGAAGAAGATCAAGTGAAGTTAATTCGCGATTATATTAAAGAAGTAGGAGAAGCGCGATGAGCAATGGGATTGTAGCAAAACGTTATGCTGTCGCTCTTTTTAAAATTGCAAAAGAAAAACACGTATTAGAAATGTTTGAAGAGGAATTACGCCTTGTACAAAACGTTTATGTAAAGAACGGAGAACTACATAGCTTTTTAACGCAACCGAACATTTCAAAGGAACAAAAGAAAACGTTTCTTGCAAACGTATTCGGATCTGTTTCTGAATCTATTTTAAATACGTTATATATTTTAATTGATAACAAACGCATTGATATCTTACCTGAAATTGCAGATGAATATGTTGTTCTTGCTAATGAAGAACGTAACGTAGCGGATGCAACTGTATATTCTACTCGTCTTCTATCAGAAGAAGAGAAGCTTAACATTGCTGAAGCATTTGCAAAGAGAACGGGAAAAGATGCAATTCGCGTGAAAAATGTTGTAGATGAAGATTTACTAGGCGGAATTAAAGTACGTATTGGAAATCGCATTTATGACGGAAGTTTACAAGGAAAATTAGCACGTATTCAGCGTGAATTAATGAAGAATAGATAGGGGTGAAGCACATGAGCATCAGAGCTGAAGAAATTAGCGCACTGATAAAGCAACAAATCGAGAACTATCAGTCTGAAATCGAAGTTAGTGATGTTGGTACAGTTATCCAAGTTGGTGACGGTATCGCGCGTGCTCATGGTCTTGATAACGTTATGGCTGGTGAACTTGTAGAGTTCTCTAACGGCGTTATGGGACTAGCACAAAACTTAGAGGAAAACAACGTAGGTATTATCATTTTAGGACCTTACACAGAAATCCGTGAAGGTGACGAAGTTCGTCGTACTGGTCGCATCATGCAAGTACCAGTAGGAAAAGAACTAATTGGTCGTGTTGTAAACCCATTAGGTCAACCAGTTGATGGTTTAGGCCCAATCAATACAACAAACACTCGTCCAATCGAAAGTCCAGCACCAGGTGTAATGGATCGTAAATCTGTTCATGAGCCACTTCAAACAGGTATTAAAGCGATCGATGCTCTTGTACCAATTGGCCGTGGTCAACGTGAGTTAATCATTGGTGACCGTCAAACTGGTAAAACAGCAGTTGCACTTGATACAATCATTAACCAAAAAGATGAAGACATGATTTGTATCTACGTAGCAATTGGACAAAAAGAATCAACTGTACGTAACGTAGTAGAAACACTACGTAAGCACGGTGCATTAGAATACACAATCGTTGTAACTGCATCTGCTTCTCAACCAGCTCCATTACTATACCTAGCTCCTTATGCTGGTGTAACAATGGGTGAAGAGTTCATGTACAATGGTAAACACGTATTAGTAGTATATGATGACTTATCAAAACAAGCAGCGGCTTACCGTGAGCTGTCATTACTATTACGTCGTCCTCCAGGCCGTGAAGCTTACCCAGGGGATGTATTCTACTTACATTCTCGCTTATTAGAGCGTGCAGCAAAATTAAGTGATGCAAAAGGCGGCGGTTCTTTAACTGCACTACCTTTCATCGAAACACAAGCAGGGGACGTATCAGCATACATCCCAACAAACGTAATTTCTATTACGGATGGACAAATCTTCTTACAATCTGACCTATTCTTCTCTGGCGTACGTCCAGCGATCGATGCGGGTACTTCTGTATCTCGTGTAGGTGGATCTGCTCAGATTAAAGCAATGAGTAAAGTATCAGGTACACTTCGTCTTGACCTTGCATCTTACCGTGAGTTAGAAGCGTTCGCTCAGTTCGGTTCTGACCTTGATAAAGCAACTCAAGCGAAATTAAACCGTGGTGCTCGTACTGTTGAGGTATTAAAACAAGGATTACACAAACCGTTACGTGTAGAGAAACAAGTTATCATTCTTTACGCTTTAACACGTGGATTCCTAGATGATATCCCAGTAGTAGATATCACTCGTTTTGAAGAAGAATTCCATGCTTGGTTAGATTCTAATGCGACTGACTTATTAGAAGAAATCCGCACAACTAAGAAACTTGCGGATGACGACAAATTTGCAGCAGCAATCAATGGATTTAAAAAAGTATTCGTAGCTTCTGAATAATAAAAGCGGAAGCGGCTCGTTCTGAATGTGAGGGGGATGGAGCTTCTGACGAAGAGGCGGTGTTTGCCTCGTAGGAAGAAGTGAAGCCACCGAACATTCAAGCCGCTGGAGCTAGATAGTATATATAAAAGGCATCTCGGGCTCTGAGATTGCTAAAGGTCATGTAAAGGAAAAGAGTAGGTGCACCTATTCTTTTCCTTCAATCATGAGCAAGAATATCTTGCAACGTAGATTAGGAAGAGGATTCTTACTAATCGTGCCAACTTCCGGAAAAAAGGTGGTGAAAACCTGTGGCATCTTTACGCGATATAAAAGCGAAGATTAACTCGACAAAGAAAACGAGTCAAATTACGAAAGCGATGGAGATGGTATCTGCATCTAAGTTAAACCGTGCAGAGCAAAATGCTAAATCTTTCGTTCCGTATATGGAAAAGATTCAAGAAGTAGTAGCGAGCATTGCGCAAGGAAGCAAAGGGGTTAATCATCCAATGCTAAATGCGCGTCCTGTAAAGCGTACAGGATACATCGTTATTACGTCTGATCGCGGACTAGCAGGTGGTTATAACAGTAACGTATTACGTACAGTAAGTAACGTAATTCGTGAACGTCATAATATGGATTCAAACCAATATTCTATTATTGTGCTTGGACGACTAGGACGTGATTATTTAAAACGTCGCGGCTTTAACATTATTGATGAAGTAGTTGGATTATCTGACCACCCATCATTTACTGATATTAAAGACCTTGCTTCTCGAGCAATTGCGATGTTCGCAGATGGTGCTTATGATGAGCTGTACATTTACTACAACCATTACGTAAGTAAAATTTCACAAGAGGTAACGGAAAATAAAATTTTACCGCTTACTGATGTGGCGTCTGACAAACCGACGACAGCTTATGAATTCGAACCTTCTGAAGAAGAAATTTTAAAAGTACTATTGCCACAATACGCAGAAAGCTTAGTGTACGGTGCATTACTAGACGGTAAAGCAAGTGAGCACGCAGCGCGTATGACAGCAATGAAGAGTGCTACAGACAACGCAATGGAAGTTATCGATTCACTTACACTTTCATTCAACCGTGCGCGTCAGGCAGCGATTACGCAAGAAATTACGGAAATCGTTGGTGGAGCAGCAGCGTTAGAATAGTATTAAAAAGCGGAAGCGGTTCGTTCAGAATGAGAGGGGGATGGAGCTTTTGACGTAGAGGCGATTTGTGCCTCGTAGGAAAAAGCGAAGCCACCGAACATTCTAACCGCTGGAGATAGATTCAATAAAAAGCGGAAGCGGCTCTTTCAGGAGAGTCGCGTAAGCTAAACTAATAAAAAATTAAAAGCTAACTTCTCTGATAGAGGTAGCTAATTAAAAGAAAGCTAGGAGGGAACCCGATGAATAAAGGGCGCGTTACGCAAATCATGGGTCCGGTTGTAGACGTTAAGTTTGATGGCGGAAAGCTACCAGAAATCTACAATGCCCTTACGGTAAAACAAAGCAACGAAAACGGAAGCATGAACTTAACATTTGAAGTTGCACTTCATTTAGGTGATGATACAGTTCGTACAGTTGCGATGTCTTCCACAGATGGACTTGTTCGTGGCACAGAAGTAGAAGATACTGGTAAAGCAATCTCTGTACCAGTTGGTGATGCAACACTTGGACGTGTATTCAACGTATTAGGTGATGCAATTGACTTAGATGGTGAACTTCCTGCGGATGTACACCGTGATCCAATTCACCGTCAAGCACCTGCATTCGAAGAATTATCTACTAAAGTAGAAATTCTTGAAACTGGTATTAAAGTAGTAGACTTACTTGCTCCTTACATTAAGGGTGGTAAGATCGGCCTATTCGGTGGTGCCGGCGTAGGTAAAACAGTATTAATTCAGGAATTAATCAATAACATCGCACAAGAGCACGGTGGTATCTCTGTATTCGCTGGTGTAGGTGAGCGTACTCGTGAGGGTAATGACTTATACCACGAAATGAGCGATTCTGGCGTAATCAAGAAAACTGCGATGGTATTCGGACAAATGAACGAGCCACCTGGAGCACGTCAACGTGTTGCATTAACAGGTTTAACAATGGCTGAGCATTTCCGTGATGAGCAAGGACAAGACGTACTTCTGTTCATCGATAACATCTTCCGTTTCACGCAAGCAGGTTCTGAAGTATCTGCCCTTCTTGGTCGTATGCCATCTGCGGTAGGTTACCAACCAACACTTGCAACAGAAATGGGTCAATTACAAGAGCGTATTACATCTACAAATAAAGGGTCTATCACGTCTATCCAAGCGGTATATGTACCAGCCGATGACTATACTGACCCAGCACCAGCTACAACGTTCGCTCACTTAGATGCAACAACAAACTTAGAGCGTCGTTTAACGCAAATGGGTATTTACCCAGCCGTAGATCCATTAGCATCTACATCTCGTGCACTTTCTCCAGAAATCGTAGGAGAAGAGCATTATGAAGTAGCTCGTCAAGTACAGCAAACTTTACAACGTTATAAAGAACTTCAAGATATCATCGCTATCTTAGGTATGGATGAGTTATCTGAAGAAGATAAGTTAGTTGTACATCGTGCTCGTCGTATTCAATTCTTCTTATCTCAAAACTTCCACGTAGCTGAGCAGTTTACAGGTCAAAAAGGTTCTTACGTACCTGTAAAGAATACAGTTAGTGGTTTCAAAGAAATTCTAGAAGGAAAATATGATGACCTTCCAGAAGATGCATTCCGCTTAGTAGGTGGCATTGAAGAAGTTATTGAAAACGCGAAGAAAATGATGGCGTAAGGCCTTAGGAGGGACGAAGTATGAAGACATTTCCAGTCAGTATTGTAACTCCTGATGGACCGGTTTACGAAAAAGAAGTAGAAATGGTAAGTGTAAAAGCAGAGAGTGGGGAAATGGGGATCTTACCAGGTCACATTCCAACTGTTGCACCATTAAAAATTAGTGCAGTTCGTCTGAAAAATGGTGGACACACTGATTATGTAGCAGTAAGCGGTGGCTTTATCGAAGTTCGTCCAGATAAAGTGACTGTATTATCATCATCTGCTGAAGAAGCAAACCATATCGATATCCATCGCGCAAATGAAGCGAAGCGTCGCGCTGAGCAACGTCTGCAAGATAAACAAGCACATGTTGACTTTAAACGTGCAGAAATGGCATTACAACGTGCCGTGAACCGTTTAAACGTTTCCGATATGAAGTAAAAAAATCCGTAAAGGCTTTGCCTTTACGGATTTTTTTGTGTGTATTTTATGGATAATTTTACAAAAATGGTATAATTATATTGATGCTTGTATAAGTAGAAGTGTACAACAATTTATATTTCATAAAGGGGATGGATCAATGATTGGTGAAATGAAGCGAGAAGCATTGTACTCTTTAAAGGGAAAATGGGGACTAGGTGTTGGATCAACAATTTTATATTTTATTTTAAGTTATGTCGTTTCGATGGCTGCAATGCTTATACTGTTAATTCCAGGAATTATTATATTTCTCTCAGTTGCAGGCTTAACTGGATCATTTGAAGAGGAAACGATGTCAATTGGAGCAGGTATTACCTTTGGAATTTTTTATTGCATTATGATAATTTTGAGTAACGCATCGTATGGGATTACGTCATATGGTTATACAAATGTATTTTTACAGATTAGTAAACGAGAAGATGCTAAAGTAGATTACTTATTCGAAGGATTTCGTGGCTTTAAAAGAATGATGAAAACAATGTGGGCAATGCTTGCGATTTTGTTATATACAGGTACATGGATTCCGATGCTGTTAATAGGCTTATTTGCATTGTTAGGTGAAGAAGGGAATACGTCATTTGCAATAGCTTTCTTCGTACTATTAGCAATTTCAATTGTTGGTATGATTGTGATGTATTTTTCTTATGCACTGACGTACTATGTGATGATTGAAAATCCAGAATATAGTGTTTCGCAGGCGATGAAGGAAAGTAAGAATCTTATGAAGGGTCATAAGTTAGATTTGTTTCTTTTATGGCTGAGCTTCATAGGATGGGCTATTTTAGCGCTGCTTACTTTTGGAATAGGATTTCTTTGGCTTAGTCCGTATATGAGTACGACGACAGCACACTTTTATCGCTACATTTCAAAAGGTGAATTTCAATAGGAACATGCTATACTAATAGAATTATTGTGTATAGGAGGCGAGGCTACGCATGATTAGTGATTTAAAAGGAGAAGCACTAGATTCATTAGAAGGGAAATGGGGATTAGCTGTTGGAGCTACACTACTCATTTCAATTCTTATCACGGCTTTTAGTTTTAGTGTTGATTGGGGATTTTCTTTAATTTTCGGTTGGCAAAAAACAAATGGTTCACTTTCAACGAATATTCTTTCATTTTTTGTTACTGGACCGTTAACTTTAGGTGGATATTACCTTGGTTTAAATATCCTTCGTGAAAAGCAAGCTAGTATTGGTAATGTATTTATTTGGTTTTCAGAGGGAAAGAGATTTCTAAAATCATTTTTATTATATTTATTAGTAAATCTTTATCTTTTCTTATGGACGTTATTGTTCATTATTCCAGGTATTATTAAATCATTTTCTTATGCGATGACATACTTTATTATAAACGATCATCCTGAGTATTCACTGAACCAAGCTATTACAGAAAGTCGTCGTATGATGGATGGACATAAGATGGAGTATTTCATTTTATGTTTAAGTTTTATTGGCTGGTTTATATTAAGTTGTATTACGTTAGGGATTGGATTCTTATGGTTAATTCCATATTTCTATACGACATCTGCAGCTTTTTACGAAGAGATTGCAGAAGAATATTATGAGAAAAAAATTTAGCACTATAAAACCCCCAGTATGAATTATTTGTTCATACTGGGGGTTTTTTGTAGAAATTTTATAAATTGATTACTAGTAAGTGGTTTACTGAAATAGTAACCTTGCATATATTTACAGTTATGTTTTTGCAGAAACTTAAGTTGTTTTTCGGTTTCAATTCCTTCGGCAACGACTGAAAGATTTAAAGTATTTGCGAGGGAAAGTATTGTAGAAACGATGGCTCGTTCTTCAGGACGATGATCAGCTAATTGTGTAAATTCTCTCGGTACTTTTAATGTGTCGATTGGAAAAATTGATAAATAAGCAAGAGAAGAATACCCAGTACCGAAGTCATCAATGGAAGTTTGGATACCGTACTCTTTTAATTGCTTCAGTCTCAATAATGTTTCTTTCTCGTCAATCATTGCAATTCTTTCTGTTAACTCAAGTGTTACATATTTTGGATCGACTTGCACGTCGTTTAATATTTGTGAAATGTTTTCGATTAATTGATCTTGCCGGAATTCTTTTGCGGATAAATTAACACTTATTTTTAAATTTTGGTAGCCAAAGGTATGCCATATTTTTAATTGGAGACAAGCTTCTTGTAATACCCAATGTCCAAGTGGGACTACTTGTGGCGTCTCTTCTACAATTGGAATAAACTCACATGGTGAAATGTCACCTAATAGTGGGTGTTTCCAACGTATTAAAGCTTCAGCACCGATAATTTTATTTGTTGTCGTATCAATTTGTGGTTGATAAACGAGATAAAATTCTTTGTTTACTAAAGCGATTGGCAAATCTTTTTCAATTCGAGCTTTTCGTTCCATTTTTTTATATAGTTCTTTCGTGTAAAGAGAGCTACCGTTTTTTCCTTTATTCTTTGCTTCGTACATGGCCATATCAGCATGCTGCAAAATGGATAGCGCATCTTCACCTGCTTCAGGATATATTGCAATTCCGATACTCGGTGAGATTTGTAAATGTTGATTTTCGATTTCAAATGGCTCATTCATGGCCGCTACAATCCTATCAGCTATTTTTTGGACATCTGGCTTTTTTTTGTAATTCTCGATAAGGATTGTGAACTCATCCCCAGCTAGCCGCGCGAGTTTCATATTTGATGTTGCTATTCTTTCGAGCCTTTTTGCTACTGCGATAAGTAATAGGTCTCCTACTCGATGACCGAGGGTATCATTAATAACTTTAAAACGGTCTAGGTCGAGAAACATAACAGCAAAAGGCTTTTTCGATATTTTTGCTCGCGCAATTGCCTGTTCTAAATGTTGATGAAATGCACGACGATTTGCAAGCTCTGTTAAAGTATCATGGTATGCTAGGAAGTTGATTTGTTCTTGTTGTTGTTTGCTTTCCGTAATATCTTTAATCATTAAATAAACCCCAGAAATTTTCTCCTTTAAAAAGATCGGTACGGCGGTAACGTGCAAGTAGTAAATATCTCTGTTTTTATGGTAAGCCCGTATTTCTAAAGAAATAGAATATCCCTTTTTCACGCGATGAAAGGCGTTAATCATTTCTTCTAAATCTTCTTCGTATATGAGTGAGTAGTAAGGCTGGTTTAATAATTCATTCGTTTGATAACCGAGTAAAGTAGTACCAGCGTTATTTACTTTGAGAAAATTACCGTACAAATCTAATGTGAAAATTGGATCGGGATGATGCTCGTATAAAGATTTAAACATTTGTTGATTATGATAGAGTTCATTTTTCTGTTCTACTAAATCTTCTGTACGTAGTTTAATTTGTTTCTCGAGTTCTGAGTTGAATTGCATTTGAGCGATCAATAATATTTTATTTTGTTTTCGAACTAAACTATGACGTATGAGAACGAAAGAAAAAGTTATTATAAGTCCGATTACTATAATAGGCGCAAAAACGTATTCAACTAATATAAAAACAATAAGCATTACTACCGAAATATACGGTAATGATAATCGGATTGATTCGCCAATTTTAGGTGTTAGTAGTACTTGTTCTTGTTTTTCAGGCTTTTTTGTATGGAGAATACAGGCGATTGCTACTAGTACTAAGGTTACTTGATAGAAAGGCGTAACTGTAAACATAGAATACTCTGGTATGAAGTATTTTATATAAGCATAAATCGCATCTGTAGTAGCATATAAAATTAAAGCACTGCCAAGAAGTGCACCGACCTTTTTAGGTAATAAGGATAGTGGTTTGAATAAAAGGTTGATTCCTATTAAGAGAAAGAGTAAATCAGCCATTGGATAGGTAAGTTGAACAAATATGTCGATATAGGATGTTGTAAAGATATGAATAGTTCGTTCAATAAGTAAGTAGTAACTTAAAGTAAATTGGGCTGTAACGATAATACAAATATCACATAGCATAAAAAGTTTTTCTAATAAATCTCGGTTATAAATGATTTCGTATAGAAAGGCAAACGTAAAGCTAACTAAAAAAAGTAAGTAAAAAAAGTCAGATGGATCAACGAACGTATAGAAGTCCTTTACAATTAAACGCTGATAGGCAACGACTATATCACCGATAAAATAAGAGAGAGCTCCAACAGATAATATGATCCAAAATAAACGAGATAGCCCTTCTTTCATGTTTGAAAAATAAAGTATATAACTACAAGCGATAATATCAATTAATAGGGTGCTCGTTCCGATTAATAGCTGAAAAGGAAATGAGTATTCATATACAAAAGGCATCGCTACATAGTGAAGCGTTATAGACAGCAATACAATGCTTATAAGAATACTTACATGTGTTTGTTTTTTCATTTATATCACCTACGGTTTCTTGAAAAGCATATATAAGTTTTATATTTATTTTGCACAATTATAGCAAGTTGTAAAGATAGATTTTAATAATTCTTGTTTCTGTCTCCCAACATATCGACATAGGAATTTGAAGTTTGCTATAATGATTAGAATAGTTGCATTATTTAGAAAAATTTAAAAATAATAATTACTGCAACTAGGACATATTGTTTACTATGTGAACTTGTTCTTAATTTAGGGGGGAGGGTTTCACAATGGCAAGTGTATATGAAAATAGTTATATGATCGTTTTGATTTTCTTGCTATTAGGTATATTGCTGCCGGTAGTGGCTCTTACATTAGGAAGGATGCTGCGCCCAAATAAACCAAGTGCAGCAAAGGCGACGACGTATGAGAGTGGAATTGAGCCTTTTCATGATGCAAATATTCGGTTTCATGCTCGTTATTATATTTTCGCTTTATTGTTTGTGATCTTTGATGTAGAAACTTTATTTTTATATCCTTGGGCTGTTGCGTATGACAAGCTAGGTTTATTTGCATTAATTGAAATGCTCATCTTTGTTGTAATGTTGCTAGTTGGATTAGCGTATGCTTGGAAAAAGAAGGTGTTACAATGGTTATAAATTTTGAGGAATTACATCCAAATGAGCGAGCAGAATTAGAACGAAATATCTTTTTTTCTACATTGGAACAGTTGAAAGGATGGGCGAGGAGCAACTCTTTATGGCCGATGACATTCGGACTGGCATGCTGTGCAATTGAAATGATGGGGGTAGGCTCATCACATTACGATTTAGATCGATTTGGGTCATTTTTTCGAACTTCACCAAGGCAATCGGACGTCATGATTGTATCGGGAACAGTAACGAAGAAGATGGCTCCTATTGTTCGGCGTTTATATGATCAAATGCCCGAACCGAAATGGGTTATTGCGATGGGATCTTGTGCGACAGCAGGTGGTCCGTATGTAAATTCATATGCTGTTGTGAAAGGTGTAGACCAAATCGTACCAGTTGACGTGTATATTCCTGGTTGTCCCCCAAATCCAGCTGCTTTAATCTATGGAATTAATAAATTAAAAGAGAAAATTCGTTACGAGGCAAAGACCGGAAAGCAGGTGACGAATAAATGAGTAATCCAAATAAAGATTTAGAGGATCTGAAAAAAGAAGCAGCTAGGCGTGCGAAAGAAGAAGCGAGAAAACGCCTTGTAGCGAAACACGAGGCGGAAATAAGTGAACTTGAGGAGGAAGATCAAGAAAAAGAGAAAGCGCTACCAAAAAATGATGATATTACTATAGAAGAAGCAAAACGACGTGCAGCAGCAGCCGCAAAAGCAAAAGCGGCAGCATTAGCAAAACAGAAAAGAGAAGGGACAGAAGAAGTAACGGAAGAAGAAAAAGCGAAAGCCAAGGCGAAGGCAGCAGCAGCTGCAAAGGCAAAAGCGGCAGCGTTAGCGAAGCAGAAAAGAGAAGGGACAGAAAAAGTAACGGAAGAAGAAAAAGCGAAAGCCAAGGCGAAGGCAGCAGCAGCTGCAAAGGCAAAAGCGGCGGCGTTAGCGAAACAGAAAAGAGAAGGAACCGAAGAAGTAACGGAAGAAGAAAAAGCGAAAGCCAAGGCGAAGGCAGCACCAGCTGCAAAGGCAAAAGCGGCGGCGTTAGCGAAACAGAAAAGAGAAGGAACCGAAGAAGTAACGGAAGAAGAAAAAGTGAAAGCCAAGGCGAAGGCAGCAGCAGCCGCAAAAGCAAAAGCGGCGGCGTTAGCGAAACAGAAAAGAGAAGGGACAGAAGAAGTAACGGAAGAAGAAAAAGCGAAAGCTAAGGCAAAAGCGGTGGCGGCGGCAAAGGCAAAAGCGGCAGCATTGGCGAAGCAGAAAGCCTCGCAAGGTGATAGGGATTCGGGAGATGAAAAGGCAAAGGCAATTGCAGCGGCAAAAGCGAAAGCAGCAGCGGCTGCAAGAGCGAAGACAAAGGGAGCTGAAGGTAAGAAAGAGGATGAGCCGAAGCAGGAAGAACCGTCCGTAAATCAGCCGTATTTAAATCAGTATGTTGAGGCTATTAGGGAGGAGTTAGGAGAGGGTGCATTAGTAGATTCCTACATTAATAAACTGTCAAAGGATGTGCCAACTCTTGTGGTGAATCCCGAAAAGTATTATGAAGTGATGGAGTCACTGCGATTCCATGAGGGACTTGCTTTTGATTATATGTCAGAGCTACATGCGACGGATTTTGTGACACATATGGAAGTGTATGTTCATTTGTTTTCATATGGCAAGAAACAATTGGTAGCGGTGAAGGTAAAGCTAGACCGGGAAGCGCCGCAAGTCGAATCTGTGACAGCACTTTGGAAAGGAGCTGACTGGCCGGAGCGAGAAGCATACGATTTGCTCGGCATTGTATTTAAAGGGCATCCGAATTTAACGCGTATTTTAATGCCAGATGATTGGGTAGGATATCCGCTTAGAAAAGACTATGAACCGTATGATGTGGAGGTGTAGCTATGATCCGCACGGAAGAGATGCTTTTGAATGTAGGACCTCAGCATCCGAGTACACATGGTGTGTTCAGGCTCGTAATTAAGATTGACGGGGAAATTATTAAAGAAGCTACACCTGTTATTGGATATTTGCATCGCGGGACCGAAAAGATCGCTGAGAGCTTACAGTATACGCAAATTATCCCTTATACAGATCGAATGGACTATTTATCAGCCATGACGAATAATTACGTCATTTGCCATGCTGTGGAGACGATGATGGGGCTTGAAATTCCGGAGCGTGCCGAATACTTGCGAGTACTTGCGATGGAGTTAGGAAGAATTGCGAGTCATCTCGTTTGGTGGGGGACGAATCTTCTTGATATAGGAGCGGTCAGCCCGTTTTTGTACGCGTTTCGTGAACGAGAGATGATTATAAATTTATTAAATGAATTATGCGGGGCACGGCTTACTTTTAACTATATGAGAGTTGGTGGTGTGAAGTGGGATGCGCCAGATGGTTGGATTGAAAAGGTGGAAGAGTTTGTTCCGTATATGAGAGAGCAACTGGCAGGTTATCATGATCTTGTTAGCGGTAATGAGATTTTCTTAAATCGTGTGAAAGGCGTTGGTATATATAGCGCGGAAGAAGCGATTTCGTATTCTTTAAGCGGAGCAAATTTGCGGTGCACTGGAGTAAACTGGGATCTTCGCAAAGATGAGCCGTATTCGATTTATGATCGTTTTGATTTTGATATTCCTGTTGGAAGCGTGGGAGATGCTTGGGATCGCTACGTTTGCCGAATGCAAGAAATCGAGGAGTCTTTAAAGATTGTTGAGCAAGCGGTTCAGCAGTTCCCGAAAGATGGAGCTGTGCTGGCAAAAGTACCAAAAATTATTAAGGCACCTAAGGGAGAAGCATTTGTACGTATCGAATCGCCGCGCGGAGAGATTGGGTGTTATATCGCTAGTGACGGAAAGAAAGAGCCGTACCGTTTGAAGTTTCGTAGGCCATCTTTTTATAACTTGCAAATTTTACCGAAGTTATTGAAAGGTGAAAACATCGCTAATTTAATTACGATTTTAGGTGGAGTTGATATTGTACTTGGGGAGGTTGATGGCTAATGATTGAGACGCTCTTACAATCACCTTCAAGCTGGACGAATTTCTTCATTTTTTTCGGATTAGCGGTACTTCTACTATTTGCAGTCCTTGGCTTCGTTACATATGGAATCTTGGCAGAACGGAAAGTGATGGGGTTTATGCAAGGGCGGATTGGCCCAAACCAGGTTGGAGGCCGATTTGGTTTACTGCAAACGGTAGCTGATGTTTTAAAACTATTATTGAAAGAAGATAGTATTCCGAAAGCAGCAGATAAACCGCTGTTTATATTAGCACCTGTCATTGCATTTGCACCAGCATTTATGGTGCTTGCAGTTATCCCGTTCACTGATAAATTTCAATTTGCAGATATTGGAGTCGGGTTACTTTATTATATCGCTGTTTCCGGTATTACGACGATAGGTGTTGTAACTGGGGGATGGGCATCGAATAATAAATATTCCCTTTTAGGAGGGATGCGTGCGGCGGCGCAAATGATTTCTTATGAGATTCCGCTTGTAATGAGTGTAATTGGTATCGTTTTGCTAGCTGGTAGCCTGAATTTAAATGAGATTGTAGCGGCGCAGGAGAAGGTTTGGTACATTTTCGTACAGCCAATTGGCTTCGTCGTTTTCTTAATCGCAGCAGTTGCAGAGTTAAATAGAACGCCATTCGATTTGCCAGAAGCGGAGTCAGAACTTGTTTCTGGATATCATACGGAATACTCAGGTTTTCGCTGGGCGTTTTTCATGCTTTCAGAGTACGTATATTTCTTCGGGATGGCATCGTTAATTACAGTGCTCTTTTTAGGCGGATGGAATCCAGTCATGTTTCTTGGATTTATCCCAGGTGCCGTATGGTTTGCTTTGAAATTTAGCAGTGTAGTCTTTCTATTAATTTGGTTCCGCGTTACGTTCCCGCGTATAAGAGGTGACCAGTTAATGGAGTTTGGTTGGAAAGTATTATTGCCGATTGCACTTGCAAATATTTTCTTAACGGCATTGATTAAGGAGTTATTCTTCTAATCTATGAGGGGGGTGCCAGTAAGAGATGAAAGGACTATTTAAAGGGTTAAAATATACATTAAGTAATTTGAGCAAGAAGAAGGTAACGTATGATTATCCAAATCAACCGTTGCCGTTGCCAGACCGTTTTCGGGGGATTCAAAAATTTTATCCGGAGAAATGTATTGTTTGTAATCAGTGCTCTAACATTTGTCCGACAGACTGTATTCAGTTAACAGGAAAGAAACATCCGGATCCTACGAAAAAAGGAAAAATTATCGACACGTATGATATTAATTTTGAAATTTGTATTCTTTGTGATTTATGTACAGAAGTTTGTCCGACAGAGGCAATTGTCATGACAAATAACTTTGAACTCGCGGAATATTCACGTGATGACTTATTTAAAAATTTGCAGTGGCTTGACGAAAACGACGAAAACGTCAGGAAGGAGAATAAGGCATGAATGGCGAGTTTGTAGCATTCTTTATACTATCCTTGTCTGCAATTATCGGCGGTGTTCTTATGTTGAACTTAACGAAAGTTATGCACATGATGCTAGCTCTCGTTCTGACATTTCTCAGCATTGCAGGTTTGTATTTTCTTTTGTCAGCCGAATTTATAGGCGTTGCACAAATTTTACTTTACTCTGGTGCAATCACAATTATTATGATTTTCGGCATTATGTTAACGAAACATAACGCGGAAAATGAATCGCGTCTTACTCTTCGAAAATGGATTATCTTCTTTGCAGTTGTAGCATTTGGAGCGGTTATGTATTTCGCTGTTAATAATGTTGATTTTGCAAATGAAAGCACACAAGGAAGTTTACCTCTCCATGAAAACAACACACTTCAAATCGGTACGCTTCTCTATTCAAAATATATTATTCCATTTGAACTAACTTCAGTTATTTTACTTGTAGCACTCGTTGGCGCAATTATACTTGCGAAAAAGGACGAGAAAGAGGAGGATTCCAATGAGTAGCGTTCCAGCTTCTGCATATTTAACACTTGCGATTATTTTGTTTTGCATCGGTCTATTTGGAGCTTTAACAAAGCGGAATACAGTAATCGTATTAGTTTGTATCGAATTAATGCTGAATGCTGCCAATTTAAACTTAGTGGCGTTTAGTAAATTAGGCTTATTTCCGAATTTAACAGGTCAAATTTTCTCACTGTTTACGATGGCTGTAGCGGCAGCGGAAGCGGCGGTAGGACTCGCTATTTTAATTGCTTTATATCGTAATCGTACGACAGTTCAGGTGGATGAAATGGATACGCTCAAAGGATAGCATTGTGACCGAAAAAGGGGGAAGGAAACAATGATCGATTATGCATGGCTCATACCGCTTTTCCCACTCGTTTCGTTTTTGTTACTTATTATATTCGGGAAGAAAATTAGAGAAGGAAGCAGCGTACTTAGTATTTTTTTCGTCTTTCTCTCCTTTATACTTGCGGTACTTGTGTTAATAGAAAGGTTTTCAGAAGCAAGCGTGAAGCATAAGTGGGTGTGGCTTAGAGCTGGAGATGTGGATATATCATTCGGCTTTGAAGTGACTGCATTAGGAGCTTTAATGTTATTTATCGTGACGCTTGTGAGTCTACTTGTACATGTGTATTCGAAAGGTTATATGAAAGGTGATGAACGATTACCAACCTTTTACGCATATTTAGGACTCTTTACATTTGCGATGTTAGGGCTTGTTATATCAACGAATTTATTACAACTTTATATATTTTGGGAATTAGTTGGCCTTGGCTCATTTTTACTTATCGGTTTTTATTTCTTTAAAGAAGAAGCGAAGGCTGCTGCAAAAAAGGCTTTTATTATGACCCGTATTGGGGATGTTGGTTTATTTATCGGGATGATTTTAATTTTTTGGTATGCAGGTAGTTTTGAATATGACGCAATATTTAGGGCGATTTATACAGGGGATCTACCTCCTTACATGATTACAATAACAGCGATATTAATTTTTATCGGGGCGATGGGGAAATCAGGTCAGTTCCCGCTTCATACGTGGTTGCCAGATGCAATGGAGGGGCCAACACCCGTTTCGGCACTTATTCACGCGGCGACGATGGTCGCAGCTGGCGTATATTTAGTAGCGACGATGTTCCCTCTATTTTCAGCAAGTACAGTGGCGATGCAGACAGTGGCAATCGTTGGAGCTTTCACTGCAATCTTTGCGGCCTCTATCGGTCTTGTGCAAACAGATATAAAGAGGGTGCTTGCTTATTCTACAGTTAGCCAGCTCGGGTATATGATGCTCGCGTTAGGTTCTGCCGGTTATGTAGCTGGTATATTCCATTTAACGACACATGCTTTTTTTAAAGCACTACTATTTTTGGCGGCAGGAAGTGTAATTCATGCTGTGCATACGCAAAACATTAATAAAATGGGCGGTTTACAGAAGAAGATGAAAGTAACTGGTACGCTATTTTTAATAGGTACCCTTGCCATTAGCGGTGTTCCGCTGCTTTCCGGTTTTTTCAGCAAAGATGAAATTTTAGCGGCGACGTGGATGAATGGCAATTACGTTTTATTTACTTTAGCGGTAATTGCGGCGTTTTTAACAGCGTTTTATATGTTCCGCCTTTACTTTCTTGTCTTTACTGGAGAAACGAAGACGAAGGAGGAAGTGCATGAATCGCCTCGCGTTATGACGTATCCAATGATTGTTCTCGGCGTTCTCGCAGTAGTGGCAGGATATATAAATACACCATGGTTTGGGACGTTTCTCGGAGATTGGTTGACGAAAGATGTAGGGTTTAAGGTTGAAGAAGCGCATGGACCAGTTTGGATTATGATTGTTGCGACACTCGTTTCATTTGCGGGAATCGCTCTTGCATATTTCATATATAGCAAGAAATCAATTTCTAGGAATTGGGCTGGGGGTACGGAAACATCGCTTTATAATCTTTTGAAAGAAAAATATTATGTGGATGAACTATACAACATGACGGTGATCCCTATTACGAAAGGAATCGCTCATGTGCTTCGCTTATTTGAATTGTATGTAGTCGAAGGAATTGCAGTTTTAATTGCAAGTGTAGTGAAAGGCACAAGTAACCTTGGATCGAAACTTCAAAACGGGAATGTACAAGTGTACGGTACTGTAACGGCGGTTTCGCTCGCTGTACTCGTCATTATTTTGCTCTATACGGGAGGGGATTTACGATGAATGATTTGTTGTTAACGTTCTTCATTTTTTCCCCGCTTTTAGGAATTTTATTGCTTGTATTAACACCGAAAAAGGAATTGCGTACAGTGCGAGCGCTTGGCCTATTTGGGACGGCACTTCCATTTGGAATCGCTATCGTCCTCGCTTGTACATATGCTTCTGGAAAGAATTTGTCACTATTCGATGAAAAGATGAAATGGATTAAGTTCGGCGATTTTACAGCGGTAGATAAAAGGTGGTTTTCTATTTATTACGAGCTCGGTATTGATGGTTTGTCGCTTGTCATGATGGTACTGACGGCTCTTCTAGCAACGCTTGCAGCAATTGCAGCCTTTTCTATTAAAAGAAATTTAAAAGCATTTTATATGCTGTTACTCATGCTAGAAATAGGAATGCTCGGCGTCTTTGCTGCTCAAAACTTAATGTTGTTTTTTATCTTCTTTGAAATTACGTTGCCACCAATGTGCTTATTAATTGGAAAGTGGGGAAAATTGTCGAGTGAAAAGGCTGCGTATAGTTATTTAATATATAACGGTATTGGCTCAGCTATTTTGCTCATTGTTTTCTCAATTTTGTTCGCGAAAACAGGTACAACAAATATTGTGGAGCTGAAAGAGATATTAAGAAGCGTAAACGCAGAGGGAGCACTCGTCATCCCAAGTAGTTTGCAGCTTAGTGTATTTATTGCCATAATGATTGCTTTTGCAATTAAACTACCTGTTTTTCCGTTGCACCGCTGGATGGTCAATGTACACATAGAAGCGCATCCAGCTGTAGTTATGCTTCATGCGGGTGTTTTGCTGAAGATTGGAGCGTACGGTATTATTCGCTTCGGGAAAGGGCTATTCCCGGAATATTTTCACGATGTTGCAACACTAATTGCGATATTAGGCGTAATTAATTTATTATACGGTGCCTTTTTAGCGCTCATCCAAACAGACTTTAGGAAAGTACTGGCTTACTCTAGTATTTCGCATATGGGAATTGTGTTAATTGGACTTGCGTCACTTAATGCACCTGGTACACAAGGAGCGTTATTCCAGGTTGTATCGCACGGTTTAATTGCAGCCTTGCTGTTTTTCTTACTCGGTGTTATAGAACAACGTTTCGGAACATCAGACATTACAGCGCTTGGTGGACTCGCAAAAAGTGTCCCAGTACTTAGCGGCTTCTTCTTAGCAGGAGGAATGGCATCGCTCGGATTACCAGGGATGTCTGGGTTTGTTAGTGAATTTCTTGCCTTTCTCGGTTTATTTCAAGGAGAGCCCGTCATTGCTGCAGTCGGTGTGATTGGCATCATTTTAACCGCTGTGTATGTATTAAGGGCGACACTTCAAGTGACATTTGGAAAGAAAGAGTGGGAAGCAAAATCTGATATACACGGATGGGAGTATGTCCCTGTTTTACTACTTATCTTTTGTATTATTGCAATTGGAGTTATGCCAGAGATACTAGGAGATCCGCTTCAAAATACATTGAAAACATTGGGGGTGAAGTAGGATGGATATGAATACGTTACTTAGCTTATCGTGGCATCTAATGGTGCCAGAATTTATTATTCTCGGCGCCGCCATCCTTCTTTCCATATGTGATTTGTTTTTTAAGCTGAACCATAGATATGTAGCTCTTGGTGCGATTGCTGCCATCGTATTAGCAATCGTGTCATTAATTACTCTATATAGCGAACCGGCAGGAGATATTTTAAATGGATCGTTTGTGTTAGATGGATTTTCAAAAGGGTTTAAAACGTTGCTATTAGGCGCCTCAGCTCTCATTTTATGCACCGCGATGAGCGATGATAAGAAGAATCCAATCGAAGATAAGGGCGAATATTATTACTTATTTTTAATGGCGCTTCTTGGTGCGATGTTCATGGCTTCTAGTGTTGATTTTATTACCCTTTTCGTTGGTTTGGAGTTACTTTCACTTTCTTCTTATATTTTAGTAGGAATACGAAAAAAGAGCCGTGCATCAAATGAAGCGGCAATGAAATATGTCATTAGCGGAGGAATTGGAACGGCGATTACGCTCTTCGGAATGAGTTATTTATACGGTATTACAGGTTCAACTAACATTGTAGATATGCAAAAGGTACTCACTGGGGAGCTCGCTAGTGGTATTCAGTTATTGTTAGCTCTCGCATTTCTTTTATTGCTAGTTGGTCTCTCATTTAAAATTGCCACAGTGCCGTTTCATATGTGGGCACCTGATGTGTATGAAGGAGCGACTACACCTGTTACTGCTTTTCTTGGAACGATTTCTAAAATTGCTGGGTTCCTACTCATTATTCGTTTGTTCCTTATGATCTTTGCAAGTGTATTAATACAAGGAGATATGCAATCTTTATATGGGCATATGAGTATATATATTGCAGTGCTAGCAAGTATTACGATGATTGTTGGGAATGTAGTCGCGTTAAAACAATACAATATAAAGCGTTTATTTGCTTATTCAGGCATTGCACATGCGGGGTATTTACTCGTTCCACTTGTGGCATTATCACCATTTACGATGGATAGCATGTGGTTTTATATGCTGGCATACATGCTTATGAATATAGGCGCATTTGCCATTATCCACGGCTTAATCTTACAAAATGATGAGGAAAATATAACAATTTTCACAGGTTTATATAAAAGGTCGCCATTTACAGCGATAATGATGACAATTTTTATTTTATCGCTGGCTGGGATACCAGGAACGGCTGGATTCATTGGAAAGATTAACATCTTTTTAGGCGCACTTCATGTAGAGCCAGCACATTACGTACTAGCTTCGATTATGATGGGTACGACAGTTGTTTCATTCGTATATTATTTCCGTATTTTACAACAAATGTTTTTCCGCACCGGAGAGACAGAAGAGAGAATACGGTTACCGTTAAATATAAAGGTTGTTATGAGTCTTTGTGCAATTTCGATTGTAATACTAGGGATTATGCCGATGATTGGGTACAATTTCTTTTATGAATATTTTCCATTAATGAAAGATTTCTTCTTCTTAGGGAACGTGGTACAATAGTGAAAATAAAAGGTGTGGAGTCAGTACTCTGCGCTTTTTATTTTGTGTTAACTTGTAATGTAGATATACGTTTTTGGAAAGAAAATCACGATGTAAAATGTAAGATGTCTATGTGCATTTGAAAAAGTGTAGCTCCTACTTATTATGGTATCGTTTTTATATTCTTTCATAAGTAGTAGCTGAGTAAAAAGGGGTCGATTTTTTGTCACAACTTTTAGGGCAACAAGCACTGATTGCCATTGTTTCGCATTTATTGTTTATTACCATTACGTGGTGGGCCTTACAAGGCATTCACATTGAGCGTTTAATGAAGTCCGGAAAAGTGCTGCAGACGCGAGTATTACTCATCTTAATTACAATTGCAATTGGGACATCTGTAAGTAACTTTTTCCTTGATTATTTAGGCTATTCGAAGAGTTTAACGTATTTAGTAAAGTAAGTGTATAGAACCTCAAATCTCCGTTAACAATGGGGATAGGAGGGGATGAAATTGAAGCTTAAAGCCATTCTTATTGTTGCACTTAGTGTTGTTTTATTTTTGGTTGGATATAGAGAGATGAAACCGATAAGCGATGAACAGAAAATGGAGAGCATGATCAAGGCTTTAGAGAAAAATGATGCTAAAGTAGAAAAATGGTCATGGTTAGCGAGAGAAACAAAAACAATTTCTAACATACATACGTTTCAAAAGTTGTTAAACGATGTGAAGGAAAAGGCAAATATTCAAAAGTGGGAAGTAGAGCAATCTCCAGATGGATATAAAGCTACATCCTATAAAAAGCTTTCTTCTTATGAAGAACGAGTAGTAGTAACTTGGAGTAAAGAAAATACTAAAGAAAACACTTTCATTATCTTTGAAGTAAGTGGGGCGAAATGGGACCCGAAGTATGTTCGAAACATGAATAAAATTTTTAGTGAAAAACCTATAATTTACACTTGTGTTCAAGGTGTACTGAATGATAAGATTGAAGGTGTTTTGCAAAATAAAACCAATCAGGTTTTGAAAGATCTTTCAGCAAGAGCGATCGAACAAGTAGAAGAAAGAGCATTTGTGTCAGTCTCCGCATACAATAAAAAGTGGGATGACGCTCTTTCAACAAATAGAGAGAAAATAAATGTGCAAATAGCAATACGTTCTACAGACAACAAAGATACAATTGTGGTTGGCACACCGATCATAACTTCTGAGTATTGAGTGAATAGATACTGAAAAAAGGACACGGAGGGGAATAATTTGGAAAAGATCATCGTCCGTGGCGGAAAGCGGTTAAACGGCACAGTGCGTGTTGAGGGCGCAAAAAATGCTGTATTACCTATAATCGCTGCAGCCCTATTAGCGAGTGATGGAAAGAATGTACTATCTGAAGTACCAGTTTTGTCTGATGTATACACAATTAATGAGGTATTACGTCATTTAAATGCTGAAGTCGTATTTGAAAATAATCAAGTAACAATCGATTCTTCTAAAGAACTAAACATTGAAGCACCATTTGAATATGTACGTAAAATGCGTGCATCTGTTCAAGTAATGGGACCATTATTAGCACGTAACGGTCGTGCTCGTATTGCACTTCCTGGTGGATGTGCAATTGGTTCACGTCCAATTGACCAACATTTAAAAGGCTTCGAAGCAATGGGAGCAAAAGTACAGGTTGGTAACGGTTTTGTTGAGGCATATGTTGAGGGAGAACTAAAAGGAGCTAAAATCTACTTAGACTTCCCAAGCGTAGGCGCGACAGAAAACATTATGTCTGCAGCTACATTAGCAAAAGGGACAACAATTCTTGAAAACGCAGCGAAAGAACCAGAAATCGTTGACTTAGCTAACTTCTTAAATGCGATGGGAGCGAAAGTACGCGGAGCTGGAACTGGAACGATTCGTATCGAAGGCGTTGATAAATTATATGGTGCAAACCACTCTATTATTCCTGACCGTATTGAAGCGGGAACATTCATGGTTGCAGCAGCAATTACTGGTGGAGACATCTTAATTGAAAATGCTGTACCTGAACATTTACGCTCAATTACAGCGAAAATGGAAGAAATGGGTGTTAAAATTATTGAGGAAAACGAAGGTGTACGTGTTATCGGCCCAGATAAGTTAAAAGCGGTTGATATTAAAACTATGCCTCACCCAGGTTTCCCAACAGACATGCAATCACAAATGATGGCATTATTACTACAAGCTGATGGAACAAGCATGATTACAGAAACGGTATTCGAAAACCGCTTTATGCACGTTGAAGAATTCCGTCGTATGAATGCTGATATTAAAATTGAAGGTCGTTCTGTTATTATGAACGGTCCAAACAGCTTACAAGGTGCTGAAGTAGCAGCAACTGACTTACGTGCTGCAGCTGCATTAATCTTAGCTGGTTTAGTATCAGAAGGTTATACTCGTGTAACTGAGTTAAAACATCTTGACCGTGGCTATGTAAACTTCCATAAGAAATTAGCTGCATTAGGTGCAACTATTGAACGTGTAAACGAAAAAGTAGAAGAAGTGAAAGAACAAGAAGTTTCTGATCTTCACGCTTAATTAAAATAGTCTCTATGTCTTTTGACATAGGGGCTATTTTTTTGGGTTATTACTGTTATAGTCAATAAATTCTATACTTATGCACGTACCAGTAAAAATATTTAGAAAATTTCTGTTTTATACTCTTCCCCTTAAGTATGTTCTAAAAGAAAGAGTTGTTCCATAAGAATGAATGGAGTAAAGCTTTTATATTGGAGGAAAATAGGATGAAATTTTCAAAGCCACTTTTTATTACAGTAGCGCTCTTAATAGCGCTCGTTATCATTGTACCTGCAGCCCTTGTTATTCCATTTGCGAAAGCAAAAGTAGGGGAAGAAACGGCCTCTAAAACTCCTCCAGCGATAGAAAGCATACCAGCTCCAGGAAAAGTAGATACAGCTGTTCAAGTTGCTGTATATCGCGAAAAACAGAAGAAGGTAGAAACATTACCAGTGGAGGAGTATGTGACAGGTGTAGTAGCTTCTGAGATGAATGCCAGTTTTGAAATAGAGGCACTAAAGGCGCAGGCATTAGCAGCGAGAACATTTGTAGTACAACGTATGCTAAGCGGAGGAAAGAAAAATAATGCGGACGTGACAGATACGGTGAAAGATCAAGTGTACAAAAGCAAAGATGAATTGAAGAAGCAATGGGGTAATAACTACGAAAATAATTTGAAGAAAATCGAAGAAGCCGTTTCGAAAACAGCAGGACAAGTTTTAACGTATGATGGAAAACCAATTTCAGCATCCTTCTTTTCAACGAGTAATGGTCGAACAGAAAATGCAGCTGACTATTGGGGAAATGATTATCCGTACTTGAAAAGTGTAGAT
The DNA here is from genome assembly GCF_022663885.1 of Bacillus cereus group sp. BfR-BA-01330. Lineage (NCBI taxonomy): Bacteria > Bacillati > Bacillota > Bacilli > Caryophanales > Bacillaceae > Bacillus > Bacillus cereus group sp. BfR-BA-01330. The sequence goes on from NZ_JAKUGK010000003.1 coordinate 222,111, forward strand.
AGTCCGTGGGATCAAGCCTCTCCAAAGTTTACGAGCGAGCAAACATTTACAGTAGCTGATTTTCAAAAACGTCTCGGTGTGAAAGTGCTAGCAGACGGAAAGGTTGGCAATATTAAAGACCTTACGGAAGGAAAGCGCGTAAAGGATGTAGCTTTTCAAGGAAAAACATTAACTGGAAAAGAAGTTCGTGAAAAGTTAGATTTACGTTCTTCTGATTTTACGTGGAAACAACAAGGAGATAAAATCATCGTTACGACGAAAGGTTTCGGTCACGGCGTTGGTATGAGTCAATACGGGGCGAACGGCATGGCAGCGGAAGGAAAGAAATATACAGATATCGTCGCTCATTACTATAAAGGCGTTGAAATAAAGACGATGAATGATTATGAAGGGAAATTGATGGTGAAGAAATAGGTGTCAGAACTCTGGCACCTATTTTTTTGTTTAAAATATCATAATTTTCCATTAATTGTTTGATATAATAGGATAAAAAGGCATTTGGGGGAAATGAAATGGCGTTACTAGAGTTGAAACAGTTAGGGAAGACGAACCAGTTACCGGAAATTGAGCTAAAGGTTGAAAAAGGACAATGTATTGTTTTGCAATGCAATAATCATACAGCTAAAGTGTTACACCGCATTATTATTGGTGAAGAAGAAGCTTCGACTGGCAATGTACTGTTTGAAGGAGAAGTGATTGGAAAGAAAAATTATTCCCGCATCGGTTTTTGTTTTTTGAAAGATGAGGCATATGATCGTTTGAAGGTGAAGGAATACTTTAAGTTTTTAATAGGGCTTTATGAATCAAAGATAAGTATAGAAGAAGTTGTGCAGTCTGTTGGTCTCCTAGATAAGCTAAACGTTAAAATAGAAAAACTATCATTTTCAGAGAAGCGTCGTCTTCATATTGGACGAATAATGATTCATAATCCGGATTTAATTATTTTGGAAGAACCGGAGCAAAATGTAGATATAGAGAGTACGGTTATTATTCGAAAAGCAATTATGAAAATGAAAGAGCAAGGAAAGGCAATCTTTATTACGTCATCATTTTTATCGGATGCCCTTTCGTTAACAGAGGATGTATACATATTAAACAATGATGGTGTGAAAAAGATAGAAATTGAGCAAGAGGAAGTGGAAGAAGTCGGTGAAGAAAAAGTCATTCAAATGATTCCGCAAATGAAGTTAGAAAGAATACCTGCGAAAGTGAACGATAAAATCATTTTACTTGATCCGATGGAAATCCATTTCATTGAAACGCAAAACGGAGTAACGCATATTCACGTTCGTGAAGGTGATTTCGTATGTGCATTAACATTAAGTGAACTAGAAGCAAGATTAACAGGTTTTGGTTTCTTTAGATGTCATCGCTCGTATCTTGTGAATTTACAAAGAGTACGAGAAGTGATTACTTGGACTCGTAACAGTTTTAGTTTAATTTTGGATGACGAAAGAAAAAGTTCAATTCCGCTTTCAAAAGGACGCATGGATGAATTAAAAGGCGTGATTGGGCTATAAAAAGTGCTCCAATAAGCTTAACATGCGATCCATTCACCGGTAAAAATACTCCTTTTACCGGTATTTTACTGCGTAAACCCTTTGTTTTTCATATGATTGAGTCAAGAAAAGTGAAACAAACGAACGAAAAGCGCTAAAGCGACTTTCATCTATAAAGAAGAAAAACAAAGGGGATGAAGAAATGACATTGGCAATTGAAATGAAAGATGTAATGAAAAGTTTCGACGGAAAAACGGCACTTCGAAATGTAAATATTGAGGTGAAGCGAGGAGAGATATTCGGATTCCTCGGACCGAGTGGATCTGGTAAGACGACAACAGTAAAAATTTTAACTTCTCAATTGCTTCATAGTGTTGGAACGGTAAGAGTATTAGGGAAAGATATTACAGGACCAAGTAGCATCGATTATAAACGAATTGGTATTTTAACAGATAACAGCGGCTTATATGAAAGACTTAGCATTTATGATAACTTACTATTATTTTGTGACTTATATGATTGCAAAAAAGAACGAATCGATGAAGTACTAGCACAAGTGAATTTATTAGATGATAAAAAAACACCAGTAAAAAAATTATCAAAGGGAATGAAACAACGCGTCACATTAGCTAGAGCAATCCTTCATAAACCAGATATCCTCTTCTTAGACGAACCAACATCTGCACTTGATCCAGTAAACGTACAAAATATTCATAAAATCTTAAAAGACTTAAATAAAGAAGGAACAACGATTTTCTTAACGACACACAACATGGACGAAGCAGAAACGCTTTGTAACCGTATTGCCTTCCTTTGTGGCGGAGAAATTGTAGCGCTTGATACGCCAGAGAACCTGCGCTTGCAATACGCTAAGGATCAAATAGAGGTCGTATTAAAAGATAAACAAAAAGAAGTAGTGCAAAAAGATGAATTAGGCGCAAAACGTATTTCAGAATGGATGAACAAAGGAGAATTACTATCCATTCATTCACACGAACCAACGCTAGGAGATATTTTTATTGAAGTTACTGGGAGGGGATTATAATGACATTTTCAATGAGACGTGTATCAGCTATTTTTAGAAAAGAAGTACAAGATTTTAAGACAAATTCACAAGTGTTGTTAATGGCATTTTTACCAATTATACTTTCATTTTTGTTTAGCAGATTTGGAGTGGGAAAGGAAATGTTAGGTATTACTACTATAACGGCCTTCCTATTTGTCGCAGGCTTTGTTCAATCTATGGTAATTGCAGAAGAAAAAGAAAAACATACATTGCGTGTATTAATGCTATCACCGGCATCTTCGGTTGAAGTTCTACTTGGAAAGAGTTTATTAACATCGGGTCTGACGATGGTCATTTGTATTGTAAATTTATTCATTTTAGATCAGTTAAATATTAATCTTCCATTGGTAGGATTGATATTCTTATGCGGAACTATTTTGTTTATCGTACTTGGAACAATGATCGGATTACTTGCATCTTCTGTACCACAAACATCAATAATTGGAATGCCGATATTAATGACGATGTATTTGGCTGTACAGTTTGAGCCAATGGTTGAAAATAAAGTAATTAAGACGATGATTGGATATCTTCCAACATCTCATATTGTGAAAGCACTTAAAAGCTTAGTAGGTGGGGCGGGATTTAGTAGTATTAGTGGGCATGTATTAAATGTTGCAGTTTGGCTTATTATATCGCTCGTTGTATGTTTAATCGTATATAAAAAGAAACAATTAGACTAAAAACTGAGCTAAAAGTGCTCAGTTTTTTCTTTTTTCTATCATTTCCTCGGAAATTTTACAGTTCTTATACATATTTTTACAGATTTTGTCGAAAAGTAATTAGTTATACGTTGTATAGGATACGTGAATATTGTTCAAAATGATTGCTGAGGTGATGATGGAATGCGAGGAAGAAATAATAAAAAGTCGCAAAAGGTAGTACATTTATTTCAAAAAAGATGGGTGTTTCCGGCACTATACATTGCTTGTGCAGCGGTAATCTTAATGGTTGCGCTATGGTTCCAAGGAGCTAATCCGAAGAAGACTCCAAACCACGATCAAGCAACACCGTATACACAATCGGAAGATCCAGCAGTACCAGTAACGAAATCTTCAGAAGTAGTGAAAATGCCAGCTGCCGCGAATGCGGAAGTAGTCGTACAGAAGAAATTCTATGAAGATGCAGCAACTGAGGCGGAACAAGAAAAAGCACTTGTCTTTTATAACAACACATATTCCCCGAACAAAGGAATTGACATTGCTGCGAAGAATGGAAAAGAATTCAATGTTGCTGCTGCTTTAAGTGGTACAGTAACGAAAGCTGAAAAAGATTCACTTCTTGGTTATGTTGTAACAGTTGATAGTGGAAATGGTGTAGCGGTATCTTATCAAAGCTTAGGCAGTGTGAAAGTAGAAAAAGGTGCAAGAGTTGCACAAGGTGAAGTATTAGGAACATCCGGTCTAAGTGCAATGAATAAAGAGGCAGGCTCTCACGTTCACTTTGAAGTACGTAAAGACAATGTGGCTGTGAACCCTGAACGTTACTTAAATAAATCAGTAACAGAAATTAAAGCTGATGCAGGTGCTGCAAAGGCTACGAATGCTTCTGGTAAAAAAGCTGATGACAAATCTCAAAAAGAAGAGAAGTCAACGAGCACGAAACCAGAAAGTAAAACAGAAGACAAGTCTCAAAAAGAAGAGAAATCAACAAGCGGTTCAACTAGTGACAAAAAAGAAGAACCGAAGAAAGAAGAAAAATCAACAAATGGTTCTACAGAATCATCTAACGATTCTTCTTCACAAGAATAAGAAAGTGAAAAAATCAGTTCCCACTAGGGGAGCTGATTTTTTTATTTTTATATAAAAATACTCAATTTCGAGAAAAAAGTTGCAAAAACAAGGAAAAATGACGAGATTCTCGAATATATATTACAAAAGGGAGGGGATACTGTGTCATTTTTATTTGTTCTGTCGACTGCTATTATTTTATTGTTTGTTTTATTCACCTTATATTATTATATTGCCGGTAAGAAAGAGGTTCCCCACCATCAATTATTAGAAGAAGAGTTTGAAAGAGAAGAATGACGCCTTATATATAAGGTGTCATTTTTTTTCGTCAAAATAGTCACTGTTAACGTATTTCTCACAAAAAAACGTAATTTTTCTTAACTTAGTCCGCAAAAATAGTGAACATGTAGCATATATCAGTAGTGCGGGCAATACAATGGTATAAACCAAAGCAAAGAGAGTGTTTGAGGTGAGAAATCGTGAATCATTTCATTATAAATCCAAGAATGTTTAACGCTTACAAACAGCACTCACACTTACTTCTTAGTCGTATGCAGCGAGGCTCATTTCACCCTTCTCACATCCAAATTAGGGAGGCGAGTGGTGTGCACGATTACATCAAAGAGAGAACTATCAAGATTGGTAAGTATATCGTGGAGACAAGAAAGACAGTGCGTGTCATTGCAAAGGAATTTGGGGTATCAAAAAGTACAGTCCATAAAGATTTAACAGAACGTCTACCAGAAATTAATCCAGAGCTCGCAAATGAAGTGAAAGAAATTCTTGATTATCATAAGTCTATTCGTCATTTAAGAGGTGGAGAAGCAACAAAGCAAAAGTATAGAAAAGAAGATGTAGAGAAGCCTGTACGTCAATAATGTTACAGTAGCAAACATTCCGTTCACATTCGGTAATATTTTTCAGAAGAATTCTTTTTGCGAATATTACGTTTCTGTTAAATTTATGATAAAATCAGAAATTAGGTGAAAAGAATTCGGGTGTAACCTGATTTTGAATATCGAGGAGGAAAAAACGGGAATGTTTGCGCGAGATATCGGAATTGACCTAGGTACGGCTAACGTATTAATTCATGTTAAAGGTAAGGGTATTGTATTAAATGAGCCATCTGTTGTGGCAATTGATCGTAATAGTGGTAAAGTATTAGCAGTAGGTGAAGAAGCGAGAAGTATGGTGGGACGTACACCGGGTAATATTGTAGCAATTCGTCCACTTAAAGATGGTGTAATCGCAGACTTCGAAATTACAGAAGCAATGTTAAAGTATTTCATTAACAAATTGGACGTAAAGAGCTTCTTTTCAAAACCTCGTATTTTAATTTGTTGTCCAACAAATATTACATCAGTAGAACAAAAAGCAATTCGTGAAGCTGCTGAACGTTCAGGTGGTAAAACAGTATTTTTAGAAGAAGAACCAAAAGTAGCCGCAGTTGGTGCTGGTATGGAAATCTTCCAACCAAGCGGTAACATGGTTGTTGATATTGGTGGAGGTACAACAGATATCGCTGTACTATCTATGGGTGATATTGTTACCTCTTCCTCTATCAAAATGGCTGGCGATAAGTTTGATATGGAGATCTTAAACTATATTAAACGTAAGTATAAGCTATTAATCGGAGAACGTACTTCAGAAGATATTAAAATTAAAGTTGGTACAGTATTCCCAGGTGCACGTAGCGAAGAGCTTGAAATTCGCGGACGTGACATGGTAACAGGCTTACCACGTACAATTACAGTATGCTCTGAAGAAATTACAGAAGCATTAAAAGAAAATGCAGCTGTTATTGTACAAGCTGCAAAAGGTGTATTAGAGCGCACACCACCAGAATTATCTGCAGATATCATCGACCGCGGTGTTATTCTAACAGGCGGTGGAGCTTTACTACACGGTATCGACATGCTTCTAGCAGAAGAACTAAAAGTACCAGTATTAATTGCTGAAAACCCAATGCACTGCGTTGCGGTTGGTACAGGTATTATGTTAGAGAATATCGACAGATTACCAAAGCGTGCTTTGAGATAATTTGAAAGAACTAAGGCTGACGCCTTAGTTCTTTTTTTTCGTTTTTATATTTTTTTATTTTGATTTTTTGCGAAAATGGAAGGAAAATAGAGAAATGTGAAGGAAACAGGTAAAATATTCATATATATGGTTAAATTTAATATTTCCTTAATTGAAAACGTTTATAATATAATGAGTCGAATACGACATTAAGGCAAATAATGTTTCAATACATATTGCCTTTCCCTAATTTGGGCATACACTCCTTTCCACCTCCGTGTCAGTTGCAAAAATGTGCAACTATTTTAATGGAATAGAGTGTGTGCATTTTTTTTTAGGAAGTTGTGCTAAATATAAAATGTTACTTTGTAATGACAAACAATAAACAAAATGGGATAATAGCAATATGTCCAAGTGGTAAGACCAATATTACAAAAGGGGCGATTGTTACATGCTAAATATAGAACAAATTAAAGAAATCATTCCTCACCGCTATCCATTTTTACTTGTTGATAAAATATTAGAAGTAGATGAAGGTAAAAGAGCGGTTGGGATTAAAAATGTATCCGCAAACGAAGAATTCTTTAACGGACACTTCCCTGACTATGCAGTTATGCCTGGTGTACTTATTGTAGAAGCATTAGCGCAAGTAGGAGCAGTTGCAGTATTAAAGAAAGAAGAAAACCGCGGAAGACTTGCTTTCTTTGCAGGTATCGACAATTGCCGTTTCAAAAAACAAGTACGCCCAGGTGATCAGCTTCGTCTAGAAGTAGAAATGACACGCGTACGCGGTCCAATTGGAAAAGGAAAAGCAATTGCAACAGTAGATGGTGAAGTTGCATGTGAGGCAGAAATTACATTTGCAATTGGTGATAAAAAAGAATAGATAGTACTAAAAAATCTCCTTGTGAAAAAGACAAGGGGATTTTTTTAATTTATGCTATATAACGATGAAACAATAATATACAAACTAATCAGAAAATATCTTGTGAATAGATGGGAATTACCATATACTTACTTTATTATTTATCTAGAAAATAGGATAAGTGATAAAGGTAATAAAGAAATAAGGGCATTGTCATATTGTTAAGGTACTTAAATAAGACAAAGTAGAATGTTATTGATTATGATGAGATGTGGGGAAATCAGCGATACAAAATGGTAATTAGACGTATGAAATCGAGCATAGAGAGAAAAGAGAAATGTCGCATTTCACAAAAGGAGATTATGAATATGTTCGGGAGAAAGAAAAGAAAACCATTGCGAAAATTAATTACGCATAAAGAGCCTAAATCACGTATTGCAGAGCAATATCGTAACATTCGTACAAATATTGAATTTACATCTGTAGATAGTCGTGTTCGTTCTATTATTGTTACTTCGGCAGATCCAGGTGATGGAAAGACAACGACAATCGCAAACTTAGCAGTTGTTTTCGGACAACAAGGAAAGAAAGTTTTATTAATTGGAGCTGACTTGCGTAAGCCGACGATACAAAACTTATTTGCTGTTCATAGTTCAAATGGATTAACAAACTTATTATCGGGACAAGCAAAACTCGTGCAATGTATTCAAAAAACAGATATAGAGAACGTATACTTAATGGCAGCAGGCCCAATTCCGCCAAACCCAGCTGAATTATTAGGGAGCCGGATAATGGATGAGGCATTACTAGAAGCATATAACATGTTTGATATTATATTAATCGACACACCACCTGTCCTTGCGGTTACAGATGCACAAATACTAGCGAATAAATGTGATGGAATCGTACTCGTTGTACGAAGTGAAAAGACGGAAAAAGATAAAATCGTAAAAGCGAAACAAATATTAGATAAAGCATCAGGCAAACTACTTGGTGTCGTTTTAAACGATAAAAGAGAAGAAAAAGAGCAGTATGGTTATTATTAAAATATGAAAAAGCCAACAAAATTTTTGTTGGCTTTTTTTGATTTCTGAAAATTATTTATCAAGTTATACATTGTAAAAAGCATGATATGATAAAATTTTTGGGAAATCATTGGAATGTGTTGTCATATTTAAGATTATTTTGTAAGATTAAACTTGTTTGTTAGAAGCTTGTACTAAATAATTTATTTAAATAAAAAAATATAAGATGAATATGCTATAATTTTTCTTATGTGCAAATTTTAGAAAGTTGGAGGAACTTATGGAAGAAACAATTAGTTTGAAAGAGTTATTTCATATTTTAAGAAAACGTTTAGGAATGATCCTCATAATCGCCTTTGGTGCAGCTATAGTAGGTGCTATTATTAGCTTCTTCTTTATGACACCGATCTATCAATCTTCAACACAAATTCTGGTTAATCAGAAGAAACAAGAGGGAACTGCCCTTCAGATTGGTGATGTACAAACCAATATACAACTGACAAATACATATAAGGTCATTATCAAGAGCCCGGTAATTGTAGAGCAAGTACAAAAAAAGTTGAATTTAAAAGAAACAGTACAAGATTTGACTCAAAAACTTGATGTTACAAATGAAAGAGACTCACAAGTTATTTCCGTTACAGCTCAGGATAAAGATCCAAAAGTGGCTAGTGAAATCGCAAATGTCACAGCTGAGGTATTTAAAGATGAAGTTGCAAAAATCATGAGTGTTGATAATGTTACCGTATTATCGAAAGCAGAAGTTTTTAAAGAACAGTCACCAATTAAACCACGCCCAATATTAAATATTGCAATTATATTTGTAGTCGCTTTAATGGCTTCAACCGCATTAGCATTTGTACTAGAGTATCTAGATAACACTGTAAAAAAAGAAGAAGATGTAGAGAAATTACTTGGCTTACCAGTGTTAGGTATTGTCGCTCGTATGGATGAAGAAACAACAAATATGAAATCACATGCTCCATCATCAAGGAAAGTGAGGGGACAAACAATTGGCTCTTAATTTATTTAAAAAGAAAAAAAATCATCGTCAACGTCGTCAATTAATTGCTCAGCAACAACCGAAATCACCTATTTCAGAACAATATCGTAATATTCGAACGAATATTGAGTTTGCAGTTGTTGATACGAATTTACATTCATTAATGATAACGTCTGCTAATCCGAGTGAAGGAAAAACAACAACGACAGCGAATATGGCAGTTGTTTTTGCCCAACAGGGGAAAAAAGTATTATTAATTGATGCAGATATGCGTAAACCAGCGATGCATCAAATGTTCCAATTAGATAATATTTTTGGATTAACGAATGTCTTAACGCATAGTGAACGTTTAGAGAAATGTGTACAAAAGACCGCTGTAGATAATCTACACTTTTTAGCGTGTGGCCCAATTCCGCCAAATCCAGCAGAATTGTTAGGTTCAAAATCAATGCAAGAGCTTCTTGGACAAGCATATAGTATGTACGATTTAGTGATTTTTGATTTGCCACCAATTTTAGCTGTAACAGACGCACAAATTATGGCAAACGTATGTGATGCTTCTATTCTTGTTGTTCGTAGTGAATCAACAGAGAAAGAAACAGCAGTAAAAGCAAAAGGATTGTTAGAATCGGCTAAAGGTAAACTGTTAGGTGTTGTTCTGAATGATTGTGAACGTGAAAACGGCTTATATTATTATTACGGTGCTAACTAATTAAAAGAGTGAGATATGGGAAAAACATATCTCCTTTTTTCCCTTGAATATGAGATATTTCTTATATTCAAGGGAAAAAAGATTAATATGAGAGAGAGGATGAAATAAATGATTGATTTACATTGTCACATTTTACATGGTATCGATGACGGTGCACAAACAGTAGCTGATAGTTTAGCAATGGCACAACAAGCTGTAGCAGAAGGAATACATACAATTGTCGCAACGCCGCACCATCAAAATGGCAAATATGTAAATGAACGTACCTCAATTATTCATCACGTAAAACAATTAAATGATGAACTACAACAATATAATATCCCACTTACCATTTTACCTGGGCAAGAGGTCAGGTTATATGGCGATTTATTAGAAGACTATGAAGCTGGTAAAATCGTTACTTTAAATGAAACAAATAAATATATATTCATTGAATTTCCATCTAATCACGTACCACGTTATGCAGAACAATTATTATACGAACTACGTATAAAGGGAATGATTCCAATTATTGTCCACCCGGAACGTAATGCCGAGTTAATCGAGCGACCAGATAAGTTATATAATCTTGTAAATAAAGGTGCACTGACGCAAGTAACAGCAGGTAGTTTATTAGGAAATTTTGGTAAAAAAATTAAAAAATTTTCATTACAACTTGTTGAACATAATTTAACACATATGGTTGCTTCAGATGCACATAACACAACGTCAAGAGGATTTCATTTAGCAGAAAGCTATGAATTAATTGAGAAAGAATTTGGAATGAATGTTATGAGTGATTTAAAAGAAAATCCGTACTTATTGATTAGCGGGAAGGCGATTTACAAAGAAGATCCAGAACAAATTCGTCGTAAAAAATTGTTCGGTATCTTTTAAATAAAGAATTGGTGATGTCTCCTAACCGTTATCAACGGGGGCACTCGGTCGTGCTGTGGGTAGAAAATTTTATTTCAAGCTTACCTTAGACGCTTGTCGTCGGTAGTATGACGTGAGGAGGGGTTAGATGCCCATAATTTTATTTATAATAGAAACTCTACCTATAGAGTTATAACTATAAATCTATAGGTAGAGTTTTTGTTATTGTTGTATACAAATGAAAAGATGTAGGAGGATTACAATTGAAAAAAGTAAGAAAAGCAATTATTCCAGCTGCTGGTCTTGGGACAAGGTTTTTACCAGCAACAAAGGCGATGCCAAAAGAAATGTTACCAATCGTCGATAAGCCCACAATTCAATACATAGTAGAAGAAGCAATAGAATCAGGAATTGAAGATATTATTATTGTTACTGGTAAAGGAAAACGTGCCATTGAGGATCATTTTGATCATTCTTTCGAACTAGAACAAAACCTTTTAGAAAAAGAAAAGTACGAAATGCTTGAGAAAGTACAAGCGTCTTCAAAAATTAATATTCATTACATAAGACAAAAAGAACCAAAAGGGTTAGGACATGCAGTATGGTGTGCACGTAAGTTTATTGGAAATGAGCCATTTGCTGTATTACTTGGTGATGATATTGTTCAAGCAGAAACACCATGTTTACGTCAATTAATGAATCAATATGAAGGTACACAATCATCCGTTATTGGTGTACAAACGGTACCAGAAAATGAAACACATCGTTACGGGATTATTGACCCAATTGAACAAAAGAATCGTAGCTATCAAGTGCGTCAATTTGTTGAAAAACCTGCTCAAGGGACAGCGCCATCTAATTTAGCAATTATGGGTCGTTACGTATTAACACCAGAAATCTTTATGTTCCTTGAAAACCAACAGACAGGTGCTGGTGGAGAAATTCAGTTAACAGATGCGATTCAAAGATTAAATGAAATTCAGCGTGTGTTTGCGTATGATTTTGAAGGCATTCGTTATGATGTTGGGGAGAAGTTTGGATTTATTAAGACAACAATTGAAATGGCACTTCAGCATGAAGAATTGAAAGAAGAGTTGATGGAGTATATGAATGGACTTGTGAAAAAAGAAAATATACATATATAGAGGAGAGTAGGTAGACTTGGATAATCAAGAAATAGTAGGTACTTCGATTGAGCCGAAAGTAGAGAAGGTTAAGCAGCCTAGTGTGATTTATTTATGTTCAAAAAGAGTGATGGATCTAATAGGGGCTATAGTGGGATTAGTAGTTTTTTCTCCGATTTTCGCCCTGATTTCAATCTTTTATATGTGGGGAGATAATAAAGGTCCTGTGTTTTTCAAACAAGTGCGAATGGGGAAAAATGGTGAAAAGTTTTATATTTATAAATTCCGTTCAATGATTGTAAATGCAGAAGAAAAACTAAAAGAAAATGAAGTATTATATAAAAAATATGTAGCTAATAATTATAAATTAGAACCTAATGAAGACCCTCGTATTACGAAGTTAGGTCAGTTTCTAAGAAAAACAAGTTTAGATGAACTTCCGCAATTTATTAATGTTTTAAAAGGTGATATGAGTCTTGTAGGCCCAAGACCAGTGGTAAATGAGGAATTAGCTGAGTACGGTCATAAACTAGACGCTTTTTTATCTGTGAAACCTGGGATTACAGGTTATTGGCAAGTAAGTGGACGAAGTGATGTAGGTTATCCAGAAAGAGTAGATTTAGAGCTTCATTATGTAGAAAATGCGTCTTTATATTTTGATATTAAAATTCTAGTCCTTACTATTGTAAATGTAGTACTTCGTAAGGGAGCTTATTAATTATATAGTTGAAAAGGAGAGTTTTTTAGTGAAAGGAATTATTTTGGCAGGTGGAAGTGGTACACGATTATATCCACTTACTACGACTGTTTCCAAGCAGCTGTTACCGATATACGATAAACCTATGATTTATTATCCCTTATCAGTATTGATGCTTGCTGGAATTCGTGAAATTTTAATTATATCTACACCGCAGGATACCCCGCGTTTTGAACAACTATTAGGGAATGGGTCACAGTTTGGAATTAGTCTTGAGTATGCAGTACAAGATTCTCCAGATGGGTTAGCACAGGCCTTTATTATTGGTGAGGAATTTATTGGTGATGATTCTGTAGCTTTAATATTAGGAGATAATTTGTTTTATGGTCATGGCTTAACTAAACTTTTATTAAATGCGGTAAATCGCCAAAATGGTGCAACAGTATTCGGTTATTATGTAAATGATCCAGAGCGTTTTGGGGTCGTTGAGTTTAGTGAGTCTGGAAAGGCTATGTCTATTGAAGAGAAACCAACGGAACCTAAGTCTAATTATGCAGTAACTGGCTTATATTTCTATGATAACAGAGTTGTAGAAATTGCTAAGAATATTAAGCCATCAGCTCGTGGAGAGTTAGAAATTACCGATATAAATAAAGTTTATTTAGAAGAACATCACTTGAATGTGGAGATTCTTGGTAGAGGTTTTTCGTGGTTAGATTCTGGAACGCACGAATCATTATTAGAGGCATCACAATTTATTGAAACGATTGAAAAACGCCAAAGTCTAAAAGTAGCTTGTTTAGAAGAAATTGCTTTTCGAAAAGGGTACATTACACGTGAACAATTATTGGTATTAGCAGAACCAATGAAAAAAAATCAATACGGTCAATATTTAATTCAACTAGCTGAACAAATCAAGACGAAGCAACCAATCTACCAATAAGGGAGTGGATAGAATGAAGATTATTGAAACTAAAATTCCAAATGTGATGATTTTAGAACCTAATGTATTTGGCGACCACCGAGGATACTTTATGGAAAGTTATAGTAAAGGTGTAGTTGAAGAATTAGGCTTGAAACATGAGTTCATTCAAGATAATCAATCTTTATCAGTTCCTGCAGGGACATTACGAGGTTTACATTTTCAATTAAATCCTAAGGCACAAACAAAAATAGTACGCTGTATTACAGGTGCTATCTATGATGTGGCCGTTGATATTCGAAAAGGTTCACCTACATACGGCCAATGGGTCGGTGTCATTTTAAGTGAGCATAATAAACGACAATTAGTTGTCCCAAAAGGATTTGCACATGGTTTTTGTACACTAGTACCTAATTCAACAGTTGCTTATAAAGTGGACGAGTATTATTCTCCAGAACATGATTCGGGGATTTTATGGAATGACCCAGCACTAAGCATAGATTGGCCAGTAGGTAATCCAATTCTTTCAGAAAAAGATACTAAGCATATGCCATTAGCGGAAGCTGATATTAATTTTGTATACGAGAAATGAGGAGGAACAGCATGAAAATATTGGTAACAGGTGGGGCGGGATTCATTGGAAGTAATTTTGTAAATTACATGGTGAAAAAGTACCCAGCATATAATGTTGTAAATTTAGATGCATTAACGTATGCAGGAAATTTAGAGAATTTAAAAGCTATTGAGGATGCCCCTAATTATAAATTTGTTAAGGGCGATATTGCAGATCGTCAATTTATAAATCAGTTATTTGAAGAAGAAAGTTTTGATTATGTATTGAATTTTGCTGCGGAATCACATGTAGATAGAAGTATCACAAATCCAGATATTTTTATCCAAACGAATATTCAAGGTACTCAAATACTGTTAGATGCTGCAAAAAATGCAAAAATCAAAAAATATCTACAAGTTTCAACAGATGAAGTCTATGGTACTTTAGGAGATACAGGATACTTTACAGAAGAAACACCTTTAGCTTCAAATAGTCCGTATAGTTCAAGTAAAGCAGGGGCAGATTTACTAGTTCGTGCATACCATGAAACATTTGGATTACCAGTCAACATTACACGCTGTTCAAACAACTATGGGCCGTTCCATTTTCCAGAGAAATTAATCCCGTTAATGATTATTAATGCATTAAATAATAAGCAATTACCAGTATATGGTGATGGATTAAATGTACGTGATTGGTTACATGTGGAAGATCATTGTCAAGCTATTGATTTGGTACTTCATAAGGGGAAAAATGGTGAGGTATATAATGTTGGTGGAAATAATGAGCGTACTAATATTGAAATTGTAAAAACGATTTTAAAAGCACTAGATAAGCCAGAGTCTTTAATTCAATATGTTACGGATCGTCCAGGACACGACCGTCGCTATGCAATTGATGCAACAAAACTTCGTGAGGAGTTAGGTTGGTCACCAAAGTACAACTTTGATACTGGAATTAAACAAACGATTAACTGGTACTTAGAAAATCAAGATTGGTGGAATAACATTATATCTGGAGAATACCAAGAATACTTTGATAATCAATACGGTAATAGATTAGAGGTTAAGTAAATGAAGGTTATTGTCACAGGAGCAAAAGGTCAACTTGCACAAGATGTGTTAAGACAGTTAGAACATACAGATTTACAGGTATATGGTGTTGATCGTGAAGAGCTAGATATAACAAATAATGAGGCTGTACAAGCTTACATAAATAAAATTAAGCCAGATGCAATTATGCATTGTGCAGCTTATACAAATGTTGATACTGCAGAAGAAGATGCAGACACTGCTTATAAAGTAAATGGACTAGGTACAAAGTATTTAGCACAAGCTGCAGGAAAAATCGGAGCGAAAATGTTGTACATTAGTACCGATTATGTTTTTGACGGTACAGCCAAAAAGCCTTATAAAACTAGTGAACCGACAAAACCATTGGGGGTATACGGTAAAACAAAATTAGCAGGTGAAACATTTGTACAACAGTACGTGGATAAATTCTTTATTGTTCGTACAGCTTGGGTATTCGGCATATTTGGAAATAATTTTGTGAAAACGATGTTACGTTTAGGAAGAGAGCATGATGAAATTAGTGTAGTAAATGATCAGGTGGGTTCCCCAACGTATACGGTGGACTTAGCTCGTTTTATGATTGAATTGATTAGTTCTGAAAAATATGGTATTTATCATGTAACCAACGCAGGAATATGTTCATGGTACGAATTTGCGGTAGAAATATTTAAACAAGCCGAAATGGATGTTAATGTAAAACCGGTGACTACTGAAGAGTTTCCTAGACCAGCAGATCGACCTAAATATTCTGTTTTAGATAAAAAGAAAATCGAAGAAGAAGGTTTTCTTCCATTACAAGATTGGAAAAAAGCTGTAGCATGTTATCTTTCAGAAAACAGATAAACGATTTGAGTAGAAACTTTTTTAATTTGATTTTTAGAAAGACCCTTTAACTATATAAGTATATAGCTAAAGGGTTTAATTTGTATGTGATTATTTATTGATATTGACTGATATAGTTGTATTTTGGGAATGTCAAAATAATTGACGGATATAGTAAAGGAGAAAAAAATGAAACAAGTTTCAATATTAATTCCTACTTACAATGCGGGATTTGAAATAAGGACATTATTGAATAAATTGTATAATCAAAAACTTCCAGAAGGCATAGGGCTAGAAATAATTATTGTAGATTCTAGTTCTACAGATAATACAAAAGAGATAATAATGAATGAATTCCCAAAGGTAAAATTTACGGAGATACCGAATAAGCATTTTGATCATGGTGGTACCAGAAATGACTTGGCCAAAATAGCATCAGGGGATTATTTATTATACATGACTCAAGATGCTATACCAGTTGATAATAATCTTATAATAAGTTTTATGAAAGAATTAGAGAATGACGATAATTTAATTTGTTTTGCAAGACAAATCCCTAAAGAAAATGCCAATATTTTAGAGCAATTTGCAAGAGGTTTTAATTATCCAGATGAGAAAATTGTAAAGAACTTAGAGCAAGTAGGGAAGCTAGGAATTAAAACGTTTTTCTGTTCAAATGTATGCTGTATGTATAAAAGAATATTATTTGAAGATCCATATAATGGTTTCCCACAAAAAGTAATATTAAATGAAGATTTAATATTAGCATCTAAGGTTATTCTAGATGGAAAAAATGTAATATACACCCCGACGGCAAAGGTCTTTCATTCGCATAATTATAACCTAAAACAACAATTTAAGAGGTATTTTGATATAGGAATGGCATTTGAATCAACAAATTATTTATTAGAGCATGTATCTAATGAAAAAGAAGGGGCAAGGATGATAAAAAAACAAGCAAACTTCCTCTGGAAAGAGAATAAGAAAATGCTTGTATATGCAACGGTTGAAAATGCAGTGAAATTAGTAGCTTATAAATTAGGTAAGATTCACAAGATTATCCCTGTGCCGTTAAAGAGAAAATTATCAGCTTATATGAAATAATTAGGGGGCTATCATGAAATATAAATTTTCTTTAATAATGGCTACACAAGGTCGGGATAAAGAAATTGAATTGTTCTTAGAGAGTATTAAACAAGTAGATTATGATTTGCAAAAAGTGCAAATTATAATTGTAGATCAAAATGATGTAGAAAAAATTAATTTGGAAGAAATTATTTCGGAATATACGCACTTGAATATTATTCATGTTAAGAGCAATACAAAAGGTTTGTCGTATAATCGAAATATTGGTTTGGAATATGCAGAAGGTGAATATATTGCTTATCCAGATGATGATTGCGAATATTACCCTAATACTTTAAAGGAAGTAGAAGAAGCATTTCAAAAGAATCCTGAATCTAATTTGATTTTAGGAAGGATAATTGATAAATCGGGAAATGATGTAATACGTAAATGGTCAAAACAAACCGTAAATATTACAAAAAACAACTTCTTTACTAAAGTTTCTTCTATTACTATGTTTCTAAGGAATTCAAAAGATATATATAGATTTAATGAAAAGCTAGGAGTAGGTACCTATTTTGGTTCCTGTGAGGACACAGATATTGTATACAAATATACGAGATCTTCACAAGTTATATACAGTCCTAAAATTGAAGTTTATCATCCACATCCTAATCAAGATATAAGTGTGGAGAAAGTTAAAAGTTACTCGTTAGGATTTGGAGGTTTTGTAAAATCTAATTTAGACTTCCACACACTTGTTTTATTTTTTAAGGTGTTAGTGTATCATATGTTAAAATTAGTAGGTGCATTGATGACTTTAAATAAGAATAAAATTTTGAGAGGATGGAATTCTGTATATTGTAGGGTAAAGGGTTTTTCAGATTATACTAAAAATGAGAGAGAATAATAATGAAAATTCAAGCGAAAAATACAATTCAATTGCTTTTTTATATGAGTGTTTTGTCTATTTTTATAATTAATTCTAATGTATATCCCATTATATTTGGATTGTTCGTTGTAGGTACAAGTATTATATTTCTATATAATCATGAATATAAAATTAAAAAATGGACTTTGGTAATTTTAGGTTTCTTATTGTGGAGTGTTATAATTTTTATAATACAAAATGAATATACATCCGATAATTTTAAAATGCTATTTAAGATGATAATAAATTTACTATTTTTCTTTACCGTATTAAACAGTAGTGAGAAAATTGTTGATGAATTATTTTGGAAAAGATTAAAAATAGTATTTGAGATAATTATCATAATTAGTTTTGTACAATATATATTTTTATACTATAAGTTAAATTTATTTTCTTTAGTACTAAATACATCAGATTCAATGACGGCATATAGAATTACGGAAAACCCACAACTTCTTTTTTGGGGGAACTATTCAAAAAATATTTTAGCTACTAAAATAGTATTGGCTCAAATTTGTTATTTTTATATTATTATTAATAAATTCAAATTTACAAAGGGAAATACGATGATTTTGGCATTATCCGTTTGTAATGCGATACTTTGTTTAAGCAGAACAGCGCAATTAACGTATTTTGGAGCTTTGGGGATATATGTGATTTTTAAAATTATGAAGTCAGATAAAACATATGTAAAAGCATTTTCTGTAGTGCCTATATTAATGGGAGTATGTATTGTATTTGTAAAGTTGGATGACTTACTTCGTATTAATTTTGATATTACAGACGGTGGCTATATCCGTTTAATATATTGGAATACGTTCATGGATCGTTTTTTTGAAACAAGCTACTTAATAGGAAATGGATTGTTAAGTACAGCGGGCTTTTTAAGTAAATATGCGTATTACTATATTGGAGAAAATAATATGCATAATGTTTTCTTAAATATGTTGCTTGATTTCGGGATCGTGGGAACATTTCTTTATGTATGGATCCTTCTTTTTTATTATAAATCATATAGATTGCGTTCTAAAAAAGTATATAATAGGATTATTCTATTATTTTCATGGTTTGCTGTAACATCTTTACAATATGTAGGTTATGATAATGATTTAATAATTTTTCTAGTGATTTTTTATTTAGTGCACTGTAGTTCAATAGTTATAAAGAAAAATGCAATAGGCGAAAATACAGTCCATAAAGCGTAAATATTTTAAGAGATTTTTGTTACGTTATGTTATAGTGTATAATTGATTGCGAATTGATACGTTATTAACGCTGTAATTTGAAGTTTTGTACAATATTTAAAAAGAAGGTATGAAAATGAAGAAAAAGTTTTTATTGTGGACCTTGGTTATAGTCGGTATTGTTTTACTTGTTGGTGGGGGCTTTGCATATTATATATACTCCGATGTAACTAAAACATTAGATGCTGTGCATAAGCCATTAAATCGCGAGAAGTCGGATAAACGTGAAGAAAAAGTAAATATAGCAGATCAGAAACCCATTTCAATTTTAATGATGGGAGTGGATCAAAGAGAAAATGAAACTGGTAGATCGGATTCACTTATTCTATTTACTTTAAACCCTAAGCAAAAATCAATGAAGATGACTAGTATACCAAGGGATTCTTACACAGAAATTGTCGGTAAGGGAAAAAAAGATAAGATAAATCATGCTTATGCCTTTGGTGGTATAAACATGGCAGTTAAAACAGTAGAGAACTTTTTAAATATACCGGTAGATCATTATATAGAGGTAAATATGGCTGGTTTTAAAGATATTGTTGATGCTGTTGGTGGTGTGGATGTGAATAATGATTTAGATTTCCAATATGAAAATATTCACTTTGAAAAAGGTAATATTCATTTGGATGGTACTAAAGCATTACATTATTCACGAATGAGATATGACGATCCACGTGGTGACTTTGGTCGTCAAATGCGCCAACGTCAAGTGATCCAAGCAGTAATTAAAAAAGGTGCCAATGTATCTTCTCTAGCAAGCTATGGTGATGTATTAAAAGCAATTGAGAAAAATGTTAAAACAAGTTTAACTCAAGAGCAAATGTTTGAGATTCAAAAGAACTATAAAGATTGCATGGAGAATAGTGAAGAAATCCAAATTCCTGGAGATGGCCACAAAGCCGCTGATGGTATTTGGTACTACTATGTTCCAGAGGCAGCGAAACAAGATTTGACGAATAAGCTAAGAGCACACCTTGAACTGACTAATTAATATGTAATAACCCAACTCCTTTGGAAGGAGTTGGGTTTATTTTTGCATGAATTTATATTAATATTATATGTTGTGAGATTAATAGATGAGGTGAATTAATGAATAAGAATGCAGTACTTGTTCTTGTTGTTTTTGTATTGTTTGTTGCTTCGGTTGTAAGTGGTAAACTGTACTGGAATAAGAAAGTTGCAAAGGCGACAGGGCAGACGAGTGAAGTAACGAAAATAAAGGCTGAAGTGAAAGAGATCGGAGCAAAGAAAGAAGAGAAACAACAAGATGCGAAGTCATCTTTTAATGAAGCGTATGCGAAAAACTTACCAGATGCAGTGAAAGAGAAGTTAAAGAAATCTGCTGCGGAGAAAAAGGAAGTAAATCTTGTTATTGTTGGTGATGAAGCTTCTTCATCTGAAAAAGATGCTTGGGCAAATAAGTTAACAACTAATTTAGAAACTGCTTACGGTAAAGGTTTATGGAATGTGACTGTAAAGGAATATAAGGGTGAAAGCACAGAAGAGTTAATTGCGAATAAGCGTGATAAAGAGATTGCGAAAGTTAATCCTGACGTGATTTTATTTGAGCCGCCATTCATTACTGATAATAGTAAAACTGGCAATGGAAACTCTGTTATGAATACACAGAAGTTCATTCAATCACTTTCTACTAGTGCAAAAGGTGCTACGATTATGATTCAACCATCAAACCCAGTGTATGGTGCGAAGAATTATCCGAAAGCAATTGAGGCATTAAAACAATTTGCTTCGCAAAATGGTTATACATATGTTGATCATTGGGGAGCGTGGCCTGATGCATCGACAAAAGCAATTTTACCATACTTACAAGAAGAGTTTGGTTTCCCTAGTGTGAAAGGGCATGATGTTTGGGCGAAATATGTAACTGATTATTTCATTGCTAAGTAAAAAGGAAGTTTAAAGGGGTAATCATTTCTGTTGTGATTGCCTCTTTTTGTTAATAAGTTATAACAGTGGAGGTATACTCATGGCAATACTTGTAACAGGTGGAGCAGGATATATTGGTAGTCATACATGTATAGAATTACTAAATATCGGTTACGAAGTTATAGTAGTGGATAATCTTTCGAATAGCTCGGTAGAATCTATAAATCGAGTGAAAGAAATAACAGGAAAACAATTTAAGTTTTATAAAGAAGATGTTTTAAATCGCGAAGCGCTTGACGCAATTTTTGAAGAAAATGCAATTGAAGCAGTTATTCACTTTGCAGGATTTAAAGCTGTAGGGGAGTCAGTAGCGATTCCATTAACATATTATCATAACAACATTACAAGCACGTTAGTGCTATGTGAAGTAATGCAGAAACATAATGTAAAGAAGATAATCTTTAGTTCATCTGCAACTGTATATGGTATCCCGGAAACGTCACCGATTACCGAGGAGTTTCCATTAAGTGCAACAAATCCATATGGTCAAACGAAATTAATGATTGAGCAAATTATGCGTGATGTAGCATTTGCAGATGCAGAATGGAGTATCGCATTACTTCGCTATTTCAATCCATTTGGTGCACACGAAAGTGGGCGTATCGGAGAAGATCCAAATGGAATCCCAAATAACTTAATGCCATATGTAACGCAAGTAGCGGTAGGTAAGTTAAAAGAATTAAGCGTATTCGGAAATGACTATCCAACGAAAGATGGAACAGGAGTCCGTGATTACATCCATGTTGTGGACTTAGCAAATGGTCACGTAAAGGCGCTTGAGAAAGTACTGAGTACAACGGGAGTAGATGCTTATAACTTGGGCACAGGTATGGGCTATACTGTACTAGAGATGGTTGAAGCGTTTGAAAAAGTTTCGGGCAAGAAAGTTCCTTATAAAATTACAGAGCGTCGCCCAGGTGATGTGGCAGTATGTTTTGCTGATGCATCGAAAGCAAAGCGTGAATTAGGCTGGGAGGCAACACGCGGATTAGAAGAAATGTGTACAGATTCTTGGAAATGGCAATCAAATAATAAAGATGGCTATATTAAATAACAGCTTTATTATTTCAGTGTACCTACCGTAGGTGTTTGAAGTATGTGTCTATACTTATAATGTAGTATAAATTAACTAGTCATAAGCTTGAAAATATAATTATGAGGGAAGTAGGTATATAATGAATTCAATTTTAATCTGTGGCGGAGCTGGTTATATTGGTTCTCACGCTGTGAAAAAATTAATAGACGAAGGTTTATCTGTAGTAGTAGTAGATAACCTACAAACTGGTCATGAAGATGCAATTACAGAGGGTGCCAAGTTTTATAATGGTGATCTTCGTGATAAAGCATTTTTAAGAGGTGTTTTTAAACAAGAAAATATTGGAGCGGTTATGCATTTTGCAGCTGATTCTTTAGTTGGGGTTAGTATGGAGAAGCCTTTGCAATATTATAATAACAATTTGTACGGTGCACTTTGCCTATTAGAGGTAATGGATGAGTTTAAAGTAGATAAGTTCATTTTTTCTTCTACTGCTGCAACGTATGGTGAGGTAGATGTAGACCTTATTACCGAGGAAACGATGACGAATCCAACAAATACGTACGGAGAGACGAAGTTAGCAATTGAGAAGATGCTTCATTGGTATAGCCAAGCTTCAAATTTACGTTATAAGATCTTTAGATACTTTAACGTGGCTGGTGCAACTCCAAACGGTATTATTGGGGAAGACCACCGTCCAGAGACTCATTTAATTCCTCTTGTGTTACAAGTGGCGTTAGGTCAACGTGAAAAGATTATGATATTTGGTGATGATTATAATACACCAGATGGTACTTGTATCCGTGATTATATTCATGTTGAAGATTTAGTGGTAGCTCATTTCTTAGGGCTTAAGGATCTACAAAATGGTGGAGAAAGTGATTTCTATAACTTAGGAAATGGTAATGGTTTCAGTGTAAAAGAAATCGTTGATGCAGTTCGGGAAGTTACAAACCATGAAATTCCTGCTGAGGTAGCACCGCGCCGTGCGGGGGATCCAGCACGTTTAGTTGCTTCTTCTGAGAAAGCGAAAGAGAAATTAGGATGGGATCCTAAGTATATAAACGTGAAGACAATTATTGAGCATGCTTGGAATTGGCATCAAAAGAAGCCAAATGGCTACGAGAGTTGAGTGTAATAGTATAAGGAATTTAAAGTAATCATTTAAAATTTCTTATTCTAATTATCTGTATAATAAAAGGTTCCAAAAGGTTAGATACTTAAAGGGTGGTTTCGATATCTATTTGAAGCCATCCTTTTTCTATCTACTGATAGCAGATAGAGTTATGCTGTATCATATAAAACTTTATATTGAATGCAAGTGATTTAATCATTTCGTAATTCTTTTTATAGACTTGATAATTTTCAAAAAATATATTAGGGAGATAATTTGTAACCCTTGTAAAAGACATTAAAAGAAGTTAGGTGGTATCAAGAAGGTGATTTCTGTATTTAACAGAAGCCATTTTCTTTAAATTTCACTGATATCTATACTGATTATAGAATTTCATATAGTTTTTAATTTCTTATTTTAATTAAGTGAAAGATGGATAAGTTTTTATGGGCCTTTATCTTTAAAGTGCTCGAAAAGAATGTCATCTTGATTGGACGACTCTTTTTTAATCTCTAAATCGAAATATCTTTAATATAAATTCTTTCAACATTTAATCTTGATATATTCTTTTCTCTAGCTGAATTTGAGAAGTAACAGAAAAATAATTATAGTATCCAGAACGTGTAACACTTACGGTTTTACACAAATATTTCAATATATTTTTTAATAATAGAAAAAATTAATAGGTACTTTTGATTAGATTGTAAAGTTATTTCTGTCCACATCCGTCTTTCCGAAAGTTTGATCTGTTTTAACAATTTATTTGCAACCTCGTATAAGTTTCATCCGGCTTCTAAACATGCGTAATTCTTTTCTAATGTAAATTCCTTTTTGACTTTCTTCCTGAGTTTTCCTTACATGTGTCCTTTAAAGCCAATTATATTTAAGTTAATATCCGGTTTAGAAAAAACTTTAAAAATCATTGAAGGTGGACTGAAAAATGTAGTGAAAATTAATCAGGATATTAAACTTATTAATGCCAGTATTACTAATATAGATGAAAAGATAGATACGATTGTAAAAAAGACTTAATAGTAAAACTATTAAGGGGGCAGTAATCAGATTTACTATTACTAAATAATCGTGTAGTCTAGTTGGAGAGAGGAACAGGAGGCGAATAATATGGCGAAAACATATGAAATGATAAAGACTATTAAAACTGCCATCTATGGGCAAGATGTTGGATCCTCATTAGCTGATGGTTTAGAAGCAATTAATAAAGAGACTGAGAAGGCAACGCTTTTATCGAGTGAGATAGAAGAAAAGCAGTCTACTTTAGAGAAGAAATACGATAATCAAATTTCTAATATGACGAATGGAAATCCATCTATTAGTGAAATGGTGGATTTTAGAACGAGTGGAAACACTGGTCAATCGTATGTCACTGCAGGAAAAAGGGCAGATGCATTAGAAGCTCAATTATTTGAAGGAAAAAAAAGAATGCAAGTAATTAGCCATTCAACCGGGATTAATATTGAGGAATTTCCTATGCTGGAAGGAGAGCAAGATGATAGTCCTAGATTTAAAAGGGCTATTGAATATTGTATTCAAAATGAATTAACTGAAATCAGACTACCTAATAGAACATATTATGTACTCCAATCGATTAATACCAAAGGAATAAAATTAGTTGGAGTAGGAAAACCGTTTATACCGCTCTTGGATTGGGAGTATACGAGACCTTGGAGTAATGAAGACAAGTACATGGAATATAGAAATCGTTGTAAAGGTAGTATTATTACTACAGATGCAAATATCTCTATATTTAGTAGTGGCCTAACGGCTAAAAATATAGGAATCTTCGGTAATTTACGATCCAGTGTCGGAAGTGGTATAGAATCTACATCAGCAAATAAAGCGGAACAAGAAATTGATTTATATAACTGTATAATTGTAGGTTTTAAAGATTGTGGTATTAAATGCCCTCATGGGGTGATATCAGCTTCAATTCAAAAAACAATAATTGCTCAAAATGGTAAAAATGGTATATTCATAGGTAGAAATCCTATAAATTATACTGGGGAAACTAATCTGCTTAATATTCAAGATTCATTTATTATTAGAAATGAAAGCCATGGGATTTACGGGGATATAGCAGGTAGAGGGATAATTATTCAAAGAACAAGTTTCGAATATAATGGAGAACCTTCAGATCCTAAAAGGCAATCCCCTAGTAATATTAATGAAGTTGTTTTTGGTTGTGTACTTAATCTGTATAATGCTGGTGGTTTTACAAATGGGGCATTAGACTTTAGTAATAATTATTCAGAAGAAACATATGGACTTTTGAAAATAAACGCATTTGAACCAGTGTATGGAATAAAAATTGTATCAAATATGTGGAAACCATACGATAATTTACACTATTCATGTGGTATATCTTTGGATGGTTGGATTTCAGGTGTAACAATTGATAACAATAATTTTCATACAATGTTTGATTATGTTCTTTTTGAACAATT
The DNA here is from genome assembly GCF_022663885.1 of Bacillus cereus group sp. BfR-BA-01330. Lineage (NCBI taxonomy): Bacteria > Bacillati > Bacillota > Bacilli > Caryophanales > Bacillaceae > Bacillus > Bacillus cereus group sp. BfR-BA-01330. The sequence continues at coordinate 247,875 of NZ_JAKUGK010000003.1, forward strand.
AAATAACATTAAAAACGTGAAAATTGACATTCCGTACAACGGGTTGCTTTTAAATGATGTTAGACCGACCATCGAAAGTAGGAATATTGGAGACAAAACCTTTCTAAGTTTTAACTCAGATGCAATTGAAGAAGTCGCGTCATTAAGAGCGGGAACTGTAATTGAAGTAGATTATGATGCTAATGTTAATGTAACATGGATTAAATTAAATACTAGCAGAGAACCTTCTTTCAATTTCGGAGTAGACGGAACTGTTAATGAAAATGTTGGTTATCTTTTGATGATAGATGAAACTTTTTATGGGTTTATCCAACTATATTCGGCAGGAAATCAATTATGGCAACTGAGAGGAGATAGAACATATTTAGGAATTGGTGATGGAAGTGTGAAACTATATAAAGTTGGAGGGGTGCAAACGGTAGATGGATCAGGAAAATTAAGGAAAATAGTGATTGATTGGGATGGTCAGGTTCTAGGAAATGGACGTTAAATAATATTTGTGGAACAAAAGAGGAATAAATAATCTGTACCTGTTGTAAAGAGTATTTTAAAAAAGTAAACGGTATCAAGAGGGCGATTTCTTTATTCAACAAGAGTCACCTTCTTGATAGGAAGTACCCACTCATTTCCTGATGTTATCACATGTTGTAGACCTATTACATCGATACCAAATCCACATCCTTCAAAAATAGTACGAGGCGATCGTCCCTTCTTATAGTTATAAAAAAACGAATCATGTTTTTGTCCATGATTCGGAGTATAGCTCATATTGAAGAATTCATAACATCTTTTAGATTGAAGTTTTCTTTATTATTGTATTTTAATAGTAGATTTTTTTTTAGATATGTATTTTTTTAAGAAACCTGTAAAGAAATTTCGAATTTCTAAATCGATGATTACAACAATCACTGCATATACAAGACAAGTGATTGTTAAAGCTATTAATGCAGGCATATTAATAAATAGGAGGCGGTACAAAATATAGCTAATTATAAAGGATATAAAATTAAATATAACGCCATTAAACAATAGATTAAATCCCTTATGAATAAAGAAAGAAAAACCTAATAGTAATGAAATCTCTGTTATAATTGCGGCCATTGCTGCCCCCATCATACCTAAATAGCTTCCTAATAGAATATAACTAACTATCGCAACACATAATCCTAATGACATTGTTATAGTTCTTTTCCATTGCTTTCCTATCGTAGTTAGGTTGTCAGCCAATGGGTAATTTATAGACTGAATTATAACCATAAATGCTAAAATTGCAAGTGCTTCTCCTGCAGGTTCATATTTTTCTCCTAGTAAATTGATAATCCAAAAGCTAGGGTCAGCAATAAAAGGAATTGATATTCCAATACCTAGAAAGGACATCAATTTTAATTCGAAATACGATAATTTTCTATGTTCCACAGTATTATTTTCATTTCCAAATGCGAATAATCGAGGATAGAAAGCTGTTGCAATTACACCCGGTATTTGGTACAAAACGGATGGTATTTTTGCTGCTGCACCAAAAAAGGCAATATTATCGTAAGTAGTTACTTTTTCTAGTATGATAGGTCCTAAGGAAGGGAGTAACATGATGATAATCCCGTTTATTGTAAATACAAGTAATTGGTTAGTAATTTGCTTATCCCATCCTTTATGAATGGTCGTGTAACGAGTAACCATAATAAAGGATATAAGACCCGCAATTAGACTCGATATTCCATACATGGCGGCAGTCATTGTAAGTGACCATTTAAGTGTCATCCCTAATAAAAGAGAAATAGCGGCTGTAGTTCCTTGGACGACAGAAATAATAGCAGTAAACTGCATGCGTTCTGTTACTTGAAAATAGACTGTTCCAATACCTTGGAAGGTTGCTCCAAACATTGTTGGAAGAACGACTAAATAGATAATAGTTCGTAGGTAAGTATCGTCATAGAAAAAGTGTGCAAGAATGATAAATAGTAATGATAAAACAATAGCTAAAGTTAAGCGGATTCGTAAGTAACTACTTATGAGTATACTAATGTTTGCATTTGGTTTAGTTCCTTCGCGCATAAAAGTATGGGTTAAGCCTGCATCAGTGAAATAGCAAACCACAGCTGAAATAGCAAGAGCAATAGTGAATATACCGTAATCAGATGGAGAAACATACCTAGCAAAAAGAATAGTTGCAATTGCTAAAGTGAACCGAACTGTGATATTGCCTATAAATAAATAAGAAGCATTTTTAAGAATTTTATTATTTGTCATGGGAACACCTTTCTATCTTTAAATAAAACAAATTATTTAGACGAAAATAATTTAAAGCGTAAGATACATAATTTCACAAGAAGCTTAATACTATTCATTTTATTTAGTAAAGAGATTCTATGACAATATTTTTTTAAATCGGTATTTATTTGATTTATTGTCTCCTGTGCAGGATTTGGAGCTAGCATATAAGTATAGGCACTATGTATTATTGTAAATGGAATAAGATAAGTGTCTAAAATATGATTAAGCTGATTATGATTAGATGTAATTAAATTAGAAGTGTTTTCTTGAATCCATATTTTTATCCTTTGATATACTTCTAATTCTATAGTAGTTTTTAACTTGTAATCACTATACTTAGATGAGAGATTCCCTTCGTTTAAAATACGATAATCTGTCAAATATTCCTCAACATAGCATACATTGGTAATGCTAGTAAGTTTAAATAAAAATTCTAGATCCTCTCCCCAACTGCAACCAGGTGTGAATCGTATATTATTGTCTATAAGAAGAGACTTTTTAAAAATCCAGGTGCTTGTTTGAGCGATAACTTGATGCCCTAAATATGCAGATGCTATATCACCCTTTATAAACTTAGTAGCAATGGCAGTTTTGCTTTGTGTTAATTCATAAAAATAGGAATGACCGCAGTAACATGCATTCATTTTGTTGGCGTGCATGCTTTGAATCTGTTTTTCTAGTTTAGTCGGATGCCATAAATCATCGCTATCTAAAAAAGCGATATATTCACCAGCTGCATTTTCAATGCCGGTATTACGTGCAACAGAAACGCCTTGATTTTGTTGGTGAATATAATGAATTTTATTAGGATGAATATTTGTGATTTCTTTCACAATGGAAGCGGAATTATCTGTACTGTCATCGTCAATAATTATAATTTCAACATTTGTATAGGTTTGGTTTAAGATAGACTGAATCGTTTGTTCAATGTATCTTTCTGCATTATATAGAGGAACAATAACTGATACGAGTTGATTTTTATTTAACATGGAAATACCTCTCTTTAGTCGTGAAAAATTATATTGTAAAGCTATAGGAAGTTTATATAACAATTATTTGTTTTCTGTATTATTGAATATAGTATAGTCTCCCTAACAATAATATAATAATTTATAAGTCATATAAATTTTAAATTAGGAGGACTTATGGAACACTTTTATAAGTGTACATTATATAAACTTTATAAATCAACTACAGGATGCGTTATTAGTGAAATAATAGATATGAGGTGCTAGTGGGAAATTAGTATCTTTATTTTGAGGCATAACAACTTAAAATAGATATAGTTTTAAGGATTCTGCGTATATTCTATATTATTTGTTATTCCCGACATTTTTGTTTATGTGAATAAGAGCCTGTTATTATCTCATATACATCTTCTTTTGTGTGAGACCGTATATTAGATTTATATTTTTGAGTGGATAAAACAAAAATAAGAAACACCTTTATCAAATTATTTTAATTTGATAAAGGTGTTTCTTATTTTGCTGTGCTGGTTTGGATACTTTTAATATAAAGAAGTTCATTCACTTAGAGTGTATAGCTCTTTAACATATTTGTTTATAATTTTTTTGAAGCTTAACACCATTGAAAAACATCCGAATCATAGGATGTTTTCTTATGAAATTAGATATTAATAGGCTTATAGATATACCTATTACGGTGTATAGAATCCAATGAGAGAGAAATGGATATGGTAGTAGTTTGTTAATGAAAATTAATAACCAAAAAACAGCAGTATGGAATATTAATATATTAATTGAATTTTTACCGAGAAAAATAAATACTTGGCAAAAAATCTTGCTTTTTTCTATTAATTGAGAAAAGTACAATGTGAGTATGCTGCCACAGATTCCGTTCATGTAAAATAGTATAAGATTTCCGTATATCCTATTATTTGTATCTACAAAACCATTTATGGGATTGATAATAACAAATAAAATAAGAATCGGGATTAAAAATTGGGAGCGAAACTTTAATTGTTTGAATATATCGTGGGATTTAAGTTTGTTTCCGATGAATAAGAAAAGTTGTACAATTAGTGCTATGTCTAATCCCCATGGTAAATGGATATGTTGGCTAATAATAAATCCAATGATTCCTATGGAGAAGAAACAAATTATTTGGAGCACACTAGAATAGTTTTGAATGTATTTCATAATAGATAAAAAGATTAATTCTGAACAAAATAGACAGACTAAAAACCAGAGGGGAGTATTCACATATAGTTGCTCACCATTCCCGTAAAAAATCCCTAATATAGGTTCGTACCAATAAATAGCATTATTAGTCCATAAGTTTTGACGTAATAACCAAATGACATAGAAGACTATACAAGCTGAGAAATAAGGAATGAGAAGCCTCCAAATTCGGCTGTTTATAAAATTGTTAAAATTATTGGTATGCTTTGTGACATTTAATAAGTAGCCAGATACCATAAAAAATAGAGGCATACGAAAAGCTGAGAAAAAATTATTAATCTGTGAAGGAACTTCGGTATGTCCCATAACTACTAATGAAATAGTGATACCTCTTACGATATCAATGGCTTGTATTCTTGCAGTATTGACTGTGGTGTTTTTCAATAATGATTCTCCTTGCTATCTGAGTTTAGCCAAATTGTATTTTATCTAATTAATTATTTTGAAGCAATAATATTTTTATAAAAATATTATTATATATATTTGGAATTTATGCGAAATTTAAGGTTAATGAGAAAAGTGTTTGTTAATATTAGTTCAAGCACTTTCTACTAGTGCAAAGGGTGCTACGATTATGATTCAACCATCAAATCCAGTTTATGGTGCGAAAAATTATCCGAAATCGATTGAAGGATTAAAACAATTTGCAACGCAAAATAATTATACATATATTGATCATTGGGGAGCATGGCCTGATGCATCGACAAAGGAAATTTTACCATACTTACAAGAAGAGTTTGGTTTCCCAACTGCTAAAGGTCATGAAGTTTGGGCACAATATGTAACGGATTATTTTGTAGCTAAATAATAAAAGGGGAGAGGGTATCGTCGACAAAATATGTTCGACAATACCCTCTCTTTTTTTGTACGATTTTTGCTATACTAAACTGTACTATAATACGTGGTGGAAGGAGGAGAATGATGAAAATACTTGTGGTTGATGATGAATCGAGTATTCGTAATTTGATTCGGATGCAGTTGGAGATGGAAGGTTATGAAGTGTTGGCAGCGGCTGATGGGAGAGAAGCTTTAGAGAAATGGAATGAAGGGCCGGATGTATTGATTTTGGATGTTATGCTTCCGGATACGGATGGGTATGAGTTGCTTCGTTTGTTCCGTGAGAGGGATAGGGATATTCCGGTGCTTATGTTAACGGCAAAGAGTCAGATGAATGATAAGTTGCTGGGCTTGCAGCTTGGTGCTGATGATTATGTGACGAAGCCGTTTAATTATGCGGAGCTTATTCTTCGGGTTAAGAATATGGCGCGGCGTGTAAAGAAGACGGAGGCGGCTGTAAGTCATGAAGTAATTGAGGCTGGAGAGATTGTGATTTGTCCGAAGGAAAGAAAGGTACATGTGAGTGGACAAGAGATTCAGTTAACGTACCGAGAGTTTAATTTATGTCAGTTATTTGTTTCAAATCCACAGCGTGTGTTTATGAGGGATGAGTTACTTGAGAAAGTATGGGGATTTGAGTATATCGGAAATACGAGAGCAGTTGATATTATGGTGCAGAGACTTCGCAAGAAGCTTGGGACGAGCGGAGAATATATTAAGACAATTTATGGCGTTGGCTATAAACTGGATTGTTAAGTGGTGATGGTATGTCTTTAAAGCGAAATATGGTGTTTGGAATAGTTGGGCTGTTAATTCCGATTTTTGTTCTTTTATATGCAGTTGTTTATATTACGTTAGAAAAGAATATGTATCATAACGCAGCAGATTCTTTAGAAAAGTTAAGTGTAGAAGCACAAATTTATACGATGAATTATTTAGAGAAGGAAGCAGAAGTGGATACGCTTGGTCCGAATTCACTTTTAATTGCGTCGTATTTAGCGAAGCGTATGGATGTCCGTGTGCAGATGATCGGGAAGAATGGCGATGTTGTTGCAGATACACAAAAAGGAGCATTGCTTCACCGTAACATTGACATTGAGAGTTCCTTGAAGGGAAAGAAGTCTTATGTTTTTGAGGAGGCGGATCCCGCTCCCATTCTTTTGTTTTCAAGCCCAGTATATTATGGAAACGATGTCATTGGAAGTATTCGTTTTATAAATGAGTTAACGGGTGAGAAGGAAGTTTTAACAAATGTGAGCTGGACTTTCTTAATGACGTCTCTTTGTTTAGTAGCTACCGGTATTTTCTTTGCGATTCGTTTAGCGAAGTCTCTTCATAAACCAATTGATCAGTTGAGACAAATGGCACAGAGGCTCGCGAATGGTGATTATAAGAGTAAGATAGAGTTAAATGAGTACGTGGAAATCGCTCAGCTTTCAGCATCTTTTAACGCGATGGCCGATGGAATTGAGCTGCATATTAAGCAATTGCAGGAGGAGAAAGAGAAGCAGAAAGATTTCCTAGATCGCATTACGCATGAGCTAAAAACACCGCTAACGGCAATTATCGGTTATGTTGATTTAATTCCGAAGTTACATTCGAAAGAAGATGTACAGGAAAGTCTTCGTTATGTGGCTGTGGAAAGTGAGCGTTTATTATCACTTGTAGAGGAACTGCTTAAGTCTTCGAAATATGGGACGAGTACGTTTGAGGTGTCTCCTACAGTTGTGAATATAAAGGAATTGGCAGAAGAAGCCGTTTCAATTGTGAAACCTCGTCTAAATCAGTTTGAAATTGAAGTGATAAATGAGTTAACGGATGTACATGTTGTTGCGGATTTTGATAAGACGAAGCAAATTTTCTTAAATGTGCTTGATAATGCAATTAAGTATAGTGATGCTTCGCACATTCGTATGAATGTAATTGTAAATGAGCATGAGGCGAAGGTTTTTGTTCATGATGATGGGATCGGTATAGATGAAGTGGTGCTTGCGGAGTGGAATGAGTCTCCGAAAGGAAAAGCACTTCCTTCTAGTTACGGGAATGGTTATGGTTTGTATATTTGTCAGGAGATTATGAATAAGCAGGGCGGAAGCATGCGGATTGAGAGTAGTGAAGAAATAGGTACTACAATATTCATTACATTTTTGCTTCCGAGAAGGATGGAAGACATAAAAAACTTGAAAGCGGTTAAATGATACATTTATGAAACAATTATGCGGTATTTTCGAAACAACGTTTTTTTATCTTGGAGGTAGGCAGAAATGAAAAGGCTATCATTTCAAATTCTTATGTTTGTCATTTGTATGATTGTTTCTCTTGTTTTGTTTTATGTTATGGAGAAGCAAATCTATAATCGAATTAACATTGTAAATGATAAACAAGCCGTTTTACAAAGGGTGAATGAATCTCTTCCAATTGAAGTGAAAGTAAGACATGAAAAGTGGGGAGAAATTGTTGTAACGGATGAAGTTCGTTTGCATACGATTGTTTCATTCTTTGACCGAATTCGAATAGAGCCTGGGGACGTTAAGAGTCAAGAACAAGTATTTACTGGAGAAGTAACGTACTTGAATGGACATAAGCGTACTTTTGCAGTAGGTGACTTGTTCCAGTATGGGGAAAATGTATACGGAAAGAATGGCATGGATCCGATGATTTCAGCACTTCAAACGTATTTATTAAGCCTGTATTACACACCAGAGCGTATTAGTGATTTCTTTGCTTCAGCCAAGGATGTCGTAGTACGTCAAGGTGATGTGGTACGTACTATCAATCTTACGCACATACTTGATTCGATTCGATACGCAAAGCAAATTACAGATTATGGAGAAATTCAGAAGTTATTACAATCGCAGAATGAACCGATTGCTTATATTACAGCTTATAAAACAGGTAAGCGTGTAAAGAATGATCGTGAAGATATTCTTACGATTTCTGTTTATCCATCGTACTTTGTTGTGCAATATCTCGGTGATAATAACGGAAATGTCATGTATATGAAAGGCTCTCTAGCAGAGTTATTCGTAAAGGAGAATGCGTCATGAGAAAGATAGCCTTTTTCTTCTTTTTGCTAGTAATTGGAGGAGCGATGTCTAGTTGCTCTCGAGATACAACCTCTATTAAATATAGTAAAAATGGTCTCCCTATTTTGGATGATCGTCATATTGTTGCGTATGTGGCGGCTCGTGAGGAAGTTGGTGAAGCGTTACTTTCATCATTTTGTAAGCCGCGCGGATGTACGTATGAATTTATTCGTCTTTCAACAGAAGAACTTCTTCGTAGAGTGGAAGAAGAAGCTGGAAATCCGAAGGCGGATATTATTATTGGCGGTACAGTAGATGCGCATCAAATGATGAAGCAAAAAAATCTTTCTATTCCTGTGATAAGCCAACATGCAAATCGTATTTCAAAAACTGTTAAAGATAAAGATGGTTATTGGTACGGTTATGAAGTGGAGAAGCTGGCAATTGCGATTAATAAAGAGCGGTGGAACGAGGAAATAGCGCCGCTCGGTCTCTCGTATCCGTTAAGATGGAAAGATTTATTGAATCCAGTATATAAGGGAAAGATTGTCATGCCCGATCCAAATGTTTCAGGTACAGCATATACGTTTTTCCAATCACTTATTGATACGTTAGGTGAAGAGGAAGCGAAGGAATATGTGAAGAATCTGGCAGAACAAGTTGGAGAAGTAACAGTGAATGGTTACATTCCAGCAGAACTTGTTGCGAGCGGTGAATATATGATAGGCATCAACTTTATGGGAGATCAGAGAATGCTTCAAAAACAAGGTTTTCCGATTTTAAGTAACGAACCTGAGCAAACAGGGTTATCTGTTAATGCGATTTCGAAACTAAAACGTGCACCGAGTGGTATTATTGCGGATTTATTTATTGATTATTGTTTATCAGAAGAAGCGGGGCATATTTTAGAAAAAGTGTCGTTTGGCGTACCAACGATGTTTGCGAAGAATGAGAAAGAAATAGAAGGACAGCCGGTTAGAAGAACAAACCAAAATATATCAAATAGCGGAATAATCGAGATATGGAATAGACAGCGTCTCTCTCTGAAGTGAGAAAAGGAGACGGAAATATATGTTTAAATGGCTCAAGCCAGCACCTGCAATTGAAAGATTGCCAGCGGATATGATCGACCGTGTATATCGATTACTACGTATTCGTGTGTTAATCGGGATTTCAGTTGGATATGCTGCTTATTATTTAGTTCGTAGTAACTTTACGTTATCAAGTACGTATTTAGTACAAGAATATGGTTTTAGTACAGCTGAAATTGGTCTACTAGGTTCAGTAATGGCAATTGTTTATGGATTTAGTAAGTTCTTTATGGGGAATTTATCAGATAAAGCTTTCGCCCAGCGCTTTATCGCAGTCGGTTTATTCTTATCAGGGCTTGTAAATATTTGTTTCGGCTTTGCATCATCATTTGGGATGATTGTTACATTACTTGTTGTTAACGGTATTGTACAAGGTATGGGAGCACCACCTTGTAGTATTGTTATGACGAAATGGTTCTCGAAGAAAGAACGTGGTACGAAAACAGGTCTTTGGAATATTTCACATAACGTTGGTGGAATGCTTGTGCCACCACTTGTCGGAATTGGTGTAGGTATTTTCGGTGAAAATCATTGGCAAGGCGGCGTATTTATTTTCCCAGCGATTATCGCAATGGTAATTGCAGTACTTGTTTGGATCAATGCGAAGGATACACCAGAATCTGAAGGTCTTCCTCCAATTGATGAGTATCGTAATGACTATGAAAATCTTGAAAAAGCAGATAATGCTAACAAGATGTCACCAAAAGAAATTTTAATGAAGTATGTAGTGAAAAATAAATTTGTATGGTTCTTATGTATTGCGAATGCTTTTGTTTATTTAATTCGTTTCGGTGTTATTAACTGGGTTCCACTTTATTTAACGACAGTTAAAGGATTTTCAAAAGCAGAAGCGCATGCGGCATATGCAATCTTTGAAGGTATGGCAATTCCAAGTTCATTAATCGTTGGTTTTTTAAGTGATAAATTATTTAAAGGAAAACGTATGCCATTATGTATTATTAGTATGGTTGGAGTTGTTATTGGTACGTTTATATATTGGCAAGCAACTAGCGTACTTGTTGTAAGTATTGCAGTTTCTATTATCGGTTGTTTAATTTATGTACCACAGTTCTTAATCGGTTTAAGTGCGATGGAATTAGTACCGAAATTTGCAGTAGGTACGACAGTTGGTATGTGTGGTCTATTCGGTTATGTAGGCGGAAGTCTTGTAGCTAACGCAGCAATTGGTGTTATTGTTGATAGTTCTGGCTGGGATGGTTGTTTCATCTTACTATTAACAGGAGCAATTTTATCAACAGTCTTCTTATTTATTGTTCAGCGTGGACATGAGAGAAAAGATCCTAAAGTAGCATAATATTTTGTTTGAAAAAGCTATCCAATTATCATTTTGGATGGCTTTTTCTATATAATATAATCTTTTCTTAAATCTATCTTAAAAGATATAATGTCATATTTCTAATCATTGGAATTTTTGTTACAATATAAATGGATGTGTAAAACTTTGTAAAAAGATTGTAATAATATGTATTTTGTTTTCAGAAAGTTTTATACAATTTTTATATTAAACTATTAAGTTATAAAAAAGGAGCGGTAATATGTTACCAAATACGGTTCGTACTCCAAACAAGAAGAAGAAATGGATTATTATTGGGGTTATTGCACTAATTGTTATTGTAGCAGCAATTAATATTTTTGTTATGCAAGGTAAGAAGAAGGGTGCATCAACAAATGCTGATGCTGTAAGTTTTGAGAAAGTGACAGAGCGTAAGCTGAATAATACGAAGTTAATTTCTGGTCAGGTGAAGCCTGGTAATATTGAAAGCTTCTATGCAGATCCGGCCAAAGGGAAAGTGAAAGATATTGAGGTAAAAGAAGGGCAAGAGGTAGAGAAAGGCACGAAGTTATTCTCTTATGATAATGAAGAGATTAACCTTCAAATGAAGCAAGCTGAGCTTGATCAGAAGATGGCGGATATGCGTTATGATCAAGGAAAAAAGAAGATTGATTCGTTGAAGAAAGAAATTAAGAAGGCGAAAGATAGCGGAGCTGGGAAAGAAGTAACAGATCCGATGGACGAGCAAGTAAACGAGTTAGAGATAGGACAAAAAACAATTGACCTTGAGAAAGAAAAAGGAAAGTTGCAGAAAGAAGAGTTAAGTAAGAAGCAGAAAGAACTTACGATTTATAGCAATTTCGCTGGTGTTGTTCAAAAGTTAGATAAAGATGCGGCACAAAGTTCATCTCAAGCGTTAGGTGGTCAAGGAAAAGCGTTTTTACAAGTAGCTTCTAAAGATCCATTCCAAGTTCAAGGTACGTTAACTGAGCTTCAAAAGTCACAAATTCAAAAAGATCAAACATTCACTGTAACTGCAAAAGCAAATAATAAGAAGAAGTGGACAGGTAAGATTACAGAGGTAAGTGAGTTCCCAACAAGTGCAGAGATGGCGCAAGCTGGCGGCATGGGTGAAGCAACTCAAAATATGTCTCAGTATACATATAAAGCTAGCCTTGATAGTCAAGATGGTTTATCTCCAGGTTATCACGTTTCTCTGCAAGTAAACTTAGAGAATAAGACGATGGTTGCTGTCCCAAGTAAGAGCATTGTAGCAAAAGGCGATGATGCATTTGTTTATGTCGAGGATAAAGGGAAGCTTCGTAAACAAAATGTGAGAAAAGGTTCTACTGATGGGGACTGGACAGAGGTTGTAGAAGGCGTAACAGTGGGGCAAAAGGTGGTTAAAAATCCTTCCGACGATGTGTATGACGGAATGGAAGTGAAAGAGAAATGATTACGTTAAATCATATTGCTAAAACGTATTATCAAGGAAAGTTGGCAGTGCCGATTTTACACGGTATTAGTTTAACGATTCAGAGCGGTGAGTTCGTTTCGATTATGGGACCGTCTGGTTCTGGTAAATCAACGCTTATGAATATTATCGGTTGTTTAGATCGTCCAACAGAAGGCGAATATATGCTGAATGACGTGAATATCTTAACAGCAGACGAGTCAAAGCTTGCTTTAATTCGTAATGAATATATTGGCTTTGTATTCCAGCATTTTAATTTACTACCTCGTCTTTCTGCAGTGGAAAATGTTGAGCTTCCGCTCGTATATGGTGGCGTGAAGAAAGCGGAGCGTCGCAAGCGTGCTTTGGAGGCGTTAGGTAAAGTTGGATTGGCAGATCGCGTGCATCATTTACCAAATGAGTTATCAGGTGGACAGAAGCAGCGTGTAGCGATTGCAAGAGCGATTGCGAATAATCCAACGTTCATTATGGCCGATGAACCGACTGGTGCACTTGATACGAAGTCTGGTGAGCAAGTTATGGATATTTTCACGAAGCTTAATGCAGAAGGTACGACGATTGTTATGGTTACGCATGAAGAGGAAGTAGCAGCGTATTCTTCTCGCCGCATTGTACTGCGAGACGGGAAAGTTACAGAAGATAGAAGGTGTGCGGTATGAGTTTACTAGATAGTATAAAAATTGCCTTATCTTCTATTTTAGCTCATAAACTACGTTCTGCTCTTACGATGCTCGGTATTATTATCGGGGTAGGTTCGATTATTACTGTCGTTGCAATTGGGCAAGGCGGGGAAGCGATGTTGAAGTCGAAATTCGCAGGTTCTGGTGGTAATAACCTTATGCCAATTCAATTTAAAACAGATATTAATGATGAATTTGCTATAGGTGGATTTGAAATACCGAAGTTAACGGAAGAGGATATTTTGGAAGTAAAACAAGTGAAAGATGTTTCACACGTTATTACAACAAATTCGACGACAGAGACACTTGATGTAAATGATAAAAAAGCAAGGCTGAATGTTATTGGACTTGATAATGAATATTTTGCGGTTAATAAAGTAAAGGTTGTAAAGGGCCGCTCCTTAAATGAATCAGATATTTCTCACGCGAATAACGTTGTGATGATTAGCACAAAAACAGAGGAGACGTTATTTAAGGACGTAAACCCAGTTGGACAAATTATTGAGATGAAGGGACAGCCAATGCAAATTATTGGTGTGTATACATCTGATAATGAGTTTATGGGATTTGAAATGGAAGAAGCGTTAATCCCTCTTACATTATGGCCTGTTTTATACGGAACTGATGATATTCAAAATATCGCCATTCAAGCTAAAAATGTAGACAATTTAGAAGCAGCAGGGAAACGAGCTGTTGATGTATTAAATAGTCGTAAGCCAAGTGAAATCCCAGGTAAATATGAACTGGTGAATTTAAAAGAACTCCAAGAAAATGTTTCTAAAGTAACTAGCATCATGACGATGATTATCGGTGGTATCGCTGGTATTTCATTAGTCGTTGGTGGTATTGGTGTTATGAATATCATGCTTGTATCTGTAACGGAGCGTACGCGCGAAATTGGGATACGTAAAGCGCTTGGAGCAACGCGTAGTAAAATTTTATTACAGTTTTTAATTGAAGCAGTTATGTTGACGCTTCTAGGTGGTTTAATCGGAATTTGCCTTGGGTATGGCGGAGCATATATCGTTTCTACATTCGCAAAATGGCCACCACTCGTTTCATGGGAAGTTGTCGTTGGAGGCGTACTGTTCTCGATGACACTCGGTATTATTTTCGGATTAATTCCAGCAAATAAAGCTGCGAAATTAGATCCAATTGAAGCATTGCGTTATGAGTAATTAATAGTGTAGTAGAACTACACATTACCGTTCTAGTGGGCGGTTCGTAGCCTCTTGCATGAGGAAGTGAACCGCCCGTTAGAACGGGTTATATAAATAGAAGGAGGCGTTATAATGGAAGCAAATATTAATACGCAAGATGTAGGTGCGAAGAAGCCATCATTATTAGGAATGATTACTTCTCCAGGTGAGCAATTTGAGAGAATGAAGACGAAAAGTCCAGTATGGGGGGCATTTTTCCTTTTCATTATATTAACAGCTGTAATTGCAGGGATTAGCATGTATCAAGTAATGAATCATCCTGATGTAATGAGTGAGGTGCCTGATGCTGAAACGGCTAAAGTTGTTGGTTACTTCGGAATAGGAGCAGGTATTGTTGGAGGGCTATTTGGTACTGCGATTTGGTTCTTCATTGCGGCAGCTATTTATAAAGTGATTATGATGTTTATGAGTAATGATACTTCATACATGAAATTATTATCTATTTATGTCTACACATATACGATTTCAATTTTAGGTGCAATTGTGAACTTTATTATTAGAATGATTCTTGGTGGAGATATTGAAACTTCTTATACAAGTTTAGCAACTTTATTTGAGCCAGGTACAGTTGCTCATGGTGCTGCTTCATCATTCGAAGTTTTCAATATTTGGACATTAGTTGTAATGGGATTAGGATTACATATTACGGCTGGATTAAGTAAAAAACAAGCAACGATTTTAATTGTTATTTTCTTTATTCTTTCAGTTGGATTTACTAGTTTAAGTGGTCTAGCTCCAAAATTTGGTGCATAATTTATTCTTTTAGAAAAAGGTGGCTCTTCCAAGAGTCACCTTTTTTATTTTTACCCTTACTTCAAATACCACCAACAGAATTTCAAATTCTACATAGTGTAATTTCAGATTCCGTCGGTAGTATTTGAAATTACTCACAGTGAAATCTTTTCTTTATTTTTATATTGTGAAGGTACCGCGGAATACTAGAAAGGTATACCTTTTAGAAACGGGTACTGTGTGAAGCCAGCGACTTTTAAAGAGGCAGTTGTTTTGTATGAAGGGATGATTGTAAATCAAATAAAGAAATTAGGTATTCGTAAAGATTATGAAGAGTATTATCAATGTGGTTTAATTGGTCTTTGGCATGCGTATGACAGATTTAATGAAAAGAAGGGGTATTTCCCTGCATATGCAGTTGTAACGGTGCGAGGTTATATATTAGAGAGATTGAAGAAAGAGTTCGCAGTGCAGGAGAGATGTGTATGTGTAGGAGAGTATGAGGATATCTTTCATTTTGAGGACGTTGAAATAAGAGTGAAGGATTTTATGAGCGTGTTAGATGAGAAGGAGAAGTATATTATTTTTGAACGTTTTTTTGTAGGGAAGACGATGGGAGAAATCGCTTTAGAGACGGAAATGACATATTATCAAGTAAGATGGATGTATCGGCAAGCACTCGAGAAAATGCGAGATAGTGTAAAAGGATAAAAATAGAAAATAGAATGGAAGGTAAGGAAATACTACCTTCCATTCTATTTATTATTAAGGTGATGAATCTTGCATGTTCATTTGGGATAATACATATCCAGCTTTCCATAATTGCTGGCTTAACTTATGGGGACTAATTTGTATCGTTACGGTAGCTCCATTTGAAAAATGAATTTTAGCTTGTTTAGCTTTTTTGAAAAACTCTATTGTATGAACATGTTTGAAGAAAAGCCAAATGCAATTTGGAGAAGCAGGAGATTCTGTTGGGAAAGCACAAATATATTCTCTATGATTGATCGGAATTGGAACGTTTTGTTTGAATTTAAATTTTGTTTTTACGGCATTACGTCTCCCTTGATAAGTAGAATGAATATTTGTTAGACAAGATTTCTGTATAAGTTGGAGAGCAGTTTGACAGGAGTAAAGATGGTTCCCGCTACTGTCGATAATTTTTGTGCGGTAATAAGGGTGTTTACATGGTTCAAGCATCATTGTAGAACTAGAAATAAAAATGTTGTTTTCATTATCCATAATTCTATATCCTCCCTTATAATTTTCATTCCGAATATAATTATATATAAATTAAGTAAATTTACTGTTAATATTCTATTTTATATTGTAAATTTTGGCTATTCGTTTACAATCAATAGGTGATAGTCTTTCTAATTTGCATCGCTTGTACATATATATGAAAATAGAAAAGAGTAGGCGGTGATATAGTATGAAGAAAAAGTATATTATTATGGCTTTAGTTGTCGTTCTCCTAGTATATTTAGCAAACAGTAATCCGAGTAAGGGCGAATATACAGAATGGGCAGCGAAGCAGTTTATGAAGCGTAATGATGTGAGTAAGAAGCTAGATGAAGTTCAAAAAGAGAATGAAGAGGGTCTCCTTGGCGACTTGGCATCGGCCGGTAAAAAGTTAGCGAAAAAGTATGTTGAGCCACAAGTTGGGTTATTAATTGATCATTATACGAAGCGAAATGATTATATATTCTTCTCAACATATACGACTGAGTTTGATATAGGTGAAGAACATTATAAGTACGTATGCGTCGGTTTCTCAAAGATTTTTATTCCGATTGAAATGCCGAAGAAAAAAGACGAATCTGCAAAATGATGCAGATTCGTCTTTTTCATTTTATAGAGTAATTGGAACTTCAGATACATTTTTTTCTACAAGGCGAGCTCCCTTTTTTCGTGTATTTTCATCAATGGATGAAAATACAGATGAGGCGAGGATTGTATCCATTACTTGATTTACGACTTGTGCATCGATTGGTGTGATGGGCGTATCGATAGAAAAAACGACTGTTTTTCCATCTTCTTTTGCGAAAATCAACTCTAGTACTTGCATGTGTTATTCCCTCCTTTGTATTTATCAAGCTATTTATGGGATTCGGGTCTGCCGGTTAAATTGCGGTCTAATAATCAGCGGGGATGAATAAAATCCCCACTGATCCGAGTTTTACTTTATAGTTTAGAAAGATCTGATGTGCTTACAAGTTGTACAGCGTGAAGTGGTGATGCTTGTAAGGAAGCTAGAGCATGAGCTACATTGTGTACTTGATCTAAGCTCGCATTTGTTTTAACACGTTTAAATTGTTTGCTCTTGAAAACTGTTTTTCCGTTCTTATCTAATCCGTTGTTTAAGACAAGACGTAAAGTTAAATCCATTACGATTGTTTCAATTGCCATGTGTATCACCTCCTTTCACTTTATAAATAGGGTACAAATGTCATGTTTTGGCGTGAAATTTTTTCTTTTTTTTGGTACCCTTAAAAGATTAAGAGAGGAGAATTCTGGATAATGAATCGTAAATGGTTATTTTGGATTCCTGTATTACTATGGATGGGGCTGATTTTCTATTCTTCGGCACAACCATATAAAAAGCAGGATATGCGTTCAGATATTGAACAATATGTAAATGTTGAATTTGTGAAAGAGCATTTTTCATGGGTATCTATCGATTATGGTGGAGGAACCCCTGTTAGTATTGCGAATAAAGGTGTAGGCGGATTTATTGAGTTTTTCCTTCGTAAAGGTGCTCATTTTATGGTGTTCTTTATGCTAGGTTCATTGATTTATTACGCTTTTCATCGATCAGGTTATTCGAGGAAAAGATGTTTTATATATGCCCTTCTTTTCGTTGCGGGTTATGCAACATTTGATGAAATTCACCAATGGTATACGGGAGACCGTACACCAATGTGGCAAGATTCATTGCTTGATACGTGCGGCGGATTAACGGGAATTATAATAAGTAATTGGTTTCGGAATAGAAAAAAGCGCTAATCTCAAATGAGATTAGCGCTTTTTTTGCGGGGAGTAAAACCTCCACTGATTAAAGTTTCACTTTATACACCAAGTAATTCTTTTAGTTCGTCTGTTGATAGTTCAGTCATCCAGCTATCGCTTGTGATGACCGCATTGTTTAGAGATTGTTTTCTTTCTAGCATTTCATCAATTTTTTCTTCTAATGTTCCTGTTGTAATAAGTTTGTGAACATGAACAAATCGTTTTTGACCAATGCGATATGCGCGGTCTGTTGCTTGATTTTCCACAGCTGGATTCCACCAACGATCGTAGTGAATGACATGGTTGGCAGCGGTTAAGTTTAATCCTGTTCCGCCAGCTTTTAAGGATAAGATGAAAATGTCATACGTTCCGTTTTGGAACTCCTCAATCATCTTGTCGCGATCTTTTTTCGGCACACTACCGTTTAAGAAGAGGACACGCTGGCCGAATTTTTCTTCTAGCACACGTTTTAGCATGTTCCCCATGCCGATGTATTGAGTGAAGATGAGGCAACTTTCATTTTGATCTTTTATATTTTCGATGAGCTCCATTAACGTTTTTGTTTTCATAGAACGTTCAACGACATTTTGTGGCTCTTCTTCTTTTAAATAAAGAGCTGGATGATTACAAATTTGTTTTAGCTTGTTCAGCATAAGTAATATAAAGCCGCGTCTTTCAATTCCACTTAATCCCTCAACATTTTGCAGTGTATCTTGAACAAGTTGTTCATATAAGGAAGCTTGTTCACCAGTAAGGGGACAGTAAGCTTTTTGTTCTTGTTTATCTGGTAAATTTAATGCGACCGTTTGATCTTTCTTCGTTCGGCGCAGTAAAAATGGTGAGATAAACCGTTGAACTTGCTGGATTTTTCCTTCATCACGATCCTTTTCAATTGGTGTGACGAAGCGGCGTTGGAATTGCCCTAAGCTTCCGAGATATCCATGATTAATAAAGTCGAAAATGGACCAAAGTTCAGCGAGGCGATTTTCCATCGGCGTACCAGTTAAAGCGATTTTGTGATTTGCTTGTAAGTTTCGTACTGCTTTCGACTGTTTCGTATGTGGGTTCTTAATATTTTGTGCTTCATCCAAAATAACAGCATCCCAGCATAATGAAGTTAGTTCTTCCTCATCGAGTTGAGCCAATGCATAAGATGTTAATACAACATCTGCTGATTGAAGGAAATCTTCAAAAGAATTGCCCTTATCTCTATTACTTCCGTAATGTAATTGAACACGTAAATTCGGTGCGAAACGCTCAAATTCTTTTTGCCAATTTCCAAGAACAGATGTCGGCGCTACGATTAATGCAGGGCCTGTTTTGAGATTATTTTCTTTTATATATAGTAAGTAAGAGATTGTTTGAATACTTTTCCCGAGTCCCATATCGTCAGCTAGCAATGCTCCAAATCCAAGCTTTCGTAAATATAACAACCATTCAATGCCGTGTTGTTGATACGGACGAAGTGTTGCGTTTAGTGAAGCAGGGACATCTACTTTTGGAATATCTCCAATATGAAGTAGCTTTTGGAATAGTTCCTCATAATATCCATCTAGTTCGATTTCAATATCAGTAAACGGACTATCATCTTCTACAATTTCTGTTTCAGCCGTATTTGATAAATGTTGCTGCAGGACATCTTTCATCTCTAGTCCGTATTTATCGGCACGGTTCATGAGTTTCCTTACTTCTTCGATAAAGGCTGGATCTAGTCGCATCCATTGACCGTTTATATTAAATAGACGTTTGTTTTGTTCAACGAGTTCGAAAAATTCGCTTTCTGATAAGTCAATGCCATTCGTAGAAATGCGCCAGTCAAAATTAACGAGCGTATTCATACCGAAGAACGATTGTGTTTGTACTGTATTTTGCTTCAGCTGGACACGTAATTTCGGTTTTGTTGCTTTTAAATTTTGCCACCATGATGGTAGTAAAATTGTAATGCCGGCTGCAAGTAATTCATTGCTTGCTTCTGTTAAGAAGTTCCACGCTTCTGTTTCAAAGAGCTCATTTCGGAACGTATCTCCTTCTTTTAACCACGGTATGAGCTTACTAAAACCTTCTTGTGTTTCTGTAATACGTTCTTCGTAATCGTGCCATCTTTTCGGTAAGGAATCGATGTTTTCGTATACATATATGCGATGCGCCCCGCGCTTTGGTGTCACGATTGTTTCAAGCTTCCACATTTCAAATTCTTCTTGTGGTTCTTGCAGTCTTAGCCCGATTGTAAACGGAAGATCATCTTCAATATAACCAATTTTTCGAAGCCAATCATCTTCATGTAGTGCTGTTTCCAATTGTCTTTTCGTAAAGTCGTAATGTTCATATAGTCTTTTAGCATCTTCCCAGCCGTCATTTGAACGATTATCTTGTAATATGCTTTCATTAACTGCTGCTGAGAAAAGAGATGCTAATGTGTCATCTTCAATTGGCGTATTTTGAACTTTCCAAGATGGTTGTTTGGGCCAGTGCTCTATATCTGGTACGAAGCTACCACTCGTAAAGGCATCCCATAATTCATTTGCATCTTTTGTAAGTGCTGTAATAGGGCCGTTCAGTTGAATATGTGCAAAGGAATTCATCGGTTTGTTTGCAATGTATTCAAAGGCTTGTGCATTTGTTAGCAGCACACCTTGTTTTCCTTCGAAGGTTGCTTCTTTTAGAAACGTACCGTAGAAAGAAGTGGAGTGCCATGTGAATGCATTTCGTTTCCAACTTGTTACGGATAATGGAGTACCGCTGTCATCTTCTCCCCAAAGGAACCAACCTTGACTAACATGCTGGAGCCTAATTGTTACTTCAGTTTGATTGATCATCGATTAATTTTCCTTTCCGTAATTCCTCTTGTAGTGCACGCAGACGTGAATGGAGATTGGCGATGTGAATAATGAAAGCATCCCATTCATCGGTGCGTTTTAATCGTTTATATAATGTACGTAATTTCTTTAAGTAACGAACTGCGCGTCTATATGATTTACGATTTCGTTCTTCAATTGCTTCTACAGCAGCAAGATGATAAAGAGGAAGTGCTGCTTCTGGCGCTTCTTTTTCAATATCTTTCAGTGGTTCTTTTAACAGTTCAATTGCTTCAAATCCATATAAGAGATGGAGCTCTGCCCATGTACGATACTGTTTTTTCGCGAGTACGTACTGTTCATAGTTTGTGAAACTATACGGTAATAGTTCTTGTAAAATCATTTCAAAACCAGCTTGTTCATTTGTATGTGTTGCATATGTTTCATACATGATTACAAATAGCCGAACGATATCTTTTATGAAAATCGTATTTTCATGATCTTGGATCGTTTTCTTTACTTGTTTATACGTAAAGGAAAGCCAGTTTTTCGCACGATCCCACTGCATGGCACTTAATAGTTCTTCTAACCAATAGAAGTATAGACTCACAACAGAAGCAGGTTGTTTCTTTAGTAAGTCCATCGCTAGTAGATCTTCTTCATTTAAAAAGAGAAGGTGAGAAGACGCTAACGCTTTAGATAGTGGATTAATTTTCGTATCGATTCGTTTTTCTTCCTCTTGTATTTTCTCTTTATTGTTTAAAAGTTCACTCCATATGTGGCGATAAATGAAAAATCGCTCTTGCGTATAAGCGTCGGTAGAGAAGAATACTTCATGAACGAGACGAGCTGTTTCTTGCAAAATTATTTCAGATTCTGAAGGAATCGCTTCTGATTGTAAGTCCCGAACGATGGATTCCACTTTATCTACAAATAGGCGAACGACATTAACAGGTTGGTGATAAGAATACGTTTTGTTTGCTTCGAATGCCTGGATTTCTTCTAATAATTTTTGAAAGCAGTAAAGTGCTGCATGTAACCTGAATAATTCATGTATGGCGATGACGCGCGGAGCTTTCCGCTCAAGTTTCGTATAGAAATCTGTAAAGATACTCATAAGAAAATACATTTGTTTATAAGTAAGGCGAGCTTGTTCTTTTTTAAATGATTCATATTCTTTTTCAAAATACGATTCCCAACTTTTATAATCCGTTTCTTCAAAAGCTGATGATTGCAATACTTGTCTTGCAGTTCGAATAGGAGGAAGGGAAGGTTTCGTATTATTTTTAAATAAAGTTAATACATCTCCTACTTGCCCGAAACTAGACGCTGCAGATAGTAATACGGCGAGCATATGCTCACATTGTGTTGGTGCGAAGCAATCACAATAACTTTCAGCTACATTACGAATCGGAATATGAACGCTATATACGTTGCCTTCCGCATCTACAGTTCCTGATAGTGTATAACCATCAAAGTCAACGTTGTAGACAACACCACTACGATATAGGTGCCGAGCTGTAGCGACATGTTCCTGATCAGCCGTTTGCTGTGGATCTAGTCCTTGAACGAACTCATTCGCAATCATCATAATTTCATCTTTCGTAATTGAGTGTTGCAGCATAATATTCCTCCGTACACATATTTCTTTCCTTTACCATTATAAACAAAAAATGCTCAAAACAGAAAAAATGAAATTTGGATTACATAACTTGAAAATCATGGTAATATATAAAATGTTAATTTCGTATATGAATATATATGTATAGGAGGAGAAATGATTTGTCAGATTTACAGACGAAGTTAGGTAGTGGAATGAATAAGTTACAAGAAGGAATAGAACAAGGGAAAATGAAGTTGCAAGTTGCACAAGAAATTGCTCAATTGAAAAAGGGAATGCAAGTGCAAATGCAGAAAAAAGCAGAGGTTCTATTAGAGGTTGGACAGCAAGTGTATGTTCAATTAAGAGGAAGTGGAGTAAATGAAGTGAGCTTAAAAGAAATGATTGCTCCAGTTCAAGAATTTGATGTAGCTATTTATCAAGCAAGAAAGCGCATTGTTGAATTGCAAAAACAACAAGGTGAAAAAGCTACATGTGAATGTGGTGGACCTTTATTAATAAATGATAAGTTTTGTGGTTCGTGTGGAAAGCCTAACCCGATGTTAACAGTAGAAAATGAAGGTGAAACGGTAAATTGTATTTCATGTAATGAGCATATCGATAAAAACTCTACTTACTGTCCAGTTTGTGGAATTAAGCAAAGTGGGGAGTGAATTAAATGTATTGTCGCACATGTGGAAAACAACATGGTGAAGAAGTAAATTATTGCCCAAATGAAGGTAGTATGGAGATTGCAGGAGCTATAGATGCAGTAACATTAGAAAAAGATACTGCAAAATACTGCAGAGGTTGTGGCAGTGAAAATGCTCAAAAAAATTTATATTGTCAAAAGTGTGGGTATTCTTTATCTGTTGTGAAGAAAAAAGAACAAACTGTAAAATTGCCTACAATGGATGGTGCTCCTAAAGTTGAATTTAAAGCAGATAAAGCCGTTTTACAAAAAGGTTTTATTGGTGGGGCTGTTGCAAGTATTCTCATGTTAATTGCTGGTTGGATTGGTAGTTTATTATTTGCCTCTATGTTAAGTGAGATGTTTAGCAAATTTGCGAAAGAATTAGAAATGTTGCCAAGTTTTTATTCGAGTGCAACTTCTACGATGTTAAGTTACCATTTACTTGGTTTTACAGCTAACGATGATAGTGGATTGATATTTTCTTTATCTTGGCATACTCCATTTACATTATTATTAATCATTCCATTTATTATTTTCGCTGGTACAGGAATTTGGTTAGGGAAACAGCATGTTGCGAAAACGATTAAAGATCAAATCTTTATGGCAGCAACAGTTGGTATTATTTATGGAGTCTTTTTATTCATTATAAGTTTTATAGCATCACAATCTTTTGCAATCCCATTCTCAGAAGCAGGTAAGATTACGGTTGGCTATTCAGCGATGAAGAGTTTATTGAGTGGTTTTGTATGTGGGACATTATTTACCTTATTAGGATTTATTGCTCATACAAGCAAAAACAATATGGCAGCAGCATTTCAAGAGTTAATGCCATATGGAGCGTCTGTTTATTACGGTGTTTCGGCTATGATAAAAGGACTTTTAGTAACAGCAGTAGCGGTTTGTATTATGGCGTTAGTAAGTAAGGAAGACGGTATTGAACCATTAAAAGAAATAACAACTTTAAAATCTGAAAGTACATTATTAGCATTAGAGTTAACACCTCAATTATGGAGTATGGCTCATTTTGCGCCGTTAGAAGTATCAAGTCCAGCACTTAGTAAGGAATTTACTAGAATTGGTAAGAAATCAAATGCATATGAGAGCACACTATCGTTTTCATTTATATCAGGCGTCTCTGTAAATGGCGTAGAGCTTAGAGAGATATTGATTTCAAAAGGAGCAAATGAGGGAAGCCTTGCAGAATTTGATAAAGTGAATAACGTATTCCATTACGGTTTATTACTGCTTATTATTCCATTGTTCTTTATGTTTAGAGCGGGAAGAAAGTTAGCTAAATTACCGACTGCCAATATATATATTACATTAGCGGTATGCAGTGGTTCTTACACAATTATGATGATTGTAATGAATATGATTTCTAAGTTCCAAATTAATGTTTCAGGAACGGTAACAAGTTTATTTGGAACAAGTGGAACGGTATTATCTATGCAAAATTCATTTATATATTTAACTTTGTTTAGCTTGATTGTGACATATGTAGCAGCATTTGCTGGAATGAAATTAGCTAAAAAATAGGAGGAGAGCACGTTGAAGTTTTGTGGAACATGTAAAAAGAATGTTGCAGACCATTTGAACTTTTGTCCTGAGTGTGGGAGTAAAGTAGAAGTAATCGTTGATAACACTGCTGCTTCATATACAGAATTACAAACCGAGACAAAACCAGTGAAAAGTAAGAAAAATTTATTTGTAATCATTGGTTTTGCCATTATTGCTGCATTATTATTTGGGGCATATAAATTTGGAGCATATAAGTTTTCAAAAGAAAAGCAAGTAAATGTAATGATTGAAGCATTCCAAAAGAAAGATATTAATGCAATTGATGAGTTTGTAAAAGCAAATGATTCAAGCTTAAAGATTAAGACAGAGGATCTTAAAGCGTACATGCGTTATTTAAAAGAGAATCCTTCTTACAACAAACAATTACTGTCTTATTTACAGAAAGAGACAGTAGATCAAAAGTTAACAAAAGATAAATCTTCATTTAAGGACGGGGAAATAGTAGAAGAGGGAAAAGAGTGGTTCTTATATCCAAAGTATAAGTTCAGCATGAAATCTTATTATATGAGCGTTAGTACAACTGCAAAAAATGCAGAAATATATGTGAATGACAAAAAAGAAGCAGAGCTTTCTAGTGATAAAACTTCGAAAGAGTTGGGGCCATACTTCCCAGGTACATATGTTGTAAAGGCAACGGCGAAGACAGAACTTACTGAATTAGAAACAGAGAAAGAAGTAGATTTAGCGGATGAACAGAGCGAGAAGGTGAAAGTGGATTTATCGCTTGAAGGCAAGTATGTAAGCATTTCTTCTGATGAAAGTGATGCAACTGTATTTGTGAATGGGAAAAAACGTGGAAAATTAAATTATGGAAGTTATAAGCTTGGCCCTGTATCCACAGATGAAACAGTAGAAGTACATTTAGAGAAAACTACTGATCTTGGTGTGATGAAATCTGAAAGTGTTAAAATTGGAGACCAAAGCACATATTACTTAAAATTCCCGAAAGAAACATCAAGTTCAGCAGTGGGCGAATTTGTAAGAAATCATATTTATGATAACGTACGTGCAATTTCATTAAATGATTTTAGTTTAATTGAAAATAATTATGATAAGGGCGGGAAATCGTATAAGGAAGACCGTGATTATATACAGTATTTACACAAAAAAGGAATTACAGAAGACTTATTAACGATGGAAGTTCGTAATGTAGAGCGTCAAAGTGCTACCAAATATAAAGTAACGACATATGAAGAGTATCATATTCGTTACGGTGATGGATCTGTGAAGTTCAAAAGTTTTAATAACGAACATATTGTAACTGTGAATGGAAATGGAAAGATGTTGTATCATTCTCTTGGTGCAAATAATACGTTGAAATCAGAAGATGTATCTGGTCCAACTCGTTAATATGAGAGAAGCTGTTCAATATTTGAACAGCTTCTTTTTTGTAGCTAAATCGATATTTCGTGTCGAACCGTTGATATATCGTAAGTTATGATAGATATAATCGAAAAATCGTTGATATATTTTTTTACAATTATGAGTGTGTTTCCTTTAGTATTGCTTGTACATATGGATCATGTAATATTTGCTCTATAATTGGTAACATGTTTTGTTCAAATGGAATGTCGATAGGAAATGGCTTTTGAGAGCCTGGTTTTATTCCATATTGCACAATTTTGTAATGTGTATTGTTTTCAGACTTGAGCACAATTAACTTATAGCGGTTATCATCGCCAGCGAGTGAAAAATCAATAGAAGTAGCGTTATATGTCACTTCATCTTTATATATGTACGGTTTTGGCGTACCAATCCAGTCTACTTTTGCTTGCACATTCATGGGCGTAGCCTCCTTATATGTATTATAAATAAATAAAAGCCAGCTCTCAATAAAGAGAACCGGCTTGTAATTTAGCAGTCATTGGTTATTTTAAAATTTTCACTTTAACAGTTTTGCGTCCCCATTTTTGAGCAGCGCTATCTGATCCAAGTAAGATATCAATACGGTTACCTTTAATTGCACCACCAGTATCTCCAGCGATAGCTTCTCCGTAACCTTCTACCCATACTTTAGATCCTAATGGGATTACTTTCGGGTCAACAGCGATCATTTTCATGTTTGGATTCGCAGTTAAATCATGACCCATTGCAGTTAATACACGGCCGCCATATGTGCCACCGTTTTCGCTCGGGTGAGCTGTATATGCTGTAGCTACAACTGTTAACTCACGACCACCAGATGGTGTGCTAGTTTCAGCAGCTTTCACAGCAGGCTTAGCATCTGGTTTTGCTTGTGCTACAGGTGCTTGAGCCTTAGCTGGTGCTGCAGCTGCAGCTTTAGCAGGAGCAGTTGTTTCTTGTTTCTCAATTACAGGTGCTGTACCTGTTAAGAAAGGAACATGAACATAAGCTGTTTTCCCGTTATATTCAAATTGTAACCACTCATTTTGTACTTGGTTCGTTGTTTCGATTACATCGTCTTTCTTCAACTTTCCAAGAACCTCTGAGTTTGTGTTCGCTTCAGCACGTACGTTTAATACGTTAGCTGTTACGTAGTAGATGCTTTTTGTGAACTCTGCACTTACGAATGCGTCTTTACCGTCTAAAGTAATTTTTGACCATCCGTTCTCTATATTTTGAACATCTATTTTATTACCGTTTAGTAATTTACCGACAACTTTTGATTCAGTAGTAGGGTTTTCGCGTACGTTTAGTACGTCTGTTGTTACAACAGTTTCTGCATTAGCAGATGATGTGAAAATCCCAAGACCAAAAACTGCTGCTGTTGCTATACCAATTAATTTTTTCATGATAGCCTCCATTGCGTTTGTTTTCGTGTCCTCATTATAGCAACAGATTTTTTCGGATTTGGGGAAAACACACAATTACAAACCATTCGTAATAAGTCGTTAACATCCTGTAATATAACAAAAAATATAGGAAAGCGTTTTTCATTCTATATGACTCATAGGTTTCTAGTTATATTCAAAATATTTAATACAACATGTTTTTTTCGACGTAAATAAAAATGTTACAGGAATGTTACATGATGTTTACTAAACGATTACATTCCTTGAGTATTTTACCGTTTTATGGGTAATATAGTTATATAAACATAAACATTTTGTTTGTGAAGCTATAAACACGTGCTATATACTAGCAAAAAAACCGCATAATTGTTACAAAACGAAAGGGTTGCAAGGAAGAACTTTGCCCTTTTTTACATATGTAACACATCCTTTTTTAGGAAAATACATTCCTATCCGCGTTTTTCTCACACAATTTGACAGCAGTATTTCTAACTTGTAGCTCTTGCAGAGTGAAAAAGTTATACGAAAGGTAAGGCTGTCCATAAGAATTCGAATTGGTGAAGGTGAAAGTAAGAAAATCACCGCAAAATTATAGTTTTCTATCCGATTTTACATATCGGAATTTATGTTATTTACAAAAGCGAAACCTACGAAGGGGGATTTGATGAGGAAACTGACAAAAACATTCATCGTTTCATTAACATTATGTATTGCATTTACAATTTGGGGGATTATTCCCGAATCTATTATTGGAAAAGGTAGCTTAGGAAATGTAACAACCGCAATTCAAACTGCATTAGTTAGTAAGTTCGGGTGGTTTTATATTATTTCCGTGTCTATTATTTTAGGTGTGTCTATCTTTTTAATTGTTTCGAAATACGGTTCTATTCGTTTAGGTAAAGATGATGATGAACCTGATTATAGTTATATGACATGGTTTGCTATGTTATTTAGTGCTGGTATGGGTATTGGCTTAGTTTTCTGGGGCGTTGCCGAACCATTAAACCATTTATACGCACCTCCGTTTGGAGATAGTGCAACTGAGGAAAGTGCGCGCCTTGCACTGCGTTTTTCGTTTTTCCATTGGGGATTACATCCTTGGGGACTATATGCGTTTGTAGCGTTATGTATTGCTTACTTTACTTTTAGAAAAGGAAAAGCAAGTACGATTAGTGCGACAGTAGGTCCGTTATTTAAGGGCGGGGAACACGGGCGTATTGCTCATTCATTTGATGTGTTAGCTGTTTTCGCAACTGTATTTGGTGTTGCAACGTCATTAGGTCTTGGTGCGAAACAAATTGCAGGTGGTGTTAGTTATTTAACATCTATCCCGAACTCATTAACGACTCAGTTAGTTATTATTGCAATCGTAACAGTATTATTTATGTTATCTGCGCAAACAGGTCTTGATAAAGGAATTAAATATTTAAGTAATACGAATATTATTTTTGCATTTGCACTTATGATCATTGTATTATTTGCAGGTCCAACAAACTTTATTATGAATTACTTCACTTCAACAATCGGTTCTTATATTCAGGAATTGCCAAGTATGAGTTTCCGTTTAAGTCCATTAGACGAAGGTGGGAATCAATGGATTCAGTCATGGACAATTTTCTATTGGGCATGGTGGATTGCGTGGTCACCGTTCGTAGGTACGTTTATTGCTCGTGTTTCACGAGGTCGTACGATTCGTGAGTTTGTTATCGGTGTGTTACTTGTGCCGACCGTAATTGGTGCACTTTGGTTCTCTGTGTTCGGCGGTACTGGTATTCATATGGAGCTGTTTGGTGATGCACATATCTTCGACAAAGTGAAAGAAATGGGAACAGAAGTAGGATTATTCGCTATGTTCGATCAGATGGGCAGCTTTGGATCAGCTTTATCAGTTTTAGGTATTTTACTTATTGCAACATTCTTTATTACATCTGCAGACTCTGCAACATTCGTTTTAGGGATGTTAACGACACATGGTAGTTTAAACCCACCCAATCGTATTAAAATGATTTGGGGTATCGTTCTAGCCGCGATAGCTTCTACGCTATTATATATTGGCGGATTAGAAGCCTTACAAACGGCAGCTATCATTGCAGCATTCCCGTTCGTCTTTGTTATTTTCTTTATGATGGCGGCATTATTTAAAGAGTTACAAAAAGAAGGACGTATGAAGCGTCATTAATAATAGAAGGAAAAGAGCTGATTTCATATCAGCTCTTTTTTATTTCTCTATTTGCCTGTAAAAGTACGATTGGTGATGGCTAATGAAAGTTTCACTTTATATAGAAGGAATTTGAAATGCGGGTAGGGGAAATAAAATACTTTACCATATAAGTAGTATGCCTTTTATACGAAGAAAAAACGATAGGTTTCGACAATATTCGATACCTTACGAATTCTATTCGTATTTTTGTCAAAAATATGTCGGAAATGTGTTGTCACGTTTATATATATGTGCTATATTATTTCCTGTAAGCGATTTCAAATAGTTTTAAAGCGCATTCAAGGGGGACATCTAGAATAATGAAACGTTACGAAAGAAAGTGGAAGCATATTTGTTTGAAACGTGTGGCACATCGTAGTGTCCAGGAAAGCACGGAACCTAAGACTGAAACGCGCAAAGAACAGCAAGAGAAGCAATTGGTTCTACAAAAATAGCAATCACTTTTTCGTATATAAATGAAGGTCGATCGTTCGTTGGGGGATGGACGTGAAATTACTTTCAGCTAAGGGGTATTGTCTGATATATAATTTATACGGCAATAAATAAGCACAGAGCATACGGCGCTCTGTGCTTATTGTTATTATTTCTCTTTTTTGAATCGAACTGTTTTATCCCAGCCAATGACTTGTTTCTTACTCTTTGCACGTAAGTATAGGATTAAGCTACGAATAAATAAGTACGTAAAGAGCTGTGCGTACGTAAAGTACATAATAACGCTAATAAAAATATTAGTCGGTGTAAAGGTTCGTTCGACACTCTGGGCACTAAATAATTGAGAAACATATGTAATATATGCGACATACCACATAAATAGTAGCGGGATGCTATATTGAATTTGGAATATCCCGAGTAGCCCAATTACAAACCAAACGTTCGAAATGATTAGGAATAGCCAAAATACAACATACACTAGAACTTGTTGTAAGGAATGGACGAGAAGTTTTCCTTTAAAGAAACTTAATGATGAGAACATTTTTTCTAAAATGTATAAATTCCCTTGGAGCCAACGTGTACGTTGTTTAATAAGAATTTTTAAATGCTCTGGTTCTTGTTCCCAAGTAACTGATTCTGGGACGATTGGTAAGAGATAACCTTTTTGTGTAATTCTTAATGTTAATTCAGCATCTTCTGCAATTGCATAAGGGTCATAGCCACCAAGCTCTTCTAGTGCGGAGCGACGAAGAAGCATATTTGTTCCTGTCAGTGAGCCTGTTTGGAATAGTAACCAGCGTCCAGATTGCATAAGGAGCTGGAAGATTTGAAATTCCAGTGAAATCATTCGCGTCAGCCAGTTGCGCTTTTCATTTACTGTACGAACATGTCCAACAGCTCCAACAGCATCTTCAGTTGTTTCAGCGTGTTCTACAAGCATTCGCAGTGCGTGTGGTTCAGGCTGGTTATCTGCATCGTACACACAGAAGTATTCACCATCTGAAATACTAAGGCCGTAGTTTAGTACACGTGATTTACCCTTCGGTTCACCGGGTGGAACACGAATATGGCGAATATGAGCATAAGCTTTGTCGAAATCATCGCCAATTTCAGGTGTTTCATCTTGAGAGTTATCATTTAATAAATAAATAGTTAGTTTTCCTGGATATTCAATCTGCGCCATCGCCTCTAAAGTATCTTTAATAACGACGCCTTCATTATGGGCAGGTATGAAAATATCGACGCTTGGATAATGGTCTAATGTACGATCTTTTCGTTTACTATTTCGGTGAATTAAGCCCGCGATTGTTAAGAAAGAGTAGTAAACGAGTAAGCCAGAGAATAGAAAGGCCGTAAAAATAAGTACATATTTAATTGAAAATGTGATACTAATCCAAAAAACGAGTACGCAAAACAGAAGGAATAAAAGAAGTATAACGAGAGTCATCATAACAGTGTCTGTCCTTTGTTTCCAATTTGCTCGCGTGAAATTTTTATATCTCGGATTGCTTCAGCAGCAAGCCATTGCTCCATTTTTGGCTTTAGGCGGTTCATTACAATGTCAGCACCAGCTTCATTTGTGTTTTGTAATAAAATAACTAGCGTATTATTATCATATTCAGCAGCAAGGTCAAAATCATTCCTTACCGTTTCAACTAATAAGGAAGCTACACGGTCCATAACACTTTCCTTCGTATATTTACTAAAGGGAGTGAAATCAAAGTAAATGATAACGCCTGTTTCATTACGACGATTCATTGCAGTTGTTAATAATGCTTGGCGTCTCTCGAATTCTTGTCTTGTTAGTAATTTTGATTCTCCAATATATTGTTCTAACGTTCTCACATGCTCAGTTAAAGTTTTATTTTCATGAATCACTTTTTTCAATAGGTGAGTTGTTATATATACAATGAAGAAGTTAGCTGCCATCAGGAAGTGGATAATCATATATTGCCATTGATCTGATGTACTCCATAAATGAAGCCATGCTTGATAGAACAAATAAAATACGGAAATAATGGTTCCTAGTATGAAGAAAACAAATGCTGTTTTGTCAGCTAAAAATAAGAATAGTACATTTACGATTACGTATATTATTGTAAAAATAAGAGCATGCTCATATTTCGTCACATGTACAGTAGTAAAATAAAATACAATTTGTAAAATCCACATAGAGAGGATTTTATAGAACTTATCTTTCACAAAACTTTCCTCCTTAAAGCTATTTCATCAATAGATACTTGTAGTATGCGCAATTATTAAGAAATTGACCATGTCGTTACATTCTTTTGAAGGGCAACAACAAGTAGTATCTCTATTTTCATTAGAAAAATAAAAAGACTTAAACATTATTGTATCATAATGTTCTTATATTTGGCATAAAGTGATTAATAGATGCACAAAAGACATTTGGATTGCATGAAAAAAGTCTCCTCTTGTAGAAAGAGAAGACTCTATATAAGTTTATAGGAACATCATA
This sequence comes from Bacillus cereus group sp. BfR-BA-01330, assembly GCF_022663885.1. NCBI lineage: Bacteria > Bacillati > Bacillota > Bacilli > Caryophanales > Bacillaceae > Bacillus > Bacillus cereus group sp. BfR-BA-01330. The sequence goes on from NZ_JAKUGK010000003.1 coordinate 280,262, forward strand.
CCTGCAACTGCTGCATTTAAGAAGTTCGCTAATGTACCAGCGATAACTGCTTTAATCCCTAATTGTGCAATTTGTTTACGGCGAGTAGGAGCTAGCGTTCCTGTTACACCTAATTGAATTGCGATAGAAGAGAAGTTTGCGAATCCACAGATTGCGAATGTTAAAATTAGATTTGTTTTGTCAGAGAACTCTGCCATGTGTGGTCCTAAGTTTGCGTATGCAACGAATTCGTTGATTGCAAGTTTTTGACCAATAAAGCTTGCTGCTTGTACAGCTTCACCAGGAGAAACCCCGATTAAGATTGCAAATGGTGATAATAAGTAACCGAAGATTAAATCAAGGCTAAGTTTAATATCGAACAGAGAACCAATCAATCCTAATAATCCATTTAATAAAGCGATTAATGCGATGAAAGCCATTAACATTGCTGCTACGTTAATAACAAGTTGCATACCTTCAGATGCACCGCGTGCAGCTGCGTCGATAACGTTTGCGTCTTCACGTTCTGTAGAAAGTTCAACGTTATTATCTACTTTTTCTGTCTCAGGCATAATCAGTTTCGCAATTAATAAGCTTGATGGAGCTGCCATTATTGCAGCCGCTAATAAGTGCTCTAACGGAATACCCATTGCTGCATAACCGACGAGAACAGATCCAGCAACAGCTGTCATACCGCTTACCATAATAGCGAAGAATTCACTATTTGTTAAACGTGCTAAGTAAGGTTTAATTAAAATTGGAGCTTCAGTTTGTCCTAAAAATACAGTCGTTACTGAGTTTAAGCTTTCTGCTTTAGAAGTTCCAAGAAGTTTACTTAATGCGCCACCAACGACGCTAACAAATTTCTGCATAATACCAAAATGATATAAGATTGCTACTAATGAACTAATAAATACGATTGGAAGTAGTGCTTGAATAAAGAATACAAATCCCCAAGGTCCTTTTGCGTTGACTAAATCCCCAGCAACGAACTTAATTCCCTCGTAAGAAAAATTAATTAATCCTTGAACACCGTCAGCAGCGTGTTTTAAACCTGCTTTACCAGCATCCCATCGTAATACGATAAATGAAAATGACATTTGTAATGCTAGCGCGATTAAAATTGTGCGCCAATTAATAGCTTTGCGGTTGGAAGATAGTAAGAATGCAATTGCTAATACTCCAATCACGCCGCCAATTCCCCATAAAAGATTCATGCAGTGTATGCTCCTTCCTCATAGTAAAAACAGTGTATAAACCAGTTGTCTATACGTTTACGAATATAACATCTTAAGTAACTTATCATAATGGACATCGGAGGTCAAACGTCTAATGAAAAGTTTAAATAAAAAGAAAATTCTTCAAAAAAACACATATGAAATAAATAGACATGAAATAGGTTATGTTTTTTATGGGAATATATACATTATGATAACGTTATGGATTGTTTTTGCAGAATAAAGTGTATGAAATGGAAGAATAGATACATTATTTTTGTAGAGGGAAGCTAGGGGAAAGGGAGTAATATGTTGAACTCATAGCAAAAAGCCTTCTAGTAAACTAGAAGGCTTTGAAACTATTAATTAAGGTGCTTTCGTGTATCCTAAGAAGTGGCTCTTCCAATAAGAGTTACTTAATGAAGCGATTGCTACACCTTTATCTCCAGCTTGGATAAATGATCCGCCCCCAAGGTAAATACCCATGTGAGAAGGGCCAGATTTATAAGTGTTTTGGAAATAAATTAAGTCACCAGGTTGTGGACTTGAAGTTTTTGGTAGGCTACTCCAATATCCTGCAACACTTTGGCGGCTAATGTTATGACCAAATTTCTTAAATACGTGGTAGATGTAACCACTGCAGTCAACACCGTTAGCAGAAGTTCCACCCCAAACGTATGGTACACCTTGCATTGATTTTGCGTATGCAAGTACGGAAGAACTGTCGCCGCTATTATTACCTGTATTATTATTGTTGTTATTGTTTTGATTGTTATTTTGGTTATTGTTAGGCTTATTATCTACTGCGCCTCCAACTGGTGTTTTAGATAGGTAACGTGTTCCGATATAACCAGTTTGACCGTTGTAGTTAATTTTGCTCCATCCAGAGTTTTCAGAGATTACTTGAACCTTCTGACCTTGTGGAAGTGCGCCTATGATTCTATAATTTGTACCTTCGCCGCTACGTACATTTAGTGCAGAAGCATTAATGTAGTAGTCACCAATTGCACCTTGGTTAGGTTTTTCAGGTTGTTTTGGTTGCTCAGGAGTAGTAGTGCCACCTTTAACGAATTTTACAAATTCGCTGCTAACAAAGCCTGTTTTTCCTTGGTAATTTACTTTAAACCAACCGTTTTCAGATCCAACTACGTTTAATGTTGTACCGTTTAAAACGCCACCAATTACACTATGGTAAGCGGCAGGGCCTGTACGAACACGTAAAGATGTAGCGTTAACTACGTAAGAACCACCAGTTTGAATAGTTCCATTATTGTTTTGCTCTTGTTTGTTGCCTTCTGTAACGTTTTCGTTAGAACCGCCTTTTGTTACGTAGTCTTTGCTTATATAAGCAGTTTGTCCTGCGTAATTGATTTTGAACCAATCTTGAACTTCGCCAACAACTTGTACTACTTGTCCTTTTTTGACAGAACCTACAGTTGTGTGAGAAGTGCTAGGACCTGTACGAACACGAAGGGAAGATACATTTACTGTATAGTTTCCGCTTGCTGGTTTTACTTCTTGGTTGTTATTATTCGTATTGTTGTTTGAAGAACCCCCAGTAGAAGAAACGCCAGATACGAATTCGCCACTTACATAACCTACTTGTCCATTATGGTTAATTTTCACCCAACCATTTTCTTGTCCAATTACGTTTAATGTTTGTCCTGCATATACACGTCCAGAAACAGAACTAGAAGTGTTAGGAGCTGTACGTACACGTAATACATCAGCGGTAACTTTATTGTTTCCACCTGTGCTTACATTATTGTTTGCTGCTCCACTTTTTGATACAAATTCGCCACTAACAAAGCCTGTTTTTCCGTTAATGTTAATTTTGAACCAACCATTTTCTTCGCCAATCACGTTTAGTGATTGACCGTTATAAACGCGTGAGATGATGTCGTGAGAAGTGCTTGATCCCGCACGAACATGTAAGACGCTCGCGTTTACCGTATAAGATGAGTTGTTTGACGCAGAAGCTTGGACAGTTGTAGCAGCTTTTTGTGTATTTTGTTCAGGTGCAGCTTGAACACTATCAAGTGTAGGTGCTGCTCCTCCTGCTACAGACACTGCCGCAAGACCGGCAAGATACTTTTTCATAATTTGTCGATTCCTTTCTGTCTGTAATGTAGTGAAGAAATATTTACCAACTGTTAAAAATTCTAAAGAGCATGTCGATTACTGTCAAGGCTTATGTGGGAATCTGAATATGACAAAAAGATTACAAGAAAAAATCAAGGTATAAATTTACACCTTGATTTCCATTTAAATGCATATATTGAATATAAAAGGACAGAAATTATTCGTGTTTAAGAAGATGACATATTGGATTGTAACAAGATTTTATTAAAAGATTTTTGCAGTTTTTTGGTGATAGGTCCAACTTGCCCATCTTGAATCGCGGTTCCATCAAGGTGGGTCATTGGTAAAATTTCAATTGTTGTGCCTGTAAAAAAGCATTCATCTGCTTGATAAACGTCACGAACGCTGAAAAGTTCTTCCTGTACAGGAATGTGAAGAGTATTCGCTAAAGAAAGGACATATTGACGAATAATGCCATTTAAAATAAGGTGATTGGCTGGATGTGTGTAAAGAGTTCCATTTTTAATTAAAAAGAAGTTGGAATGGCTTCCTTCCGTTACAATACCATTCCTTACGAGAAGTGCCTCTTTACAGCCTTTCCGTTCAGCTTTCGTAGCAGCTAGTACGTTTGGTAATAAATTTAATGATTTAATGTCACAGCGTAGCCATCGAGTATCGGGTTCTGATATAGCGCGTATACCATATTCAATCCATAAGGCTGGTCTTTCTTTTTTTGTAATATAGGCATAAATTGTCGGAGGGGTGTCATATGAAAATACATGTGTGCGAGCTTGTACACCACGAGATACTTGCAAATAAATTGTGCCATCTTCGTGGAAATGGTTTCGTTCAATTAATTTGTAAAGTAAAGTGATGAGCTCAGCTTTTGAGAAAGGGAGCGATAATTCTACTTCTTCCATGGATCGATATAATCTCGTTATGTGCGGATCTAATAAGTGAAAGTTCCCTTTATATAGGCGAATAACCTCGTAGACACCATCTCCGAACTGCGAACCTCTCTCTTCAAGTTCTATGTACGTTTGTTGTTTTGTTGTATCAATAACTTCATCATTCCAAAGTACAAATTTTTCGTATGCCAATTTCCGTCCCATCCTTTCGTAAGTACGTAAGTAATGTGAAACTTTCATTCATGCGAGATAAAAATCACTATAGTAATTTTTATGTAAGCAATTCTCTACATATGACCGTATATGTATTTGTAAATCATAGAGAAGTAAGGATGGTTTACCCCGCATTAACGGGCAGTAAAACTCCTACTTAAAAATTCGGGTGGAGCAAAGAAGTGAATTGGGCGAATAACTGCCCGTAGCTGCCCGATTGGTGAGGGCTGATTAAAGTTTCACTTTACAGCATTTTGTATATACAAATTCGAAAATAAGAATGAGAATCCTGCTTTTAAATAAAAAAAAGCAACATTCTTATGGAATGCTGCACAAGGAGGGTAGCTATCTTTCATAGGGACATTGTCTCGTTGAATGTTTTGTGTATGGAAACAAAACATGTTGAAAGACAATTATAAGAAAGTAGAAACAAAAGATTTACACACTTCTTTAAGGGATCTTACGAAAGATGAGAGATAAGAAATATGTAGAACCTCGTTTACATATTTTATTATAGAGATTCTTCATTAACACTATGTGAATATTTGGTAAAGGTTATGTAATTTTAAAGTTAATGAATATAAGTAGTTGTATGGAAGAAAATAAAAAAAGAGGCTGAGATTACTCAGCACTCTTCTTTTCTTCTTTAATAACTGTTTTTACTTCACCAGTTTTGATCTTATTACTTTCAGAGAAGCGAAGTAAGTCACCTTCAATGATTTTATCAGACATGTTCAATTCATTTTGGGCGCGATCAATTAGTGGTTGAGATTCTTCTTTCGGTAATTGTACAACTTCGCCAGTAGCACGGTCATAGAATGTACTGTTTGTGTACATGTATTTATCTGTAACGAAGCTACCGTCACGAAGAACAACGAATCCTTTATTATCAGGTGAGAATACATCATGACCGAATCGAACGTCATTTGTAGAATCTACACCAAGTAAGTTTAGAATAGTTGGTTTAATGTCAATTTCACCAGTTGGTTTCGAAATTGTTTTACCTTCTTTTTGACCTGGAACGTGAATAAACATCGGTGTTTTTTGTAAGTTCATATGGTCAAATGCAGTGATTTCTTCTTTTCCTAAGAACTGTGCCATTGCACGGTTATGGTTTTCAGAAATACCGTAGTGGTCACCGTAGAATACGATTACTGAGTTGTCGTAAATACCTTCTGCTTTTAGACGCTCAATAAAGTGTTTCATTGCTTCGTCTAAGTAACGAGCAGTTACCATGTAACGGTCAAATACTCCATCACCAGAATTGTATTCGTCGATTAATTTTGTACTGTCATCGTAAGTGAATGGGTAATGATTCGTTAAAGTAAGGAAGCGAGTATAGAATGGTTGCTTCACTTGTTTTAACATATCAATAGATTGATCGAAGTACTCGATATCTTTTAATCCCCAGTTTAATTTTGTTTCTGGTGTAATCTTGTAGTCAAGTTCGTTGTAGTAACGATCATAACCAAGTGCTGGATACATAATGTTACGGTTCCAGAATGTTGCGTTGTTTGCGTGGAATACCGACGTGTGATACCCTTGCTGACGTAAAATTTCTGGAGTTGCTGTATATTCATTGTTACCGTGTGTGAAGAATACAGCACCGCGGTCTAGTGGATATAACGAAGTATCTACTAGGAATTCAGCATCAGATGTTTTACCTTGACCAGTTTGATGGAAGAAGTTATCAAAGTAATAACTTTCTTTCGTAAATTGGTTTAAGAATGGTGTAACTTCTTGTCCGTTAACTGTTGCACCAATTAAGAATGTTTGTAATGACTCAAGAGAGACAACAATTACGTTTTTCCCTTTTGCAGTACCGAACATATTTGGATCTGGTTTACTTTGTGTTGTTTTTACGTAGTTTTCTGTTTCTTGTAATTTACTACCGTCAGCGAACGCTTTTTGTGAACTTGATTTTGCTTGTAAGCCAAGATCGTATACTTGGTGTACATATAATCCTAAGTTTTTAACAAGCATAACGCGGTCGAATGAACGTGTTAATAGTTCTGGGCGTTCAGCTTCTGCAAGTCCTAAGTTTGCGAAGAAAATAGCAACTGTTGATACGAAGTATAGAGAACGCATCGGGCGTGCTACACGCTCTGTAGGTGCAAAGTTCTTCATTTTCTTTAATAGAACGAAGAAAACGATAATGTCTGCAAATGCAAGGATAATTTTGTAGTTAAATAATTCTTTCACACTAGAACCTAAACTTCCGAAGTTAGATGTTTGTCCTAGCACCGGTAATGTAACGAAGTCATTGTAGAATCCGTAGAACATTACGTTACCAACAAGAACGATTGTTAAGACAAAATTAATTCCAAGTGCTATATAGTTACGTTTTTTCCCTTTTGCAAATAATGCAAGACCAACAAGCAGTAATGATGCTGCTAATGGGCTAAGGAATAAAATGAATTCTTGCATGAAAGATTCAAGTTTTAAGTCAAAGCTTGTGCGTGTAATAAGGTAAGTTTTTAGCCATAAGGCTAAAGCTACGAATACAGTGAAACGCACATTTTGAAATTGTGATTTCAAGGTTTCTTTCATTCATTTCCACCCTTTCTCTATCAGGCTTGGTCGATTTTGGAGCGAAAAATGCTAAAATAAAAAATACATAGTTTTCTTGGCCATAATTAAAGGTTCTATATTCACCCATATACGACTATAACTATGCATACCCTTTTGGTTTCTTTTGTTGCTCATAAGCATAACGTCATTTCTGTATTATACAACAAAATTCATTTCTGAGAAACACTATAACATTTTACATTTTTTGTATAAGATTTGTCACTACCAGAGAAAACTTTAACATTCGTTTATATGTCCGTCAACTAGAAAATATAACAAAGGTAGAGCAGAATGTTAAGTAGAAGTGAAAATTTTCTTTGTTGAGAAATAAGAAACGAAGATGGGTAAGGGTTATCTAGAAATCTATTATATGAAGGAAATCGTGTGAAAATTAACGAACACTTGTTCTTTTTTGGTTTGTTTGTTACAATAAAAGTTCATTGATAGGTTTTGTGTAATTTCCATGAACTTTTACTGATAACATATTGTAGCTTATTTCTTTTTAAAAATAGGGAGGCTTTTTACATGAAACAAAAATTTTCAGTTGAAGCGTTTTGGAAGAAAGTAAAACATGTTGCAAAGCAAGCTGGGCAGTCGGTCATTTATGCAAGTTTATTACTGTTTTACGTTTTGCAAAGACCCGATGTTCCAAAACGAGTGAAAATTATTGTAATTGGAGCACTTGCTTATTTTATTGCACCGATTGATGCGATTCCAGATTTCATTGCTGGAATTGGCTATACGGATGATTTAGGGGCGTTAACGGCCGCACTAATACAGGTGTCGTTATACGTCAATGAAGATGTGAAAGATAAGGCACGAGTGAAGTTGGCAGAATGGTTTGGTTCGGATATAGACACAACATTTATCGATCAGAAATTAGGTCAATAGGTGAAACCTGTCATAAGGTGACAGGACGAACGTAAGCGAGGAAGTGCATTATGCCATCAGGAAGAACGCATACGAAAATAAACTTAATATCCCTTCCGGTTGTTTTGTTTTTTCTCTTTTCGTATGGATTAACAAATTTTGATTTTTTATTAACTTTTGCAATTGGTTTTTTAGTAGGTACTTCATTTTTAACACCAGATTTAGATACGTACAGTAATGCTTATAACAAATGGGGTTTCTTACGTATATTTTGGTATCCTTATAAAAAAGTAATGCCGCATCGATCTTTCTTTACGCATACGATTATACTTGGTGATGTGATTCGTATTGCGTACATGTTAATCGTCTTTTCTCCATTTTTATTTCTATTAAATGTAATCGCACTGGATGGTAATTTAATAGAAATTGCGAAGAAACATGAGGTTGAAATTGTAACGTTCTTAATGGGAATTGTTGTGGCAAGTACGCTTCACATTATAGCGGATAAAGTGAATACGCGCCGAAAGAAAATGATGAGAAAAAAGAAGAAACGCAGAAGATAAAGTGAACGAATTAGGAAAAGGACCCTTGCAATTTGCAAGGGTCCTTTTTTAAACAAACGTTTGTTTAAAATTAAGCTTTCAGCACTTTAATTCCTTTTACAATGTTCCAGATGAAGTAGTATAAGCTGATGATTCCGCAAATAGCTAAGACAATCATTGATCCAATTCCAAGTGTTACATCTGCTTGGTCAGATCCCATGCCCATAATTCCTAAAATGGCTACGCCGATAAATGTAGCAATACTTGGAATGATGTGTGTCCATAGAGCACGTTTTGCATGTGGCTTTGTTTCAGCGTCCCCCACAATCCAAACGATAATTGGGAATAAGATAGGGGCAAATAGTACACTAAAGTACGATAAAGCAGCTAATATTTTGTTTCCATTCATATATATCACCTCATAAATAATGTCCGTTGTTATACTATTATTATGCAATAAATTTTGCAAGCTTTCTATCGATGAACATTACAGGAACATGACGATTTTGTAAGATTTTTTCGTTAAATGATAAAATTTTCAAAAAAATCTTTTTTAATGGAAATTGTTATGGTACAGTATAAATGAAAGTTGTTGAAAACGTTTTCTTAAACGTTTTTTTATTTTAGACTTAAAGGTATGATGACCTGATAGTCTATTGATGAGGTTATTCTATTTAAAAGGGGATTCTTTAGGGGGAGAGAACAATGAACACATGGACACAAGTTTATGATCCATTCGGAAACATTTGGATTTCGGCAGCGGTAGCACTTATTCCGATTATCTTTTTTTTCTTAGCTTTAGCAGTTTTCCGCATGAAAGGGTATGTGGCAGGATTTATTACAGTTGTACTTACAGTTTTAGTAGCGTTATTCGCTTATAAAATGCCGTTCACGATGGCAATGGCAGCGACCGGATATGGTTTCTTATACGGATTATGGCCAATTGCTTGGATTATCATTATGTCGGTATTTTTATATAAAATTTCTGTGAAAACAGGTCAATTCGATGTGATTCGTGCATCGGTATTATCGATTACGAGCGATCATCGTCTACTCGTTATTTTAATTGGATTTTCATTTGGAGCATTTTTAGAAGGAGCGGCAGGATTTGGGGCACCAGTAGCGATTACAGCAGCACTTCTTGCGGGGCTTGGGTTAAATCCTTTATACGCAGCAGGTCTTTGTTTGATTGCAAATACTGCACCAGTGGCGTTCGGAGCGATGGGAATTCCGATTACAGTTGCTGGACAAGTAACAGGTATTGATCCACATAAAATTGGACAAATGGCTGGGCATCAATTACCGTTCCTATCATTATTTGTGCCATTCTTTATCGTATTTTTAATGGATGGATTTAAGGGGATACGACAAACGTGGCCTGCGTTATTTGTAGCGGGTAGTTCATTTGCGATTACGCAGTTCATTACAGCGACATTTTTAGGACCAGAACTTCCGGATATTACATCGGCACTTGTAAGTTTAATTAGTTTAGCGCTGTTCTTAAAAGTTTGGCAGCCGAAAGAAATTTATCAATCTGGGCAAGCAAATAGTGAAGTAGCAGCAACAACGACAGCGGCATCGATGCCGAAATTAACGTTTGGAAAAGTAGTGAAGGCATGGTCCCCATTTATCGTATTAACGGTTATGGTAGTCATTTGGAGCCAAAGTTTCTTTAAGGCATTATTCACTCCAGGAGGGGCTTTAGAAAGTCTTGTATTTAAGTTTGAAATTCCAGGTCTGCATAATCTAGTAATGAAAGCAGAGCCAATTGTAAATAAACCAACGCCTTACGAGGCAATTCTGAAGTTTGATGTATTATCGGCAACCGGAACAGCGATTTTAATTGCTTGTATCATTTCCATGTTTATTTTGAAAATGAATGTAAAAGATGCAGTAGTGACATTTAAAGAAACGTTAAGCGAATTAAAAATGCCAATTCTATCTATCGGATTCGTACTAGGGTTTGCATTTATCGCAAACTATTCTGGTCTATCTTCCACGTTAGCGTTAGCATTAGCTGGAACTGGCGGACTATTCCCGTTCTTCTCACCATTCTTAGGCTGGATTGGCGTATTCCTAACAGGGTCTGATACGTCTGCGAATGCACTGTTCTCAAATTTACAAGCCATTACAGCGCAGCAAGTCGGCGTATCTGAAGTGCTTCTCGTTGCAGCAAATACAACAGGCGGTGTAACAGGTAAAATGATTTCCCCGCAGTCGATTGCGATCGCTTGTGCAGCGGTTGGTCTTGCTGGAAAAGAATCGGATTTGTTCCGTTTTACAGTGAAGCATAGTTTGTTCTTCGTAATTATTGTTGGTATTATGACTTATGTTCAGGCTTATTATTTAACGTGGATGATTCCATAAACAACAAAAGAAATAAACTTTTAATTTTCCAAATTATGGTGTATGATAGAAAAGTATTGAAAATTAAATCAGTGATAAACTAGGGGTGCCTAACGTATGCGTAGGCTGAGAGAGAAGCGCGTGAACTTCTTAACCCTTTGGACCTAATCTGGCTCGTACCAGCGTAGGGAAGTTAACGGCTTTACATAATGATGTCTTTATGAGCCAGGTCCTTATTTTTTTATGGACCTGGCTCTTTTTATGGAAGATGCGCAAATTGGGAATACCGACAGTAGTGGATAGGGTTGTTCAACAAGCAATCAGTCAAGTGCTTGGTTCAATATTTGAAAAACAATTTAGCGAATCTAGTTACGGCTTTAGACAAGGGCTCTTTTATGTTTGTATTTCGGAACTTCATCATATTTCTTTAAATAATAAGCACGGTAAGTAGCTTCACGAAATTGTACAGAGTTGGTAGCTTCAACCATGTAATAACGAAGATACTGGTTTCCCGTTCGTGTCATGGGTGTTCGTTCCGATTCAAAGTTTCCAGATTGCGATTTTTTCTAGTAAAGACCGGTGTATTTGGCCAATTGTTCTTCGTTCTCAAAGCGTTCAATTTGTCCAACTTCCGCAATGATTCCCGTGGCGTATACGACTCCAATGCCTGGAACACTTGTTAAATATCTCGCTTCTGGAATGGCTTAGAATAAAGCAGTAATGCTTTTTTCTATCTCTTTGATTTGTTTTTTCAATGTTTGAATCAATCGTGCATAAGTGGCTAATACAACGTCCACAGAGTCTTGAACGACCTTACCTAGTCGGTAGGAGTCACGTATGGCTTTCTTGATGGTTTTCGCTAAATCTTCCGGATCGCTAAAGCGTCCTTTCCCCTTTTTCTGAAGAAGAGTAGCGAGTGCTTCTAGATCCATTTCTGCGATTTCATCCAACGAAAGGGAATCTGAGAGTATTTCCATCATCGTCGCACCAAAAACAGAGGTATTTAACTCTTTCGATAACGTATTACATTTGTAGTAAAGGTTCTTCAGAAAGTGTTGCTTACATTCTGTTTGCTGGTGAACGAGTTGATATCTAGATCGTGTTAAACGTTGAAGGGCAACGTATTTTTCCTCCTTGATAAGAAACTTATTATACCGTCCGATTCGTAAAAAATCGGCAATACGGAAAGCATCTATTTTATCGGTCTTATCTTCTTCAAAGAGTTTTTTATACCGATGGATGGCTTTTGGATTTTGTACGACCACTTCCACGTCTAAAGCCCTCAAATCCTTATCTTCCGTTAGGAACATGGAAGGACGGAAACTATAGACGGAAGTAGATTCCATACCAATGACAATTTTTTTATAGTTGTACAACTGATGAAAATGGAGAACATCCTCCTTAATGGCATTGGCACCATTCACATCGTTTGAAAGACAAATTTCTTTCAAAACAGTGTCATGACTGTCAAGAAAACATACATCAAGTTTTTCAAAGCTTACATCAATAGCTACGAATAATCTCAAAGAAAGGACCTCCTTTCTTTGAATAGTATTTGGAATGAGCTTGGATACTGTGGGATCTCCCTAGAGTCAAAAACATAGCCACAACCTCGCGTATGAGTATTCAATGATTGCCTTCATCTAAGCTGCCCCTCCCACCATTATGAGAGGTAAGTGAAGGAAACCGATACAGCTTGTGCGTATGCAGTGCATTTTGGTCTGGGTCACAGTCTTTTAACGTGGTCGAACTACAGGAGGAGTAAGCATATTCCCGATGGATCCATTTCCACACTTCCATTATCTGGGGAAATCCCCCAGTATCCAAGACTAAATTTTACCCATACATCATTTTTTTGATGTAGCTCTTGAAGATAAAAACTATTTAATTTTCAAGGAACAGTTATTAACTTAAAACTTATTATACGAGGAGGGTGTATCATGAAAAAAATATGCTTTGTATTAATTGTCGACGCTGGTATAAATTATGGTTCAATATTTTCTCTACCATTTTTAAGGAATCAGGATGATTTGAAGGAATATTTTTCTAATTATTATGATGTTTCAATTAATTATATTAGGGATAAAAACTCAGTTGACTATTTGGTAGTTCCCAAACCGTGTCCAGCTTTTGATAATGAAAATAATCTTCCAATAATTGAAGTACCAGCAATCTTATTTATGGAAAAGAATTTTGAAAAAATAAAGACTTATATAGACAATTATTTTTCTAATAACTCATAAAGAAAATAAAAGTACAGTAAAAAGAAGTCCGATAAAAAACGAGTGGTGTAGAATATTTCTATTAATCATTCGTTTTTTATTATATTTACATATATTTTTTAAAAGAGGATTATAGACGTTCTGAAAAAAAATTATAACAAGAACAGTGTTCGTGCTACTATCTACGGTTATTTTTTGTACTAAGTACCCCTTTAACTAACAAGACAACAAAAAAATAATTAACATATTAAGGGAATTACGTTACAATAAATGTAAGAGATTTTTCTTTGAGTTTTAGCTCTGAATAATAAAGATAGTTAAATCACTAAATGGAGGAGCAGGTCAATTTTGTTCCTTGTATAGTAAATTGTTACCTATCTCTATTGCAGGTTGTATGGCAGGTAACAGTAGCAGTTGTAGCGAAATACAGCAGAGACAAAGGCTCTTTGGCAAACGGGACTGATGAATGTATTTGGCAAGTAAAAAATGGTTCTTCCCGGAGTTAGTTGAAAAGTCTCATTCTCTCCAAAAGTAGAATCTTTGTCCGCAATGTGGAGAATTTGCATCGACCATACATGATTCTTTTAATAAGCTTTAACTTGTTTATGCTCCCTTCGGCAAGACCATTATTATTCTCATAAGTTACCGCATTTCTGACAGCTTCAATATCCCGGGCTAATCCATTCGTAAAGCTCTTAAACTCTTGTATATTAGTATTCTTAATTTTCTTAATACAATGGTTGAGATTCTCAACACTCTTTGTGGTGAAGATGTTTTTAAACTCCCATTTTAAATCATAAACTATTTTTACAATAGGGTGTTCTTCGTAATTATTGTTGGTATTATAACGTATGTTCAAGCATATTATTTAACGTGGATGATTCCATAAAGAGAAAAAGAAATAACCTTTGCATTTTTCAGATTATCGTGTATGATGGGAAAGTATTGAAAATTAAATCAGTGATAAACTAGGGGTGCCTAACGTATGCGTAGGCTGAGAGAGAAGCGCGTGATCTTCTTAACCCTTTGGACCTGATCTGGCTCGTACCAGCGTAGGGAAGTTAACGGCTTTACATAATGATGTCTTTTATGAGCCAGGTCCTTATTTTTTTATGGACCTGGCTCTTTTTATTTTGGCATGCGCTGGCCATATCTCGTCCTTGTCACGAACAGGGGAGGCAACAAAGGTTATGAAACAGTCTGTTTCAGCTGAGCAAATTGAATTGAAATCGAGTTTACCAGGGAGTAAGAAAGTATATGTGGATGGACCACGCGCAGGCATGAAAGTGCCGATGCGTGAGATTGAACAAAGCGAAACGAACGGCATCCCAAATCCTCCAGTCCGTGTGTATGATACGAGCGGTCCTTATACGGATCCGGCGTATAAAGTGGAGCTGGAAAAGGGAATTCCAACGCCGCGTCATTCTTGGATCATGGAGCGCGGGGATGTAGAGGCATATGAAGGGCGCGAGGTGAAACCAGAGGATGATGGTGTGAAAGTGGCTTCGAAACATACACCTGTTTTCCCGCAAATGGATCGCCAGCCGCTTAGAGCGAAGCAAGGTGCAAATGTTACGCAAATGCATTATGCGCGTAATGGCATTATTACGTCTGAGATGGAATACGTTGCAATTCGTGAAGGAGTAGAGCCGGAGTTTGTTCGTAAGGAAATCGCAGAAGGCCGCGCTATTTTACCAGCGAATATTAATCATCCAGAAGCAGAACCGATGATTATCGGGCGTAATTTCCACGTGAAGGTAAATGCAAATATAGGAAACTCTGCTGTATCTTCTTCTATTGCAGAAGAAGTAGAGAAGATGACGTGGGCAACGCGCTGGGGTGCAGATACGATTATGGATTTATCTACAGGTAAAAACATTCATACGACGCGTGAGTGGATTATTCGTAATGCGCCTGTACCAGTTGGAACTGTGCCGATTTATCAAGCGCTTGAAAAGGTAAATGGAATTGCAGAAGATTTAACATGGGAAGTGTACCGTGATACGTTAATTGAGCAAGCGGAGCAAGGCGTTGATTACTTTACGATTCACGCTGGTGTATTGCTTCGTTACATTCCAATTACTGCAAAGCGTACGACAGGTATCGTTTCGCGTGGTGGTTCGATTATGGCGCAGTGGTGTTTATTCCATCATAAAGAAAACTTCCTATATACTCATTTTGAAGAGATTTGTGAAATTATGAAGCAGTACGATGTTTCGTTCTCTCTTGGAGATGGATTACGTCCAGGATCGATTGCAGATGCAAATGACGAAGCACAATTCTCTGAGCTTGAAACACTTGGTGAATTAACGAAAATTGCTTGGAAACATGATGTGCAAGTTATGATTGAAGGGCCTGGGCATGTACCGATGCATTTAATTAAAGAAAATATGGAGAAAGAGCTTGATATTTGTCAGGGCGCGCCGTTTTACACACTTGGGCCGCTAACGACAGATATTGCACCAGGTTATGACCATATTACATCGGCGATTGGAGCTGCTATGATTGGCTGGTTTGGAACAGCGATGCTTTGTTATGTAACGCCGAAAGAACATTTAGGTTTGCCAAACAAAGATGATGTACGCACGGGTGTTATTACGTATAAAATTGCAGCGCATGCGGCTGATCTTGCGAAAGGACATAAAACGGCTCATCAGCGTGATGATGCACTTTCAAAAGCACGCTTCGAATTCCGTTGGCGCGATCAATTTAATTTATCTTTAGATCCTGAACGTGCGATGGAATATCATGATGAAACATTGCCTGCAGAAGGGGCAAAGACAGCTCACTTCTGTTCAATGTGTGGACCGAAGTTTTGTAGTATGAGAATTTCACATGATATTCGTGAATATGCAAAAGAAAATGATTTAGAAACGACAGAAGCAATTGAAAAAGGAATGAAAGAGAAAGCAGAAGAATTTAAAGAAGCTGGTAGTCATTTATATCAATAACACGTTACACCTCTTTACTTGATTGATCACACTGTAGTACCTAACTTTATTATAGAAGAATCCCCATTTGCTAAGACGGTAGCAAATGGGGATTCTGTTGTTTATAAGGCAAAGAAGAGATGTACCCAGTAGAATAAGAGGAATAGTGTGACGACTGTTGTGAGCGGGATAACGATAAGGGATACACTTAAATAGTCTTTCCATTTTACTTTAATTTTGTTTTGTTTCAGAATATACATCCAAATGAGTGAAGCTAGTGTACCAATTGGTAGTAATAGTGAACCGATGTCACTACCAATGATGTTTGCAAGATAGATTGTTTTTAATGTGACTGGATCTAGTCCCATTTCTGTTAATGTGATTGTACCAATCATAAGGGCAGGATGGTTATTGAAGACGTTAGAGAGGATGGATACAAGTCCGCCCATTGCAAAGCTAGCATAGAGTAGATGCTGATTCACAATTGGCTCGAGCCATTGTACAAGTGCAGCTGTTAATCCTGCGTTGTGGAGTCCGTAAATAATGACGTACATAGAGAAGGCGAAAATTAAAATGTGCCACGGTGTCTTTTTCAAAATGTCGACAGGATTTGTTCGTAAGTAGTACCATCTCCAAATGAGAAGAACGAGTGAACCAAGTACTGCAACGATTTCAATTGGGATGGATAAGAAGGATGCAACGAATAGAAGACAGCGCATCAGGAAGACGAAACCTAATACTTTTAACATGAATCTTGTCCGTTTTTGTTTCGTATCAACAGAATTATTTCCTTTTAGTGGATGGAAGTTTTTCGTGAAGAAAATTTCTTCAATATCATATGAAGAAACAGGTAATTTTTTCGGAAGTTTTTTCTTCAAAACTGTATACATGAGCCATGACATAAATAATAAGCCTAATGTTGCAGGTACAAACATCATAGCAGTATGCATATAAAGAGTCATATTAACGATATTTAATGCAATTAAGTTTACGATATTACTTACACCAATTGGTGCACTAGATGCCGTAGCGATTAAAGCACCACTTAATAAATAAGGAATTTGTTGATGTGGTTTTAATTGAAGGTTTTTTAGAAGAAGAATTAAAATGGGAGTTGTAATTAAAATACTACCGTCGTTATTAAATAAAAGAGTCATAAGAAAACATAATAATTGAATATACCAGTATAGACGGCGTCCAGAACCTTTCGCTAGATTTGCCAGTTTCGCTGCGGACCAATGGAAGAAGCCGAAGCTTTCTAATATAACTGCCATAACAATAGTTGCTAATATTGTTATGGAAGCACCGCCAATTTTACTTATAATATCCATGATGTCTGGTTTTGATACAAGTCCAGTAATTATGATGATACCAGCTCCGATTGCTGCTGGCCATGCCTCATTTAAGCCGCGAGGTCGCCAAAAGATAACGATCATCGTTAAGAAAAATACAATAATAGTAATCCATATTTCAATGCTCATATTTTGCCTACCTTTCTATTTTCCCTTGAACAGATGTAGCTTGTCTCAAGTTTATATTGGTAGTATATTCAGCAAAAAATAAGAAGAACTAGACGTATAACGAGATGAACCGAATATGTGTTTTTCATGCTAAAGGACAAGTGTCACGAATAGTGAAATAACTATTATGAGAGGAGTCTATAAATTATTGGGCAGTAAGATAGTAAATGAAATTTATATGGGCGATTATTGAGATATATTGGCGCAAGTTAAAATATATCAGCGATTATTGAAATATATTGGCGATTTTTAAAATATATCGACTTATCAACAAAACATGACAAAAGGAGTCTATTCCAAAATGCCTTTTGGGACAGACTCCAAGACTATATTATTTTTCCTTCAAAAAAGTACGATCCTTCAAGAATAAATTCCAGAAGAAAATAAATCCTGGTAATAAAATTGCAATCCCAATTGCGTATAGAATGAGCAGTGCATAGAATGTTTCTGTCGTTGTGAAGCTTGTAAATACAGTTACGTCAGGATAAATAATATAAGGTAAATGCGCGACGCCGTAAGCGTAGCTTGCAAATGCATATTGAGCGACGACAGCTAAAACGGCAATGCGAGGGTATCCTAGTGTATTGTATTTTTTGTTTGTCCACCAAAGGGACGAGTATCCGATAACGAATAAAATAATAGAAACTGTAAACCACGGGAATTGCTTTATTAATCCTTGCATAAGCCAATGTGTTTCTGGATCCATTACAACGAGAGCGATGATCGCTGTAACGAGTGTTGCAGGACCAAGGATGATGGCATTTCTTCTATAAATTCTATACGTATCTTCTGAACTTTGTTCTCTCGCAAAATCAGCGAGAAAGAGAGAGGAGAGAAACAGTTCAGACGTTAGTCCGAAGAGCATATAACAGTAGATAACCGGGCTAGAAAGAAGTTTTCCATACAGGAGTACTTCTTTTCCTTCAGACATTGTAATATAGGCTCCCTCTGTAACGGGTAAAACGGTAATTAATAGTGCTGGAATTAAGAGACCAGTAATACCTGAAATAACCCGAAGAAGGTACTGATATTTGGGTAAGGAGTAAGCAAATACCATAAACGTACTACGTACTGCAACGAGCACTAAAATTAACATAACTGGTACGAACATTACTGTCGCAAGAGTAAAGGCCGCTTTCGGAAAGAAGCCGAGAAATGCGACAACGACGAAAACAAGAAACGTATTTGTTACTTCCCAAGTGGGTGATAAGTACCGATTCGCAAGTTTGGCAGCGAGAGTTGGATGTTTGGCGTATACCATGCCCCAAAAACCAGCTCCAAAATCGATGGACCCTAATATACTGTATACGAAAATAAGGGCCCATAAGATGATGATTGCAATACTTTCCTCATGCATGAGAATCGCCTCCTTGGTGTTGTAAATCATTCTTTAATGGATGTCTTCTAAAGAATGTCCGTAGAACAATGACTGTTAAAATAGCGAGTCCAATATATAAAATGATGAACAAAACAAATAAAGGACCGACGAAATCGGCGCGTGTAGATGCATCGACGGTACGTTGCATACCATAAATTGTCCATGGTTGACGACCGCTACAACTGAAAATCCATCCGAATTCAATACCGAGCATCATAATTGGTCCGCATGCGGCAGCCCCCCAAAGTAGCCACTTCGGTAGTTCTGTTCCCTTTTTTCGGTAAACGAAGTACCAATATAAGAGTGCAATTGCTGCAACTGCAAAGGTAAACGCAGCGGTGCCGACCATTAAGTTGAATAGTGTATGTGTATAAAATGGTGGCCATGTTTCTTGTGGGAATTCATTTAGACCTTTTACGACAGTGCTAGGGTCTAGTCCCACTAATAAGCTAAGCATGTTTGGGATTTCAAGTGCATAGTTTAGTTCAAGTGTATTAGGATCCACAACCCCGCCAATGGATAGCGGTGCGTGTGATGTCGTTTCAAATAAAGCTTCAGCAGATGCAAGTTTTTCAGGTGAGTGTTTATGTAGGGCGATTGCCGATTCGTGCCCTGAAAGCCACATCGTAGCGCCTGTAATAAATGTCACGACAAGCCCTAATAGTAGCCCCTTTTTATGATAAGCAATTTCACGTGTACTTAAATTTTTCTTCAATAATTTAAATCCAGCGATAGAAGCAATGACAGCCGCACCAGTTGCATAAGCCGTAATAACGACATGGAATGCACTTGTGCCAAAACTCGGATTAAAGAAAGCTTTCCAAGGATCAACGTTAAAAACAGATCCATCTGGATTCATTGAAAAGCCTGCTGGTGTATTCATCCATGTATTTGCTGATGTAATGAGCACGGCGGATGCCGTGGCACCAAGCATGACGAAAAATAGCGAGATTAATCTCATAAATGGAGGAAGTTTATCGGCTGCATATACGTAAATCGACATGAATAAAGCCTCCAAAAAGAAGGCAAAAATCTCAATTTGGAAGGGAACAGAAATAACTTGCCCAACAATTTTGGCGAAACCAGGCCAAAGAAGTGAGATTTGCACACCAACAATTGTTCCAGTTGGAATTGCTACACCGAGAAGAATAGCAAACGCCTTTGTCCATCTTTTCGCCATAATGGCATAGTCGGAGTCTTTCTTCCAGTGATAGAGTATTTCGCTTATAAAAATCATCAATGAAAGACCGACCCCAAGTGTTGCAAAGATAATGTGGAATGCTAATGAAGAACCAAAAAATGCTCTTGCTAATGTTACCGTATCCATATGTAAACTCCTCTTCTTTTTTGCCATTATTTTCTGATTGAATTGGAAGATTTATTCAAAAAAACTACCAAAAATATATATGTATTTAAAAAGTGAATATGATAATATAATGTTGTAATATTTTGAATAGAAAGAAATAAATAGTTGGTCATGTTTTGTTTGTTTTTTGCTCAGGAGTCTTTATAATCTTTTATGCGAACATAAGTTCTGTTTTTCGGAATCAAGAAGTTTATGTGAAATGGAGAGGGTGTTTTATGTATCCTGAAGTCATTAAAAAGATGGCATTTTCAAAAGAGCATAGAGATTTATTATTGAAGCTATATAATAAAGAAATTACACGTCGTGAATATGATCGACTTGTACAATCGCTATATAAACCTTCTAAAGAGGTTTGCGGGGGATAGAAATGCGGGAGACAATCTAATAGATTGTCTTTTTTAAATTTATGTATGTTCTGATAAAATTAAGGTTAGCCTTACTAGGGAGGTGAAAAGATTGCGGAAACGTTTATATATAGGGATTGGAGTTATCTTCTTAATCGCTTTAGGTGGAATTGTATTTTGGTCAGCTTTACAAGGAAACCGTACAGAAAATTTTATTTTAAGACATATGGTGAATGACAATGGAACACTTGCCACGTATCGTTTAGTAGATACTAAGGCAGGTACGGGTGAAGCTAAGGGACGTGAAGCTTTATCAGAATCGGCGGGATTATGGTTACAGTATACACTTGATAAAGATGATCAGGCGTTATTTGATGAGCAAGTAAAGGTTATTCAAGATAATTTCATATATAAGAATCATATCGTTTTATGGAAACTCTCTGAAAAGGGAGAGAGGCAGTCAGCTACAAATGCACTTATAGATGATCTTCGTATTATAGAACAATTATATCGTGCTTATGAAATGTATAAGGAAGAGCGTTATAAAAACCTTGCCGATCAATTAAGTGATGCTGTACTTCGTTATAATAAAAAAGATAATTATTATGTTGATTATTATGATGCAGATGCAGGAAAACAAAATAATTTTGTAACAACATCATACATAAATCCGCGTGCATTCTCCTATATGAAGAAGTACGGCAAAGTTTCTGCTCAGCAATATCAGGAAGTCGTTCAATTTTTAGCAGATTATCCAAGGCATGGCTGGGCATTCCCAAAAGAGTATAAAGAAGATGGTACATTTACGTACGATAAAGAAGTGAATCTTATTGACCAATCATACGTTGCATATCATCGAAGTTTAGGTGGTCTTTCATCAGCCGCTTATTTGGAATTTATAAAGAAGAAGTTCCAGGAGGATGGAAAGCTATACGGTCGTTACAATTTAGAAACGGGAAAACAAACTGTGAATTATGAATCGCCGGCCGCGTACGGACTAACGATTTTGTACGTACTACAAACAGGTGATACAAAGTTTGCGAAGGAATTGTATGATCATATGGCCACATTCCGAAATGACAATGTATTTAGTAGATATTACGGTGGATATGTAACAGGTGAAAATAATAATACGCATATTTTTGATAACGTATTGCCGCTTTTAGCTGAAATGGAATTAAAAAAGAGTGAACAATAAAAGGTGCCACCATATGAGGGTGGCACCTTTTATTTGTTCATATAATTTTATGTCCTAATATTAGAGAAGTAGTCAATCACGAATTCACGGAATTGCTGAGCTGTTTTTGATAAGTAGCGTTTTTTTGACCAACTTAATCCGATGGTTCGCTGACAAGTGGGTTCAATAATACGCAACTTGCTTGATGCTAAAGTAGAGTTTTTTAATAAAGTTAAACTTGGAACAAAAGCGATGCCGAGACCTTGCTTAATGAGGTCGCTAATTACGGTCGGTTCATCGACTTCAAAAGCAATATGCGGAGTGAAACCAGCTTCTTTACAAAATTCATCTGTTAAGTGCCGAAATCCATAGCCAGTGTTCATACTAATGAACGGTTCGTCCTTTACTTCATGGAGGTGGATATTTTCTCGGCCTGATAAACGATGGCCTGAAGGGACGACTAAGAAAATTTCTTCTGTAATAAGTGGTTCCCAAACAATTTCTTCTCCTTCAATTGGCACAGAGGAGATACAAAAGTCAATTTCTATATTATCTAGTTGTCGTTTCATAGAAGGAGTGGATGCCAGAAATTGTTGGAACCGAACGTTAGGATGTTCTAGTAAAAAAGAGCCAAGTAGTTCTGGCAATATTCTCGGAATAGAAACGGCTAGTGTAATAGAGCTTTGTTGTAATTCGGCTAAATCTTTAATTTCTCGTTCCCCTTCGCTTAATTCATGAAAAATACGCTCTACTCGTTTCAAAAATACTTTTCCGAAAGAATTTAAAGTAATCTGTCGACCTTGGCGATCAAATAAAGGGACGCCTAAATCCTTTTCGAGTCTAGCGATTGTTTTGCTGAGTGAAGGTTGTGCGATATGCAATTCTTCAGCTGCCTTTGTCATATGTTCTAGTCGTGCCACTGTCTGAAAGTATTTTAACTGGAGCAGTTCCATTTCGAGTCTCCTTTCTATAGACCAAAAGGAATGAATTAATAATTAAAGATGTATTATACAGTATGGAAAGTGACGTGTATAGTAAATCTGTTAAACCATTCTAATGGTGTTAAATTCGGAGAAGGAGTATGTTTCATGAAGGGAATTCAACTTGTATTTAAAGATTGGAAAGCGATGTGGCACCATAAACATGGACGTATCGCTTTAATTTTTTTATTAATCGTTCCGTTAATTTATTCAGGATTCTTTTTAGCCGGATATTGGGATCCGTACGGAAAATTAGATAAATTACCTGTTGCGGTTGTGAATTTAGATAAAGGTGCTGCGATGGATGAGAAAACAATTCATGCAGGAGACGATTTTGTAAAAAATTTAAAGGAGAATAAAGAACTGGCTTTTCATTTCGTATCAGAAAAAAATGCTGATGAAGGGCTAAAAGAAGATAAGTACTATATGGTTGTTACGATTCCAGCTGATTTCTCTAAAAAGGTAAGTACACTTATGGATGAGAAACCAGAACCAGCACAATTGCAGTACAAAGTAAATCCGGGTAAAAACTTTGTAGCAGCGCAAATTGGAACGACAGCTGTTGAAAATATGAAAACAAAAATTTCAAATAGTATTACGAAATCTTATACAGAAGGTGTGTTTTCAAAGTTTCAAGACTTAGCACAAGGGTTGAGTGATGCAAGTAATGGTGCTGGGAAGTTACATGAAGGAACGACCGATGCAAAAAATGGAGCGAATCAGCTTGCGGATGGTATTGATCGTTTAAGTGATGGGACATCGAAATTGAAAGAAGGAACTGAAAAGCTTGCATCCAGTCAATCTGCTTTAACCGGGGGAGCAAATGAGCTGAGTCAAGGAGCGACATCACTTCATAGTGGTATGGAGTTATTAGCACAAGGTGAAAAAACGTTACAATCAGGAATTAGTGAATTAAGTGCTGGTACAAATGAATGGGTGAATGGAAATGAAAAACTTGCTGAAGGGCAAGCGAAAGCGGACAATGCGGCAAATAGTGTAAAACAACAATTAGAAGAGTACTTGAAAAATCATCCAGAAGTGCAGCAAGATCCCGCTTTTCAAAAAATTGTTGCTACGTCTAATGGACTAGCTAAAGCAACAAGTACTTTAAATAATAGCCAACAACAATTGACACAAGGTGCGAAGAAGCTTACTGACGGTCAACATAAGATTGAAGAAGGCATAAATACATTCGGAGTTAAGTTAAATGAAGCTACTGCTGGAACGCAAAAGATAGCAGATGGTGCATCGAATTTGGCTGATGGATTTACGAAGTGGGGAAATGGATTTACATCATTGCAAGAAGGTGTAAACCAGCTTGCGAGTGGTGGAACGGAGCTGAATAACGGTGCTGGTAAATTAACAAATGGACTTGTTAAACTTGATGATGGTGCGAAAGAACTTTCTACGAAATTGGGAGAGGGCGCAGAGAAGATAGCGGATATTCGTAATGATGATGCACGCAATACGATGTTCTCAGAGCCAGTTCAGTTAGTGAAGTCAACAGTTTCTGACGTGCCTAACTACGGTTCAGGCATTGCGCCATATTTCTTATCACTTGCATTTTATGTTGGCGGAATTATGGCATCGAATATTTTACCTCTTGGCCGCAGACAAAATATGAAGGTAAGCGGAACGGTACATTTTATTAATAAACTAGGATTGGTATATTTAATTGGACTTATTCAAGCGCTACTCGTAGATGTAGTTGTGCTAGGTGTTATGAAATTAGAAGTCGCAAGTGTGCCACTCTTTGTTTTATCAAGTATTGTTATTTCCTTTACGTTCATGACATTTATTCTTATGTTAGTAACAGTATTTGGTCTTGTTGGAAAGTTCTTAGCGGTAACCCTTCTTGTCCTGCAATTAGCGACGAGCGGAGGTACTTTCCCAGGAGAATTAAACATAGCTGTTCTTAGCAAAATTGGACAGTTTCTCCCAATGTCTCATTCTCTTAGAGGATTACAAGATGTTATCTCTTTAGGAGATTGGTCGCAATTACAAATGCAAATTTTAATATTGTTATGTTATCTCGTTGTTGCCGGTGGAATTGCTTGGATCACGAGTCATATACAGCATAGAGAAACGAATGTAGAACAAGTTTCTTAAGATGAAATAAGCTATCCGATTTTTTCGGATAGCTTATTTTTTATTTACGTTCCATTACTGCAAAGTAATTATTTTCATTATCAGCAAAGTTGAATGCTCTACCAGTAGGTAAATCTACAACCTGTCCAACTGTGACATTTTTCTCAGAAAGATCTTTATATAGACGGTCTAAGTCATCTGAGAAGAACATAAGTGAAGGTGTATTTAGGTTTAGTTCAGGTTGCATCTTCGCGATTAACGCTTTATCGTGAAGGACGATGCTTGTTCCTGCTTCTTTCGCCGGTGCAATTTCAATCCAGCGGAATCCGTTTCCGTTATTTTCTTCCGCAATGATTTGGAACCCTACTTTTTCTGTCCAAAATTGTACTGTTTCGTCTTGGTTATTTACATATAGCATAATTTGTCCAACTTGATTAATCATAGGTGTCTCTCGCTTTCTTTTTATATGCGTATTATTATATCAAATATATGGCTTGAATAGTTTTTTATGATTTTTTCGGAATACAACCTTCGTCCATTTCATCTTTGTTGTAGGAGAAGGTCCTGTAATCCAAGTATGAAATGGTATTGTGCTACAAATGACCATTGTTGAAATAGAGATAATGGCCGTTAACACAAATAGTAATAGGGTATATAATATAGTATTTTCTTGCAGCGTGAATAAGGAAAGAAGTTTTGTGCATAGTTGCAAGAAGAATAAATGAGCTAAATAAGCACCATACGTGTAATTTCCAATGAAACGTAACGTTTTATATAAGAAACCACGACGCTGTACTATCATAATAGATAACACATACAGTATGATAATTTCGCATACGATATATAAAAACATAGATGGCTTTAAATAGGTAGAAACAGTTAAATGAATAGAGTTTGCTCCGTAAAAACTAAACAACTCATAATTGATGAATAAAAATAAGATGAAAAATAATATTGTTATAAGCGGGATATGTTTCATGACGAATAGACGCCAAGTTTTTAGTGCTACAGCGGCAATGCCACCCATAACGAAATAGAATGAGTAGAATAGAAATGATCGATCTGTATAATGTAAAATTGTTGAACTTGTTAATTTTTCTCCATTAAAAATATAGTGAGAAGAGAACCACATTAATAGAAAATATAGGCAAGCGAAAAAGGTCATATATTTATATATGTCTTTTTTATTTTCTGTTCGTTTTTGAAACCAATAAAAAAGTGTGCATAGTAAAGGGAACAATAAGTGAATTTGGAACATCATAATAACGTACCAAAGATGGGGCGCGGCTGTTCCGAGTAATAAACTTTTTATTCCGCCTTGTAATGTAATAAGATCATTTGTTGTTAATAAGTAAAGAATAGACCAAAAGAAATAAGGAATGAGTAAGTGTGTCGCTTTTTCAGAAATATATTCTTTATATACTAATTGCTTCGTATAGTGACGAATTAAGTGAAATCCAACGATAAATATGAATGCTGGTGCTGAGAATTTTGCAAGATTAAATAGCATGCCCATAATGAGGGATTGCTCAAGTAAGACATTTCCTTGATTCATTGTATATAATAAGGAACTTTGCAAAACGACAGCGAGAAATGCAATGCTTTGCAAAACTTTAAATTCAGGTGCGCTTTGTGTCATCGTTTCCATCTCCTTTTCCATACATGATTATAGTACGGAGAATGGATAATGGATGTGGAATATTTGTGAAGATTTTAACAAATTTGTGGCGAGAGGAGATATCAACCTATCAATAAATAACGAAAGAAAGAGGATGCTCGTTTGGAGCATCCTCTTTCTTTCTATTAAGCAAATTTGTTTTTGATCCAATTCTTACCTTCTACAAGGCGAGCTGTCATTACGGCACAAGCGTTATCTGCTGTTACGTTTAACATCGTTGCAGGTGGATCAATGATTGTACTAATTGCTGCGATAATTGGCAGTGCTTCTGGCGGGAAACCGTATAGAGATACGATTAACATTTCACCGATCATACCACCGCCTGGAATAGCACCCATTACTGTTCCTACTAATAGAGAAACAACAAGTGCGATTGCTAATGTTTTCGGTCCTTCGAATTCCATGTTGAAAATACCGAATAAGAAAGCAATTTTTAATACGCCACCTAAAACAGAGCCGTCTTTATGAAGTGTAGAACCAAGAAGGACAACTGTTTCACGAACGTCTGAAGAAATACCCATTTTCTTCGTTGCTTCTAAGTTCGCTGGAATACTTGCGGCACTACTACAAGTTGCAAGTGATGTGACTGTAGGAGAGACCATGTTCTTCCAAAATACTTGTACACCTTGTTTGCGACCTGCAAGGTATGCATAGAACGTGAAGAATACAAAGAAGTAGATAAGAGAAGCTGGATAGTATACCATTGCTGCTCGGAAGTAAGTTCCAAGAAGTTGTGGTCCGAATTCGCCAACTAATGCTGCGAAGTAAGCAGCAAGTCCGATTGGAGCGTAGTACATAATGAAAGATACAACCTTCATTGAAATCTCTGCACCAGCTTGTAGGAATGTAGCGAATGGCTTTCCTTTTTCGCCAACTGCTGAAGTTGCAATCCCCATTAAGATAGAGAAGAAAATAAGAGCTAACATATTTTCACGAGATAGTAACTTCGAGAAGTCAGATACTGTTAAAATACCGACGATTTGATCTGCAACACTAACAGCTTTGCCGGCTTTGTCAGGTTGTGTTAGTTCTAGTACAACACCTTGTGCTGGCGGGAATACTTTCACGACAATAATCATAAAAATAGCAGCTAAAATACTTGTAAATAAGAAAGTCCCAGCCATACTAGACATAATTTTACCGAAACGTTTTAATCCATCCATATTAGCAATAGACGATGCGATGCTAAAGAACACTAGAGGTACAACAATCGTAAACATTAAGTTTAAGAAAATGTCACCAAGCGGCTTTAAAGCAACTGCATCGGCACCCATGAAATAACCAATGAAACCACCAATTAGGATAGAAGATAATAAAATAAGTGGAAAGCGATATGCCTTCATAAATATATCCTCCTATCAATTAAAAAAAGTCATACTGAATCATTATAGCGAGTTAGAGTTCTCTTTACTAGGAGAATACGGATAGATGGAATAGCGCGAAAACCAAGAAATTTTTGTTTTTAAGCTCGGCATACAGCAGGAAATCTAGACATATATATTTGTAACCTAGTGGTGGCAAGGAGTGCACCATAATTTAGGTAGAGAAAAAAGGGGAGGGAAGCAGAATGAATATTTTACTTTGCTGTGCAGCGGGAATGTCTTCCAGTTTGATTGTTACAAAGATGGAAAAAGCAGCAGAGGCAAGAGGGATAGAAGTGAAAATCTGGGCAGTATCAGGTTCTGAAGTGAATAGTCATATTGATAAAGCTGATATCCTTTTACTTGGACCGCAAGTACGTTATTTATTACCGAAAATGAAAGAATTATGTAAGGATAAAGGGATACCTGTTGATGTCATTCAATCCGTTCATTACGGACTTTGTAATGGAGAAGCTATCTTGCAAGCAGCTTTGTCAATGAAACCATGAGGAGAGTGGGATAGATGATACGGTTTTTAGAGAAGTACGTGATGCCAGTAGCAGGGAAGGTTGCAGAGCAGAGGCATTTACAAGCAATTCGAGATGGAATTATTTTAACGATGCCTTTCTTAATTATTGGATCGTTTTTCCTCATTATTAGTGCACTGCCAATACCCGGATATAACGAGTTTATGGCAGGTTTGTTTGGTGAGAATTGGCAGAGAGCTTTAGGGTATCCAGTTAGTGCAACTTTTAATATAATGGCTTTAATAGCTGTTTTTGGAATCGCTTACAGGCTTGGAGAGTATTATAAAGTGGATGCTTTAGCATCCGGGGCATTGTCGCTTGTGACGTTTTTACTTGCGACGCCATTTCAAGTTGCATATATTATACCAAGTACAAAAGAAAGTGTACTTGTAGAAGGCGCTATCCCAGCTGCATTAATGGGAAGCCAAGGGTTATTTGTAGCAATGATTATTGCACTTATATCTACTGAACTGTATCGATTTATTGTACAAAAAAAGATAATTATAAAGATGCCAGAGACAGTTCCACCAGCTGTCACGCGTTCATTTGCAGCACTTGTTCCAGGATTTATTGTTGTAACAGTTATTTGGATTTTACGCTTAATTATAGAAAATACTTCTTTTGGCAGTATCCATAATATTGTGGGACGAATTTTACAGGAACCACTTAGTGTACTTGGTGCTAGTCTTTGGGGCGCAATAATAGCAGTTATTCTCGTTCATGTTCTTTGGTCGTGTGGAATTCATGGTGCTACTATTGTTGGTGGTGTAATGAGCCCTGTTTGGTTGTCGTTAATGGATCAAAACCGAGTTGCTTTTCAAGCTGGGCAAGATGTACCAAATACGATTACGGCACAGTTTTTTGACTTATGGATTTATATGGGCGGTTCTGGTGCAACGCTTGCTCTAGTTGTTGGAATGTTACTATTTGCACGAAGTCAACAATTAAAAAGTTTAGGGAGATTGTCAATTGCACCTGGTATATTTAATATTAATGAGATGGTAACTTTTGGTATGCCGATTGTGATGAACCCACTTTTACTAATTCCATTCATATTAGTTCCAGTTGTGTTAACAATTGTTTCGTATTTTGCAATGGAATGGGGATGGGTCGCACGTCCGAGTGGGGCCGCTGTACCTTGGACGACACCTATTCTTTTTAGTGGATATTTAGGATCGGGCGGGAAAATTTCAGGTGTTATTTTACAACTTGTTAACTTTGCGCTAGCATTCTTCATTTATTTACCGTTCTTAAAAATATGGGATAAACAAAAACTGGCGGAAGAAAAGGGGGAGTAAAGAACTAAAATGGATACGATAGAGACGAAAGCTTTTCATTTAATCTTGCATGGGGGAAACGCGAGAAGTTGTTCAATGGAAGCAATTGATTGTGCGAAGCGTGGGGAGTTTACAGAAGCTGAAGCTAAATTACAAGAAGCACTAGAGGAATTAAAAGAGGCGCACCGTGTACAAACGGAGCTTATCCAGAAAGAAGCTGGTGGTGAAAAGACCGAAGTTACTCTTTTAATGGTACACGCACAAGACCATTTAATGAATGCAATTACGGTGAAAGAATTAGCGAGTGAGTTTGTAGAGTTATATAGGAAGATGTCGGTGGATGAATGAACCTTGCTTATGCAAGGTTTTTTTATCTCGAATTAACGGGCAGTAAAACTCCCACTAATTAAAATTTCATTTTATGTATGTGCCTGTACCATCAGTGGAATGTTCATCCCACTGATGGTATTTTACAATCCTCCTTTTTTCGGATGAGTAAGAGTTATAATTAATCGGCAGTAACAATTTCTCCTATACCACGAATTAATCTTTTTATATGCATCCGTTCCGGTTTTAATATATTTACGATATAATCAATCGATATTTGTGGTTCAACGGTTGTATCGCAAGTATAACAGTCAATAGCTGCAAAATTTTGTTCCGGGTAAGTGTGAATGGAAAGATGGCTTTCTGATAATAACACTAATACAGTAACACCATATGGCTGGAACTCTTTTTTACTTACGTTTAAAACATGGGCACCAGAGTAATCTGCAGCTGTAACTAGATGATATTCTAAAAAGTGCATATCATCTAATAGGGAAAAGTCCACTCCCCACAAATCTACTATTATATGCTTGCCAAAAGTAGAATATTCCATAGGGCAGCACTCCTTACTATAATATCGTCAAAACTTCATTTCCTGTTTGTAGCATTGATGTAAGATAAGATTTGATTCTGAATTTAAAAGAGCGAGGTTACGTTGTTCTAGATGTTCTTCTTTAAATTGAAATAAAGGAAAAA
The DNA here is from genome assembly GCF_022663885.1 of Bacillus cereus group sp. BfR-BA-01330. Classification (NCBI taxonomy): domain Bacteria; kingdom Bacillati; phylum Bacillota; class Bacilli; order Caryophanales; family Bacillaceae; genus Bacillus; species Bacillus cereus group sp. BfR-BA-01330. The sequence goes on from NZ_JAKUGK010000003.1 coordinate 310,861, forward strand.
GAAGAGCAGGCAATGTTCGAGGAGTTGGTACTACATATAATTGTTCAATTTGATCGAGTACATGTGCAGAATTAGTAGCAAGATGAAATCCCCAGTCAGTTCCGAAAGAAGGAACGATTGTATGATAGCTTTTTACAGTTAATCCAGCGTGTTCAATTGTATTACCGATACTCCAATATACTAGAGGTGCATCAGCAGGTGAATTAGATTGACAGACGAAAGCACCATCTTCTGTTAAGAATGTAGCTATACGAGCAAATAGTTCGCTTGTATATAAAGTACTTAACAACTCTGTCGCTGGGTCTGGAAAATCAATAATGATTACATCGTATAAAGATGAAGGTGAATTTAGAAATTCTTTTGCATCGCATACGTGCACGTTCACTCGATTATCAAAAAAAGCATTTTTGTTTAAAGATACTATTTCTGGAACATTACGTGCCATATTAATCATCGCCTCGTCTAAATCAACAAGGTCTACATGTAGCACAGTTTCATATTTCAAAACTTCTCGTAAGGCAAGACCATCACCACCACCTAATATGAGAACACGTTTTGGATCGATTACTTTTGACATAATTGGATGTACAAGTGCTTCATGATAAATTTGCTCATCAACGGAACTAAATTGTAGTTGCTTGTCCAAGTATAAGCGAACATCGTTTACTTGGACTAAATTAATATTTTGATAATTACTTTTTTCTTCAAATAGGTTCGTATGTTCACCAGCTTGTATTTCCTTTAGAGAAATTTCATCCCACACATCTAAGCTGTGTGAATCTGTAGGTACTATAATTACATTTTCCGATTGTACTTGCTTATCTTGCTTATTCTGCTCATCCTGTTTGTCCTGTTTATCTTGTTTTTCTTGTATATCATGCTTGTCCTGCTGTTCTAGTTCAAATTTGTCAGAGTCTAATTCAGAACGCTTGTCTTTTTTATAGCTTGTTATTCTATAAATCTTTATTTTGCTTTGTTTTCTATGTTTTGGCATAGGAATCCCCTTTCGAATTGTGTTATTTTATTCTATTTTATTTTATGTAATCTAGTAGAGTTTGCTTGGACAATAGAATAGATAGAAGACTGAGCCCAAGAAAATGTTGTTTTTTACTAGATTCCTACGATAAAAAAGTTTTTTTAGTGTTTTTTCATATTAAACACAACTAGACAACTAAACACTAATCTATTTTCATACAGTTATGTGTTAAAAGCGTGTTGTTTTATAACACACTGTGTGTTTTTTGAACGACACACTAATTGAAAGCGTTAACACACAAAGAAAACAGTCGAAAAAGCACTGATTTTAGTGGTTTTAAAAAGTTGGCACGCTAATTGCATTAATAAAGAGCGTAAAGAAAAATAAATAAAACATAAATTTTTTATACTACACAAGGGGGATTTTCAAATGAATATTTTATTATGTTGCTCAGCGGGGATGTCTACAAGTTTACTAGTTACAAAAATGGAAGCGGCTGCAAAAGCTCGCGGTCTAGAAGGAAAGATTTGGGCTGTATCTGGGGATGCAGTAAAAACAAATATCGATCAAGCAGATGTATTATTATTAGGACCACAAGTTCGTTACATGCTTTCTTCAATGAAAACGCTTGCTGATGAGAAAAACGTTGGAATCGACGTTATCAATCCAATGCACTACGGCATGATGAATGGAGAAGCAGTTTTAGATCATGCATTAACACTTAAAAAATAATTAGGGGGGAAGCGAAATGCAAAAATTTATTGCATTTATGGAGAAATATTTAGTTCCAGTCGCAGGTAGAATTGGATCGCAGCGCCACTTAGTTGCAATCCGTGACGGATTTATCGCAGTTATGCCTCTTATTTTAGTTGGATCATTTGCAGTACTTATAAATAACTTACCAATTGATGCTTTCCAAAACTTTATGAAGGGCACATTTGGTGACGCTTGGAAAGATGTCGGTGGCGGTATGTGGACTGGTTCCTTTGCTATACTCGCCCTCATAGTCGCAGTTGGGATAAGTTACAATTTAGCGAAATCTTACGGCGTCGATGCGTTGTCAGCAGCAATCATTACATTCGGTGCATTAATTATTATTTCTCCGACAACGCCAAAAGAAGGCGGTATTGATTTAGCGTGGACAGGGGCACAAGGTCTATTCGTTTCCATTATAGTGGCTCTTCTTGTAACAGAAGTGTTTAGATTCTTTGTTCAAAGGGATATTACAATTAAAATGCCAGATGGTGTTCCACCGGCAGTAATGAAATCATTCGCAGCGTTAGTTCCAGCATTCGTTATTTTGATTGTAACAGCAGGTATTCAATTAGCTGTGAAACTTGCGGGAACAAGCATTCATAAAATGGTATTTGAAACAATTCAATTACCATTACAAGGTTTAGCGGGTACATTACCAAGTGCAATTATTATCGCGTTACTTATTCACGTATTATGGTTCTTCGGATTACATGGTCCAAATATTATTGGGGGGATTATTGACCCAATCTATTTACCAGCATTAGAGAAAAATATGAAATTATTTAATGATGGTATGTCTGCATATGACGTACCGCATATCTTCACAAAACCATTCTTTGATGTATACGTATATATCGGGGGATCGGGTGCAACGTTAGCGTTCTTAGTGGCAGTAATGCTTGTAGCGAAAAGTGCGCAGCTTCGCGGTGTAGGCCGTGTATCTATCGGTCCTGGTTTCTTTAATATTAACGAACCAGTTATTTTTGGTACGCCAATTGTATTAAACCCAACGTTAATTATCCCATTCGTACTTACACCGGTTGTATTAGTTATTACTTCTTATACAGCAATCACTTTAGGATGGGTACCAAAAACAGTTGCGTTAGTTCCATGGACAATGCCACCAATCTTTAGTGGTTATCTTGTATCGGGCGGAAGCATCGCTGGTGCAGCACTACAAGTGGTGAACTTTGCAATCGCGGTAGTAATTTACTATCCATTCGTATTAATGTGTGACCGTACTTATGTACAGGCTGCAAAAGCTGAAACAAAAGGAAGCGACAATTCAGTATCACTTTAAAAAATATTATTCTGGCGAGTTCCTATAGCTCGTCAGAATAATTACCTTTATATCATGTTCAAAAAGATGAAAAACATCTATATGAACACTAAACTATCATTAATAAATTCATACTTTAATAGACATGTTCAAACTGAAGGGGTATTTAAATCGGTTGAACCTTATAGAGAGGGCGGTAATTATGATGACTACAGCAGAACAAATTCCATTCCAATTGATTTTAAATAGTGGTAACGCACGAAGCTTTGCGATGGAGGCACTTCAATTTGCCAAACAGGGGAAAATGGTAGAAGCAGATGAAGCGATGGTAAAGGCAAAAGAAGCGATTAATGAAGCGCATCATTTCCAAACAGAGCTCATACAATCAGAAGCAAGAGGAGAAAAAACAGAGGTTAGTGTTCTTTTAATTCACGCACAAGATCATTTAATGAATGCGATTACAGTGAAAGAATTAGCAGCAGAGTTTATCGATCTTTATAAAAAGCTTGAAGCGAAAGGGGAATAAAGCATGACTGGAATTAAAATTGCTACAATCGGCGGTGGATCTAGTTATACACCAGAGTTAATTGAAGGATTTATTAAGCGTTATGATGAACTGCCTGTTCGTGAAATTTGGTTAGTAGATATTGAGGCAGGAAAAGAAAAGTTAGAAATCGTTGGTAACTTAGCGAAACGTATGGTGAAAAAATCAGGTTTACCGATCGAGGTACATTTAACACTTGATCGTCGCGAGGCATTAAAAGATGCTGACTTCGTAACAACACAACTTCGCGTTGGTTTATTAGAAGCACGTGCAAAAGATGAAGCAATCCCATTAAAATATGATGTAATCGGTCAGGAAACGAATGGTCCTGGTGGTTTATTCAAAGCGTTGAGAACGATTCCTGTTATTTTAGATATTTGTAAAGATATGGAGGAGCTCTGTCCGAATGCATGGTTAATTAACTTTGCAAATCCAGCTGGTATGGTAACAGAAGCTGTTCTTCGTTATACAAATATTCAAAGAGTAGTTGGTCTATGTAACGTTCCAATCGGAATTCGTATGGGTCTTGCAAGATTACTTGAAGTAGATGCGAGTCGTGTTCACGTTGATTTCGCAGGTTTAAATCATATGGTATACGGACTAGATGTATACTTAGATGGCGTAAGTGTAATGGACCGTGTGTTAGAGCTTGTGACAGATCCAGAAAAACAAATTACGATGGAAAATATCGCAGCGCTTAACTGGGAGCCAGACTTTATTCGAGGACTTCGTGCGATTCCATGTCCATACCATCGTTATTACTACAAAACACGTGAAATGTTAGAAGAAGAGAAAGAAGCTTCTGTTGAAAAAGGTACACGTGCAGAAGTAGTAAAACAATTAGAAAATGATTTATTTGAGTTATATAAAGACCCGAACTTAGATATTAAACCACCACAATTAGAAAAACGTGGCGGAGCTTATTATAGTGATGCAGCATGTAGCTTAATTACGTCTATTTACAATAATAAAGGTGATATCCAGCCTGTTAATACACGAAACAACGGAACAATTGCAAGCTTACCACATGATTCAGCTGTTGAAGTGAACTGTATTATTACGAAAGAAGGCCCAAAACCAATTGCAGTTGGAGACCTTCCAGTACCAGTTCGCGGTTTAGTACAACAAATTAAATCATTCGAGCGCACAACAATTGAAGCTGCTGTTACAGGGGATTATCATAAGGCGCTGCTTGCTATGACAATCAATCCACTTGTACCATCAGATAAAGTTGCAAAACAAATTTTAGATGAAATGTTGGAAGCACATAAAGAGTATCTTCCACAGTTCTTTAAAAAGGTAGAGAAGTAAAAGCGGCGCTATTTAGCCCGCTTTTTTTATTCTATTAGGAGGTATTATGATGATTAAGTTAATTGTAAATGCAGATGATTTCGGTTTTACAGAAGGTACAAATTACGGCATTATTGATGGGCATATAAATGGACTTGTCAATTCAACGACGATGATGATGAATATGCCAGGAACAGAGCATGCGGTACGCTTAGCGAAAGAGTACAACCTACTCGGAGTAGGCGTACACCTTGTATTAACGGCAGGAGAACCACTGTTAAAGGATGTACCGTCACTCGTAGGGGAAAACGGATCGTTTCATAAACAAAGTGTTGTAAGGAAAGGGAATATAAATCCAGAAGAAGTTGAGAGAGAATGGACTGCTCAAATTGAGAAGTTTTTATCTTACGGATTAACACCAACTCATTTAGATAGTCATCATCATGTGCATAGTTTACCGATTTTACATGATGTTCTTGAGAGATTAGCGGCTAAATATAATGTTCCGATTCGTCGTTGTGAGGAAGATAGAGCGGTGCATCCATTTTCTGATGTGTTTTACAGTGACTTTTATGCGGATGGTGTGACGGAAGATTACTTTGTGAAGTTAAAAGAAAGAGTACAAGGTGAACAAACGGTAGAAATTATGGTTCATCCAGCATATATTGATCCAGAGCTTGTGAAGCGTTCTTCTTACGTAATGGATCGTGTGAAGGAATTGCGTATTTTAACAGAGAGTGAGTTGCCAGAAGGCATAGAGCTTGTGAAGTTTTAATAGAAAAAACGACGTCTACATCATGCCGTCGTTTTTTATTTATAAAATGGACAGAATATATCCGCCAAAGGCTCCCAGTATAACGATAACCCAAGGTGGTGTTTTCCAAAAAGCTAGTAAGCAAAAAAGAAGCGAAGCGAAAACGAAATCTGAAGCATTTATAACTGTACTCGTCCAAATAGGATCGTAAAAAGCGGCAATTAAAATACCAACAACTGCGGCGTTAACACCAAGTAGTGCGCCTTGTATGAATGATATTTTTCTCACACTGTTCCAAAATGGTAAAACACCAATAACGAGTAAGAAAGCAGGGAGGAAAATCGCAATTGTTGCGAGTGTTGCCCCAAGCGTCCCGTTTAATACTGCTCCTATATAAGAGGCGAATGTAAATAGTGGTCCTGGTACTGCTTGTGTTAATCCGTATCCAGCTAGGAACTGTTCTTTCGTCATCATTCCGTTTTGTACGAACTCACCTTCAAGAAGGGGCAGCACGACGTGTCCTCCTCCAAATACAAGTGCGCCAGAACGATAGAAACTATCAAATAAAGCGATGTAATAAGAAAACGGTCTTAATATCGGTAGCAGCAGTAATAGTCCAAAGAATAAGACGAGACAAGAAACTGCTATCTTTTTTGAAATAGGTACTTTTATATTTTGTGATTGGCTAATTGGTTGGTTGCGATATAAAAACCAGCCGATAAAGCCACATATTATAATAAGGATGACTTGTGTCCAACTACTTGGCCATAATAAGGCAATTGCGGCAGTTACAATCGCAATCGTCGCACGGTTGCGATCTGGAGTTAACTTTCGGGCCATTCCCCATATGGCATGAGCGACAATAGCTACTGCTACAAGTTTTAGTCCATGAATCGAGCCGGCACTTCCAAGGTCGAACTGATTAAGGAATGAGGCGAAGAAAACCAAAACAAGTACAGACGGTAAAGTGAATCCAATCCATGAAATAATAGCTCCTAATAGTCCGCCTCTTAATAATCCAACCCCCATACCGACTTGACTGCTGGCAGGACCAGGAAGGAATTGACATAGCGCTACTAAATCTCCATAGCTTCGTTCATCCATCCATTTTCTTTTTTGCACGTATTCGTGGTGAAAATAGCCGAGATGAGCGACAGGACCGCCGAATGAAGTAAGTCCTAATTTAAATGAGACGAGAAAAATCTCTAATAATGTGTGAAAGATGTGTTTGTTTTTTTTCAAAATAACCTCCTATAATGTTTTTCTATGTGCATTATACAAGAGACTTTCAATCTACAGGAACGATTTTAATGTAAAGATTTTGTGAATCTTTTCTTTGTAATTAAAATTGAAAAAGTCATAAATGATTATGTCTAAACCATAAAGTAGTAGAAGTAGTGCTGGGAAATTTATATAAGGAGAATGCCTTATGACAACACATTTCTTTGCCAGGTTAACAGGTAAGAGGGAAGTACCTCCTGTAAATACAGAAGCTTTTGGGGTAGCAGAGTTTATTTTTAGTGATGATTTAACGAAATTGCATTACAGAGTAATACTAAAAAATATAGAAAAGGTTACATCGTGTCAAATTCATTTAGGGAAGTCTACTCAAATTGGTCCTGTTGTTTTATATTTGTATGGTCCACTGGAGCAAGGGATTAGTTTGAACGAGGGAAGTATTACTGGTGTAGTGAATGTAGAGGATTTTGAGGGACCTTTACAAGGGAAATCATTTGTACATTTACTTCAAGAAATTATTCAAGCAAATGTATATGTTAATGTCCATACGAAATCACAAAAAAGAGGAGAAATAAGAGGGCGAGTTAGAAAAGTAAAGAAGTAGATGAAAAGGCTGTCCATATGTTGGAACAGCCTTTTCTCATTATATAAGGTGCTAGTTTTAGCGATTATTGTCGGTAAATCGATATGTTTTGAAAATCGCCGATATAACTCACGTTACGGTCGATATTTTTAAAAACGGCCTCAATTAATTTTTAACAGGCTGATTTTTAATAAAGAAGTCCATAACGTAAAATACTTCGTCATCAGGTATTTGTATTTCAAATGTATTTTCAATCGGTTGCAATGCTTTTTTTACTTTCATATACATCCAGTATTCATCTTGTCTTCTTTTCTCTTTATCAGGGTGAGGAAGAAGGCTTTCTCCTTTTTGAAGACGGTCAACCATACAGCTCATATGCAGAATAACCCCCATTAAGCTATCAGGAGTTAGCTGTAAGGAAATTAATTCTTGAATTGTATTTAATGCGTAACGAATTGTTTTAATAAGTAATGCCCCATCGTTACGCTGCATTTGTTGTTCAAGAATATCCGCCATTTTTGCATATGTTTCTTCATACGTAATTAATTCTTGAATGGGCTGAATCGCTGTGTAGTTTACGATGTCTTGGAAATGATATGTTAAGCACGGCACTTGCACATCGAAATTCGTGACGATACAAATGATATTACGCTCTTTTTTTATGTTCTCGATCATTTTCGTTAAATCTTTTTCATGGACGATACTAATCGGAATAATTTCAATTAAGTCTTTATCAAATCGTAAATAGTTCTCTAACATTTTTTGAATAGCTAAAGCACTTCCTTCACCAGTTAAACAAGCTGTTAAAATAACAGATTTCATTGGAGAGAGAGGTTTTTTCTTTTCTTCTTGTACGTTTAAGTAAAACGGTGTTAAATTTTTTACTGTTTCATACAGCGCATCTAATGAATAACCGAGCTGAGCTTTTCGAGCTGCTTCTAGTGCATGTGGTGTGCTCGTCATCGAGAGAACACGTACAGGGATTTTGAACTCCGTTTCTAATATGTCACCGATATAAGCAAGTGACCCCATATCGACAAGTAAGAGAAGCCCATTTACATTTTGTAGTGTTTTCATATACACTTTCACACGTTCCAAGAAATCTTTCGGTGATTCGTGTAACGGCATATCAATACCGGTTACTTCCTCAATGCCGAGAAGTTCGTTTGCAACGTTTGCCATTTCAGTTGCGATACCATTACCGTGTGCTAATATTAATACTTTTACTTCTGTTTGTGAGGCAGGAATTGGATCAACAACGAAGAACATTGTTAAAAAGCCAGCTTCATCAATAGGCATTGTTATTTGTAATTCTTCCTCCAGTAGTTGAATGCATTGCATAGCTACGGAAAAAGCTTCTTTATATTTCGTACGAATTTGATTTAATTGTGGGTGATGTATTTGTTTTCCGCTTTGTAAACGTTGTAGAGTTGTCTGTACATGTAAACTTAAAGCAAGAAATACTTTTTCATCAAACGTCTTAGATAAATGCTTTTCAGCAAGTTCCGCTATTTTTTCACATACGGAAACGATATTACGATCCACAATTTTAAAAACATTTTCATGGCTTGTTTTTTTGGATATTTGGTTAAAATATTGTACGAAAAAGCTTTGAACATCATTTTCTATTAGTAATTCTAATTCTTCCTCTTCAATGCCACGTGCTTGAAGTTCTTCGTATTTATAGTCAATATAATCGTAAATAGAAGAGCGTTTTTCATCTTCTGTTTTATGATTACTCCAACCTTCCTCACCTGTAAATACAAATGTTTCATTTGGTATTTGGTATAAGTGACGGCTCTTCCTTTCAATGAACAACCCTTCTTTCATATACCAAGGTAAATCTGTACTTGAAACATAGACAGACTCACGTTTCTTTGTGACCAAATCAGAATAGGCTTTCGCACAGGCAATTTGAACATCTGTTTTTAATTGACCGATGTTATTGGGACAATTGTAAAAGACGAAAGCACGCATTGCATTTGGGCTAACGTGAATGTCTTTTCGCAGACGAATTGCTTCATTTGTGAAAAATAGCTGTAGTAAAGCAAAGCGCTCTTTATGTGTACGCTCACGAAGTGGTGGCAGCGTAACAGTCATCGGTATACGTCTTGTAAATGTTTTTAATAAAAATGAATTTGGTTCTTCTGTTGTTGCAGTAATGATTAATACTTGTGCTTTACGTTCGTTCTCTGTTTCTCCAAGGCGGCGGTATACTCCGCGGTCAATAAAGGTGAAAAGCATTTCTTGTCCCTCTGGAGGCAGGCGATGTACTTCATCTAAGAAAAGAATTCCTTCATGTGCTTTTTCAATTAACCCTTTTTGATCACTTGCTCCTGTATAAGCTCCTTTTTTAATCCCAAATAATTGCCCGAGTAGTAACTGTGGATTATTTGCATAATCAGCACAGTTAAAGACGATAAATGGTGCATCTTTGGGAAGCTGTTCAACTTCAATTGCATATTCGTGCATTAAAGAAGCAAACATAGACTTTCCGACCCCTGTTTCTCCCAGTAGTAAAGTATGCATACCGTTTGGAGGATAGAGAATAGAAGCTTTCGCTTTTTCAATTGCAATTTTAAGGCTCGTATTTTCAATTGCAAATGTATCCAATGAAGTTATGTCTTTTGAATGCGTTTCCAACGAAGTGTTCGTTTCTATGTAAAAACGAACAGGTCGCGTATTTGTTTTTAATAAACGTTTATCTTTTACAAGTTTGTTTAAATCGCTACTTACATTGGCGCGATCTAGTTGCAGAAATGTAGCGAGTTCTGATGCGGTTACACCTTCTGTATAATTGCCTTTTTGTATTGCGTTAAAAATGAGATCTATTCGTTTCATTTCTATTCACCTCGAAACTTCATCACTATTTAAAATTTTACACAAAAATGGGAAGGGTGGGAAGAGAAAAATAAAACAGCTTTAGCACATAGGCACTAAAGCTGTTACAATCTTGTGTCTTTCCAAAAATTTACCTTGAGATGAGAAGAAGGATTATAGGGAAGAAGTTTATATCCTTGTGACTGTAAATAATCAATTACTTTTGGCAGTATTTGTACGGTTACACTCGAATCATGCATTAAAATGACTTCGACTTGTTCATCACTTTGATTACGTACTCTTTCGAGTATGGCAGAAGGATTGTCATAGCTTTTCCAGTCGTATGTATCGATCGTCCAATCCCACATTTTATACTGGGCCGATACAAGTGCGTCACGGTAATTCTTTTTTAAGTAAGGCATACTACCATATGGAACGCGAACGAGATGTGTATTTAATTTCGTAACTTGCTGGACAATGCTTTGTGTTTGCTCCATTTCTGCAATTAAAGTGGAAGGGTCACCAGTGTAAAGGCGTTTTACATCGTGTGACATACTGTGAAGTCCGATATAATGTCCGTCTTTAATTAATCGTTGCATTGTCTTTTTATAATGTGGTACTTTTCCACCAATAACAAAGAAAGTTGCTTTTCCGTTCTTTTCTTTTAAGATGTTTAAAATTTGTGTAGTATATTTGTTTGGCCCGTCATCAAATGTTAAGTACGCAATTTTTTGTGTAGGAGAAGTTGTTTCAGTATTTGGATGATATTCAGCAGGAATAACAGTTGTTGCTTCAGTATTAGATGATACGTACATAGTAATCGTTAAAAATAAAATAATACATTGAAATACTCGCTTGATCATAACATTCACCCTCAGTTTGACAATCAAGATGTAAAAAAGAAAACTTGATACTTTTCTTATTATGTATATCTTTCTCCAATAGAGGAACTCTCAAACAATCTATATTTTGGAAATATAAAATAAGAATAAAAAATAGCATCCTCTTATAAGAAAGAGGATGCTATTTGAATATTTCATAATTGAAAAGGCTATACTACAATTAGTCTTCTCGTTTTTTCACTTTTTTATAAAAGGAAATGATTGGTTTGTAGCGTTCATGTACAAGCCCGATTATTTCAGCGATGATTTCTGTGAAGAAAATCAAAGCGAAAAGAAGAATAATGGATAACCATAACGTTGCAGTAGTAAAAATAATGGCATTTACACTAAAGAAAATACCGAATGCGTATATAATTAGTACCGTTTTGCGATGAGAGAATCCCATTGCAAGTAAGCGGTGATGTAAATGCGATTTATCTGGTGCTGAAATAGGTTTTTTATTTACGATACGACGGATGATTGCAAATATCGTATCAAATATAGGTACACCTAAAATGATAATTGGAACGATAAAACTGAATAACGTTACACTTTTGTATAATCCAAGTAACGATATAACAGAAATACAGTATCCTAAAAATAGTGCTCCTGTATCTCCCATGAAAATTTTTGCTGGATGGAAGTTGTAGAATAAAAATCCAATTGTACTTGCTAATATAATTAATGCAAGTGGCAATATAATAGCTGTTCCAGTACCCCATGGGCTAGTGAAGGCCATATATGCTAGCGTTGCAAGTACGATAGATGAAATTCCAGCAGATAATCCATCTAAGCCGTCAATTAAGTTGATTGCATTCGTAATACCTACAAGCCAAAATACTGTAATTGGATAAGCAAGCCATCCAAGTTCAGTATCCCCAAAGAATGGGATATATAATACTTGCACTAATAATCCACTTTTTACAATCATAATGGCAACTAACAGTTGTCCACCGAATTTTACTCTCGCAGATAACTCGTACATATCATCTAAAATTCCGATGATTACAATGATAATTGCACCTAGCGTTATCGATAACATTCTTTGCTCATATAAGCCGCCGACAACAAATCCTACAGCTACACCAATAAATATTGCTAACCCGCCAAGACGTGGCATAATCTTTTGGTGCACTTTACGTGCGTTTGGCTTATCTGTCGCTCCTATTTTAAAAGCTAATTTAATAACTAAAGGAGTAACGACAAGTACAGTGATGAAAGATGCCAAAATGGCATAAATCACTTGTGAGTCCATTAATACCCCACCCTTTATAGTCTAACGTAATTTTTTTTTTGAAAATATATTTATCTGAAAATTATGATGTTTGTTTACAGGCTCATAACATATGGTATCACAAAAAGATTAGAATTCAATCTTTTTTTCTTTTTACGGTTAATGGAAGCGAATAAAATATATGACAATTGTATATAGAATGTTGAATCATATAAGAAGGTTAATCGTACTGGACTTCGGAATGTGACATTTTCTCTTTTTCTTCGATAGTGAATACTTTTATTTCAGTATTATAAGTGTTGCACGTAGAAATGAGTAAGTCTCGTGTTAAAATGTGGGAATTTATTACGCGTAAACTGGCAGCCCCATTCTTACTGATTAAGTTTTACTTTATAGTGCATTTAATTTTACAAAAACTTTAAAAAAAATAAGAGAAGTAATTCATATAATGAAAAAGGAAAAGGGTTTTCTCATTTTTAACGTGAGAGGGGGAAGCGCAGGGAGAATTCTAATTTTCATATCTTTTCTATTGTAAATTCCTGTGCGAAAAAGAAATGAAAATTACGATAGTAGGTACTGGATATGTTGGGTTGATTACAGGAGTAGGATTGGCAAAATTGGGGCATTCAGTTATATGTTTTGATATAGATAATGAAAAAATTGAACGGATAAAACAAGGGGATTTACCTATTTATGAGGTTAGATTACATGAATTAATAAATTATGCATATGAGAATAATGCTTTAATTTTTACATCAAATAAAGAAGAGGCATTTGATGATGTAGAGTTTATATTTATTGCAGTTGGAACACCACCTTTATTAGATGGGACGGCAGATTTAACGTATATTCAGAGTGCTTGTAACGATATTGGATTATATGCGACGAACGATATTATTGTTGTTACGAAAAGTACAGTTCCAGTAGGTACAAATGATGTAATGAAGGGATGGATTGAGGAGAAGTTAAAAGGGAGGCATACAGTACATATCGTATCGAATCCAGAGTTTTTGCGTGAAGGTTCAGGTATTTATGATTTCTTTCATGGAGATCGTATTGTAATTGGAGCGGATAGTGAGGAAGTAGCAAGAAGAGTAGAGAGTTTGTATAGTGAATTATGTTTAGAAACGTATGTTACAGATATTAAAAGTGCAGAGATGATTAAATACGCGTCGAATGCCTTTTTAGCTACAAAGATTAGTTTCATTAATGAAATTTCAAATATATGTGAGAAGGTAGGCGCGAATGTATTAGATGTTGCCAAAGGGATGGGAATGGATAAGAGAATTGGTGCATCTTTTTTAAATGCGGGCATTGGCTACGGAGGGTCGTGTTTTCCGAAAGATACGAAAGCGCTGGTGCAAATTGCGGGAAATGTTGCTCATGATTTTCGTTTGTTAAAAGCGGTTATTGAAGTAAATAATAAGCAACAGCTGCTATTGATTGAAAAAGCGAAAAAAGTTATGAACATGAGTAAAAAGCGGATTGCAGTTCTTGGCGCATCCTTTAAACCGAATACGGATGATATTAGAGAGGCATCATCTCTTATTATAATAGAAGCATTACTTAATATAGGTGCAGAAATTGTTCTTTACGACCCAAAAGCAATTCAATATGTGAAAAATATATTTGGAGATGCTATACAATATAGTAGATGTATAGATGAATCGATTAGAGATGCGAGTGCGGTTTTTATCGTAACAGAATGGGAAGATATTCAAACTTATCCGTTAGAAAAGTACGTACAACTTATGAGGGAGCCTATTTTATTTGATGGGAGAAATTGTTATACTGATGAAGATGTTAAGAAACAAAAGATAGATTATTACTCGGTGGGAAGAAAAAGTATTTGTAATAGAAAAGTTTCTGTTATGCGTTAAAAAGGGATGTACTCATGCATATTTTTATATGTCATAATAGGAGCTGTAATTAGTGAAAGAAAAGAGGCAATCACATGACTGAACGTTTAAAAGTAATGACAATTTTCGGGACACGTCCAGAAGCAATTAAAATGGCACCTCTTGTATTAGAGTTGCAAAAACACCCAGAAAAAATTGAATCGATTGTGACTGTAACAGCACAGCATCGCCAAATGTTAGATCAAGTATTAAGTATCTTTGGAATTACACCAGATTTCGATTTAAATATCATGAAAGACCGCCAAACTTTAATTGATGTTACAACGCGTGGTTTAGAAGGTTTGGATAAAGTAATGAAAGAAGCGAAGCCGGATATTGTACTTGTACATGGTGATACAACAACAACATTTATTGCAAGCTTAGCTGCTTTTTATAATCAAATTCCAGTAGGTCATGTTGAGGCGGGCCTTCGTACGTGGGATAAGTATTCTCCATACCCAGAAGAGATGAATCGTCAATTAACAGGTGTAATGGCGGATCTTCATTTCTCACCAACAGCAAAATCAGCAACGAACTTACAGAAGGAAAATAAAGATGAGTCACGTATTTTCATCACAGGAAATACAGCGATTGACGCGCTACAAACGACTGTAAAAGAAACATATAGTCATCCTGTACTAGAGAAACTTGGAAATGATCGTCTTGTACTTATGACAGCTCACCGCCGTGAAAACTTAGGTGAACCGATGCGTAATATGTTCCGTGCAATTAAGCGTCTTGTTGACAAACATGAAGATGTACAAGTTGTGTACCCTGTTCATATGAACCCTGTTGTTCGTGAAATAGCAAATGAAATTTTAGGTGAACATAACCGTATTCATTTAATTGAGCCGCTAGATGTAATTGATTTCCACAATGTTGCAGCTCGTTCATACTTAATGTTAACGGATTCTGGTGGTGTACAAGAAGAAGCTCCATCACTTGGTGTACCAGTTCTTGTTCTTCGTGATACAACAGAGCGCCCTGAAGGTATTGAAGCAGGTACGCTGAAATTAGCAGGAACAGACGAAGAGACAATCTTTGGTCTTGCTGATGAGCTGTTATCAGATAAAGAAGCCCATGATAAGATGGCGAAAGCATCTAACCCTTACGGTGATGGTCGTGCATCAGAGCGTATTGTAGAAGCGATTTTACAACACTTTAATAAGTAAAAAAAAAGGGCCCAATCGGATAGATTGGGCCTTTTTTTTTACGGCTGATTGCGCATAATCCACTCTGCATGAGCATTTGTAGAAGGTGGCGGATCAGTTGGTGTTTTATTTTGGTTTGTCTCTTTTTTTGTTTGTTCGTTAGAGTTAGAACTTGAATTTAAATCAGGATTTGAGTTGTTTTTTGTAGTTGGATTTTTTGCTTTTTCTCCTAATTCTTTTTCAATTTCGTTACGCACCGTTTCTACACTGATTGGATCTGGAAGGAAGTAATAAATACCGCCTATCTTTTTGTCTTCGCCTTCAAGCTTTAACGTTTGCATTGTAGAAGGATCAAATCCAGAAAGTTTATTGTAAAGAGCAAGTCCGTCTGAAATAGGAATGTCGGTTTTTATATATTTTCCAACGACAGCTGTTAAATCTTTAATTTTAAATACAGTAGAGGTGGAGTTTAGTTTATGAGCAACAGCGGCCAGTAATTGTCTTTGTCTAGCAGCTCGACCATAATCGCCATTTGGATCTTGCTTTCGCATACGGACGTAAGCAAGTGCTTCTTCACCGTTTAAGTTTTGCTGTCCTTGCTTAAACTGAATTTTTTTGTAGTAATCCACGTCAGAGCGCTCCCAGAAATCGAAGGGTACGTCAACGGTAACGCCGCCAACAGCATCAACGATACCTTTAAAGCCTTGGAAATCAATTTTTAGATAATGGTCTACAGGAACTTTTAGAAAGCCTTCGACAGTTTTGATTGCCATTTCTTCTCCGCCGTAAGCATGGGCAGCGTTAATTTTGTCTTCCTTATTTTTGCCAACAATTTTAACTCGAGAATCACGAGGAATACTCATAAGTGAAATCTTTTGCGTTTTTGGATTGACTGTTGCAAACATTAATGAGTCTGTACGACCATTTTGACCATCTGTCGCATAATCTTCTATACCCATAATGAGAATTGTAAAAGGTTCCTTTGTAATTTCTACATCTTGGTTTCTTAAATCCGATTTTTCACGAGTAAAACCACTATACATCCCCATAAGAGAAGAGTAAGAATTTAACACATAAACTCCTATGCTGCCAAATAAAAATGCGAAAATAAGGAAGAAGAAAAGTTTCCTTCTTCGCTTCTTTTTTATTCTGCTATTTTGGAGATGATAATAACGTTCTTCCATATATAATCTCCTTAGTTCGTTAGTTCATTTGTAGGGAAGTAATTCACTACATTAATCTTTGAAGGTGATAAATGGGTTATTCTTAGATAACATCTTGTTCTAAGTACAACATATCTCCTTCTGTAATTGTACATTTCCCGTTTGTTAATTCAATCATCCAATCTGTAAATGCTTGTTTGCCGTCTTCTTCTACATATGTATCAAATGTGACATTTTCTAGATAATGAATATCTTTAATGGCATATTTTGAATTGCGTAATTCATTTTCCACTTTGCCAAGTAATGTGTAATCAATCTCGGTTTGCATCACACGCATTAGTTTTCGCTGGACAACACCGACATGATTAATGCCTTCGCTTGTACACTTTCCATATGCACGAATTAATCCACCTGCGCCAAGTTTAATGCCACCAAAATAGCGTGTTACGACGACGACGGTATCTTTTATTCCACGTTTTTTAAGTACTTCCAGCATTGGTACGCCAGCTGTACCGCTAGGCTCACCGTCATCATTTGCCTTTTGAATATGATCTTGTTCGCCAATTAAATAAGCGGAACAATTATGTGTTGCATTCCAATGTTGTTTTTTTATTTTTTGTATAAATTCTTGAGCCTCTTCCTCAGTTGTTGCTCGGCTAATATAACAAATAAATCTTGATTTTTGAATGACGATTTCGTGTTCGCCGTAGTCTTTGATTGTTAAATATTGTAATAGCACTTGTGTACGCCCCTATCTATCAAAATGACTAGTACTTTCCATTTTAAAAGCGAGCCTTTTTATATTCAAACATTTTTTCTAAATATGCTGAAGTTTTTGGCGAGTATTTTATCTTTTTGTTGTAATTTGTCGAGATGGTAGGTATAATTTCAACCGGCATTTTCATGTATGGATGCACCATTTGTAGTTTTCGTGTAAAATTAGGAAATAAAACTTTTTATAAGGCAGGTACGAAAATGAAAATAGCTATTGTTACTGATAGTACGGCATATATACCGAAGCAAATTCGTGATGAACTCAATATATATATGATTCCATTAAACGTTGTGTTTGGAACAGAATCTTATCAAGAAGAAGCTGAAATTTCAGCAGATGATTTTTATGTGAAAGTACGTGAACAAGAGGAACTTCCAAAAACTTCTCAACCAGCAATCGGAAAGTTTGTTGAGCTATATGAAGAACTAGCTAAAGATTATGATGCAGTTATTAGTATTCACCTATCAAGTGGAATTAGTGGTACATATCAAACATCAACGACAGCTGGACAGATGGTAGAGGGTATTGATGTATACACGTATGACTCTGAAATTAGTTGTGAAGTACAAGGATTTTATGTGCGTGAAGGTGCAAAGTTAGCAAGTGAAGGAAAGAACCCAAAAGAGATTATCGCTCGTTTTGATGAAATGAAGAAAACGATGGACGCCTATTTTGTAGTTGATGATTTACATCATTTACAACGTGGTGGTCGATTGAATAGCGCGCAAGCTTTCATCGGCAGTCTGTTACAAGTGAAGCCAGTTTTATATTTTAGAGATAAAATCATTATTCCGTTTGAAAAGATTCGTACACGTAAAAAAGCATTAAAACGTATCATTGAAATTTTTGATGAGCAAGCAAGTAAAGGTGTACCTATGGAAGCAGTTATCATTCATGCGCAACGTGAAGAGGAAGCGAATGAATGGAAGAAAGAATTAGAAGCAAAATATCCTCACGTCACAATTCGTACAGGTTATTTTGGAGCTGTAATTGGTACACACTTAGGTGAAGGTGCATTAGGTCTTGGATGGTATACGAAGTAATAAAGATATAAAAAGCTCTCTTTTTAAGAGGGTTTTTTTACGGGTATGTTACGTTTAGTTGACAAGTTAATATTTGGAAATGGTAAAATGTACGTAAAATAAAATAATGAGGAAAGTTTTATAACTTACTTTTTACAAGAAACTATATTATAATAGAAGAGAGGTGAAACATATGGAGCATAATTCTTGTTTATGTCCAAAGTTTGAGTCAGCTTTTACTCTGCTTAGTAAGAAGTGGACTGGCTTAATTATTAAATCTTTGCTTGAAGAGTCGAAACGTTTTAGAGAAATCGCAGATATTATCCCAAATATGAGCGATCGTATGTTGTCAGAGCGTTTAAAGGAATTGGAAAGCGAGGGCATTGTAGTTCGTAATGTCTATCCAGAAGTACCAGTTCGAATCGAGTATGGCTTAACTGACAAGGGAAAAGCGTTAGAAAGTGTTATGGATGAGGTCCAAAATTGGGCTGAGAAATGGATGAAGTAGTATTTCATTTGTATTCGTATTCGTATATTTAATAAAACGTAAGGGATTCCTTACGTTTTTTCTTTGTTTATAGAAGTGAGAAAAGTATATAAATTTCTACACATACATACAAAAATATGCGCATTTTGCGCTAGAGCTACATATAATATTACATTTGTTTTACAAAAACGTAACATTAGCAAAAAAAATCCCGAATTATGGTATAAATTTTATAGGTTATATACGGAAAAAGAAAAAAGAAAGCGGTGTAAAAAATAAAATGAAAAAGCTAAAAATGGCATCTTGTGCATTAGTTGCAGGATTAATGTTTTCTGGGCTAACACCAAATGTATTTGCAGAAGATAAAATTTCTGACGTGAAATCACAAATTAACACACAAAATGACACTTTACATAAACAACAACAAGAACGTGATGAATTACAAAAACAAATGAATGACTTAAACAAAACAATTCAAGGTTTAGATAAATCTGTTCAAGAGAATGCTGCAAAGCTTGATGAAACAACGAAAAAAGTTGCTGATACTGAGCAATTAATTGAAAAGAAAAATAAAGATATTGCAGAATTACAAACAAAGATTGCAAAACGTGAAGAGCTATTAAGAAAGCGTTTAGTTGCACTCCAAGAACAACCAAATACGAACGTTGTAACAGAAGTTCTTGTAAACTCTAAAAACATTGCAGATTTAGTTGATCGTTTAACTTCTGTTTCTAAAATTCTTGAGTCTGATGAAGATATCATGAAAACACAACAAGAAGATCAAGCTAGTGTGAAAAAAGATGTTGCAACGGTAAAAGAGAAACAAAAAGAATTAAAAGAAGCACAAGCTCAAATTGAAACTGCCAAGAAAGATCTTGACGCTGAAAAAGCGAAAAAAGAAACTGCAGTAAATGATTTAAGCGGTAAAATGGAAACAGTTGTAACTACAATGACAAGTACGGAAAGCCAATTAAAAGAGCTTGAACAACAGGCATTAAAATTACAACAAATTGCTGAAAAAGAAGCGCAAGAAAAAGCTGCACAAGAAGCTGCTGCTCAAAAGCAAGCAGAGCAAGCTGCTAAAGACGCGCAAGCTCAGCCAGCACAGCAACCAGCGGCGGCTCAACCAGCACAAACGCAAGCTCAACCAGCAGCTCCAGCAAATAATGCTGTACAAGCTCCAAAAGAAGAGTCTAAAAAAGAAGAACCTAAAAAAGAAGAAGCGAAAAAACCAACACCAGTAGTAACAAATGATGGTGGCGGAAGACAAGATGTTGTTGAAAAAGCTAAAGGCTTAGTAGGTCTAAAATACGTATGGGGTAGTGCGTCAATTTCAAACGGTGGTTTTGACTGCAGTGGTTTAATCTCTTACGTTTACGGTTTAGGTCGTCAAGATACTAGAAGTCTATGGAGTTCTGTACAAAAAATTAGCCCATCTGAAGCGAAACCAGGAGACCTTATCTTCTTACAAGGCACATATAGAGCGGGCGTATCTCACGTTGGAATTTACATTGGTGGCGGTCAAATGATTCATGCTGCTGATGAGTCAACAGGTGTTACTTATGGTAGCGTAAATAGCTCTTACAACCAAAAACATTTCTTAGGTTACGGAAGATTATAGAATTATAATTCAATGAAAAACGTGTATAAAGTCGGTAGCTTACTATTTTCTAAGTAGGTTATCGGCTTTTTTGAGTTTTTACGAGATGATGAGAAAGGTTTATAGTAGTGCTGGAGGTGATTGTTGATGCTAGCGGGGAAACAGTTGCTATTAGAAGAACTTTCTTCAGATTTACAGAGGGAATTAAACGATTTGAAAAAGAAGGGAGAGATCGTATGTGTACAAGGTGTAAAAAAGAAGAATTCTAAATATATGTGCCAACGCTGTGGAAACGTAGATCGGTGGCTATTTGCGTCGTTTTTATGTAAAAGGTGCAGTAAAGTGTGCACATATTGCCGGAAGTGTATAGCGATGGGGAGAGTAAGTGAATGTGCTGTACTTGTTCGCGGGATTGCTGAAAGAAAGAGAGAAAAGAATTCAAATTTGTTACAGTGGAACGGGACGTTGTCTACTGGCCAGAATTTGGCGGCGCAAGGAGTTATAGAGGCTATTAAGCAAAAAGAATCATTTTTTATTTGGGCTGTATGCGGGGCTGGGAAAACAGAGATGTTGTTTTACGGTATTAACGAAGCGCTTCAAAAAGGAGAAAGAGTTTGTATCGCAACGCCAAGAACGGATGTTGTTTTGGAATTAGCACCGAGATTACAAGAAGTATTTCCATATATAAAGGTAGCGGCTTTATATGGAGGGAGTGTAGATAAAGAAAAAGATGCAGTACTAGTCGTTGCGACCACGCATCAATTATTACGTTATTATAGGGCCTTTCATGTCATAGTTGTAGATGAGATAGATGCTTTTCCATATTGTGCAGATCAAATGTTACAGTACGCGGTAAAACAAGCGATGAAAGAAAAAGCGGCGCGTATTTATTTAACTGCGACTCCAGATGAAACGTGGAAGCGAAAATTTAGAAAAGGTGAACAAAAAGGTGTTATTGTTTCTGGACGATATCACCGTCATCCGTTGCCAGTTCCTCTATTTTGCTGGTGCGGAAATTGGAAGAAAAGCCTCAACCGTGAAAGAATTCCTCGAGTTTTACTACAATGGTTAAAGATGTACTTAAACAAAAAGTATCCTGTTTTTTTATTCGTTCCCCATGTACGATATATAGAAGAAATAAGCTCGTTATTGAAATCATTGCATAATAAAGTTGAAGGGGTACATGCAGAAGATCCGATGAGAAAAGAGAAAGTCGCAGCGTTCAGAAAGGGAGAAATCCCATTATTAGTTACAACGACAATTTTAGAGCGAGGCGTAACGGTGAAAAATTTGCAAGTTGCAGTTTTAGGGGCGGAAGAAGAAATATTTTCAGAAAGTGCGCTCGTACAAATTGCGGGCCGAGCAGGGCGGAGCTTTGAAGCACCATATGGAGAGGTCATTTATTTTCACTATGGCAAGACAGAGGCGATGGTGCGCGCGAAAAAACATATTCAAGGTATGAATAAAAATGCGAAAGAACAAGGATTGATCGATTAATGCATTGTTTACTTTGTGATGAGTGTTTTGTAGAAAAGGTTAGTTGGTACACTTTTTTTGTAAAGTGTCATAGAAAATATATATGTGATAGATGTGAGCAGAAACTTTCCTATATTATAGGAGAAATTTGCATGGAGTGCGGGCGACCTTTAGAATTTGTTCCTGCCTCATTTCAAGAAGACGGTATTTGTATAGATTGTATAAGGTGGATGAAAGAGGAGAAGTATCGTTCTTTTAAAAACCGTTCGTTATATATGTATGATGATGAGATGAAAGAAATAGTAGCGCAGTTTAAGTTTCGGGGGGATGCAGAGTTAGTGCACATTTTTTATCGTCCTTTTCGAAGTTTATTTCAAAAGTGTTTTGCCAATGTTTCAACTGTTATCGCTGTTCCGCTTAGTAAGGAAAGGGAAATTGAACGTGGTTTTAATCAAGCTGAGTTATTAGCAACTTGTTTGCCTGTCAAAATTTCTTATCCATCATTAAGAAGAAGGGAAACAGAAAAGCAAAGTAAGAAGACACGTAAAGAAAGGGTGTCAGGAAGCAATCCTTTTTATTTTCAGGGAGAAGAGATGTTTTCTGGGCAACATATTTTACTCGTTGATGACGTGTATACGACAGGGATTACAGTTAGGCAAATCGGAAGTTTGTTATATGAAAGAGGGGCAAGGGAAGTATCTAGTTTGACACTTTGTAGAAGTTAATATGACAGTGTCGAAAGGGATAATAAAAAGGCGATAAGTCTTCTTTGACTTCATATGTTGTCATTCGTTATAGTCAAAATATGGGGCGAATGCCCTGATTTTTAGAGTGAAGGGAATGGAATGAACATGCAAGGAAGAGTGAAATGGTTCAATGCAGAAAAGGGATTTGGGTTTATTGAGCGTGAAGATGGTGACGATGTATTTGTCCATTTTTCTGCTATTCAACAAGATGGGTATAAGTCATTGGAAGAAGGGCAACAAGTAGAGTTTGACATTGTAGATGGAGCACGTGGACCACAAGCAGCTAATGTTGTGAAACTGTAGGGTATATTGTTTTGGGAAGAGAAAGCTGCGTTTGTGGCAACGTTATATATATGTAGTAGAACCTCTTGTTTTTCGCAAGGGGTTTTTGTTATAGGGTAAGTTGTCAAAAAGTTGTTTCTTTTCTGTAACGAATTGTCCACAGAAATATTCGTTATTCACGATGTTAATAGGATAAAATAAAGATAGAAACGATGCATCTTTTCATTTCAACAAAAAACGATAAAAAAATCGCAATTCCACTAATTTTTTTAAAAAAGTTAGAAGGAGTTTTTAAGCCAATGTCGAAATTATAGTACATAGGCTTGAAAGGAGGAATTCATCTATGAAATTCAACATTCGTGGTGAAAATATTGAAGTAACTCCAGCATTAAAGGAATATGTAGAGAAAAAACTAAGTAAGTTAGAGCGTTATTTTGATACATTCCCAGAGATTAAAGTTAATTTAAAAGTATACTCTGACAAGCAACGTGTCGAGGTAACAATCCCATTTACTGATTTATTACTTCGTGCAGAAGAAACTAATAGCGATATGTACGCTGCTATCGATTTAGTAGTTGATAAAATTGAGCGACAAATTCGTAAACATAAAACAAAAGTAAATCGTAAGTTACGTGAGAAAGGTTCTATAAAAACGAACTTTATCCTTCCAGAAGCAGTAGCTGTTTTGGATGAGGTAGAAGAAGATGAATTAGAACTTGTACGTACAAAACGATTCGATTTAAAACCGATGGACGTTGAAGAGGCAATCCTACAAATGGATATGCTAGGACATAATTTCTTCGTCTTCACAAATGCTGATACAAACGAAACTAATGTTGTATATGGCCGTAAAGATGGGAAATACGGTTTAATCGAAACTAAATAATAATTCGAAAGCGCAGCCGAATGAGGCTGCGCTTTTTTTGCTGAAAATAGATTTTTAAAAAACTTTTCTTAATTTAGAACGAGACAATCGGCCGATTGTTGTCATAGTTATAAGACAAGTGTTACAATTATCATTAGGTATATACATTTTAGTTTTTTTAATTAGGAGAAAAATTGGCATAACATACATTTGATTTTTATAACGACTGATTGTAATAGAGAAAAAGAAAAACAATCGGAAGTTTTATTTTAATAAAAAGAGGAGCGTATTTCCTATGATCGGTATTTTAAAAAAGGTGTTTGATGTAAATCAACGCCAAATTAAACGTATGCAAAAGACAGTTGAGCAAATTGATGCATTAGAGTCATCTATTAAGCCACTAACT
Organism: Bacillus cereus group sp. BfR-BA-01330; assembly: GCF_022663885.1. Lineage (NCBI taxonomy): Bacteria > Bacillati > Bacillota > Bacilli > Caryophanales > Bacillaceae > Bacillus > Bacillus cereus group sp. BfR-BA-01330. The sequence continues at coordinate 335,088 of NZ_JAKUGK010000003.1, forward strand.
GATGAACAATTAAAAGGAAAGACGCTTGAATTTAAAGAACGTCTAACAAAAGGTGAAACAGTAGATGATTTACTACCTGAAGCTTTTGCAGTTGTTCGCGAAGCGGCAACTCGTGTTCTTGGAATGCGTCCATATGGCGTACAGTTAATGGGTGGTATTGCCTTACATGAAGGGAATATTTCTGAGATGAAAACGGGTGAAGGTAAAACGTTAACATCTACATTACCTGTATATTTAAATGCTTTAACAGGAAAAGGTGTTCACGTTGTTACAGTCAATGAATATTTAGCACAACGTGATGCGAGCGAAATGGGACAACTTCATGAGTTCCTTGGCTTAACGGTAGGAATTAACTTAAATAGTATGTCACGCGAAGAGAAACAAGAGGCTTATGCTGCTGATATTACGTATAGCACAAATAATGAGCTTGGATTCGATTACTTACGTGATAACATGGTTTTATATAAAGAGCAGTGCGTTCAACGTCCACTTCACTTTGCTATTATCGATGAAGTCGATTCTATTTTAGTCGATGAAGCACGTACGCCGCTTATTATTTCAGGACAAGCTCAAAAATCAACAGAGCTATACATGTTTGCAAATGCATTTGTTCGTACGTTAGAAAATGAAAAAGATTATTCATTTGATGTGAAAACGAAAAATGTAATGCTAACAGAAGATGGTATTACGAAAGCAGAGAAAGCTTTCCATATTGAAAACTTATTCGATTTAAAACATGTAGCACTTCTTCACCATATTAATCAGGGGCTTCGTGCACACGTTGTTATGCATCGTGATACAGATTATGTTGTACAAGAAGGCGAAATCGTAATTGTAGACCAATTCACTGGTCGTCTTATGAAAGGTCGTCGTTATAGCGAAGGATTACACCAAGCGATTGAAGCAAAAGAAGGTGTAGAAATTCAAAATGAAAGCATGACGCTTGCAACAATTACATTCCAGAACTACTTCCGTATGTATGAAAAATTATCTGGTATGACTGGTACAGCGAAAACAGAGGAAGAGGAATTCCGTAACATTTACAATATGAACGTTATTGTAATTCCGACAAACAAACCGATTATTCGTGATGATCGTGCCGATTTAATCTTTAAATCAATGGAAGGTAAGTTCAATGCTGTTGTTGAGGATATTGTAAATCGTCATAAAAAAGGGCAACCTGTTCTTGTAGGTACAGTTGCAATTGAAACTTCAGAGCTTATTTCAAAAATGTTAACGCGTAAAGGTGTACGTCATAACATCTTAAATGCGAAAAACCATGCTCGTGAAGCAGATATCATTGCAGAGGCTGGTATTAAAGGTGCTGTAACAATCGCGACGAACATGGCAGGTCGTGGTACAGATATTAAGCTTGGAGACGATGTGAAAAACGTTGGTTTAGCAGTTATCGGTACAGAGCGTCACGAAAGTCGTCGTATTGATAATCAGTTACGTGGTCGTGCTGGTCGTCAAGGGGACCCTGGTGTTACGCAGTTCTACTTATCGATGGAAGATGAATTAATGCGCCGATTTGGTTCAGATAATATGAAAGCAATGATGGACCGCCTTGGTATGGATGATTCTCAGCCGATTGAAAGTAAAATGGTTTCTCGTGCGGTAGAATCTGCACAAAAACGTGTTGAAGGAAATAACTATGATGCACGTAAGCAGTTACTGCAATATGATGATGTACTTCGTCAGCAACGTGAAGTTATTTACAAACAGCGTCAAGAGGTAATGGAGTCTGACAACTTACGCGGCATTATTGAAGGTATGATGAAATCTACAGTAGAACGTGCTGTTGCTCTTCATACACAAGAGGAAATTGAAGAAGATTGGAACATTAAAGGTCTTGTTGACTACTTAAATACAAACCTTCTTCAAGACGGAGATGTAAAAGAAGAAGAATTACGTCGCCTTGCTCCTGAGGAAATGAGCGAGCCAATTATTGCGAAATTAATTGAGCGATACAATGAAAAAGAAAAGCTTATGCCAGAAGAGCAAATGCGTGAGTTTGAGAAGGTTGTTGTATTCCGCGTTGTAGATACGAAATGGACAGAGCATATTGATGCGATGGATCACCTTCGTGAAGGTATTCATTTACGTGCTTACGGTCAAATCGATCCACTTCGTGAGTACCAAATGGAAGGGTTCGCGATGTTCGAGTCAATGGTTGCTTCTATTGAAGAGGAAATTTCTCGTTACATTATGAAAGCTGAAATTGAACAAAACTTAGAACGTCAAGAAGTTGTTCAAGGTGAAGCTGTTCATCCTTCTAGCGATGGCGAAGAAGCAAAGAAAAAGCCAGTTGTAAAAGGTGACCAAGTGGGCCGCAATGATTTATGTAAATGTGGTAGTGGTAAAAAATATAAAAACTGCTGTGGTATCGTTCAGTAATATAGGACGATAGCTTTGGCTGTTTTGCAAACTTTTATATCAAAAATGTATAATTAAGAAGGATTAAACTCTCTCCGTAATAAGTGGAGAGAGTTTCCCTTGTTTTCATACGAAAGTAACAGCAATTACATAGAGGTGAAGGAAATGGAATTAGTAGAAATTAGACAGGAATTAGAGAAAATGGCTAAGCGATTAGCGGCTTTTAGGGGGTCTCTTTGACCTCCCTACTAAGGAGAAACAAATTGCAGAATTAGAAGAGAAAATGATGGGCGCAGGATTTTGGGATGACCAACAAGGCGCACAAGCTGTAATTAATGAAGCGAATGCGTTAAAAGATATGGTTGGAAAGTTCCGTCAGTTAGATGAGACGTTCGAAAATTTAGAAATCACGCATGAGCTTTTAAAAGAAGAGTATGATGAAGATTTACATGAGGAATTAGAATCAGAAGTAAAAGGCTTAATTCAAGAAATGAATGAGTATGAGCTTCAGTTACTATTAAGTGATCCTTATGATAAAAATAATGCGATTTTAGAATTACATCCAGGTGCAGGTGGAACTGAGTCACAAGACTGGGGTTCTATGCTATTACGTATGTACACACGCTGGGCTGAAAAACGCGGATTCAAAGTAGAAACGGTTGACTATTTACCAGGTGATGAAGCTGGTATTAAGAGTGTAACTTTATTAATTAAAGGTCATAACGCTTACGGTTACTTAAAAGCAGAGAAAGGTGTACATCGTCTTGTACGTATTTCACCATTCGATTCTTCAGGGCGTCGTCATACATCATTCGTATCTTGTGAAGTTGTACCAGAGTTCAATGATGAAGTTGAAATCGAAGTACGTACAGAAGATTTAAAAATTGATACGTACCGAGCAAGTGGAGCTGGTGGACAGCACGTAAATACGACAGATTCAGCAGTTCGTATTACACATACACCGACAAATACGGTTGTAACATGTCAGTCGGAGCGTTCTCAAATTAAAAACCGTGAGCATGCGATGAAAATGTTAAAAGCGAAATTATATCAAAAGAAACTAGAAGAGCAACAAGCAGAATTAGATGAAATTCGCGGAGAGCAAAAAGAAATCGGATGGGGTAGCCAAATCCGTTCTTACGTATTCCACCCGTATTCTCTTGTAAAAGACCATCGTACAAATACGGAGGTTGGTAACGTACAAGCTGTTATGGATGGAGAGATTGATCCATTTATTGATGCTTACTTACGTTCTCGCATCTAATAAGCGAAAAAAAGCCAACGAAATTGTTGGCGCATGCTGAGGACAATAGAGGATATAAAGAATTTGATTTTATTTTTATAGATGAAGTAAAGAGGAAGAGAAGTTGGAAACGACAACTTCTCTTTTTGATGGGATTATATGTAGATTACAATGCTGTATATTGTTTTGTAAAAAGTAGAGAATAGTAAAATAGAGCGGTAATATGGTAAAGATTTATATAGAACTTTCTAATTTTCCTTTTAAAAAGGATGCTTTATAGGAGTTTTTTAAGTTGTTCACAGAATTGAAACAACTTATGAAAGCATTATTTTATCAAGGTTCTCACTGTATTTTTGAGGAATATGAAATACACCTTAGTTTTTCTATATAAAGATAATGCTTATAATGAAAATGAGTGTGTTAGGAATAAAAAGAATATCAACAATGGGGAGCGATAGAAGTGAAAAAGAAATTGTTGGCTATTGTGCTAGGGACATCGGTTGTTTTTGCTTTAGGAGCATGCGGAAATAAAGAAGAGAGTAAGTCTTCGAAACAGTCTGCAAGTACAGACAGCGCAGAACAAATTTTCCAAAGAAGTTGTGCGGGATGTCACGCAACAGATTTATCAGGGGCAACTGGACCTGATTTAAGAAAAGTAGGCGGTAAGTACGACGCTGCAGATATCGAAGAGATTATTAAAAAAGGCCGCGGTTCAATGTCACCAGGACTTATTCAAGGTGAAGATGCGAAAAAAGTGTCTGAATGGTTAGCTGAACATAAATAAAAAAGGTGAAATGGACGAGTTGATAATATAGTCAACTCGTTTTCCTTTTTTCTGGTATGTAACATAACTGTAACAAAAATGTATCCAAATTGGAAACCGTTTGATGTTACAATGGGGTTTGTAGAATTTTGCTGAAATATATTACATAGAGTGGTATTGCTTATGAGAAAGCATAAGTAAACTATCTTCAACAAGGATGACTAAATGAAAATGAAGGATGTCTTTTGTTTTCAGATGTACAGAAAAGTATTTCGAAAAAAATCATTAAGTATTGGGTGATAAATAATGATAAAAATGACGAATGTTTATAAGGAGTACCCGAATGGTATGAAAGCCATTGCTGGTCTTACAGTTAACATTAAACAAGGTGAATTCGTATACGTAGTTGGACCGAGTGGAGCCGGAAAATCTACATTTATTAAAATGATGTATCGTGAAGAGAAACCATCTACAGGATCTATTAATGTAAATGGACTTACTATCGAAACATTGGCAGAAAGAGATGTTCCGTATTTCCGTCGTCAATTAGGCGTGATTTTCCAAGATTTCAAATTGCTACCTAAATTAACGGTATATGAGAATGTTTCGTTTGCTTTAGAAGTAATTGAAGAAGAACCGGATGCAATTCGTGAGCGTGTAACAGAAGTTCTAGGTCTTGTAGGCCTTGAAGATCGTGCAGACGCACTTCCAAGTGAGCTTTCGGGCGGGGAGCAACAACGTGTGGCTATTGCAAGAGCAATTGTAAATAGACCAAAGGTTGTAATTGCCGATGAGCCAACAGGTAACTTAGATATTGAAACAGCTCTTGATATTATGAATATTTTTACTCGCATTAATGAGCGCGGCACAACGATTGTTATGGCGACGCATAATGCAGATATCGTAAATACAATCCGTCATCGTGTAATCGCGATTGAAGGCGGAAAAATTGTTCGAGATGAGATTGAGGGAGGATACGGATATGAAGGCTAAGACCCTTAGTCGACATTTGCGAGAAGGTGTAAAGAATCTATCACGTAACGGATGGATGACATTTGCTTCTGTTAGTGCAGTAACAGTTACATTATTACTTGTAGGTGTCTTTTTAACAGCGATTATGAATATGAACCATTTTGCGACGAAAGTAGAGCAAGATGTAGAGATTCGTGTACACATTGATCCAGCTGCAAAAGAAGCGGATCAAAAGAAATTAGAAGAAGATATGAGTAAGATTGCAAAAGTAGATTCTATTAAATATTCTTCTAAAGAAGAAGAGTTAAAACGTTTAATTAAAAGCTTAGGTGATAGTGGAAAAACGTTTGAGTTATTTGAACAAGATAACCCACTTAAAAACGTATTCGTTGTAAAAGCGAAAGAACCAACCGATACAGCGACAATCGCGAAGAAGGTTGAAAAAATGCAGTTTGTTAGTAATGTTCAGTACGGAAAAGGGCAAGTTGAACGATTATTTGATACTGTAAAAACTGGTCGTAACATTGGGATTGCGTTAATTGCTGGTCTTTTATTCACAGCGATGTTCTTAATCTCTAATACAATTAAAATTACAATTTATGCTCGTAGTACAGAAATTGAAATTATGAAACTTGTTGGTGCAACAAACTGGTTTATTCGTTGGCCATTCTTGCTAGAGGGATTATTCTTAGGAGTATTAGGATCAATTATTCCAATTGGCCTAATTCTAATTACGTATAATTCGTTGCAAGGTGTGTTTAATGAAAAACTTGGCGGAACAATTTTCGAGCTTCTACCATACAGTCCATTCGTATTCCAATTAGCTGGTTTACTAGTGTTAATCGGTGCTTTAATCGGTATGTGGGGAAGTGTAATGTCAATTCGTCGCTTCTTAAAAGTATAAAAAGTTGCAAACATAATTCGTACAAGCTTATCATATAGTAGAAATAGGTAAAGGCATCACACAATGTGTGATGCCTTTTGCTACACCACCTGTGTGTTTTGGAAAGGGGAATTCCGCATTGAAACGTAGAGTTGCAATTATTGGAATGGTTGTTGCATTTTTAATTGGTGCTGGCGGAATGTTTGCAGGCATGTCTGTATTTGGGGTTAACCCATCAGAAGTAACGCAAACAATTTCGAGTGGGAATGCTAGCACTGCGCAAGGGAATTTGGCAAAAATTAATGAGGCGTATGCACTAATTGATTCACGTTATGTGGAAGACGTGAAAGATGAAAAGTTAGTTGAAGGTGCAATACAAGGTATGTTGTCTACGCTGAAGGACCCTTATTCCACGTATATGGATAAAGAAACAGCCAAACAGTTTAGTGAATCGCTTGATCCCGAATTAGAGGGGATTGGGGCTGAGGTGAACAAGACGGACGGTAAGCTTATTATCGTATCGCCAATTAAAGGTTCACCAGCAGAAAAGATAGGAATTAAACCGAATGACCAAATTTTATCTGTAGATGGAAACAGTGTGAAAGACTTATCACGTGAAGAAGCAGTATTAAAAATTCGTGGTAAAAAGGGAACGACTGTCGCAATTGAAATTAAACGTGCGGGAGTAACTGATCCGATTGTATTTAAAATTAAGCGTGAAAAGATTCCGATCTTTACAGTGTTTAGTTCTGTGAAGCAAGAGAGCGGAAAAGATATCGGTTATATGCAAATCACTTCTTTTGCTGAAAATACAGCGAAAGAATTTAAGGATCAGTTAAAAGAGTTAGAGAAGAAAAATATAAAAGGCTTAGTTATTGACGTGCGTGGTAATCCTGGTGGCTACTTAAATAGTGTAGAAGATATACTAGGGGAAATTATGACGAATAAAAAGCCGATGCTACAAGTAGAGCAGCGAAATGGTGAGAAGAAGAAATTCTCTACGGAACTGAAAGAGAGAAAACCATATCCAATTTCAGTATTAATTGATAATGGAAGTGCTTCTGCTTCAGAGATTTTAGCGGGTGCGCTAAAAGAAGGAGAAGGATACGATTTAATTGGTGAAAAGACATTTGGTAAAGGTACTGTCCAGCAAGCTGTTCCATTTAAAGACGGCAGCAACATTAAATTAACGATGTTTAAATGGTTAACACCGGATGGGAACTGGATTCATAAAAAAGGAATCGCGCCAACAGTAGAAGTGAAGCAACCAAATTATTATCATGCGACACCAATTCAAATTGAAAAAACACTTTCATACAATTCAAATGATGTACAAGTAAAACATGCTCAAGAAATGCTTAAGAGCTTAGGTTATGTACCAGGTCGTGAAGATGGATACTTTAGTAAAGAGACAGAATCGGCTCTGAAAGCATTCCAAAATGCAAATGAAATGGAAGCGACAGGACAGCTTGATAAAAAGACAGCTGAAGCGATTCAAACTAAAATTATCGAAAAAATCCGTTCTGGAGAAAATGATCTACAATTACAGTCAGCATTAAAATTAATGGCAAAATAAGAAGAAATACAGGCAGTTTGCTGCCTGTATTTTTTTGTGTTAAACAAACGTTTGTTTAGTTATGATAATATAAAAAGAAAGAATGATATAAATGGTGGTGAATGAGTTCGTGGAGGCGTGGATTTTTGAAATAATGCGGGCAGTTGGACGTTTTTTCTTACACCCTGCTGTCTATATATTTGTAATAAGTAGTATCTTCGTTGGATACTTACGTATGTTAAGAGAACGAAAAGATTTTTCTTTTAAAGTTTATGATATTTGGTTTGAACTGCGAACCTCTCTATTTGCAGGGATTGGATACGGATTAGTAGTATCTATTATTACGATTGGGCTTGGACTTGTTGTTTCTAAAGCAAGCTTATGGGCCATTTTAATTTGGACGTTACTATTTGGATTAACGGCTATGTATCGATATTTATCGGCGGCTTATACATTTAGCATTGCGATTGTATGTGTTCTATTATCTTCTAAGCTACCAGTTTCCTTTTTACAGCTTCGAGAAGGTGAAGAGAGTACCATTGTATCCCTTGTTATTTTACTAGGCGTTATGCTTATTGTAGAAGGCTTATTGATTTCTAAAAACGCAGTAGGATATTCGACGCCGAGGATTAGGCAGGGGAAGCGTGGATTAAAGATTGGTTTACACGAATCAAAGCGTTTATGGATCGTTCCTATTTTTATTCTTGTACCGGGTGATGCGGTAACGCAGTTTATTTCATGGTGGCCTGTCGTTTCAATAGGTTCAAATACATATTCTCTATTCCTCGTTCCATTTTTAATTGGATTTATGAGAAATATTAAAAGTTATGAGCCGACGGAAGCTTTATTATTTACAGGAAGACGGGTTTATGGGTTAGCAGGACTTGTGCTCGTTTTAGGAATCGCAAGTTACTGGTGGCACGTACTTGCAATTATCGCGATGGGAGTCGCTATGCTTGGGCGTTTCACAATTTCGATGCAAGAAAAAATTGCCGATGAAACAAGACCAGCGTATTTTGCTGCACGCAATGATGGGCTCGTTGTACTAGATACAATTCCAAATACAATTGGAGCAGAGCTGAAATTACTGCCTGGAGAAATTATTACGAAAGCAAATGGAGTCATTCCAAAAAGCGCCGAGGAATTTTATGATGCGCTTCAAACGAAGACGACAGGAGCATTTTGTAAATTAGAAGTATTAGATACAAATGGTGAGCTTCGTCTTGCACAAACTGCATTATATGCTGGTGGACATCACGAATTAGGTATTGTATTCGTTGAACAGGAGCATGAGTGGGATTCGGAAGCGATGTAATAGAAGGAATGGTATCACCTTGTGGTGGTACCTTTTTTGTTTTTGGGGATGGGAGAGTAGTTAGTAAATGAAGTTTATATCGGCGATTTTGCAAATATATCAGCGCAACTCGAAATATATCGGCGATTATTCGAATATATCGACTTTCCAGCAAAAAACGACAACTATCGCAAAGCTTATTTTCAGTTTCATAGACGGATAACTTGAATAATTATTTGATAATGGTTATCATTTAGGGAGTCTTTTTAATTTTGGAAAATGGAGGTAAGATATGCTGCGTAAATTTTTCTCGTACTATAAACCGTATAAAGGTTTATTTATACTCGACTTTTCTTGTGCGGTTGTCGCAGGATTATTAGAACTCGGCTTCCCGCTTATCGTAAATCAATTTATTGATAAGTTATTGCCAGGGCAAAACTGGACGCTTATTTTATGGGCTTGTTTCGGTTTACTCGCAGTTTATATGTTAAATGCAGGCTTACAATATGTCGTTACATATTGGGGACATATGCTTGGTGTTAACATTGAAACAGATATGAGGCAGAAATTATTTGATCATATTCAAAAGCTATCATTCAGATTTTTTGATAATAATAAAACAGGTCATTTAATTTCACGCCTTACAAACGATTTAATGGAAATTGGAGAAATTGCTCACCATGGACCAGAAGATTTATTTATCGCCGTAATGACTTTAGTTGGGGCATTCTCATTTATGATGATGATCAACTGGAAGTTAGCGTTATTAACGTTCTTCGTCATTCCATTCCTATTATGGTTAGCGCTGTACTTCAATAAAAAAATGACAGGTACATTTAGACGTTTATTCTCAGATGTTGCTGATTTCAATGCATGTATTGAGAACAACGTTGGTGGTATTCGCGTTGTACAAGCATTCGGAAATGAAAAGTTTGAGAAAGAGCAATTTGCTGTGAACAACGCTCGTTTCCGTACAACGAAATTAATGGCGTATAAAATTATGGCGTTAAATTCGTCGATTAGTTATATGCTCATGCGTCTCGTAACGCTCTTTGTCTTAATATGCGGTACATGGTTTGTTCTGCAAGGGGAATTAACGTACGGTGGATTTATCGGATTCGTTCTATTAACGAATATTTTCTTCCGCCCAATTGAAAAAATTAACGCGGTAATCGAAAGCTATCCGAAAGGAATCGCCGGTTTTAAAAGATATGTAGAGCTTCTTGAAACAGAGCCTGACATTGTAGACTCTAAAGATGCAATGGAAGTGAAGCATGTACACGGTGATATTCAATATAACAACATTACGTTTGGATATGAAAACAAAGAACCGATTTTAAATGACATTAGTTTGAAAATACATGCAGGTGAAACAGTTGCGTTCGTTGGACCATCAGGAGCTGGGAAAACGACGTTATGTAGCCTATTACCACGTTTTTATGAGCAATCATCTGGATCGATTCAAATTGATGGAATTGATACGAAAGATATGACATTATCTTCACTTCGTAAGCAAATTGGAATTGTGCAGCAAGATGTGTTCTTATTCTCAGGAACAATTCGTGAAAATATCGCTTACGGAAATTTAAAAGCATCAGAAGCTGAAATTTGGCAGGCAGTAAAACGTGCGCAGTTAGAAGATTTAATTTACTCACAGCCGGACGGTTTAGATACTGTTATCGGTGAGCGCGGCGTGAAACTTTCAGGTGGACAAAAGCAGCGTCTAGCGATTGCTCGTATGTTCTTGAAAAACCCGCCAATTTTAATATTGGATGAAGCAACTTCTGCGTTAGATACAGAGACGGAACTTGCGATTCAAAAATCGCTTGCGGAGCTATCTGTTGGTCGTACAACATTAGTTATCGCTCACAGACTAGCAACGATTAAAAATGCAGATCGCATCGTCGTTGTAAATAAAGATGGTATTGCAGAACAAGGTTCACATAATGAATTAATTGAGCAAGGCGGAGGGTACAGTAGGTTATACGAAGCTCAGTTTAGTTCGTAAATATAATTTGTACAGAATTAGTGCACCATAAGTAGGTAAAAATCTCATATGGGAGGCTATAAAGTATGATTGTAACAACAACGTCTACAATTCAAGGAAAAGAAATTATTGAGTATATCGATATTGTCAATGGAGAAGCGATTATGGGTGCGAATATCGTTCGTGACCTTTTCGCCTCCGTCCGTGACGTTGTCGGCGGTCGTGCGGGTGCTTATGAAAGTAAATTAAAAGAAGCACGCGACATCGCAATGGAAGAGATGAAAACTTTCGCAAGACAAAAAAATGCAAATGCAATTGTTGGTATCGACGTGGATTACGAGGTAGTTCGCGAAGGAATGCTAATGGTTGCTGTGAGCGGGACTGCTGTCCGTATCTAAAATGAAAAGCCGTGCTGATGCACGGCTTTTTGTATTCTATGTCGAAGATTCAATATTTCTTGGGAAATGTGGAATGCCCCGTCGATATATAGGGAAGACATTAGAGTGCTTCTTTACATTTTTGAATTTGAGTTAATAATTTTGCGTATTTTTGTTCGAGAGATGTGATGTCATCGTGATGATTTGGAATGGAAATCCGGCCGATGACTTCTGTTAATTTTGTTTGTAATTGTAACAATTCTTGCTCAGTAACGTTTACAGAATCTTCGGTGGTTCTTTTTGTGTATTGCTCGTAATTACCGTGGAAGATTCTTGGTTCACTCTCATCTACTTGTAGAATATGGTCTGCAACAGAGCGAATAAAGGCACGGTCATGGCTAATGAAAAGTATTGTGCCAGGATATTCTTGTAACATGGTTTCTAATTCTTCTTGCGTCGCTAAGTCTAAATAGTTTGTCGGTTCATCTAGCAGAAGCATATTATAGTTTCCTAAAAATACTTTTGCGAGTGCAACCTTCATTCGTTCACCCCCGCTTAGAACGTGCACAGGTTTATGAACATCCTCACGGCGGAATAGAAGTCGTGCAAGTATTGTGCGAACGAATGCTTCTGTATAGTTTGTTTCTTCTAGAACATTTTCTAAAATGGTTTTATCTGTTTTTAAAATAGATAATGTTTGTTCGAAGTATCCAATTTTACAACTTTTCGATAGCTGCATGCCACGCTCGTTTGTGAGAAGCATGTTGAACAAAGTGGTTTTGCCGCTTCCATTTGCCCCTAAAACGGCAAGCTTTGCACCAGGGGCAATAGTTCCATTCATATTTTTAAATAGTATACGGTCGCCTATTTTCTTTGTTGCTTTATTGAATTGTACTGCCACCTTACTATGAATGGGTGTATGGTATTGCACGTCAAATTGAGCTTGAGAAAGATCCTTTGGCTTTTCCTTCTTTTCTAGTTTTTCGAGACGTGTCTCTAATGCTTTCGCTGCTTTACTAACCTGTTCTTGGCCATGAGCCCCACTTAACCTATAAAGTCTAGATTCAGATGAACTGAACCGTGTTGGGATTTTTTTCATGTTAGAAGCACGTTGCTTTCTTTGTAGAATGGACTGTTCTAAACGATTTTTTTCTTGTATATATTGCTCATATTCTGCTTGTTTTTGTATTCGTTCACGTTCTTTTTGTTTTCGATAGTTTGAATAATTACCTTTGTACTCTTGAATAATACCGTCTTCAATTTCAATAATTTTGGTACATATATTATCTAGAAATTCACGGTCATGCGATATTAAAACAAGTGCCCCTTTATAAGATGAAAGTGCCTTTTCTAATTGCTCTGTACCGACCATATCTAAGTGGCTTGTTGGTTCATCAGCGAATAAAATGCCTGCATTTTGTTCGAGAGCATGCGCAATCTTTAGTCGCATTCGTTCACCGCCGCTCATTGCGTCGGTAACGTTTGAAATACTCCATTTTCCTTTTGCGAGAGAAGAAGTGGTTTCCGGTAGTTCTTCGCTGAGCTGAGGAATGATGGCGATAGAACTATGATGAGTTACTAAGCCTCTGTCAGCTTCTATTTCTTTACTTAATATTTGCAATAACGTAGATTTACCAGCTCCGTTGACTCCGACAATTCCTATGCGATCCTGTGCTTGAATTTCCAGTGATGGTAATGTAAATAGTGTGCGATCACCAAAGCTCTTTTCAATATTACGTGCGAATAAAATAGTCATAAAAAAACCTCCCTAGTTTCACTAGAGAGGATAAATGTCGCCCTTGTATGTAAAAAATCGTACATAAATAAACGATTTTTTACATGATCGTTTCGAAAGAAAGTATCGACAAATGGACAGACTAATCCCCTGCTAGTTTTCATCATTTTTGTTCACTATTTGTGATGGATGAAATAAATAAGAGAATTAGAACTTCATTGGTCAAAGTACCTTCCTTTCATAATATTACTTTTATTGTATGCGCATACAAAATGGTTTGTCAAACTTATTTCTGTTCGCTATTTTTGAATTTATTATTATACAATTGTGCTTTTGCCAGCGCCTCAGCATCGTTTTTAATTTCATCCAGTCCATTCGCATCTCCAATAACATAACCTTCAAATGAAGAACCAACAAAATCAAAGATATATTGGAATTGAGCAATAAGCGGTAATGCTTTTAGCTTTGGATTATCCCCGCCAACGATGACAACATACATTTTTTTGCCTTTCATTTTTTCTTTGAAATGAAGAGATGTATCGCGCAAGCTTTGTGACCAGCGATCAACAAAGTTTTTCATATGTCCACTCATTCCGTACCAATATAATGGTGTAGCAAAGATAATCGTGTCGTGCTCTAGCATGCGTTTGGTTAACTGCTCATAGTCATCATTTACGGATTGGAATCCTTCTGCATCATGACGTTGGTCTGTAATAGGATAGACGGTATGATCACGCAAATAAGTTTGTTCTGTTTCAATGTCCTCTATCATCATATGTGTTAAAGCTTCTGTATTTCCGTTTTGTCTTGAACTGCCATGTATAACAAACATGTAATCATTCCTTTTCTTTTGCTTGTTTTAGGAGTGAAACGTGTTTTTGCAAATTCGCTTGGATGTTGGAAAGTAATGTGATTTGCTTTGTTACTTCATTGAGTTTATCTTCGTAAAGCGTAAGGATACTGCTACACGGATTGTCGTACAGGTGCGGTTCAATTTCAAGGCAGCGCAGCATCCTTGCCGTCTCTTCTAAATTTAAGCCAATTTGTAAGTACATTTGAATAAGCTCCACTTTTTCGATGGCACTTTCATCAAAATCACGGTAACCATTTGCGAGGCGCTTAGAAGGGAGTAAGCCCTTTTCTTCGTAATGTCTTAGTGATCTTTCACTAACGCCAGTTTCTTTTGATAATTCTCCAATTCGCAATGCGTTTCACTCCTTCTACATGTATTGTAAACCTTCACACTAATGTGAGGGTCAACTCTGTTTTTTCGCAAAAGAATCTACATGATTTAAGAACACTTGAATGGCTTTAGATGGAATGAAATATTTACCGCGTACGATGGAAAACGGACGGATTAGTTGTTCATTTGGAACTTCGACGTGGAATAGTTCTTTTGCTAGTAGCTCTTTCCGTACAGTCCAATCAGAAAGTATAGCGATGCCAAGACCGGCACTAACAGCTTCCTTTACACTTTGGATACTACTGAATGTAAAGAATCGTTTCATTTTTAAATGGTGTTGATGAATAAAGCGGTCACTATAAGCGCGTGTACCAGAACCACTTTCTCTTAGTACCCATACTTGATCTTGGAGTGTGCTTTCATTTATTTCCTTTGTGCGGAGTAGTGGATGATTTGGCGGAACGACGAGCTTCATTTCATCTTGCATAAATGTTTCAACGTTAACATCAGCGTATACGACTTGCCCTTCCACTAAGCCGATATCAATTTGATTAGAGCGAAGACTTTGCAAAACTTCTTCTGTATTTGAGATAAAGGTATGCACTTCGACGCGTGGATTTTCATTCGCATAGTTAGCGAGTATTTTTGGAAGTAAGTATTCGCCAATTGTAAAACTAGCACCGATGCGAAGTGTTCCTGTTACAACGTTATGTAGTTCATTAATTTCTTGCTTAGCATCTTCGTAAAGAGAGAGCATTTGCTTTGCATGAATATATAATATATTTCCAGCTTCCGTGACTTGGACATGTTTCGGAGATCGCTGAATGAGTGTAGTTCCAAATTCGTTTTCTAAGTTGCGTATATGCATACTTACGCCAGGCTGTGAAAGATTTAATAATTCCGCTGCACGAGAGAAGTGTTTCTGTTCAACGACAGTAACAAAAATTTTTAAAATGTCTACGTTCATTTGCAAAGCTCCTTTCGTTTTTCTTTCATCTTATCATAAGTATTTCTGATGATAGAGATTTGGTATTGGTATTAAACTTATTATAGAAACTCTCTTATAATGTAAGTAGAAAGAACATGCATGTTCCAATACGATTATTGGGGTGGTACAAGGTGGAACAAACACTTGTTATACAAAAGAAGAAGGGCTTTGGATTTTCGCAAGGAATTGGGATTACATTATTAATCGCAGTTGCCGCGAAATATTTAGCAGAGCTTCCATTTTTAAATATTATGGGACAATTAGTAATTGCTATTCTAATTGGGATGGTTTGGCGCGCTGCAATTGGAGTTCCTCATGATGCGATTGCAGGAACGAACTTTGCGAGCAAGAAGTTGCTGCGCTTTGGGATCATCTTACTTGGAATGCGATTAAATCTTGTTGATATTGCGAAGGCGGGACCGAAAGTATTGGTCATCGCGGCGGTTGTTATTACATTTACTATTTTTGTTGTATACGGACTAACGAAAGTATTTAAAGTAGAAAAGAAACTTGGGATTTTAACAGCATGCGGTACGGCAATTTGCGGCGCAGCCGCGGTCGTGGCAATTGCACCGCAAGTCAAAGCGAAGGACGATGAAACAGCAGTTGGGGCAGCAATCATCGCGATTTTAGGTACCATATTTACGCTTATTTATACGTTATTATATCCAGTGCTTGGTTTATCTCCGTACGGTTATGGTGTATTCTCAGGTGCGACGCTTCATGAAATCGCTCATGTCATCGCAGCTGCGGCGCCAGGAGGAAGTACTGCTGTAGACATCGCAGTTATTGTGAAGTTA
This sequence comes from Bacillus cereus group sp. BfR-BA-01330, assembly GCF_022663885.1. Lineage (NCBI taxonomy): Bacteria > Bacillati > Bacillota > Bacilli > Caryophanales > Bacillaceae > Bacillus > Bacillus cereus group sp. BfR-BA-01330. Next base: position 351,244 of record NZ_JAKUGK010000003.1, read on the forward strand.
ACGCGCGTAGCAATGCTTGTGCCAGTAGCGATTTTAATTGGTCTATGGTTTGGTAAGAGTGAAGGTAGCAAAGAAAAGAAATCGTGGCGCGAACTTCCAATACCATGGTTCATTTTCGGGTTCTTAGCGATGAGTGCAGTGCATTCGCTCGGGATTATTCCAGAAGTTGTTGCGGGATACATTGTTGTTCTTGCTTACATGCTTATCGCAATGGCGATGGCAGGGCTCGGTTTAAATGTAGAGTTTAAAACGTTCCGTAAATTAGGAAGTAAAGCATTTGTGGCGGGGCTGATTGGCTCGGTTTGCTTATCGGTTCTTGGATACGTTCTTGTATATGCGTTAGGATTTATGTAGTAGAGGAGAAAGCTGTTCCCGAAGGTATTTGGGGACAGCTTTTTCTTATGATTATAGTAGCGCTACGGATGTCGATATATTTGGAAAATCGCCGATATAAATGGAGTTGCGCTGATATATTTGGGAAATCGCCGATATATTTCAAGTTGCACTGATATATTTAGAAAATCGCTGATATAAATTGAATTACTCTTGTACTTTGTTAGAGTAGATGTTCAATGAAACATTTTTCTAAAATTTGTAAAGATATCTTTACTTATAACTGGAAAATATTTATAATTTAAGTAAAGATATCTTTACTTTTGAAGGTGGATCCTATGGGTGTGAAAAATAAAATAAAAGAGTTAAGAAAGCAAAATCATATAACACAAGTTGAAATGGCAAAGGTGATGCAGGTGACGCGGCAGACGATAGTGGCGATTGAAAATCATCATTACAATCCGAGTCTAGAGTTATCTTTAAAAATTGCCAAATATTTTGGAGTGAAGGTGGAGGAAATATTTACGCTGGAGTAAGGAGAAAGAAAATAAATGATAAGCTTGAGAGATTTCAATTAGAGTAAACGTTTAAATATATAAGGATTGGTTTTGATTTATTAATTAGTATCGCATCAACGAGCGTGTTAGCAACAAGGAATAATAGATAGAAAAAGGGGAACTGGGATGGGATTACCGGTGTTATGTGTCGCTACAGCTATATTTTCGCTTCTTTGGGGAATGCAAAACTTTTCTCGTAATCCAGTGCCGAGTATTTGTATTATGATTGGTACTGTAGGTTTATCGTATTATTTATTATTATTAGCCCATTATCATAAAACGGCAACGAGTGTTGTTGTTGGAGCACTTATTTTATTTTGTGGGCGCGCCATACAAAAGGGGTTATTTCCATAAAAGCTGTTTATACATTTTGTATAAACAGCTTTTTGTATTTTTTTTACAAAAAGCTTGAAAGTTACGTAACGTCATCTTTTATAATGAAAGGGAAGAGGTGATGGTAGTGATTTCAATACAAGAATTGACGAGAGAAACAGGGGTTACAGTACGTACACTACGTTATTATGATCAAATAGATTTATTAAAGCCGAGCGGAAAAACAGAGGGTGGACATCGGTTATATAGTGAAAATGACGTTATTCGTTTGCAACAAATTTTATTTTTAAAAGAAATGGGATTTTCATTAAAAGAAACTGCGAATATGTTAGTAAAAGGTGAGCTGGATTTAAAAAATTCGCTTGAAAAACAACTTCGGTTTGTACAGGAAGAACAAAAGAAATTTAATCGAATGGAGAGTGTTTTACAAGCAGTTGTTTATTCGGTAGATGTGGAGGGAGAACTCGATTGGAAAGTTATGTTTGAACTGATTCAGCTTTCGAAGCAGTCTCCTCGTATACGTGAAATATTTCAAAATGAAGTATTTTCAAAGGAAGAACAAAAATTACTTCATAATTTACCAAACATGAGTAAGGAAGATCCGAATGTTTTAGAATGGGTAGATTTATTAAAGCAATTACGCACTTTTATGAAAGACGGTAAAGAAGCTGCTAGTGATGAGGTACAAGGGGCAATGAAGAGATTAATGCAGAAGTGTTTAGAAATGGCCAATGGTGATGAAGCGTTTTTAGATAAGTTATGGGAAGTTAGAAAATCGAAGGAAGATTCACAGAAAATGAGCATGTATCCAATTGAAGAAGAACTTTTAGTGTATATGGATGAGGCTTTTCGTATTTATGATGAAAGGGAGAAGGATAAATGAGCATACTCGCAGAATATCGTTGGTATTTTTTAATTGGGGCAGAAATTGTATTTTGGTTATCAGCTATCGGTTTCTTTTTACTTCGCTACGGATTCCGTTTGAAAAAGGCGAGTTTTATTATGGGAATTGTCCTCCTCGTAAATGAAGTGTTTATTTTAACTTTAGGAGTAGTGGACTATTATCAAACAGGAAAGTTCTCTAACTTTCAAATTATTACTGTAATTATTTTATTGTATGCAGTTTTCTACGGGAAAAAGGATTTGAAGAAGCTTGATATATTTGCACAAAAATCAGTTGCGAAATGGTGTAATGAACCGGCGCCTATTATTGAAGAACAGGTAGAATTAATAGGCATGGCCTATGCAAAGCAGGAAATAAAAAATTGGGTATTACATCTTGTTTTATTCGTTGGTGTGCACATATTCTTTTTCTTCGCGTATGGATTTATTCCATTTGAACAATGGGGTAATTGGTTAGAATCGGGAATCGTTTTAAATAAAGCTGCAAGTCGCGTGAGCCAAGTGTGGGCGATTGTATTTTTAGTTGATACAGCAATTTCATTTTCATATGTGATTTTTCCGAAGAAGGAGAAAGGAAAAGAAAAGCTACTTTCATAGTTGAAAGTAGCTTTTCTGGTATACAAATAATTTTTCTAGGAGAGGATGACAATAGAAAAAAGAATCAGCTGTATATGTCTATTTCTCTTTAGTTTAGTAGCATGTTCACCATCTAGCACTACAATTGATAAGAAGAATGATGTCATTGTAAAGGGAGTAGGAACTTCCAATCTAGATAAATTCGAACAGTTCGTTATGAACGTTGATCAAGGGGAAGTTGATAAAATAAGAATTGTACAGTATACCGATGAAGGTGACCCGGTTTTTCAAACGTTAGAGCATAGTGGGAAAGATATCCTTTATGTGTTAGATAGTAGACAAGACAAGTTTGCTGGTGACCATAAAGGATTACATAAAGATAGTTGTAAAAGTATTGTTAAAGAGCAGCGCGAATCAGAAAGTACTTATCGGTTAACAGATTGTACGAATGAAGATGGACGCAATGGATATGACTTATTATATGTATCAAAAAATAGAGTTAGTAGAGGAAGGAAGTATTTACTCCTTCCTTTTTCTATGTGTATATTGTCGAAAACTTTACCGAATATCTGTTCGTTTTTTTAGGTTTTTTATAGGTATTCGTGGTAAAATAATAATACAGATTTTTATGAGGAGGTCGGATTTTTTTGGAACGTCAATTTGAAATTGTCTCAGCGTATTCCCCGCAAGGTGATCAGCCGGTAGCTATAGAGAAGCTTGTAGAGGGAATTAATAGTGGAAAGAAAAAGCAAGTGTTGCTTGGAGCAACAGGAACGGGTAAGACATTTACGATTTCAAATGTCATTAAAGAAGTGCAAAAGCCAACACTTGTTATGGCTCATAATAAAACGTTAGCAGGGCAGTTATATAGTGAGTTGAAAGACTTTTTCCCGAATAATGCAGTTGAATATTTTGTTAGTTACTACGATTATTATCAGCCAGAAGCGTATGTACCACAAACAGATACGTTTATTGAAAAAGATGCGCAAATTAATGATGAAATTGATAAATTGCGTCACTCGGCAACGTCTGCATTATTTGAACGGGACGATGTAATTATTGTTGCGAGTGTTTCTTGTATATATGGCTTAGGTTCTCCAGAAGAATACCGCGAGCTAGTTGTTTCGCTTCGAGTTGGTATGGAAAAAGACCGTAATCAATTGCTTCGTGAACTTGTTGATGTACAGTATGGACGTAATGATATTGATTTCAAGCGTGGTACATTCCGTGTGCGAGGAGATGTAGTTGAAATCTTCCCGGCATCACTTGATGAGCATTGTATTCGAATCGAATTTTTCGGTGATGAAATCGATCGTATTCGTGAAGTAAATGCGTTAACAGGTGAAGTATTAGCAGAACGTGATCATGTAGCAATCTTCCCAGCATCTCACTTCGTTACACGTGAAGAAAAGATGAAGGTTGCTATTGAAAATATCGAAAAAGAATTAGAAGAGCGTTTAAAGGAATTAAATGATAACGGCAAGTTGTTAGAAGCGCAGCGTATAGAACAGCGTACACGTTATGATTTAGAAATGATGCGCGAGATGGGATTTTGTTCAGGTATTGAAAACTACTCCCGTCATTTAACACTTCGTCCAGCGGGGGCAACGCCGTATACGCTATTAGACTATTTCCCGAAAGATTTCTTAATCGTTATGGATGAATCGCACGTATCAGTACCGCAAGTAAGAGCGATGTATAACGGGGACCAAGCGCGTAAGCAAGTGCTTGTGGATCATGGATTCCGTCTGCCGTCAGCTTTAGATAATAGACCGCTCACATTCGATGAGTTTGAAGAGAAAACGAATCAAGTTATTTATGTTTCAGCAACGCCAGGACCGTATGAGTTAGAGCAGTCGCCAGAAGTAATAGAACAAATTATTCGTCCAACAGGGCTTTTAGATCCACCAATTGATATACGACCAATTGAAGGGCAAATTGACGATTTATTAGGAGAGATTCAAGATCGTATTGCAAAAAATGAACGTGTATTAATTACGACTTTAACGAAGAAAATGTCAGAGGATTTAACGGATTACTTAAAAGATGTAGGAATTAAAGTTAACTATCTTCACTCTGAAATTAAAACGTTAGAACGTATTGAAATTATCCGTGATCTTCGCCTCGGTAAATTTGATGTACTTGTCGGCATTAACTTATTGCGAGAAGGATTAGATATTCCGGAAGTATCACTTGTAGCTATTTTAGATGCTGATAAGGAAGGGTTCTTGCGTTCAGAACGTTCATTAATTCAAACAATCGGTCGTGCCGCGCGTAATGAAAACGGCCGCGTTATTATGTATGCAGATCGTATAACGAAATCTATGGGAATTGCGATTGAAGAAACGAAGCGTCGTCGTAGTATACAAGAAGCTTACAATGAAGAGCATGGTATTACGCCGAAAACGATTCAAAAAGGCGTTCGTGATGTTATCCGTGCAACGACAGCTGCTGAAGAGACAGAAACATACGAAGCAACTCCTGCTAAGAAAATGACGAAAAAAGAGCGCGAAAAGACAATTGCGAAGATGGAAGCAGAGATGAAAGAAGCAGCAAAAGCGTTAGACTTCGAGCGTGCAGCTGAACTAAGAGATTTACTATTAGAATTAAAAGCGGAAGGGTGAAAAAAGTGAGTAAGAGCAAGGATTTTATCGTTGTAAAAGGTGCTAGAGCACATAACTTAAAAAATATTGATGTAACCATTCCGAGAAATCAGCTTGTCGTTGTAACGGGATTGTCTGGTTCGGGGAAATCATCATTAGCATTTGATACGATTTATGCAGAAGGGCAGCGCAGATACGTAGAATCGTTATCTGCGTATGCGCGCCAGTTTTTAGGACAAATGGATAAGCCGGATGTGGACACGATTGAAGGATTGTCACCAGCAATTTCAATCGATCAAAAAACGACGAGTCGTAACCCACGTTCAACTGTCGGAACGGTAACGGAGATTTATGATTACTTACGTTTATTATTTGCACGAATTGGTACGCCAATTTGTCCGAATCATGGCATTGAAATTACGTCACAAACAGTAGAGCAGATGGTAGACCGCGTTCTTGAATATCCTGAACGTACGAAATTACAAGTGTTAGCGCCTATCGTTTCTGGGCGTAAAGGTGCGCATGTAAAAGTACTTGAAGATATTAAGAAGCAAGGATATGTTCGTGTTCGCGTTGACGGTGAAATGCTTGATGTATCTGAAGATATTGCGTTAGATAAAAACAAGAAGCATTCCATTGAAGTTGTAATTGACCGTATTGTTGTAAAAGAAGGAATCGCAAGCCGTCTTGCTGATTCACTTGAAAGTGCATTAAAGCTTGGCGGGGGACGAGTGTTAATCGATGTTATGGGAGAAGAGGAACTTCTGTTTAGCGAACATCACGCTTGTCCGCATTGTGGTTTTTCAATTGGAGAATTAGAGCCGCGTATGTTCTCATTCAATAGTCCGTTCGGAGCATGTCCTTCTTGTGATGGACTTGGTTCAAAGCTAGAGGTAGATTTAGAGCTTGTTATTCCTAACTGGGATTTATCATTAAATGAACATGCGATTGCACCTTGGGAACCGACAAGTTCACAATACTATCCACAACTTTTACAATCTGTATGTAATCACTACGGCGTTGATATGGATATTCCTGTGAAAGATATACCGAAAGATTTATTTGATAAAGTGTTGTACGGAAGCGGGGAAGAGAAGGTTTATTTCCGCTATGTAAATGAATTTGGTCAAGTAAAGGAAAATGAGATTTTATTTGAAGGTGTTATTCCAAACATTGAACGTCGTTATCGTGAAACGAGTTCCGATTACATTCGTGAGCAAATGGAAAAGTATATGGCAGAACAAGCTTGTCCAAAGTGTAAAGGTGGACGCTTAAAGCCTGAGAGTTTAGCTGTATTTGTTGGCAATAAAACGATTGCTGACGTAACGAAGTATTCAGTTCAAGAAGTACAAGAATTCTTCTCGAATGTAGAGCTAACGGAGAAGCAACAAAAAATAGCTCATTTAATTTTAAGAGAAATTCAGGAGCGCGTTGGATTCTTAGTGAACGTTGGTTTAGATTATTTAACGTTAAGTCGTGCTGCAGGAACTTTATCAGGTGGTGAGGCGCAGCGTATTCGTTTAGCGACGCAAATTGGTTCTCGTCTAACTGGCGTACTTTATATTCTTGATGAGCCTTCAATTGGTTTACACCAGCGTGATAACGATCGTCTTATTCGTACATTGCAAGAAATGCGCGATTTAGGTAATACGTTAATCGTTGTTGAACATGATGAAGATACGATGATGGCTGCTGACTATTTACTTGATATAGGGCCTGGTGCAGGTATTCACGGTGGACAGGTCGTTTCAGCGGGGACGCCGGCTGAAGTTATGCAAGATGAGAATTCATTAACAGGGAAGTATTTAAGTGGTAAAGAGTTTATTCCAGTTCCACTTGAAAGACGTAAAGGTGATGGACGTAAAGTAGAGATTGTCGGCGCAAAAGAGAATAACTTAAAGAATGCGAAAATGTCATTCCCACTCGGTACGTTTGTAGCGGTAACAGGGGTATCTGGTTCTGGTAAAAGTACGATGATTAATGAAGTATTATATAAATCGTTAGCTCAAAAGTTATATAAAGCGAAAGCGAAGCCAGGTACTCATAAAGAGATTAAAGGTCTTGAACATTTAGATAAGGTAATTGATATTGATCAATCACCAATTGGTCGTACACCACGTTCTAATCCAGCGACGTACACAGGTGTATTCGATGATATTCGTGATGTGTTTGCACAAACGAATGAAGCGAAAGTGCGCGGATATCAAAAAGGACGTTTCAGCTTTAACGTAAAAGGTGGCCGTTGTGAAGCGTGCCGTGGTGATGGAATTATTAAAATCGAAATGCATTTCCTACCAGATGTGTATGTTCCGTGTGAAGTTTGTCATGGTAAACGATATAATCGTGAAACGTTAGAAGTGAAATATAAAGATAAGAATATTTCTGAAGTGTTAGGGATGACAATTGAAGATGGAGTAGAATTCTTCGCCAATATTCCTAAAATTAAGCGTAAACTTCAAACGCTTGTAGATGTTGGGCTTGGTTATATGAAATTAGGTCAACCAGCAACAACATTATCTGGTGGGGAAGCACAGCGTGTGAAATTAGCTTCTGAATTACACCGTCGTTCTACAGGTCGTACGTTATACATTTTAGATGAGCCAACGACTGGTTTGCATGCGCATGATATTGCACGTCTTCTAGAAGTGCTGCAACGTCTGGTTGAGAGCGGTGAGACGGTACTTGTAATTGAACATAATTTAGATGTAATTAAAACAGCTGATTATATCGTTGACCTTGGGCCAGAGGGCGGAGATAAAGGTGGACAAATCGTTGCTTCCGGAACGCCAGAGCAAGTAGTGAAAGAAGAACGCTCATACACAGGTAAGTATTTAAAAGAGATTTTAAATCGTGATAAAGCAAGAATGAAAGAGAAAATAAAAGAAGTAGAGTTATCGCAATAAGTTTATTGATGAAAACCGAGTGGAAATGACGCTCGGTTTTTATTTTACGAGGAAAAACTGGTAAGCATGTTAGTAGGTATACAAGCATGAAAGATAGAATAAGTTGATATAAGTGTTTGTATCATACTTGCGTTTATTATCTATTAGCGTATGATGAAATATATATGTTTAAAAGGATGTGTGACGAAATGAGATGGATTGTATCACTTCTTGTAAATAGCGTTGTGTTAATCGCTGTATCGGGACTTTTAAAAGGGATTGCACCAGATGCATTTTACGTAGCAAATATACAAACTGCAATTATTGCTAGTATTATATTGGCGGTTTTAAATGTGTTCGTAAAGCCGTTTTTAATTTTAATTACGCTACCAATTACTGTTGTAACTTTCGGCTTCTTCTTAATTGTTATTAATGCGATTACGTTAAAAATGGCAGATTCATTATTAGGAGATGCTTTTAATATATCAGGATTTGGTGTAGCGATTGTTGCGGCAATTTGTATTTCAATTTTTAATATGATAATTGAAAAGGCAATTGTTGAACCTCTATATGAAAAAAAGAGAAAGTGACAAAAAGAAAAACATTTCATTATTCGTATGAAATGTTTTTTTTTATTTATTAGAAACCGTATTTCTTGTTTCCAGAAAAAAATGGTACAATATCCGATAGAATGGAATTTTACATCAAACGAGACTGAACCCGCAGCGGAGTGGAGGTTTATACATATGCCGAAAGTAAGGACAAAAGATTTAATTGAACAATTTCAATTGGAGTTAATCAGTGGTGAAGAAGGCATTCATCGTCCGATTGATACAAGTGATTTATCACGACCGGGAATTGAAATGGCAGGATTTTTTACATATTATCCAGCAGATCGTGTGCAGCTTCTTGGAAAGACGGAGCTTACGTTCTTTGACACGTTAACGTCAGAGCAAAAACAAGAGAGAATGAAAGCGCTTTGTACTGAGGAGACGCCATGTATTATTGTAACTCGTAATCAAGATGTACCAGATGAGTTATTACAAGCATCACGTGAATCAGGTATGCCTTTATTACGTTCTTCTCAAACGACAACTAGATTATCAAGTCGTTTAACAAACTATTTAGAAGGTAAGTTAGCACCAACAACTGCTGTTCATGGTGTGTTAGTAGATATTTACGGTGTTGGTGTTTTAATTACAGGTCAAAGTGGTGTTGGTAAAAGTGAGACAGCTCTTGAGCTTGTAAAGCGTGGTCACCGTCTTGTTGCGGATGATAGTGTAGAAATTCGTCAAGAAGATGAAGACATGTTAGTCGGAAGCTCACCAGATTTAATCGAGCATTTATTAGAAATTCGTGGTCTAGGTATTATTAACGTTATGACGTTATTCGGTGCAGGGGCAGTACGAAATTACAAGCGTATTACACTTGTTATTAATCTTGAAATTTGGGATCAAAAGAAAAATTACGATCGCTTAGGTCTTGATGAAGAGAAAATGAAAATTATTGATACAGAGCTTACGAAGATTACACTTCCAGTTCGTCCTGGTCGAAACTTGGCTGTTATTATTGAAGTAGCAGCGATGAACTTCCGTTTAAAACGTATGGGAGTCAATGCAGCACAGCAGTTCTCTGAACGATTAATGAGTGCAATTGAGTTAGGAAATCAGGAGTAAACTTTGGAGAGGGAGGTCATATACATATGCTGTTAGCTTCTGTACCACAGCTTGACCGTGTAGCTATCCAACTTGGGCCGTTTCCTGTGTATTGGTACGGGATTATTATCGGTACAGGTGTGCTATTAGGTCTTTGGCTGGCAACTCGCGAGGGAGAAAGGCTAGGTATTCCAAAAGATACATTTGTTGACCTTGTATTAATTGCAGTACCGATCGCTATTCTTTTTGCGAGAATGTACTATGTTATTTTTGAATGGGAATATTACGCACAAAATCCGAGTCAAATTATTAATATTCGTCAAGGTGGTTTGGCGATTCATGGTGGTTTAATCGGGGCTGTTATTACAGGTGTTCTTTTTGCGAAACGACGCGGACTTTCTTTCTGGAAGTTGGCTGATATTGCTGCACCAAGTATTTTACTAGGACAAGCAATTGGCCGATGGGGAAACTTTATGAACCAAGAGGCGCATGGTGATGAAGTAACGAGACAGTTTTTAGAAGGTCTTCATTTACCGGATTTTATTATTAATCAAATGTATATTGAGGGTGTGTACTATCATCCGACGTTTTTATATGAATCATTATGGAATTTTGCAGGCGTAATTTTACTACTTGCATTAAGAAAAGTGAATTTACGTCGCGGGGAATTATTCTTCACATATTTAATTTGGTATTCAGTAGGACGCTTCTTCGTAGAAGGCTTACGTACAGATAGTTTAATGCTAGGACCACTTCGTATTGCACAAGTAATGTCAATTGGACTTGTTGTTATTTCTATTATTTTCATTATTGTGAGACGAAAAATGGGGCAAGCTGATAAAAGATATTTAGAAAATTAGAGACAAGTAGCATCTTATTATAAGATGCTGCTTCTTTCATATTCAGGAAGGCGAAAGGACTAAGTCGATGAGAATAAATACAGTTTTATTTGATTTAGATGGAACTTTAATTAATACAAACGAACTTATTATTTCTTCTTTTTTACATACTTTAAATACATATTATCCAAATCAATATAAGCGTGAAGATGTGTTGCCATTTATCGGTCCATCTTTGCATGATACTTTCAGTAAGATTGATGAAAGTAAGGTTGAAGAGATGATTACAAGTTATCGCGAATTTAACCATGATCATCATGATGAATTAGTAGAAGAATATGAAACTGTATATGAAACAGTTCGAGAGTTGAAGAAGCAAGGTTATAAAGTTGGTATTGTTACAACGAAAGCGAGACAAACCGTTGAGATGGGATTACAGTTGTCAAAGCTTGATGAATTTTTTGATGTTGTCGTGACAATTGATGATGTAGAGCATGTGAAACCACATCCAGAGCCCCTTCAAAAAGCGCTTGAATTATTAGATGCAAAACCAGAAGAAGCATTGATGGTTGGGGATAATCATCATGATATTGTCGGTGGTCAAAATGCGGGGACGAAAACAGCTGCGGTTTCATGGACGTTGAAAGGTAGAGCGTATTTAGAGGCTTGCAAGCCGGACTTTATGCTAGATAAAATGAGTGATTTGCTACCGATTTTGTCTAATATGAACCGTTCATAAAGGTCCAAGTAAGTTAGTAGAGGAGCGAGCTAAGTGCGACGGACAACGCGCTATCCTGTTTCAGGAGAAAATTCATTATGGAATGTGTATAAAACAGTGTCTTTTTGGAAGGTAATGAAAAACTTTATTATTATCCAAATTGCACGTTACACGCCATTTTTATCTGTGAAGAATTGGTTGTACCGCACTTTTTTACGGATGAAAGTAGGAAAGAAAACATCATTTGCGCTTATGGTAATGCCGGATATTATGTTCCCAGAAAAGATAACTGTGGGAGAGAATTCGATTATTGGCTATAACACAACGCTTTTAGCACATGAATATTTAATTCGTGAATATCGACTTGGGGAAATCGTCATTGGAAATGAAGTGATGATTGGAGCGAATGTAACAATATTACCAGGTGTGAAAATTGGAGACGGTGCGACTGTCTCAGCTGGCACACTTGTTCATAGAGATGTACCGAGCGGTGCTTTCGTAGGTGGAAATCCAATGCGTATTATTTATACGAAAGAGCAAATGACCGCCAGAGAAGGTTCATGGTGAAAATGTAACATTTCTCCTCTTTTTTTATGAATAAAAAGGAAATAATTGAGTATAATATACTGTTTTGTTTTTTACGGAATCGTTTATACTTATAGATAGAAGAATGTGTGAACGAAGAAAACAAAAAACTGGAGGATATATGGGGAAAAATCAAAGGATATATAAGGAGAACGGACAAGTTATCTCTTTTAATCAATTAGCGGACTTCTTTTATAAAAAAGGGATGAGAGCTTACAAAGGACAAAAATTGCAAGATGCAATTAAATATTTTCGAAGAGCGGCACAAAGTGAGAAGGAGCCGTTTATTTTATGTCAATTAGCAACAGTATTATCTGAGGCTGGTGAATATCAAGAGTCGAATCAAACCTTCTTAAAGTTAGTTAGATCTAATCCTGAACTTGAACAGTGCTATTATTTTATTGCAAATAATTATGCATATATGGGGTTATTTCAACAGGCGAAGAAATATGCGGATCGCTATTTAGAAGTTGCAAAAGAGAAGGAATTCGTAGAAGATACATTAGAACTTCTAGAGATTATGGAAGAAGAAGCAATGGGTGCGGAAGAGATTGAAGATGAAGATGATTTAATTGTTATGCAGGAAGAAGCGAATCGTTATATTCGTAATGGACAATTAGAAGAAGCAATTGCTACATTAGAAATTGTTACGAAAGATTATCCGGAATTTTGGTCAGGTTATAATAATTTAGCCATTGCACATTTTCAATCGGGTAATGTAGACAAAGCGCTGAAGTTAACAGAAATGATTTTAGAGAAAAATCCTGGTAATATACATGCGCTTTGTAATACACTTATTTTTCTATATTCAATTGGAGAGCATAAACAAGTAGAAGCATTAGCGGGACAGCTAGTTTCAGTATATCCAATTTCATTTGAACATCGTTTGAAACTGGGAACTACACTTGCAACAATTGGTTATTTCGAGCATGCATATAAATGGTTCAAACTATTAAAGCGTCAAGGATATGAGGGAGACGTTAGTTTTTATTATTGGTTTGCATATTCTGCTTATATGGTGAAAGATCAGCAACTAGCTGAAAAAATGTGGCAATATGTCGTGGAATTGCATCCTGATAAAAAGGGAAAAGAACCGTGGAATGCGCTGAATTTAGCAGATGAAGGACAAAACGTGTTATTTGAAGAATTACGAAAATCATTTCAGCAAAGTGCGACGCTAGAAGAACAAATGCTAGCTTTATATTTAATGAATGAATTGTCAACGCCGGAGAAGGTGGGATTCTTCTTTGATATAACGCAAGCGAAGAACGGTGTTCCCATCGTATCACAACTTGCAAAGTACTTCTTTTTACTTAATAGTCATAAGAGTATTCCAGCTGATTTACAGCAATTTGAGCAGTGCGCGAGAATCGCGGATGCATTATACAATTATACGAAAAAAGATGATGAATTAATTGAAGAGTGTTTACACTTTTGGTTTTGTACGTTCATACGTTTATATACATCTGGAGACATATTTACAAATGTGTACGGCTGGTCAGCTGCGATTGAATACATTGTACGCGGCGAACAAGGAAATAAAATGACACAGTCGGAGCTTGGAGATGTATATAATGTATCTGTAGCGACTGTCCGAAAGTATGTGCAAGCTGTTAAGCGTACGCACACATAAGATAAGCAAATCATTGGGAAAAAAATGATGCTAACAGTATAATGAGGGTAACTTAATTGTGTAGGAATGGATAGGAGTGAATAGTGTGTCAGAAGAAAAAATTTATGATGTCGTTATTATTGGTGCAGGACCAGCTGGTATGACAGCTGCAGTATATACATCTCGTGCAAATTTAAGCACATTAATGCTTGAGCGTGGTATTCCAGGTGGCCAAATGGCAAACACGGAAGATGTAGAAAACTACCCAGGTTATGAGTCTATTTTAGGACCAGATTTATCAAATAAAATGTTCGAGCATGCGAAGAAATTTGGTGCTGAATATGCATACGGTGATGTGAAAGAAGTCATCGATGGTAAGGAATACAAAACAATTATTGCTGGTAAAAAAGAATATAAAGCACGTGCAATTATCGTTGCAAGCGGTGCAGAGTATAAAAAAATTGGTGTACCGGGTGAAACAGAACTTGGTGGCCGCGGTGTATCATATTGTGCAGTATGTGACGGAGCATTCTTTAAAGGAAAAGAACTTATCGTAATTGGCGGCGGAGATTCTGCTGTTGAAGAGGGTGTGTTCTTAACGCGCTTCGCATCAAAAGTAACGATCGTTCACCGTCGTGACACGCTTCGTGCACAGAAAATTTTACAAGACCGTGCTTTCCAAAACGAAAAAGTAGATTTCATTTGGAACCACACGATAAAAGAAATCAACGAAGCAAGTGGTAAAGTAGGAAGTGTAACACTTGTGGACGTAAATAGTGGAGAAGAGAAAGAAGTCAAAACTGACGGCGTATTCGTATACATCGGTATGTTACCTTTATCAAAACCATTTGTTGAACTAGGTATTACAAATGAAAATGGTTACCTTGAAACGAACGAGCGTATGGAAACGAAAATTCCTGGTATTTTCGCAGCTGGTGATGTTCGTGAAAAAATGCTTCGTCAAATTGTAACTGCAACAGGTGACGGTAGTATTGCAGCGCAAAGTGCACAACATTACGTAGAAGAATTATTAGAGGAATTAAAAACTGTATCAGAAAAATAAGGGATAATATACCTTGTGAGAAGAAAGCTACCGACAGGAGCTTTCTTCTTTTTTGTGTGAAAATGTCAAAGTTTTGTCAAAAAATATAAGGATTATAAGCTTTCTTATTGATATACTGGACTTTACGGGAAAAATCACTATAAGAAATGAGGAATTTATTCAGTATGGAATGGCGTAATATATATCGTGGATTTTGTATGGGCGTTAGTGATTTAATTCCTGGTGTGAGCGGCGGTACAATCGCTGTTGTGTTAGGGATTTATGAACAATTGCTTGCGGCAATTAGTGGATTCTTTAGTCGTGAATGGAAAAAACATTTAGGATTTTTAATTCCACTTGCAGCTGGTGTGGCAGCGGCATTTTTAACGTTAAGTCACGTTATTAAATATTTACTTGCAAATCATTATGAACCGACTCAATTTTTCTTCCTCGGTTTAATTATTAGTATATTACCGATGTTAATGAGGGAAGCTGATGCAAAGTCGTCGTTTAAAGGTAAGCACATCGTTTTATTAATAGTTGCAGCAATTCTTGTTGCGATTACAGCTTTCTTTAAACCAGATAAGGCAGCAGATCCAATTACGACGTTAACAATTTTAAATGCAATTGGTTTATTTTTCGCAGGATGGATGGCTAGTATGGCCATGCTGCTTCCTGGAATTAGTGGATCGTTTATTTTATTAATTATTGGTGTGTATCCAACAGCAATTAACGCTTTAACTACACTTAACTTACCTTTAATCGTGGTTATCGGTGCTGGTGTTATGGTTGGATTTGTTGTAAGTAGTAAAGGCATTAGTTTTTTATTAGATCGTTATAAAAGTATGACATTTGCGGCAATTATTGGACTTGTAATCGGTTCGATTGTAATTGTATTCCCTGGGATTCCGACTGGCGGATTTTCAATTATAAGTTCAATTATTACCTTTATTTTAGGATTTGCGATTGTTACTTATTTCGGTAAGAAATAAGTACTTTAATCCCCTTGGCGATAAAAATCGTTAAGGGGATTTTTCATGCTATTCATTCAAAGTATAAGCATTTACATTGCTTGTTATAGAAAGCTTTTTTAAAATTGCTGAGTAGCATATGCTTAGCGAAAGAGGACTGGCTCCTTCGTTGTAGCAAACTGTTTTTGATAGTATAATGAAAGAAGTATGCAGTGAGAAATTTTACTGCAAGTAGCTGAGGTGAAGAAACATGCAAAGAGTGACAAACTGTGTGTTAATTAGAGATAATGAAGTACTCTTACTCCAAAAACCTCGCCGAAATTGGTGGGTTGCACCAGGCGGGAAAATGGAGCGTGGTGAGACTGTAAGAGATTCCGTTGTTCGCGAGTATCGTGAAGAAACAGGTATTTATTTGAAAAACCCAGCGTTAAAGGGGGTCTTCACCTTTGTCATCCAAGAAGGTGATAAAGTTGTTTCTGAATGGATGATGTTCTCCTTTTTAGCGACAGATTTTGCAGGAGAAAACAAACTAGAGAGCGAAGAAGGCATCATTGGTTGGCATACATTTGATAAAATTGATGATTTAGCAATGGCGCCAGGAGATTATCACATTATTGATTATTTAATTAAAGGAAATGGCATAATCTACGGTACATTTGTATATACCCCAGATTTTGAGTTGCTTTCATATCGATTAGATCCGAGTTAAACCGTCAAGGAGAGGATACAATGACAGAGAATAATGATATAAAAATGGTAATTATTACAGGGATGTCTGGAGCTGGAAAAACAGTAGCTTTACAAAGTTTTGAAGATTTAGGATATTTTTGTGTGGATAATTTACCACCGATGTTATTGCCAAAGTTTATTGAGCTTATGGCGGATTCAAAAGGGAAAATGAATAAAGTGGCACTTGGTATTGATTTACGTGGCCGCGAGTTTTTCGAACATTTATGGGGAGCACTTGATGATTTATCAGAACGTACATGGATTATTCCTCATATTTTATTTTTAGATGCGAAAGATAGTACGCTTGTAACTCGTTATAAAGAAACGAGACGTTCGCATCCACTTGCACCAACTGGTTTGCCGTTAAAGGGAATCGAAGCAGAGCGTAATTTATTAACAGATATGAAGGCACGAGCGAATATTGTGCTTGATACATCGGATTTAAAACCGAAAGAATTACGTGAAAAAATTGTTCACTTGTTCTCAACAGAAACTGAGCAAGCATTTCGTGTAAATGTTATGTCATTTGGATTTAAGTACGGTATTCCAATTGATGCAGATTTAGTATTTGATGTTCGTTTTTTACCAAATCCATATTACATTCCACACATGAAGCCATTAACAGGACTAGATGAAGAAGTTTCTTCGTATGTACTGAAATTTAATGAGACACATAAGTTTTTAGAGAAGTTGACGGATCTGATTACTTTCATGCTGCCTCATTATAAAAGAGAAGGCAAAAGTCAACTTGTAATTGCAATTGGATGTACAGGTGGACAGCATCGTTCTGTTACGCTTACAGAATACCTTGGGAAACATTTGAAACCAGAGTATAGTGTTCATGTATCTCATCGTGATGTGGAGAAGAGAAAGGGCCATTAAGGGATGAAAAAAGAGAGAAAGCCTAAAATTGTCATCATGGGAGGCGGAACTGGACTCTCTGTTTTATTAAGGGGATTAAAGCAATATCCTGTTGATATTACAGCAGTTGTTACAATTGCTGATGATGGTGGCAGTTCGGGTAGATTACGTGATGAGCTAGAAATTCCACCTCCAGGTGACATCCGTAACGTACTTGTTGCGTTATCGGATGTAGAGCCACTGGTGGAAGCTTTATTTCAGCACCGTTTCACAACAGGAGACGGACTGAAAGGTCATGCGTTAGGAAATCTATTGTTGGCAGGTATGACCTCGATTACAGGAGACTTTTTCCATGCAATTACAGAAACAAGTAAAGTATTAAATGTCAGAGGACGTGTATTACCAGCAGCGAATCAAAGTGCGGTACTTCATGCGGAACTTGAAGATGGGGAAATTGTAACAGGTGAATCAAAGATTCCTTATTACGGAAAGAAGATTAATCGTGTCTTTTTAACTCCAGAAGATGTAGAGCCATTGCATGAAACGTTGGCTGAGATTAAACGAGCTGATTTACTTGTTTTCGGTCCTGGAAGTTTGTATACGAGTATATTGCCCAATTTAGTTGTTAACAAAATTGGAGACGCTGTTCTTGCTGCAAAGGCGAAGAAGGTATATGTATGTAACGTTATGACACAAGCGGGTGAAACGATGGGATATACTGCTTTTGATCATGTGCAGGCGTTACACGATCATTTAGGGCAACCATTTATCAATACTGCAATTGTAAATAACCGTGAGATTCCTTGTGAATTACGCAAGTCATATGAGGAAGAAATGTCTACACCAGTTGTAGTGGATGAAGAACGTTTTGTTGAAAATAATATTGATGTTATTCAAGAGGGATTAGCGAAGTATGATGATCATGTTGTAAGGCATGATACGTTAAAGTTAGCGTCCATTTTATATTCATTGTTATAAATATGCGTTGCCTCGTTTGAGGTAGCGCTCCTCATTCATATAGGACAAGAATTTTGTTCCATAATAATCGTATAAGGAGGTGTTGACTGTGTCATTTGCATCAGAAACAAAGAAAGAGTTGACGAATCTTGAGATGAAGGAATGCTGTG
Organism: Bacillus cereus group sp. BfR-BA-01330; assembly: GCF_022663885.1. Classification (NCBI taxonomy): domain Bacteria; kingdom Bacillati; phylum Bacillota; class Bacilli; order Caryophanales; family Bacillaceae; genus Bacillus; species Bacillus cereus group sp. BfR-BA-01330. The sequence continues at coordinate 369,570 of NZ_JAKUGK010000003.1, forward strand.
AGAAAGCAGAATTATCAGCGTTACTTCGAATGAACGGGTCGCTTTCTTTTTCAAACCGTCGTCTATCTATCGATATTCAAACGGAAAATGCGGCAATTGCAAGAAGGATTTATACGCTTTTGAAAAAAGGATATGACGTGACGGTAGAATTGCTTGTCCGTAAAAAAATGCGCTTGAAGAAAAATAATGTATATATTGTGCGGCTTGTTGAGAAGTCTCGCGAAATATTAGCTGATCTTCATATCGTTCGAGATGACTTTTCATTTATTCGAAATATATCACAAGAATTGATTGAGAAGAAATGTTGTAAACGATCGTACTTACGTGGCGCATTTTTAGCAGGTGGTTCAGTAAATAACCCAGAAACATCATCTTATCATTTAGAAATCTTTTCGTTATATAAGGAACATAATGATGCTATATGTGAACTGATGAACGGATTTGATTTAAATAGTAAGACGTTGGAAAGAAGAAAAGGGTACATTACGTATTTGAAAGAAGCAGAAAAAATTACAGAGTTTTTAAATATTATAGGTGCTCATAATGCACTTTTAAGATTTGAAGATATTCGAATCGTACGTGATATGCGTAATTCTGTAAATCGTTTAGTGAACTGCGAAACAGCTAATTTAAATAAAACAATTGGTGCAGCACTAAGACAGATTGAAAATATTCGTTATATTGATGAGACAGTTGGTCTTGATATTTTGCCGGATAAATTACAAGAGATTGCACAATTACGAAGAGATTATCAAGATGTAACATTGAAAGAGTTAGGTGAGATGGTATCCGGGGGGAAGATTAGTAAGTCGGGTATTAATCATCGTTTGCGTAAAATCGATGAAATCGCAGAGAAATTACGCGCGGGGGAAACGTTAGTAAAAAAATAAGAGGTTAAAGGGGAAATGGAGCTGTGGTTCAAAAACGAGTTCAGGTTTCATTAAAAAACGGTTTACAAGCACGTCCGGCTGCGTTGTTTGTACAAGAGGCAAATCGCTTTCATGCAGATATCTTCATCGAGAAAGATGGAAAGACAGTAAATGCAAAGAGCATAATGGGGATTATGAGCTTAGCAATTGGAACTGGAAGCATGATAACAATTACAACAGAAGGTTCAGATGCAGAAGAGGCTTTAGAAGCATTAGCTGCATATGTACAATAAAAAGCTATCGCGTATATGCGATAGCTTTTTGTTTTTGCGGTTTACTTAAAGGGAGTTTTCGGGATAGGGGGTATGTAGGTGGTTTGTCCTTGTCGTAGATTGTCGGTAAATCGATATGTTGTGTCGAACCGTTGATATATTAAAAAAATCGTTGATATAATTTAAGTTTTGTTCGATATAATTGAAAAATCGTTGATATATTTAGATGAATACCAGGGTGGGTATCCAGAAGGAGGTGCATGATAATAAAAAAGCGCCCTGTAATAGGGCGCTTTTTTATGTATCTAGCTCCAGCGGCTAGAATCTCCGGTCGCTTCGCCCCTTCATTCGAGGCAAAAAGCGCCTCGGAATCAGGGACTCCATCGCCCTGCGATTCTGAACGAGCCGCTTCCGCTTTTAGTTATTAACGATTTGTAAAGATCTTATCGATTAAACCGTATTCTAAAGCTTTTTCTGCTGTCATGAAGTTGTCGCGGTCTGTGTCGCGTTGTAGTACTTCAAGTGGTTGACCAGTGCGGTCAGCAAGAATTTGGTTTAGTTTTTCACGTAAGAATAGGATACGTTTTGCAGCGATTTCGATTTCAGTCGCTTGACCTTGTGCTCCACCAAGTGGTTGGTGAATCATTACTTCACTGTTTGGAAGTGCATAACGTTTTCCTTTTTCACCTGCTGCAAGTAAGAATGCACCCATAGATGCAGCCATACCGATACAGATTGTTGATACTTGTGGTTTAATAAACTGCATTGTATCATAGATTGCCATACCCGCTGTGATAGAACCACCAGGGCTGTTGATGTAGATGTGAATATCTTTTTCTGGATCTTGAGATTCCAAGAATAAAAGCTGGGAAACGATTGAGTTAGCTACGTTGTCATCAATTGCACTACCAAGCATAATGATGCGGTCTTTTAATAGTCGAGAGTAAATATCGTAAGCGCGTTCTCCACGATTTGTTTGTTCAATTACTGTAGGAATTAAATTCATCTGTTATTTCCTCCTTATAAAGCTTTCTTAGTCTTATAATACAATTATGGTCAATAAAGGTCAAACGAAACCACTTTAAATCAAAAAAATATGTAGTTGTACCATGAAATATTCGCTATGTTTTCGAAATTCCCTGCTTATGTATCTTCAACATCATAACCGAATTACATAAATTTAAACGTTACGAAAACTGGAGAAAAAAGAAAAGAACGCCTTTTAACTGAAGCGTTCTTTCGATAATTAGTCTTTTAAAAGATAGGTTACTTTATTTAAAATCTTTTCGATTTGTTTCGCGTTTTTACTATACATTTCGCTTGCTGATTTCGACTTTGTTTCTAGGGAAAATAGTTCAAGATCAGCATGACATTTTTTTAAAGATGCTAATAATAAAGGTTTATTTTGAGGAGAAGGCATTTGGAGTTTGTCATTGTAAATGTCGATAGTAAGTTGTCCGTATGAATCCACTTGACCGAGGAAGACATTTTCAATAACAACACCGATTTTTTCTAATTCTGAATGTAGCCAAGCGCGGTTATGTCCGCTTGCTGAAAGAGGTTCATCTAGTACATTTCCATCCATAATAACAGTTTGTGGTTCTTTCTCGTTTGGTACTTTTAAACCGATGTCTTTTGCTGTAAGTGGCTGAGAATCTTTCTTTAATAATACATTTAATTCTCCGCTCGGTTCTAAGACAGCAAATTCGACTTCAGCTACGCTGAACGCACTTTTTCCACGGAGAAGTTCCAGTAATTCGTCACTCGTATATTTTTCTTTCTTTAAATTATCTTCGAGTATCTTTCCGTCTTTTATTAATACGGTAGATTTTCCTTCAAAGAAGTCCCGAGCTGTTTTGTTCTTTAAAGAGAGGATTCCTGTTAAAAAAGGTACCACAGCGAAAATGAGTATCGCAAAGACGCCGTGAAAAAATTTTGAATCGAGCCCTGTAGATACTTGGGCAGCGATGTCACCAATCGTCATTCCGGCTATGTATTCAAAAAAGGAAAGCTGAGAGATTTGTCTTTTCCCTAACCATTTCGTAATAGCGAATAAAATAATTAATATGAATACAGAGCGAAGAATGACAAGTGTCCATTCCGGCAGGTGAGACATAGTCGTTTCCTCCAGTCTACTTAAAACCCTTTATATTGAGGTTCTTCACGTTCTAATACTGAAATTCTATCCTTTAAATCAGCGATGACGCTGTCCATTTCTAACATACATTCATGAAATACGCGTTTTGATTCTTCGTCTTGTGAATTTAATGAAAGGGAGCTTAAACTTGCTTGAGCGCCCCTTACACTAGCAAGGCAAGTTTTTACGCTAGCGATAACAGTCATATAAACACCTCTTATCCTTTCGGTTTGAATAATAATGCTCCAATGAAGCCGAAAATAATAGCTGCTGATACACCGGCGCTCGTTACTTTAAACATGCCGGTAATAACGCCAACGATGCCATGTTTTGCAGCTTCTTCCATTGCGCCATGAACGAGGGCATTACCAAAGCTTGTAATAGGTACAGTTGCCCCGGCTCCAGCGAAATCAATTAATGGCTCATACAAATTAAATCCATCTAATATAGCTCCAGCAACAACGAGTGTTGCCATTGTATGAGCGGGTGTTAGTTTGCCGACATCAAACATAAGTTGGCCGATTACACATATGAGTCCGCCAATGACGAAAGCCCAGAAAAAAATCATTGCGTTGCACCTCCAAATTCAATCGAAACGGCATGAGCGATACACGGAATCGTTTCTTCTTGTTGGAATGTAAGTGGAGATAGTAAAGCGCCTGTCGCAACGACAAGTATTTTTTTGAACTCTCCTCTTTTCATTCGGTTTAATAAATGACCGTAAACGACTGTTGCGGAACATCCAGGCCCGCTAGCACCAGCTATGACAGGTTGTCCTTCTCTGTAAATGATAATTCCGCAATCTTGAAATTGTTCGCTCGTTACTTTCGTTCCGTGTTTATGTAGTAAGTCATAAGCAATTTCGCGTCCTACATGTCCGAGATCGCCTGTTACGATTAAATCGTAGTAAGAGGCATCAATTTGGCGTTCACGTAAATGGGCTTCAATTGTATCAACTGCAGCTGGAGCCATTGCGCCTCCCATATTAAACGGATCCGTTAATCCCATATCAATCACTCGTCCGATTGTTGCAGAGGTTACTCTTGGACCGTGTCCAGTATCGCTTAAAATAGCGGCTCCTGCTCCGGTTACTGTCCACTGTGCAGTAGGCGGCTTTTGTCCGCCGTATTCGGTAGGGTAGCGGAATTGTTTTTCTACAGCAGTATTATGGCTTGAAGCTCCAGTTAATAAATATTTTGCACCTTTTGCATTTACGATACTTGCCCCAAGTGCTAAACCTTCCATAGAAGTAGAGCAAGCCCCGAATAGTCCGAGATAAGGAGTGCCAAGTGTGCGGCAAGCAAAGCTTGTTGGAGTGATTTGATTAATTAAATCTCCTGCGAGTACGAATTGAATATCGTCTTTACGAAGTTCTGCTTTTTCAGTAGCGCGGCTACAAGCTTCTTCGAATAAAATTTTATGTGCTTTTTCATAGGAATCTTGTCCAAGCCATAAATCTTCATGAAGGATATCGAAGTCTTCTGGGATGTTCCCCTTTGCTTCAAATGGTCCACCGACAACCCCTGTTGAGATAATGACTGGTTTGTTTTCAAATACCCACGTTCGGTGTCCTTGTAACATTTATAGCCCTCCCCATTGAACGAGAATAGTTTTAATAAGTGCGATGACGAAAGCGGAAAATACACCAAATAAAATAACAGAACCAGCTAGTTTAAACATATTGCCGCCAACGCCAAGGACAAATCCTTCCGTTCGATGCTCAATACATGCGGCAATAACAGAGTTACCAAATCCAGTAACAGGTACAGCTGTGCCAGCACCAGCAAACTGCCCAAAACGATCGTATATACCAAATCCAGTTAGTAACATAGAAATGAAAATAAGAGTTGCGACTGTCGGATTTCCTGCTGAGCGTTCAGTGAAATCAAAATATGTGATATAAAAAGTAGAAATGAGTTGTCCGATGAAGCAAATAAAACCACCGACGAAAAAGGCTTTTATACAATTTTTTAAGACAGGTCTTTTCGGTTCGCGTTCTTGTTCGAATTTTTTATACTCCTGTTGTACAGGGGTTAAGTTTTTATCTTTACTAGACATTGCAATCCTTCCTTTTCTTTTAAAAAGCGTTAAGTGTTAGACTCCATTTTTTTACCAATGAATTTTAATTGTTTATTAATTTCATCTTTAGATACTTCTTTTTCCTTAATTTTTCTTTCGAGTTTTTCGAGTAACATAAAGATTTTTTTATCTGTACTGACACGAACATCGAAAGTAGGATGCTCATCACTTAGCTGCTTTTGAAGCTTTTTACGAAGAGGTTTTAATCCAAACCTTTCGTGATGCTCGGGTGTAACTGCTATGTAGAGATCTAAATTTGAATTCACTGCTGTGCTTTTTATAATTTCATCCATAGCGAGAGCTCTTTTCTTCGCTCCTTGTGATATAGATTGATTAAAGGATTCCGTACTCGTCTTTGTTAACTTTGGACCTTTTTCTTTCTCCGTTCGTTTTGCTTCTTCTTTCACTTTTTTATCTAAAGGACTATTATCACATCCGGTAAAAGAGCTAAATAGAAGTGCAAATAATGCGGTTATGAGGCCGAGTTTTCGCATAATTATCATTCCATTTCTATTACAATATGTAATGTGATAGAAAAAGGATGACTGCATATCATCCTTTTTCTATTTCACAGCAAGACTGATTTGTTATTGCTGTGAGTATTGTGGTTCTTCTTGTTGGACTTCTTCAACGCGTGGGTTTAAAGAATCGATAATCGTTTGTGTTTGCTGCGCAGCTGTTTGGAAAAGTTGCTTCGCTTGTTGGTTATCCGTATCAAGAGCGAATCCCTCTAAGCTAGCTTGTGCACTTTTTAATCCAGAAACAGTTTGCTTTAGTTTCGTAATTACAGTCATTGAATGAAGCCCCCTTTGGAATATCAATTCAAAGATTATAATTTGTGAGTTGGGGTGAATTTATGATTGGAAAATTTAGGGGTGAAATAGATTTTATATGCTTTTAGCTAAGATGCATAAGGTATTACGGGGATATTTTTATTGATTTAGATGGATTTTATTGCTATTATTATGAGAAGAAAATGAAGTGTTTTCTATAATCATGCGCCCATAGCTCAGTCGGATAGAGCGGTGGTTTCCGGTACCACGTCTGCCGGGGGTTCGAATCCCTCTGGGCGCGTCAAAAAGTCCTAACTTACGTTTTGTAGGTTAGGACTTTTTTTATTTCCCTCTTGTTATATCTAGTAATAAGATTTACTATTAGTACTTGATAATAATTTTTAATTTTATTATTTTCTTTCAATATTATTCAAATTTAGGTTGTAAGTTGTAAATCTCATTAATACATATAAATTAATAATATTTTGGAATGGGTGTCTGCGTGAGGATTCTCCTTTTACCAAACTTATTGTACAATAGAAACAAGGGGGAGATTAGTTTGAAGGCAAGTCTTTTACAAGAACAAAGCTTACGTTTGGCAATGACACAAGAGTTAAGGCAAGCGATTACAATGCTCCAGTATAATGTACAAGAATTATCGGAGTTTTTGTATGAGCAATCGTTAGAGAATCCCCTTATTGAGTTAGGTGGTTTTGAGAGGGAGAAGAAAAAGAGCTCTAACAACAGTAAAAGTACCAGCAAACAAGTCGAGAATCAGATGGAGATCTACAGTGTGGATTCTACAACGATTCAGCAACATTTATTAAATCAAATACAGTATTATAAAATAGATGAAGAAGAGCGAAAAGTAGCTTCTTTCATTATTATGAACATGGATGGAAATGGATATTTACAAGAAACGAATGAAGAGTTAGCAGAGCTCCTTTCTGCGCATATTCATGTAGTCGACCGCTCTGTAGAGCTTGTCCAATCACTGGAACCAGCAGGGGTAGGGGCGCGTAATATTCAGGAATGTTTAACCTTGCAATTGAAGCGCTTACAAAGACGGAATGGATTAGCAGAAGAGGTTGTAGAAGATCATTTCGCTTATTTTGTGAAGAAAGATTGGCGAAAGCTCGTTCAAGTGTTGAAATGTAGTAATGAGGAATTACAGAGTGCGGTAAATTGTATAACGTCATTACAACCAAAACCAGGTCTTGCGTTTTCTTCAGATAAACCACTTTATATTGTGCCTGATATGGCGGTGAAAAAAGATGGCGATCGCCTCGTTTTACAAATGAATGAGAGAAATATGCCGAGAATTGAAATTCACTCTGAATATAGTGCGCTTCTTAATAATAGTGAAAGTGAAGTAGCATCTTACGTATCAGAGAAGTATCAGCATGTGCAGTGGATTATGCGCAGTTTGAAGCAGAGAAAACAGACATTGCTGCAAGTAATGAACATTATTATGGAAAAACAACGTGATTTCTTCTGGAAAGGTCCAGAGTATTTAAGACCTCTCGCTTTAAAAGAGGTAGCTGAAGAGTTAAGTGTGCATGAATCGACAATTAGTCGTGCGACGCGAAATAAATATGTGCAAACACCACACGGTTTATTTGAGATGAAATCGTTCTTTAGCAATGCCGTTTCGACGACTGAAGATGAAGCAGTTTCTACAAAACGTGTAAAACAATTTATTCAAACGTTAATTGGGGCAGAGGATAAGAAAAAGCCACTTTCAGATCAAAAGATTTCAAAATTATTAGAAGAAGAGCATGAAATTGTTATTTCTCGAAGAACAGTGGCGAAGTATAGAGAACAAATGCATATCCCAGCTTCGTCATTACGAAAAACGATCGGATAGGTGAAGAAGATGAAAGTTGTACTGTATACTAAAAAAGATTGTGGCCTTTGCGTGAAGGCAAAACAAGTTTTACAGGAAGTACAATGTGAATATTCTTTTCAAATCGAGGAAATAGATATATATGAAGATAATGACCTTTTAGAAAAATATCACTTAATGATTCCGGTTGTAGAAATGGACGGAAAACAAGTAGAATATGGTAACATTCACAAAGGTGTCATAATAAACTATATAAAGAATGCAGTTAAGAGTTGAATAAGTTTCTATCTCCTGTTACAATAATACACGTAGCAGGGATTATTTTTTTAACCTATGTGGGACACAAAATGTCACTACGGGACGTAAAGTGACCACGAAGGAAAAATGAACCGATGTAGTGAGGAGAAAAGATATGCGCTCATGGATTCAGAACACAAAAAAATTATTACCTGATCTGCTACCTGTTATGCAAACGAGAATGCAAATTCTTCAATACATTAGGCTCATGCAGCCGATTGGAAGAAGAAACTTATCAGCAAGTCTCGGTATGACAGAACGAGTATTGCGAAGTGAAGTTCAAGTTTTGAAAGAACAAAACTTAGTTCACGTCGCTTCTTCTGGAATGACTTTGACAGAAGAAGGAACAGCTTTAGTTCTTGCTTTGGAAGACTTTATGAAAGAAATTTCCGGGTTAAAGGTTTTAGAAAAGCAACTTAAGGAAACATTAGACTTGGATGAAGTTTTCGTTGTCCCTGGTGATAGTGATGAATCACCTTGGGTCAAACTGGAGATGGGCCGTGCTTGTGTGACTTGTATAAAAGACCGTCTGACAGCGAATAATATCGTTGCTGTGGCTGGAGGAACTACGCTAGCTGCTGCTGCGGACATGATGCAACTTGATTGCAAAGATTTACATATGCTATTTGTCCCAGCACGTGGTGGAATTGGAGAAGGCGTCGAATTAGAAGCCAATACCATTTGTGCCAAGATGGCGCAAAATACGATGAGTAATTATCGCTTATTGTATGTTCCAGACCATGTTAGTAGCGAAGCATATGCGTCTATTGTGACAGAGCCTTCCGTGAAAGAAGTTCTTGAGTTGATTCGATCTTCCAATATCGTCATTCATGGAATAGGTGATGCGTTAACAATGGCACGTCGTAGAAGTACTTCAGAAGCAGATTGGTTAAAGATTCAGGCAAGCGAAGCAGTTGGCGAAGCTTTCGGTTACTACTTTAATGAAGAAGGAAATGTTGTTCATAAAGTAAGAACAGTTGGTATGCAACTAGAGGATTTACAAAATGTATCTCACGTTGTTGCAGTCGCTGGAGGTTCTTCAAAGGCAAAAGCAATACAGGCTGTAATTAAACAAGGGCACACTTCAATTCTAATTACAGATGAAGGTGCAGCAAAACAGTTAACAAAGGGTTTTACCCTTTAATATAATCCCCCAAGGAGGAAATTCAAATGACTAAAATTGGTATTAATGGATTTGGACGTATCGGACGTAACGTATTCCGCGCAGCTCTTAACAACTCTGAGGTAGAAGTAGTAGCAATCAACGACTTAACAGATGCTAAAACATTAGCTCACCTTTTAAAATATGACACAGTTCACGGAACTTTAAATGCAGAAGTATCTGCTAACGAAAACAGCATCGTTGTTAACGGTAAAGAAATTAAAGTTATCGCTGAGCGTGACCCAGCTCAATTACCATGGAGCGACTACGGAGTAGAAGTAGTAGTAGAATCTACTGGCCGTTTCACTAAAAAATCAGACGCTGAGAAACACTTAGGTGGATCAGTTAAGAAAGTTATCATCTCAGCTCCAGCTTCTGACGAAGATATCACTGTAGTTATGGGTGTTAACCACGAACAATACGATGCAGCTAACCACAACGTAGTATCTAACGCTTCTTGTACTACAAACTGTCTAGCTCCATTCGCTAAAGTATTAAACGAAAAATTCGGCGTAAAACGCGGAATGATGACAACAATTCACTCTTACACTAACGACCAACAAATCTTAGACTTACCACACAAAGATTTACGTCGTGCTCGTGCAGCAGCTGAAAACATGATCCCAACATCTACTGGTGCAGCTAAAGCTGTAGCATTAGTATTACCAGAACTTAAAGGTAAATTAAACGGTGGCGCTGTACGTGTTCCAACTGCTAACGTTTCTCTAGTTGACCTAGTTGTTGAACTTGACAAAGAAGTAACAGTTGAAGAAGTAAATGCAGCATTCAAAGCAGCAGCTGAAGGCGAATTAAAAGGTATCCTTGGATACAGCGAAGAGCCATTAGTATCTATCGACTATAACGGATGTACAGCTTCTTCTACAATCGATGCATTATCTACAATGGTAATGGAAGGTAACATGGTTAAAGTACTTTCTTGGTACGATAACGAAACTGGTTACTCTAACCGCGTAGTAGACTTAGCAGCTTACATGACTTCAAAAGGTCTTTAATTCTTAATTATATAAGTTATCAATGACAAAACGAGGGAGAGGGTTTGTTCCCTCTCTCTCTTCTTTCGTTTTAAAAGCAAATGTGTTAAGCTTTTGAATGGGTTTTGTCAATCCTAACTAGTAGTCGGAGGGAAATCCAATGAACAAAAAATCAATTCGTGACGTAGATTTAAAAGGTAAGCGTGTATTTTGCCGCGTTGATTTCAACGTACCTATGAAAGAAGGCAAAATTACAGATGAAACTCGTATCCGTGCAGCTCTTCCTACAATTCAATATTTAGTAGAGCAAGGTGCGAAAGTTATTTTAGCAAGCCACTTAGGCCGTCCAAAAGGTCAAGCAGTAGAAGAATTACGTCTTACTCCAGTAGCAGCACGTTTAGGCGAGCTTCTTGGTAAAGATGTTAAAAAAGCGGACGAAGCATTCGGACCAGTTGCACAAGAAATGGTTGCAGCAATGAACGAAGGCGACGTATTAGTTCTTGAAAACGTACGTTTCTATGCGGGCGAAGAAAAGAACGATGCAGAACTTGCGAAAGAATTTGCAGCACTTGCTGACATCTTCGTAAACGATGCATTCGGTGCAGCTCACCGTGCTCATGCTTCTACAGCAGGTATCGCAGACTACCTACCAGCAGTATCTGGTCTATTAATGGAAAAAGAGTTAGATGTACTTGGTAAAGCACTTTCTAACCCAGAACGTCCATTTACAGCTATCATCGGTGGTGCGAAAGTAAAAGATAAAATCGGTGTAATTCGTCATCTATTAGACAAAGTAGATAACTTAATCATCGGTGGCGGACTTGCTTACACATTCGTTAAAGCTTTAGGTCATGAAATTGGTCTATCTCTATGTGAAGACGACAAGATTGAACTAGCTAAAGAATTTATGCAACTTGCAAAAGAAAAAGGCGTAAACTTCTACATGCCAGTTGATGTTGTAATCACTGAGGAATTCTCTGAAACTGCAACAACTAAAATTGTTGGTATCGACTCTATCCCTTCTAACTGGGAAGGCGTGGACATCGGTCCTAAAACACGTGAAATTTATGCAGATGTAATTAAAAATTCTAAGCTTGTTGTATGGAATGGACCAATGGGTGTATTCGAAATGACTCCATTCGCAGAAGGTACAAAAGCAGTAGGACAAGCATTAGCAGATGCAGAAGATACATACTCTGTTATCGGCGGTGGTGACTCTGCAGCAGCTGTTGAAAAATTCGGTATGGCTGATAAAATGAGCCACATTTCTACTGGCGGCGGTGCGTCATTAGAATTCATGGAAGGTAAAGAGCTTCCAGGTGTAGTTTGTCTTAACGACAAATAAGTAGCAGCCAAAGAAAAAGGACGGTGCAAAGCATGCGTAAACCAATTATCGCAGGTAACTGGAAAATGAATAAAACTCTATCTGAAGCAGTTAGCTTCGTAGAGGAAGTTAAAGGTCAAATCCCAGCAGCTTCAGCTGTTGATGCAGTAGTTTGCTCTCCAGCTCTATTCTTAGAGCGTCTTGTAGCAGCAACTGAAGGAACTGACTTACAAGTAGGTGCACAAAACATGCACTTCGAAAAAAATGGTGCATTCACTGGCGAAATTAGCCCAGTAGCACTTAGCGACTTAAAAGTTGGCTATGTAGTACTTGGCCACTCTGAGCGTCGTGAAATGTTTGCTGAAACAGACGAATCAGTAAACAAAAAGACTATCGCAGCATTTGAACATGGTTTAACACCAATCGTATGTTGTGGTGAGACTTTAGAAGAGCGCGAAAGCGGAAAAACATTTGATCTAGTAGCAGGTCAAGTGACAAAAGCACTTGCAGGTTTAACAGAAGAGCAAGTTAAAGCAACTGTTATCGCTTATGAGCCAATCTGGGCTATCGGTACAGGTAAATCTTCTTCTTCTGCAGATGCAAACGAAGTATGTGCGCACATCCGTAAAGTTGTTGCAGAAGCTGTTTCTCCAGAAGCTGCAGAAGCTGTTCGTATCCAATACGGCGGTAGCGTAAAACCAGAAAACATTAAAGAGTATATGGCACAATCTGACATCGACGGCGCTTTAGTTGGCGGTGCTAGCTTAGAGCCTGCTTCGTTCTTAGGTCTTCTGGGGGCGGTAAAATGAGAAAGCCAACAGCTTTAATCATTCTTGACGGTTTCGGACTTCGTGAAGAAACTTACGGGAATGCTGTAGCACAAGCTAAGAAACCTAATTTTGATGGTTACTGGAACAAATTCCCTCATACAACGCTTACAGCTTGTGGTGAGGCGGTAGGTCTTCCAGAAGGTCAAATGGGTAACTCTGAGGTTGGTCACTTAAATATCGGTGCTGGCCGCGTAGTATATCAAAGCTTAACACGCGTTAACGTTGCAATTCGTGAAGGTGAGTTCGATAAGAACGAAACTTTCCAAAATGCAATTAAAAGCGTAAAAGAAAAAGGTACTGCACTTCATTTATTCGGTTTACTTTCTGACGGTGGTGTGCACAGTCACATGAACCATATGTTTGCTCTTCTTCGCTTAGCAGCAAAAGAAGGCGTGGAGAAAGTTTATATCCATGCATTCTTAGACGGCCGCGATGTTGGACCACAAACAGCAAAAGGTTATATCGATGCAACGAATGAAGTAATTAAAGAAACAGGAGTAGGACAATTCGCGACTATCTCTGGTCGTTATTACTCTATGGACCGTGACAAGCGTTGGGATCGCGTAGAAAAATGTTACAGTGCTATGGTGAATGGTGAAGGCCCTACTTATAAATCAGCAGAAGAGTGTGTAGAAGACTCTTATGCGAACGGTATCTATGATGAATTCGTATTGCCGTCTGTAATTGTTAACGAAGATAACACGCCAGTTGCAACAATCAATGATGATGATGCAGTTATCTTCTATAACTTCCGTCCAGACCGTGCAATTCAAATTGCTCGTGTATTTACAAACGAAGACTTCCGTGAGTTCGATCGTGGTGAAAAAGTACCTCACATTCCAGAATTCGTATGTATGACACACTTCAGTGAAACTGTAGATGGATACGTGGCATTCAAGCCAATGAACCTTGATAACACTTTAGGTGAAGTTGTTGCGCAAGCGGGATTAAAGCAACTTCGCATCGCGGAAACTGAAAAGTATCCGCACGTTACATTCTTCTTTAGCGGTGGTCGTGAGGCTGAATTCCCAGGAGAAGAACGCATCTTAATTAACTCACCAAAGGTTGCAACGTATGACTTGAAACCTGAAATGAGCATTTACGAAGTAACGGACGCTTTAGTAAATGAAATCGAAAATGATAAACATGATGTTATCATTCTTAACTTTGCGAACTGTGATATGGTTGGCCATTCTGGGATGATGGAACCAACAATTAAAGCAGTAGAAGCAACTGACGAATGTTTAGGAAAAGTTGTAGAAGCGATTCTTGCAAAAGATGGTGTAGCACTTATTACTGCTGACCATGGTAATGCTGATCAGGAGTTAACTGCTGATGGCGGTCCTATGACAGCTCATACAACTAACCCGGTTCCTTTCATCGTTACAAAAAATGATGTAGAGCTTCGTGAAGGTGGTATTTTAGGAGATATCGCTCCAACAATGCTTACACTTTTAAATGTGGAACAACCGAAAGAAATGACAGGTAAAACAATTATTAAATAATTTGCTTATATAAAAAGGAGAGAATTTATTATGCCAACAATTATTGATGTTTATGCTCGCGAAGTCCTTGACTCTCGTGGTAACCCAACTGTAGAAGTAGAAGTTTATACAGAAAGCGGCGCTTTCGGACGCGCTATCGTACCAAGTGGTGCATCTACTGGTGAACACGAAGCAGTAGAATTACGTGACGGTGACAAATCTCGTTACCTTGGTAAAGGTGTTATTAACGCAGTAAACAACGTTAACGAAATTATCGCTCCAGAAATCGAAGGTTTCGATGTAACTGACCAAGCTGGTATCGACCGTGCTATGATCGAATTAGATGGCACTCCAAACAAAGGTAAACTAGGCGCTAACGCTATCCTTGGTGTATCTATGGCAGTAGCTCACGCAGCAGCTGACTTCGTAGGTCTTCCATTATACCGTTACCTTGGTGGATTCAATGCAAAACAATTACCAACTCCAATGATGAACATCATCAACGGTGGTTCTCACGCTGATAACAACGTTGACTTCCAAGAGTTCATGATCTTACCAGTTGGTGCTCCAACATTCAAAGAATCAATCCGTATGGGTGCTGAAGTATTCCATGCACTTAAAGCTGTATTACATGACAAAGGTCTTAACACTGCAGTAGGTGACGAAGGTGGATTCGCTCCAAACCTTGGTTCTAACCGTGAAGCTCTAGAAGTAATCATCGAAGCTATCGAAAAAGCTGGTTACAAAGCTGGCGAGAACGTATTCTTAGGAATGGACGTTGCTTCTTCTGAGTTCTACAACAAAGAAACTGGTAAATATGACCTTGCAGGCGAAGGCCGTACTGGCTTAACTTCTGCAGAAATGGTTGATTTCTATGAAGAGCTTTGCAAAGACTTCCCAATCATCTCTATCGAAGATGGTTTAGACGAAAACGACTGGGATGGTCACAAATTATTAACTGAGCGTATCGGTGATAAAGTACAATTAGTTGGTGATGATTTATTCGTAACTAACACTCAAAAACTTGCTGAAGGTATCGAAAAAGGTATCTCTAACTCAATCTTAATTAAAGTTAACCAAATCGGTACTTTAACTGAGACTTTCGAAGCTATCGAAATGGCTAAACGTGCTGGTTACACAGCAGTTGTATCTCACCGTTCTGGTGAAACTGAAGATGCTACAATCGCTGACATCGCAGTTGCAACTAACGCTGGCCAAATCAAAACTGGTTCTATGAGCCGTACTGACCGTATTGCTAAGTACAACCAATTATTACGCATCGAAGACGAACTAGGCGAAATCGCTGTTTACGATGGTATCAAATCTTTCTATAACATCAAACGATAATTGTAGAAAATAAACGACAGACCGTGAGAAATCACGGTCTGTTTTTTTATGCTAAAATTGTTCACCCGTCATAAGTGACATGAAATGTTTGAAGAAGCGGTTATAATCAAAATCAATTGCTATTTGATGACTCGGCCAATCAATAAATGGTTTAGATTCTCCTAAAGAGCGAAATTCGCCAATGCTTGCCCCTTGTGCATAAGATTCTGTCATGACAACGATAGGTGATTTGTGATAGGTAAACATAGAGTTATCAAGTAAAGCGAGTATTGGTATTGTGTCATGGAAGGGGCTCCCCTTTAAATGTGGTAGGGTGTCTTTATAATATCCGTAGTAATAATGATCAAATAACGGTTTGACAAGTGGAGCTTTTCCTTTTGCCTCAATGTATTCTGCCATTTCTGGTGTAATGATGGAGTATTGAGTGACGTTTAATGGGTATATGTACATGTTAGCTGTGGATTGAAGGACTATATTAGCGGCAGTAGGATCGCCATAAAAGTTTGCTTCGGAAATAGGGGTAACATTACCAGGATGTAAAAAGGCACCGCCCATTACATAGTAAGATTTAATTTGTTTCATTAACTGTTTGCACATGATAAACAAAATTGCTAGGGAGGTAAGTCTTCCTAAACTCACAATAATTAATTCATCTTTATACTGTTCAATAAGAGGAATAACTTCAAAAAAATTCTCCATTTCTCCGTTAGTTATATTCACCTTTGGAATAATTGGCCCAAGCCCCTGTTTCCCATGTACATCTGTAAAAAAAGCAGGAGGGGCACCAGTAATTGGCCGTTCTGATCCACCAAAGATTTTGATGTTTCTATCCTTTACTTCGTTTGTAAGAAAATGAGCATTTTCTACTGCCATTTTTTTTGAAACATTGCCGTAATCAGCAACGATACCGACGATTTCTATTTCATCGATAAAGAATGCTAAGAGGAGAGCCATCGTATCATCAATCCCAGGATCACAAAAAATGAGAACTTTTTTGGGCATATGTTCACCACCTATCTTGTTTATCCCGTACAAACCGGCTTGGTGAGGGCTAATAATCAATAAGGATGAGGGGAAATCTCATTGATTAAAGTTTCACTTTATATATATGTAAGTTTAAGGATAAAAAGATTATTTTATTGAAATAATAGTCTTTTAAATTCAGAAAATAAAAACTTTTTATATTAGGTCAAGGTTTTTGACGTAATTTTCATTTGGAAATGCAGTCATATCAAGGTTGTAAGCGTATAACATAGGCTGTTTTTGCTGTCAAGTTGATAAATTGCAGCTTTTTACAATTTATACTATGATAAAGATATTAACAGAAGATCGTATAAACATGAGGGATGATGAACATGAAATTTACAAAGATTCTTGTCCAAATTGCTGCTCTTTACGTGTTTTATATGGTTGGAACTTGGGTGCAAGAAATGTTAAATATTCCGATTCCAGGAAGTTTGATTGGAATGTTCCTCTTACTTGTTTTACTTAGCCTAAAAGTTCTTCCAGTGAAATGGTTCGATTTAGGAGCAGAAACACTCGTTGCTATTATGCCGTTTTTATTAATTCCGCCAACGCTTGGCCTAATGAATTACGGTGCTTTTTTTATGAGTAAAGGAATTTCTCTTTTCATTACAGTTGTAGCGAGTACGTTTTTAATTATTATTGTCGCAGGACATACAGGACAATATCTTGCGAATAGGAAGGAAAGAGAGTCGCGATGAGCCAAATATTAATCGGAGTCGGTTGGGTTCTTTTTACGGTGCTATTATATCAATTATCTAAAAAAATCTATAAATTATTTCCAACACCATTCACCATTCCAATGCTTGTAGCAACTGGATTAATGGCTTTCCTATTTATCGTGCTTGATATACCATATCAACATTATATGGAAAGTGGTGGTGGCTGGATTGCAAAGCTACTTGGACCCGGTGTTGTAGCATTTGCAATTCCTCTTTATAAACAACGTCATGTTCTGCAAAAATATGTTGTACCGATTGCTGGCGGGGTATTAGTAGGTACAACAGTTGCAATCGCTAGTGATTTTGCGATTGCTTCACTTATGGGAACGGATAAAAGCTTAATCTTATCGTCATTACCAAAATCGGTGACAATGCCAGTTGCGATGAGTGTTTCAGAGCAAGTCGGTGGTGTACCTTCCTTAACAGCAGCTTTCGTTGTTATCGCAGGTATTACTGGAACGATTACAGGACCCCTTTTATTAAAATGGAGCCGTGTTACAAACTCAGTTGGTAAAGGTATCGGATTTGGATGTGCTTCTCATATTATGGGCGTGATGAGAGCGATGAAAAATAACGAACATGAAGGTGTTATTGGATCGGTAACAATGACATTAACAGCAATTTTGACATGTTTACTTGGACCGTTATTTGCGATGATGTTTATGTAATAGAAGAAAAGCGAGAGCGCCTCTATAGCTCTCGCTTTTCTATAGAATTTATGCTACAGTTACAATAACTGAATCTTTGTAGGAGGTACGCCAAGTGCATACGTTATTATCAGTTTTACTTATTATTGTATCGATTTTAATGATTGTTATGGTACTTATGCAATCTAGTAATAGCTCAGGCCTTTCAGGTGCAATTTCAGGCGGTGCGGAGCAATTATTTGGTAAGCAAAAGGCACGTGGAATTGAAGCGGTATTAAACCGTATTACAATTGTTTTAGCTGTATTGTTCTTTGTATTAACAATTGGTGTTACGTACTTCAATTTATAGAATTGAAAGAAGAAGCGTTAGTGAATGGTACTAATGGTTCTTCTTTTTTTGTTTTGCTATTTGAAAGATGTTTCTAATTAGATTATAGAAATACAAATATGGTACACTAGATATAGAAAGAATACGACTAGATTACAGAAGAGAAAGAGGAGAAATACATGATGAAATTAGCATCTCCGAAACCATTTACATTTGAGGGTGGAGACCGCGCTGTTTTATTACTACATGGATTCACAGGGAACTCAGCTGATGTACGTATGTTAGGGCGTTTCTTAGAAAAGAAGGGCTATACTTGTCATGCGCCAATTTATAAAGGGCACGGTGTACCACCAGAAGAGCTTGTTCATACAGGGCCTACAGATTGGTGGCAAGATGTAACGGAGGCATATCAGCTTTTAAAAGATAAAGGTTTTGAGAAAATTGCTGTTGTTGGATTGTCACTTGGCGGCGTATTTTCTTTAAAATTAGGTTATACAGTACCGGTTTTAGGTGTAGTACCAATGTGTGCACCGATGTATATTAAGAGCGAAGAAACGATGTACCAAGGTATATTGGCATATGCCCGCGAATATAAAAAACGTGAGCAAAAATCACCTGAACAAATTGAACAAGAAATGTTGGAATTCCAAAAGACACCGATGAATACATTAAAAGCATTACAACAATTAATTGCTGACGTACGTAACAATGTGGATATGATTTATGCACCAACATTTGTTGTACAAGCACGTCATGACGAAATGATTAATACAGATAGTGCTAACATTATTTATAACGGTGTAGAATCTACGTTAAAAGACATTAAATGGTATGAAGACTCTACGCATGTCATTACACTTGATAAACAACGTGACGAGCTACATGAGGATGTATATAACTTCTTGGAGCAACTAGATTGGTAAGATCTAGTTGCCTCTTTTTTTCATAAGGAATTTTTTGTGAAAACTGTAAAAATCATAAGGGGAGTATTGAAGTTTCACTTTATACATCCCCTATCTTTCGGATACACTAAATAATATAAGGTTTTAAAGGAGGTATTTTTGCTTGGAAGAAATCATACAAGAACATATTGATAAGTTGTTATTATTTATGAGAGAAGAAGCGTATAAACCGCTAACGATACAAGAGTTAGAAGAGGCATTTGGGATTGAAGGTTCTGAGGGCTTTAAAGATTTCGTAAAGGCACTTGTAACGATGGAAGAAAAGGGACTTGTTATTCGTACTCGTAGCAACCGTTACGGTCTTCCTGAAAAGATGAATTTAATACGCGGTAAGTTAATTGGACATGCACGTGGTTTTGCATTCGTTGTACCAGATGAGAAGAAAACAGGAGACGATGATCTTTTCATCCCGCCTACAGAATTAAACGGTGCACTTCATGGCGATACAGTATTAGCACGCCTTAGTTCCCAATCGAGTGGTTCACGTCAAGAAGGGTCTATTGTACGCATTTTAGAACGTGGAACGAAAGAACTAGTTGGTACATATACAGAATCGAAAAACTTTGGATTTGTTATACCTGACAATAAGCGCTGGACGAGTGATATCTTTATCTTGAAAAGCGCATCAATGGGTGCTGTAGAAGGTCATAAAGTAGTTGTGAAAATTACGAGCTATCCAGAGAATCGTTTAAGCGCAGAAGGTGAAGTTATTCAAATTCTAGGTCATAAAAATGATCCAGGAGTAGATATTTTATCTGTCATTCATAAACATCATTTACCTTTAGCATTCCCTGAGGAAGTGATGGAGCATGCAAACAGTGTACCAGAAACGATTTCAGAAGAAGATTTAAAAGATCGCCGCGACCTACGTGACCAAATGATCGTAACGATTGATGGTGCAGATGCAAAAGATTTAGATGATGCTGTTACAGTAACGAAGCTCGAGAACGGTAACTACAAGCTTGGCGTTCACATTGCGGACGTAAGTCATTACGTTCAAGAAGGTTCTCCAATTGATGTTGAAGCAGCGGAAAGAGCGACGAGTGTGTATCTTGTTGACCGTGTAATTCCGATGATTCCACACCGTCTATCTAACGGTATTTGTTCATTAAATCCGAAAGTAGACCGTCTGACATTATCTTGTGAAATGGAAATCAACAACTTAGGTGATGTTGTTAAACACGAGATTTTCCAAAGTGTGATTAAAACGACAGAGCGTATGACGTATGCTGACGTAAGAAGCATTTTAGAAGATGAGGACGAAGAGTTAATTAAGCGTTATGAGCCATTAGTACCGATGTTTAAAGAGATGGGGCAATTGGCACAAATTCTACGTGAAAAACGTATGCGCCGTGGTGCAATTGACTTTGACTTTAAAGAAGCGAAAGTATTAGTAGATGAAGAAGGAAAACCGACTGATGTTGTTATGCGCGATCGTTCTGTATCAGAGAAGTTAATTGAAGAATTTATGCTTGTTGCGAATGAAACAGTAGCAGAGCACTTCCACTGGATGAACGTACCGTTTATGTACCGTGTCCATGAAGATCCGAAAGAAGATAAGCTAGAGCGTTTCTTCGAGTTTGTAACGAACTTCGGATATGCCGTAAAAGGACGTGCGAATGAAGTGCATCCTCGCGCGCTACAACAAATTCTTGAAATGGTTCAAGGACAGCCAGAAGAAGTAGTTATTTCAACAGTTATGCTTCGTTCTATGAAGCAAGCTCGTTACGATGCGGATAGTTTAGGACATTTCGGTTTATCAACTGAGTTCTACACACACTTCACATCACCAATTCGTCGTTACCCAGATACAATCGTTCATAGATTAATTCGTGAATACATTATTAACGGTAAAGTCGACAACGAAACGCAAGCAAAATGGCGTGAAAAATTACCTGAGATTGCAGAGCATTCTTCTAATATGGAACGTCGTGCTGTTGAAGCAGAGCGTGAAACAGATGAGATGAAAAAAGCAGAGTATATGGTTGATAAGATCGGTGAAGAGTATGACGGTATGATTAGCTCTGTAACAAACTTCGGTTTATTCGTAGAGCTTCCAAATACAATTGAAGGTCTTGTACACGTTAGTTATTTAACGGATGATTACTACCGTTATGACGAGCAACATTTCGCTATGATCGGAGAACGTACAGGAAACGTATTCCGCATCGGTGACGAAATTACAATTCGCGTTATTAAGGTAAACAAAGACGAGCGTGCAATCGACTTTGAAATCGTTGGCATGAAAGGCACACCTCGCCGTAAGTTCAAAGATCGTCCAGTCGTTATCGAGCAGCCAAGAACAGGCAGAAAGAAACGCGGTGGACGTAGCGAGCGCAGTAATGAGCGCGGCGGTGAACGTGGCACAGGTAGAAAATTTGACCGTGGTGGTAAAGGAAAAGGAAGAGGATCTGCATCTGCATCCGCTTCTGCTAGCCAGCCGGGAAAAAAAGATGGTAACGGTAAGAAGAAAAAAGCATTCTTCGAAAACGTACCAGGATTCAAGAAGAAAAAGAAAAAGCGTAAGTAAGAAAAGAGTGGCTTCGCTTTGATGAAAAGCGGGGCCGTTTTCTTTTTTCTTCGTGGCTTGAGAGCGAGCCACTTTCGCTTTTTATCGGAATCCAGCTACAGTGGCTAGAATGTTCGGCGGCTTCACTTCTTCCCGAGAGGCAAAGAGCGCCTCAAGGTCAGAAGCTCCATCCATCTCACATTCTGAGCGAGCCACTTTCGCTTTTTGATGGAATCTAGCTACAGTGGCTAGAATCTGTTGGCCATTTCACTCCCTCGGATGAAGCAAAAAGCGCTCCTCTGTCGGGAGTTCCAATGTCCAAAGATTCTGAGCGAGCCACTTTCGCTTTTTATTAACATTTGTTACAATAGTAAAAATAGAGGAGGGACGTTATATGCCAAAGGGTACAGGTAAGGTTATTGCACAGAATAAAAAAGCATTTCATGATTATTTCATCGAAGAAACATACGAAGCAGGGCTTGTCCTTCAAGGAACGGAAATTAAGTCGATTCGCGCTGGACGCGTAAACTTGAAAGATGCGTTTGCACGTGTACATAATGGTGAAGTATGGGTTCATAATATGCACATTAATACGTACGAACAAGGGAATCGTTTCAACCATGATCCACTTCGTACGAGAAAATTACTTCTGCATAAAAAAGAAATTGATAAACTAGCGGGCGCTGCGAAAGAAACAGGTTACGCATTAGTTCCACTTAGAATTTATTTGAAAAATGGATTTGCAAAGATGGCACTTGGTTTAGCAAAAGGTAAGAAGCAATACGATAAACGTCACGATTTAAAAGAGAAAGAAGCTAAACGTGAAATTGCACGCGCGTTCCGTGATCGCCAAAAGATGTAATACAGATATTTACATTTGTAAAATGGAGCGCGTATGTTATAATAATTTATGTAAGGTTGTTGCACATTGAAAAACAGCTCTTAGTAGCTATCACGATATTTTCTTCGTATGCTCCATTTTTATCATGGGGACGTTACGGATTCGACAGGGATAGTTCGAGCTTAGGTTGCGAGTCGAGGGGATCGGCCTCGTTAAAACGTCAAAGCCTATAATTGGCAAACAAAACAATCTTTCTTTAGCTGCTTAATTGCACTAAAGGTTCCTCCCTCCATCGTCCATGTGGTAGGGTAAGGGACTCAAACTAAGTGGACTACGCCGGAGTTCGCCGTCTGAGGACAAAGGAAGAGAACAACCAGACTAGCAACTTGGAAGCCTGTCGATAGGCCGAAGAGTTCGCGAAATGCTAATATATCGACTACACTCGTAGAAGCTTAAGTGCCGATATTTTTGGACGTGGGTTCGACTCCCACCGTCTCCACCAATACATATTTGGTGGTTTTTTATTTTGTATGATATGAACCATAACTTTGCCAGGTTGGCGAGGTTATGGTTCTTTTTGTTTGTGGTAAACTAATGCTTCCAAAAATAAAAGATTTTAAACCGTATCTTTATTATTGTCTACTTGACAGGGAAATGACTACCTTACGTGTATATGATATTCATTGAATTTCCACAATTTAGAAGTGCAACTTGTACCCATTGATAAAATTACTAGATTTATACTAAAAACACGCATTTTGATTAAGTTTTTTCAAAATGCGTGTTTCATTTATTTTTATATTTTACAATGATGCAAACAAACCTTCTTAAATTGTTTTTACCTATATTTATTAATTGTATTTTTGAAGAAAGGCTTTTACTTTTTCAAAAGCAAATTGCGTATTCAAGCTACCTGATTTTACATCAAAAACGTGATCAGCTCCTGGAAGAAGATAGAATTCATGTGAAACGTTATTTTCTCTCAGCTTCCTGTCTAAAGATTTACCTTGTTCATCTGGGACAACTCGGTCACTTGTTCCATAAAATGAAATAGTAGGAGGTGTATTTTCATTAATGTAACTGATCGGAGAGAGTATTTTGTAACGATCAGGGAATTGTGAAGGTGTACCCTTTATATACTTTTTCAATACATCTTCCGCGTAGTCAGGACTTCGTTTATTCTTGTAAAACTCTGTCATATCAGACGGACCGTATATATTAATCACAGAGTTAATAGGTACCGGTGAAACGCTAGTAGAAGGTGGTAACTGTTCATCCCCCATACTATAGGCGGCTAGCATAGCTAGATTCCCCCCTGCTGATTGCCCCATTACATTTATTTTTTTAGGATCAATTTTGTAAGTATCCGCATGTTCTACTACCCATCCTATTGCTGATTTTACATCACCTACTTCATCCTTCCATCCCGCATGAGGTGGCATACGATATTGTACATCAAAAACAGTATATCCTAATTCACTAAGTCTTTGATACCAATGAGGTGAACCACCTTTATCACCCTCAACCCAGCCGCCTCCATGTAACATGATAACAGCGGGGTGAAGTGATTTTTTTGAGTCTCCATGAGCTGGCCACACATCAAGCTTTAATTCCACACTATCAGAGGTTGTACCGTATACAACGTCCTGTGTGACTTTTGATGTTATCTCTGTCTTACCAAAAAAATGAGAACTAAGTGAAACGGAAACATTCTCGTTTTTAGCATAGTTTAACGTCTGAGTAATTGGCTCTATTATTAAAAATAATACTAGTAATAATTGAGGAATCAACAATGCTCGAGCGATTAAAGCTTTTTTCCATACAGCTAATATTAATAGCACAATTATAAATAATGTTAGAATTACTAAAAACATTGGCATTTGCAATGCAAGCATTGCAAAAAGACTCATTATATTAGAAATTCTTAATGTGACATTAAAATCTGATGGATTCCAAATATAATATGCCAAACTACCAATAAAAGCTAATGCTAGTACTGTAAGAACTGTCAGAAACCATTGAATAAAACCTCTAGGACGCCAAGAGGTTGATTGTTTTTGTTGTTTCTTTTTCACTTTTTATATTCCTCCCTATTTATAACTTGAAAAATGGCGGTAAATCCCCAATGGGAGACAAAGGAAATGGCACACATTTACAGCAATCATGTCCTTTTATATATTTACATAATTAGCGAAGGAAAATCTATACTTTCTCTAAAAAACCGCTTCTCTTTTATAGGGAAGCGGTTTTTTTATGAATACAACTATGAATTAACTTTAACTGTTCTGTTTATATATCTTTTCACTTTTGTTTTCCATGTGATGTATAATGCTTTCTCCTTCAACATCAATGTTAGGCAAAATTTTATCCAGCCATTTTGGCAAGTACCAGGCTGACTTACCCATGAGAGCCATGACCGCAGGTACGATTGTCATTCTCACGATGAATGCGTCGAAGAAAACACCGAATGTAAGAGCCATGCCTATGGATTTAATGATGCTATCAGGTGCCAACATGAATCCAATAAATACAGCCATCATAATTAATCCTGCTGAGACTACGACTTTACCGCTCTCTCGCATTCCTTCTAAAATAGCTCTCTTCGGGTCGCCTGTATGCGTATATACTTCCCGCATCTTGCTCACTAGGAACACCTCATAGTCCATGGCAAGTCCGAACAGGATGCCAATCAGAATAACAGGCAAGAAAGCTAAGATTGGACTGGCAGCTGGGAAACCAAATAAATTTTGGAAATGCCCATCCTGCACGAAAAATACCACGGCTCCCAACGTAGCACCAAGAGAAAGTAGAAATCCTAATACTGCTTTTAATGGAATGAGTAGAGATCTAAACACTAGAACTAAGAGTACATATGCGAGTCCCACAATAAGAGCAGCGAAAACTGGCAAG
This sequence comes from Bacillus cereus group sp. BfR-BA-01330, assembly GCF_022663885.1. Classification (NCBI taxonomy): domain Bacteria; kingdom Bacillati; phylum Bacillota; class Bacilli; order Caryophanales; family Bacillaceae; genus Bacillus; species Bacillus cereus group sp. BfR-BA-01330. The sequence goes on from NZ_JAKUGK010000003.1 coordinate 394,924, forward strand.
GCATCACTCAGCTTTTGCACAATATCAATATTCATCGCTGCTGTGCCCGTTACCATTAGTTCAATTCCATTTTCTTTCTCGGTCTGGTTTGATTTGTCCCGAATCGCATTTACCAAATTCTTCGTCTTTGTATCGTCAGGTCCTGTTTTTGGTGTGACGGAAATCATATAAATCTTTCCAGAAGGACCAGGGATAGCTGGTGTCACACTTTTCACGTCAGATAGGTTACCCAATTCTTTTGCAATGGTGTTCATAACATTTTGCGTTTCAGCTGTTGCTTCCTCCGATTTTGCCACTACCGCTAAAGAGGCATGAATTCCTTCTCCATATGCTTCCCTCAATAAATCATATGCTCTTCGTTCTGTCGTTTCTGTGGACTTTGATGTTCCATCAGAAAGCAGCCCAAGGTTCATATGGAAAAATGGAATCGTAATCACTGCAAGTAGTCCGATTGCGAAAATCGAAACAACCAGAGGACGTCTTACGACAAATTCCCCCCATTTATTTGAACCAGTGCGTTTCTTACCTGCCCCAGTCATCTTTTCCAAGAATCGATTTTGTTTAGATGGGGCAATCTTATGGCCGATAATTCCTAATATGGCCGGTAATATGACGACGGAAACCACCACAGCTATGAACACAGTAAAAGCAGCGGATACGCCCATCGCTATTAGGAATGGAATCTTTGTAACAGACAGTCCCAAAAGACCAATAATAACAGTTAATCCTGCAAAGATTACGGCACTTCCCGCTGTTCCCGTTGCAATGGCAATAGATTCTGGAACAGAATCTCCTTGTGCGAGTTGCTGTCTAAAGCGATTGATAATGAAAAGCGCATAGTCAATGCCTACTGCGAGTCCCAGCATGGCAGCTAATGTTAAGGAAACAGATTGGATTTCCACATAATTGGTTCCAATCATGATTCCTAGCATTCCAATCGCTAATCCGATTATCGCAGTGAGAATCGGCAGTCCAGCTGCTAGAAAAGATACAAAAGTAAATGTCAGGACTACGAAGGCAACAAGTACTCCAACAATTTCAGTCATACCTGAAGTCTCTGAGTCGGAAAACTTAATATCGCCTCCTGATAGCTCCGTTTGAATGCCGGCATCTCTTGTTGTTTCAATACTATCTAAAATCTTATCCTTAGAAGCTTCTGTGACCTTTTCCGCTTTCACTTTGTACGTAACAACTGCATATCCGATTTTCTTATTTTCACTAAGGTTCTGCAGTTGCATCGGTGCTGCCACAGAATCAACAGCTGAATCTTTTTTAATCTCACCTAGAACTTCTGCAATTTTCTGTTGTACTTCCGCTGACTCCAAGGTTTCGTTTTTTGGTGCTTGAAATACTACTTTTACTTGTGCACCTGCTGGTTGCATCGCTTTAAACTCTTTTTCAATTACTTTTCCTGCTTTATCTGCCGGTGTATTCGGAATGCTCATCTCATCATTGAAAGAGGAACCCATGTTGACTCCAATAAGCACAAATGCAATAAGAATTGCGAGTGCACTGAATACAACCTTTTTCCTATGATTTACTGCCCAATGTCCTAACTTATAAAGATATTTTGCCAATTAAATCTCACCCTACTCTCGTTGAAAATTTGTCTTGTTCTTACGTTGTAATCTAGAAACGCACAAACACCAAAATCACATATTATTCATATAAAAGGATTTTAAAATATCTATTGTAAATTGTATCGGTATATCCCTACCTATTTATAGCTTGCAAAATGGCGGAAAATTGCCAGTAGGAAACAAAGAAAATGGTACACATTGACAGCAATGATGGCCTTTTATACAATGACATTATCACTATGCTAACAATTGTACTTACATGTGTAAGTATAACAGTGAATTTTCATCTTTCAAGCACAATGTGATAATTTGCACTTAAAACGAACAGAATGAAGGGATGTGTTAGCTTTGAGGAAGTCAAGAGAAGACAGTATACACTCTCAGAGATACATTATGGAGGCATTGAGCGCACTGTTGCATGAACATAAACTGCAAGATATAACCGTAACAGCTATTTGCAAAAAGGCTGGAGTTGCCAGAGTCACATTCTACAAATACTACCGCAACGTTTACGACGTCGTACAAGTATCTGTGGATGAAATTGTTCAACAATTCTTGAAAGAGGTTGATAGTTTGGATCCGTATGAAAGTATGCAGCTAATTATTGAATATATTATAGAGGGCTTTGTGTCTGCACAGAAGCCGTCAGGAAAGTTAATTGATGCAAATATATCTAGTATGATGCTTGATTATTTGAATTACACAATGGAAAAGGTCTTTCAAGTGGATATTACGCGCAATCATGACATAAGCAGAATGCAAATCCTGTTTTTAGCAGGCGGGATCTATAATATTGTTAACGATTGGATTAAAAGAGGGGCAAAGGAATCTCCCCAGGCACTTGCTGCAAAAATATACGAGATCCTTCCATATGGGACAACAGACACAAGGAATTTGGCAAATTCATGATGCAACTGTACTACCTTTGATTACATCTAAAAAATGGCATAACATAAATAGCTGTGAGTAGTTCATCTAACCATAAACGACCGTTTTTGGTTAAAAGAACAAAACTTTCTTTCATATAAAATTTTCTTAACGTTGTTGAAAGCGGAGGAATCGTCGGGAAAATGGGCTTAGTGTTGTAAATCCGCATTTTCCTGACGGTACCTCTAAAAGCAAAGGATATCATTACAAACACTTTTATCATTAAGCCTATATACTAAAACTCCGTTGTTAAAGTTATTGAACTTGTCGTATAAAAGCTTTAATGAATAAAATAGTAAGATTAACTGCCAGATGCTGATAATAGGTATTTTTATTTGTCTTGTTGTAACATTCACGGCAAGTTTATGGGTTAATAATTAACCCACGGCAAATATACTTCTTTTGTTTGTGGAAAAGTTAGGATTCTAAAAATAGAATGCTTCTAATTCTTCACTTCTTTCAATTCTATCCTTAATGCGTATCCCTTAATGATTACAAGTTTATCCCGTCAAAGCCCGGTTGGTAAGATTTTATTAAGTTTTCACTTTATTCAAATCTTAATATGTTTTGTGTTTTTATCCATACCTATTGTAAGATTATATAGAGTTCTCCTAATAAACTGTTTTAATGGATTATTTAGGGGTTTTAAATTTATAAATCTTAAATTATTTTTTCGGGATAATTTTTTATCTAAATAATTTATATTGAAGTAGAGGTGAACCATCGGTGAAGCAGGTGTTGGTGATTAAAAATGAACGGTCTTCAGCAAAGAAAATCGTAAGCGGTTTAACGCAAGAGGGCCATTTCATTTTAAAACTTCACAATGAAAACCAAGGTTTAAATATAGCATATGAGCAAGATTGGGATATTATCATATTGGATTGGGATTCATTAAGTATATCGGGACCAGAAATTTGTAGACAAATACGACTTGTTAAAACGACACCAATCATTATTGTGACCAACAATATTTCTAGCGAGGATTGCATAGCAGGGTTACAAGCAGGAGCAGATGATTATATTAGAAAACCATTTGTGAAGGAAGAATTAGTAGCGAGAGTTCAAGCTATTTTAAGAAGAAGTGACTATAACCAGCAAAATGAGACAAACTTTTTTCAGTTTAAAGATCTCTTTGTTGATGCATCTAGCAATATTGTGAAAAAAGGTGGCAAAAATCTCTCGCTTACGAAGCGCGAGTACGATTTACTTGTATTTTTAATTAAGAATAAAAATACGATATTAAGCCGTGAAATGCTTTTGAATCAAGTTTGGGGATATGACGTAGTAGTAAATCCGAATGTAGTAGACTTATATATTGGGTATGTAAGAAAAAAGCTAAAGTGCGAGAAGAAAGATAGATATATTCAAACGATACATGGCAGAGGCTATTCAATGGTTGAATGATAAAAATAAGATAATAAAGTAGTTTCTGTGAAATATTAGCTATTACTGCGCGTATTTTGTAAGGGAAGGTCTCTGTCCCGTATTTGTTGAGAAAGTATTTAATGAAGGTTAATCAACAGTCCTGACCGCACATATTACTTTTTATGCTTGATTTTATGAATTCATACGATTCACAAGATTTTCACAGAATTAATGACTATACTAATTAACAGGATGTTCAAATGAAAATGATTATCAATAGCGATTCGATTGAATAAAAGTTACCTTCTAATTCAATCTATGGATGTCATCATTTTCGAAATAAATCACACTATAAGGAGTATACATATGAAAAAATCTATGCTTTTAAAATTAGTGAGTATTCTAGCAATTTTTACTTTAATGTTAGTGGCTTGCTCAGATTCAAGTAAAGAAACTTCGAAGGCTAATAATAAAGATAATGGTAGTGATAAGCCAAAAACGGTTGAAATCACTGATGCTCATGGAACTGTTAAAGTCCCTGTAAACCCAAAGAATGTAGTTGCTTTGGATAACAGAACGTTTGAAACTTTATCTGATTGGGGAATTAAATTAGCGGCTGCTCCAAAGGATATCATGCCTGCTGATTCAGCATATAAAAAGGATGAAAAAGTTCAAAATATTGGGAATCACCGTGAACCAAATCTAGAAATTATTGCAGCGGCAAATCCTGAACTTGTAATTGTTGGTCAAAGATTTGCTGACCATTACGAAGAAATCAAAAAATTAGTACCAAATGCAGCAGTTATTGATCTTAATTTTGATGTTTCTGAGAAAGCTACTAAGCCTGGCGAAAACTTAGTAAAAGGACTTAAAGATTCTACAATTACTTTAGGAAAAATCTTTAATAAAGATAAAGAAGCTAAACAATTAGTAGCTGATTTTGATAAATCTATTGAAAAAGCAAAATCTGCTTATAACGGAAAAGATAAAGTTATGAGTGTTATCGTTACTGGTGGTAATATTGGTTTTGCTGCTCCACATTCTGGTCGTGTTTGGGGACCAATGTATGAAATTTTCGGTTGGACTCCAGCGTTAGAAGTTTCAAATTCTACTGCAGGTCATAAAGGTGATGACGTTTCTGTTGAAGCTATTGCACAAACAAATCCTGATTGGATTTTCGTATTAGATCGTGATGCTGCAACATCTGATGCAGCTAAGTCAACACCTGCTAAGGATGTTATTTCTAAATCACCTGCTCTTCAAAACACAACTGCTGTTTCTAAAAAACAAGTTATTTATGCACCAGAAGATACTTACACAAATGAATCAATTCAAACTTATATAGAGTTATTTGGAAATATGGCAAAAACTTTAGCTAAGTAGTGTAAAGGGGTACGAAACAGTGTCAAAAAATATGATTTCTAGGGTTGAGAATATTTCTCAACCCCAGTTTTATAATCAAAATAAAATATGGACAAAACCTTTTATAATAGCAGTTATAGTTGTTATAATTTTAGGGATTATATCACTGTTTACTGGAGTTTATGATATACGTGGACAAGAGGACGGGACAGAGATGTTTTTCATAACTCGTGTTCCGAGAACAGCTGCATTAATGCTTACTGGAGCTGCGATGGCGATGGCAGGGCTCGTCATGCAACTCATTACACAGAATCGCTTTGTTGAACCTACTACAACGGGGACTATTGAATGGTCAGGCTTAGGCCTGCTTTTTGTGTATTTATTATTTCCTGCCCCGACTTTAGTTCAAAGAATGACTGGTGCAATCATTTTTTCTTTTATAGGAACTATGATTTTCTTTCTATTTTTAAGAAGAGTTAAGCTTCGTTCGTCTTTAATTGTTCCGATTATTGGATTGATGCTTGGAGCAGTAATTTCTGCAGTGTCTACTTTTTTAGGACTCCTTTTTCAAAAGACGCAAAGTATTGAAACTTGGTTTGTAGGTTCATTTGCTAACATTCAGGTGGGAAGGTATGAATATTTATGGCTGATTGTTATTATTACTTTTCTTATTTTTATGTATGCTAATAGATTGACTTTAGCTGGACTAGGAGAAGATGTCGCAACAAGTCTTGGAGTTAATTACAATAGAATTGTTCTTTTTGGGACTGCTCTTATCTCTGTTGCAGTTGGAATTGTTGCAGCTGTTATTGGACACTTACCTTTCTTAGGATTAATTGTGCCAAATATCGTTTCAATGTTTAGAGGTGATGATCTTAGGAGTAATTTACCTTGGGTTTGTGTGATCGGAATGGGATCAATAACTGCCTGTGACATCATTTCTCGAACAATTATACAGCCTTTTGAATTACCTGTTTCTTTAATACTTGCAACAGTGGGAGCAGTCGTGTTTATTACTATTTTATTGAGACAAAGAAAACCAAGGAGGCTACGATGATCACATTAGAATATAGAAAAAAAGAAAATGTCGAAATCGATTCTAGCCTTCATAATGAAAGTAGATCAGCTAGCGCTTTTCGGTTTAAGAAGGAAGCAAGACGTTATTGGATTTTACTGATAACATTGATTGCTTTAGGTCTTCTTTCTTCATATGGACTTTTAGTTTATAACAATCCAGTTCCGATAGATTCACCTTCTTTTATCCCAGTCGTTAAGAGAAGGATAGTAGCTATTGTTGCAATGATTATTGCTGCGGTTTGCCATAGCTTGTCGACAGTTGCTTTCCAATCTATTACGAATAATAAAATTATTACTCCATCGCTTTTAGGTTTCGAATCACTTTATTCAGCAATTCAAACGAGTACAGTATTCTTCTTTGGTGCTAGTGCGTTAATAAATTTTAATGGAATTGGATCATTTTTATTCCAAGTTGTTGTTATGGTCTTCATGAGTTTGATACTTTATGGATGGTTACTTTCCGGTAAATACGGGAATTTACAACTTATGCTTTTAGTTGGAATTATTATTGGTACCGGGCTAAATTCTGTGTCAACTTTCATGAGAAAACTACTTGCGCCTTCAGAATTTGATATTTTACAAGCAAGACTATTTGGTTCTGTTAATCATGCAGATCCTGCATATTTTCCTATTGTAATTCCTATGATCATAATTGTAGCGGTATTAATTTTTGCTCATTCTAAGAATTTGAATGTTTTATCACTAGGAAAAGATGTTGCTACTTCTTTTGGAGTTAAATACCAACCTAGTGTAATTTATACGCTTGTATTAGTAGCTATTTTAATGTCCATTTCAACAGCTCTAATTGGGCCACTTACTTTCTACGGCTTTTTAGTGGCAACTTTGAGTTATCAGGCAGCGTCAACTTATGATCATAGATATATTTTTCCGATGGCTTTTGCTATAGGATTTTTAATAATGACGAGCGCATACTTTTTAATGTATCATGTATTCCATGCTCAAGGTGTAGTTTCAGTTATTATTGAATTATTTGGTGGAATCATATTCTTAACTATAGTTTTAAGGAAGAGGGCTTTATGATAAAAATTGATAATGTTAAAAAGTTCTATACTGATAAGGTAAAAATAGGACCTTTGGATATTGAAATACCAAAAGCAGGCTTTACTTCTTTAATTGGACCAAATGGTGCTGGAAAGTCAACGACACTTTTGATGATTGGCAGACTTTTAGATATGGATGAAGGCCAAATTCAGGTAGCAAATATGGATGTTTCTGAATCCAAATCAAAAGACTTAGCAAAAGTTTTGACTATATTGCGACAAGAAAATCATTTTGTAACTAGGCTTACAGTTAGACAATTAGTTGGATTTGGGCGCTTTCCTTATTCAAAGGGAAGGTTGACTAAAGAAGATGAGGTTATCATTTCTAAATATATCGATTTCTTAGATTTAACTAGTTTAGAGAATAGATATTTAGATGAGCTTTCTGGTGGTCAAAGACAAAGGGCATATGTAGCGATGGTACTGTGCCAAGAGACGGAATATGTACTTTTGGACGAACCTTTGAACAACCTTGATGTTGCTCGTTCTGTTCAAATGATGGAGCATTTAAGACGTGCAGCTAATGAATTTGGAAGAACAATTTTGACGGTTATGCATGACATAAATTTTGCAGCTAAATACTCGGATAAAATTTGTGCTATGAAAGATGGACAAATTGCTGCTTTTGGAACAGTAGAAGAGGTTATGGACTCAACACTTTTGACAGATATTTTTGAAACAAAAATAGAAATTATTAATGGTCCTTATGGGCCAATAGCAGTTTATTAGTTATAAAATGTCTTGCGTAGATTATGCAAGACACTCTAGTTGAAGTTGCTGTCTGTATTTTATAGGCAGCAGCTTTTTTTATGTGATTACTCATAAAATGCAAAAGAATGCTTCACCTTTTCAAGTATGTACCAAGTGGAAAAAATATCTCTGTATAATTTTTCAAAAGAATTCAGCTTGTTTTTTTATATGTAATATTGCATATCAGAGTGTATTGATAAAAGTGTAAGGGGTCACTATAATGAGGGCATAAAGATAAATCATATTTTCGTAGCAATAAAAAGGAGGAAATAATATGGAAATCGCAATGGCAGTTTTAAAATTTGTAGGTGGCGTAATCCCGTTAATTCAAGAACTTTTAAAAGCATTTATGTAAATTTATTAGTTAGCAATCATTTATCAATCATTATCATATTTTACTAAAAAAAGAACGGGGTGATTTTTCTGAATATTAAGAAAAACACTAAAAGAAGAAAGTTCCTTGCATGTTTATTAGTTAGTCTATGCACTATTAATTATTCATCTATTTCCTTCGCAGAAACACAAGCAAGTAATGCAACTGATGTAGCCAAAAATGCTAGTGGCATTGATACTGGTATAGCAAATCTTAAATATAATAATCAAGAGGTTTTAGCTGTAAATGGTGATAAAGTAGAGAGTTTTGTTCCGAAAGAAAGTATCAATTCAAATGGTAAATTTGTAGTAGTAGAACGCGAAAAAAAATCACTTACAACGTCACCAGTCGATATTTCAATTATTGATTCTGTAGTGAATCGCACGTATCCAGGAGCTGTACAACTTGCAAATAAAGCTTTTGCAGACAATCAACCGAGTTTATTAGTGGCTAAGAGAAAGCCTTTGAATATTAGTATAGACTTACCGGGCATGAGAAAAGAAAATACAATCACTGTCCAAAATCCGACATATGGTAATGTAGCTGGAGCAGTAGACGATTTAGTATCTACTTGGAATGAAAAGTATTCTACAACACATACGTTACCTGCAAGAATGCAGTATACGGAATCCATGGTTTATAGTAAATCGCAAATCGCAAGCGCTCTTAATGTTAACGCTAAATATCTTGATAACAGTCTAAACATTGATTTTAATGCGGTTGCAAATGGAGAGAAAAAAGTGATGGTAGCGGCGTATAAGCAAATATTTTATACGGTAAGTGCTGAACTACCTAACAATCCATCCGACCTTTTTGATAATAGCGTTACTTTTGATGAGTTAACTCGAAAAGGCGTAAGTAATTCGGCTCCACCTGTTATGGTTTCAAATGTAGCTTATGGTAGAACGATTTATGTAAAATTAGAAACAACATCTAAGAGCAAAGATGTACAAGCTGCTTTTAAAGCCTTACTTAAGAATAACAGCGTTGAAACAAGTGGACAGTATAAAGATATTTTTGAAGAAAGTACCTTTACTGCTGTAGTATTAGGCGGAGATGCGAAAGAGCATAACAAGGTTGTTACTAAAGATTTCAATGAAATCCGAAATATTATTAAAGATAATGCTGAATTAAGTCTTAAAAATCCAGCATACCCAATTTCATATACAAGTACTTTCTTAAAAGATAATGCAACTGCTGCTGTTCATAACAATACAGATTATATTGAGACGACAACTACAGAATATTCAAGTGCTAAAATGACACTTGATCATTACGGTGCTTACGTTGCTCAATTTGATGTATCTTGGGATGAATTCACATTTGACCAAAAGGGTAACGAAGTACTAACACATAAAACATGGGATGGTAGCGGAAAAGACAAAACGGCTCATTACTCTACAGTTATCCCTCTTCCACCGAACTCAAAAAATATAAAAATTGTAGCAAGAGAATGTACAGGTCTTGCATGGGAATGGTGGAGAACAATTATTAATGAACAAAACGTTCCATTAACAAATGAAATAAAAGTTTCAATTGGAGGAACAACATTATATCCAACAGCTAGTATTAGTCATTAAGTATAAAAAAAGCGCCCTATAAGTAGGGCGCTTTTTTACTTAGTCACAAATTTTATTCCTCTATTTGCCGGGCAGCCCGATTGATGAGGGCTGATTAATAATGTAATTCCTAATATAGTTAATCGGCGTTGATTTACTTCTTCACGTAAAATGGATTGAAATGAAATTCCTATTACTTGGACAAGTGTTGCTAAAAGTGTGGCAATTGGAGGAATAAAACTTTATGTTCCTTTGTTTTGGGCCAACTTAAGAAACTTTTGTAAAATGATAGGATTACAAAAATGTAATGTGGGTGTAAGGAAACTGGATTGTACCATCTGTATGGTTAAAGCATACTTAAGGTAAGGAAGATTTATATTTTAACGGGTATAAATCTTACAAGTAGAATAGAAAGGTTAGGTATTATCATATGAAATGGATCATGAGAATTTTTGCGTTATTAGCTATAGTAGGAGGTGCTTTCTACTATATGAAGTCAGGGAATGGATACTATTTGACTAAACAATATTATGTAAAAGTAACGACTGATTCTAAAGTAGAAAACGAAAAATTGAGTAATGGAGAAGTTCTTACGTATCATGTTTACGATGAGAAGGTGTACGATAAAAAAGGGGAAGAAAGAAAACTGAAAATTTCCTTGCAAAATGAATTGGAAAAAAATCAATATTATTTGATTGATTGGGAAGATCGCCGTGGGATTGTTTCTAAAATAGCTAAAGTGAATCAAGCAAAAATAGATAAAGGTATTTTAGATAAGTTGAACGCAAATTCATAATATTTCAGGATAAGTTAATCAAAAGCTGTGTTGGCGTAAGATTTATAAGAAAAAGGTATTGTAGCAAAAATAAAAGAGATTATTATAAAACAAAAAAGACCGAACCGTCTGGTTCTGTCTTTTTTTAGGAATGAAGAATGAATTTTACAAATGATGTGCACAAAGCTGGATTGCTACAATTGGGATGACATGTATGAATAGTGGACTGTAACACTTATGTAGATGGTTTGCAGAGATATAAAATCAATATAGAAGAGGAGTATTATTCTAGATGACTTATGTAACTACAATTTTATCAATAGCGGGTATCGTTATCATGTCTTTAGCGAGGATTAATTTTAAAATAAGGGCGTTTGCTAATAAACCAGCTTGGGGTGGCTTCACTCTTCCCTTAATTCTAATTGGATTTATTTTATTTTGTATCGGTATGTTTTTAGGTTTTGTAAATCATCAACTATAAGGTGGAAATATTGTGAAGACGAAAAGCTACATGTTTTTCGTCTTTTCGTTCTCTTGCTTAATAAGAAAGATCCTGCAACTCAGTACAGGATCTTTAATCAAACGTATTTAAAAACTAAATTGTGGTTTCATATCACCTTTATAAGGTTCATGTTCAACGAATATGGTGATATCTTTACCTGCTTGATCTTTACCAGTTCTTTTATACGTAAATCTCTTATTATTTAGTTCAGTAAGTTCAAGAGCTGCACCGTATTTGTTATTTCCAATTGAAACATGGGCTCTTATTTTATTTTCGTGTACAACATCGAAGTAGCCATAGTCACCGCGGCTTTGACCTGTTTCGCTATTGAAGAACTCATATTTATTAGACTTGTCATCGAATTTTGCTAGACTTATAAAATTCGAATTAAACTGTGTTACATCATTACCAGCTTCATCTAATACCTTTGTTCCATGCCAAAGGGTACTGCCTAAAATTTTATCTCCATCAACGTTTTTAACAATATCTCCTGTAGTCGTGTTCAGCTGCTTGTCCGGATCAGTGAAAGAAAGTTCTTTTTCTTTATATGGGACATGTTCAACGAAAACTTCTACATCTTTACCGTTAGCGTCTTTCCCCATTCGTTTATAAGTAAATACATTTTTATTTAGTTTTGTCATGTCAACGACAGCTTGATACTTCATTGATTCTGAAATTAATATTCTCTTCTTCCCATCATTTGTGACAAAGAAAGTGCCTTTATCACCACGACTTGCACCTGTTTTAGCATCAAAAAATTCATATCTGCCGGACTTCGCATCATATTTTGCAAGACCAATGAAGTTTGCATTCTCTTTTGTTAAGTCATTCTTATCTTTGTCATACACTCGTGTACCTTGCCAATTTGTCTCTCTAAGAATATTAGCCATTTTTTGCCCTTTAGTTAATTTATTTTCCTTTTTTGTTTCTTTAGCAACTTGTTCTTGTTTTTGTTTCCCATGATTTTCTTCAGCTTTAGTACCAGCACACCCTGTTAATGCTAATGTGAATCCGAGCAGTACGGATGAAAGTGCTTTTGCTTTTTTGTTCATGTTTTATCGTCTCCTTATTTTATGATTTCAAGTAGTACGGTTAGCGATTATAGTAGCAGTGCGTCATATATGAACTTAGTTGCTACGTTTCTTATGTTAATACCTGACTATAAACTGCCTCTAAATAAAACATTAAAAAAAGATAAACTAATTCCTAAAATTTGTTCATATTTATAAAAAATCGCTAGCTTGCTGTAGTGCCTACGAGTAATCAAAAAAATACATTGTAAAGAAGAAGGAAAGCCGCTAATAATAATGTAATTGCTAATATAGCTAATCGATTGTAGTGCAAAACTTTTGAGAAAAACTGTAGGGGTGGTGTTTTTGTAAGACTCTTTCGTTAGCAATCGGTTGTACATCATCATAAATTTGAACACCTACTGTATCGGGTAAAAAGAAAGTAGCTCCTTCATTGTTCGCAATATGTTGTACGTGAATAACTGTTTTATGTTTTTCACGAAATGCTTTCAAAACTTCTTTCGCTTTTTGTGCGGCTTTTTCAGGTTGATGTAATTCCATATTGCCACCTTCAAAGTAATCATTTTGTATGTCTACTAATAGCAACGCTTCGTTCATCGTTATGCCCCCATACTTAGTGATTCAGCACGTTATTTGTACTGTACCGTTATTATATAAATTGTAGCTATGCGGAAGTAATAACGTTGTGAAACGATTTTGGGGTATATAGTTTCAGTGTGAAAAAAGTGAAAGTTGCTATAAGTACAAATGGATTTTGTGGACTTCACGGCAAAGTTATAGATAGAGTGGCATTGCAGGGTTAAAAACCATAACTTTGCTGGAGGAGCGGGTTATGTTTTTTTTATGAGGAAATACGATTTTAAGTTTTTGCTGAAGATGTTTTTCTAGGATATGCTGTGAGTGATTGGAGTGAGGTAGTGTCAGATATTGTCGACCAATCGATATATTGGAAAAATCGTTGATATATTGTGAGTTGTGATAGATATATTGGAAAAATCGTTGATATATTGTGAGTTGTGATAGATATATTGGAAAAATCGTTGATATATTGTGAGTTATGATAGATATATTGAAAAAATCGTTGATATATTTGTAAAGGGGTGTTTGAGGTGATTGTGAAAGAAAGAAAAATGCCGATTTATATAAGACAGTTAGAAGCACTGCTTAGAAGGTTACCTGTACATCATCCAAAACGAAATTTAATTGGAGAAAACTTGGCAAAACACATGGCGGGGTATAAAGGGGAGCAAGCAATTGATTATCCACTTAGTTTTATTTCTGAGAAAGAGTATAGTGTTTTACATGATGTTCGCTTATCTAATCATGATCAATACTTTCAAATTGATACTATTATCATTTCCACAAAGTTTCTTCTTTTTCTTGAGATAAAAAATATAGCAGGTACATTAATGTTTGATGCAAAGTTTAATCAACTTATCCGAATAACAGAAGGAAATTCAGAGGGATTTCCAGATCCGGTTTTACAAATAAAAAGGCAAGAAATACAATTAAAGAAATGGTTAAGCTTACATGGATTTTCCTCTAGTCTTCCAATCGAGTCCCTCGTTGTTATTAGCTCGCCTCGTACCATTATAAAATCTTCAGATGACAATCTTCTTCATACAATTATTCATAGTGCAAATTTACCTCATAAAATAAAGTGGTTTGAAAGTAAATATAAGAGAAAAGTTATAGATAATGTAGATAGGCTCATTCATCAAATAATAACGGAGCATTCTCCACTTCAACAAAATATACTTGAGCAATATAAAATAGAAAAAGAGGAGTTGTTAAATGGAGTACAATGTGAGAAATGCTTAGTTATTCCAATGGTTAAAGTGAAGAAGGGCTGGCGTTGTACAAGTTGTAAAGATTTTTCAAAAGTGGCACATGAGGATGTTATACGAGATTATGCATTGCTCATTAGTACGACATGTACGAACGGTAATTTGAAAGAGTTTCTCCATGTTTCGTCGGGTATGGTTGTAAATAGAATTCTCCACACACTAAATCTCCCCTACACTGGCAACAACAAAGGACGAATATATGATTTAACTTCTTTCCAATCGTAATTTTGCTATAATAAATAAGTACTTATACGAAGGGGAGTCTAAAGAGAAAATGAAGTCATTTAATATCGATCATGTTATAGCTAGTGTTTTGCAATGGATATTAAATATAGCTTTAATTATATTATCCATTGTGTTATCGATTTTCTTAGTGAATGAGACAATTACGTTTGTGCAGTATATTTTTTCGGCAAAAGAGTATACGTCTTATAAATTGGTTGAAAGTATCATCGTCTATTTCTTATACTTCGAGTTCATTGCATTAATTATTAAGTATTTTAAATCGAACTATCATTTCCCGTTACGTTATTTTATTTATATCGGAATTACGGCCTTAATTCGATTGATTATTGTGTCTCATGAGGAACCGATGGAGACGTTATTATACGCAGGAGCAATTCTTGTTTTAGTTATTGCTTTATACATATCGAATATGAGAGATTTGAGAAAAGAGTAGTAGTGCAGACATAAGTTTGCACTACTTTTTTACATCTTGACCTTCAAGTTGCTTGAAAGTTTACAATGAAATTAGGGCGTTTGAAATCGAAAAAAATTGAGAAATTAAGTGAAGAGGTTTCTTTTACTTGGAGGTTATAGGAATGAATCAGGAATTGAAGTTACGTCCATTGGAACGAGAAGATTTAAAGTTCGTACACGAACTGAATAATAATGCGCATATTATGTCATATTGGTTTGAAGAGCCGTATGAGGCATTTGTGGAGCTGCAAGATTTATACGATAAACATATACATGATCAAAGCGAACGCCGATTTATCGTTGAGAAAGACAATGAAATGGTTGGATTAGTTGAGTTAGTAGAAATCGATTATATTCACCGTAGAACAGAATTCCAAATTATTATTGATCCGAATTATCAAGGATATGGTTATGCAGTAGAGGCGACGCGTTTAGCAATGGATTATGCTTTCGCTGTATTAAATATGCATAAGATATATTTAGTTGTGGATAAGGAAAATGAAAAAGCAGTACATGTTTATAAAAAGGTTGGATTTATGGTAGAAGGCGAACTTATCGATGAGTTTTTCGTTGATGGTAACTATCATAATGCGATAAGAATGTGTATGTTTCAGAAGCAATATTTTGAAAACAAGTAGTTGAAAGATTCGGAAGTAATGTTGACGCTTCGTAAAAACGTATGCTAAAATCCCTTTTAAGTATTAAGGAAGGTGCAGAATATGCTTTATATAAAATTTGTAAAACTCATTAGAAAACTTTGCTCCGCACAAATGTATACGGTGAAGCGTTGTACGGAGCTTAATCAAGGGGTATAAATTCCCTATATTCATCGGCTGAATAACTTTTCTAAAAAAGTATAGTTTATCTATGCTTATTTCGTTATGGTTTTTCAGCTGGTGTATAAAATAGATTAAGGGGCCATAGACAATGCTTTGTCTATGGCCCTTTGTGTATATTATTCCGATGAGTATTTACTATAAATTGGAGTAGTATAGAAAAAACCACGAAGCAGAGGGCTAGTGTCGAATGACGCTATCTCTCTGCTTTTTTAATTTCAGGAAAAGAGGAATAAAAATGAGTTTACTTAAAGTTGAAAGTTTATCACATAGTTTTATAGATAAAGTATTATACGAAAATGCTTCTTTTGATTTGCATAAAGGGGAGCATATGGGAATTGTTGGACAGAATGGTGCAGGGAAAAGCACATTAATGAAAATATTGGTGGGGGAAATTATTTCTGATAAGGGAGACATAAAGTGGCAACCTAATATTCAAATTGGGCATCTTGATCAATACGCTGAAATTGATGAGGTTTATACCATTTCACAATATTTAAAGAGAGCTTTTTATGATTTGTATGAAATGGAAAAGAGAATGAACAAGTTATATGAAGAAAGTGCGATGACTGGAGATGAAAATCAACTATTGAAAGCGGCAGAAATTCAAGGACTGCTCGAGGCTCATGATTTTTATTCAGTAGATAGTATTACGAATAAGGTGGCATCCGGCTTAGGTATTGATGTGATTGGGATGGATCGTGTTATTGGTGAATTAAGCGGAGGGCAGCGTGCAAAGGTAATTTTAGCGAAGCTCTTATTAGAAGAGCCTAATATTTTATTACTAGATGAACCGACGAATTTTCTTGATAAGGAGCATGTGGAGTGGCTTGCTAATTATTTAATGAATTTTGAAGGAGCGTTTATTGTCATATCACATGATTTTGATTTTCTGGAAAAGGTAACTTCTTGCATATGTGATGTAGAGTTCGGGACAGTTAAGAAGTATTACGGCAAATACTCAGATTTTGTAAGGCAGAAGGAGCATTTGCGAAAAGATTATATTCGCCAATATTATGCACAGCAAAAGAAAATTGAAAAAACGGAAGAGTATATTCGTAGAAATATTGCTGGGGTGAATTCAAAAATAGCGCAAGGTCGTAGAAAACAATTACAGCGTATGGAAAGAATTGCGCCACCAAGTTTTACTCATAAACCGTCTATTCATTTTCAGGAACTTCCCATTTCAGTTCAGACAGTTCTTGAAGTAAATAACCTTGAAGTTGGTTACGACTTCGCTCTCTTACCAAAGTTGAATTTTTCAGTAATGGGTAGGCAAAAACTTGTTATTACAGGTTTCAATGGAGTAGGAAAATCTACTTTATTAAAAACAATCGTTGGAAATATTGATAGTATTTCTGGAGAGTTTCACTTTTCAGAGCAAATAAAGATTGGATATTATGAGCAAGATTTAAATTGGAGCAATGATTCTTTAACGCCGCTTCAAATTATTTCAGAACAGTTTCCTAAACTGAATATGAAGGAAATACGCCATCATTTAGCTGCGTGTGGAGTGAAGGATACGCACGTTTCGCAAGAAATTCGTACGTTAAGTGGTGGTGAACAATCGAAGGTGAAACTGTGCGGATTATTATTATCACCTTGTAACTTATTAATTTTAGATGAGCCGACAAATCATTTAGATGCAGAAGCGAAGGAAGCTTTGCAAAAGGCGCTAATTAAGTTTAAGGGCAGCATTATACTCGTATCTCACGAAGCGAGTTTTTATCTTGATTGGGCAGATAGCATCTTTCATATAGAGACAGGATTAGTTAAGGGGGTGTGAAACATATGAGTGAAAACAATTGGAAAACGAAAATTATATTATTTTTGACCGCTCAAACTATTTCGTTGTTCGGTTCCTCTCTCGTACAATACGCGATTATATGGTATATCACCCTTACAACATCATCAGGAGTGATGTTGACTATTTCAACTGTTTGCGGTTTTCTACCACAAATTGCGATATCTTTGTTTGCAGGTGTTTGGATTGATCGTTATGACCGTAAAAAGATGATTATGTTATCTGATGGAATTATAGCGATTGCGACGTTAGTTTTAGCAATTTTATTTTTAACAGGATATAAAAGTATTTGGTTACTTTTTATTGTGTTACTCATTCGTTCAGCTGGAACAGGAGTACAAACGCCAGCTGTAAATGCATTAATTCCGCAAATCGTTCCGAAAGAGTATCTTATGAAAGTAAATGGAATAAATAGCAGTATTACATCTTTAATTATGTTTCTTTCTCCAGCAGCAAGTGCGATGATTCTTTCTATTGCCAGCATTGAAACAACATTTTTTATTGATGTTATTACGGCTATGATTGGAATTAGTATTATGTTTATCATTCAGGTGGAAGGACATGTGAATGTAGAGAGTAAGCAAAAATCTAATCTACAAGGAATTAAAGAAGGATTCTCTTATTTAAAAGAAAATGTATTTATTAAAAGGCTAATCGTTTTATTAATTATCGTCATGATTTTAATAAGTCCAGCTGCTTTTTTAACACCTTTAATGGTAACTCGTTCTTTCGGGGCCGAAATGTGGAGACTTACTGCTAGTGAGATGACCTTTAGTGCGGGTGCGGCAGCTGGTGGCGTATTAATTGCGGCGTGGGGTGGTTTTCGTAATCGTATGTATACAACAGCGCTAGCTTGTGCATTATATGGACTGCTTATGATTGGACTCGGAATAGCACCAATATTTATTATATATTTAGTCTTTAATTTTTTAATTGGTATAACGATGCCGTGCTTCAATACACCAGTTACTGTGTTATTGCAGGAGAAAGTAGAACCATCAATGCACGGACGGATGTTCAGTCTTGTACAAATTGCGAATTCATGCGCGCTTCCTCTAGGAATGATAATATTTGGGCCATTGTCGGATATGTTTAGTGTAGAGATTTTGTTAATTTATGCTGGGATATTCGTGCTATTTTGCGCAATGTATATAGTATTAAGCAAGAGGTTTGAAGTGTAAATATTTATAATACAGAGGGTTTGCGAAGTGATTTAATATGCTTCGTAAATCTTTTTGTTATTAGTTTAGTCAATAATTATTTATCGTTAAACAATAAGTAATTATTGAATGTTAATGTTTTTTTAGATAATATGATGTTAACGATTTAAGGAGAATTACATAAGTAGAGGAGAATGTGAAATGAAAAATAAATACGTAGTAGCTATTTCTTTCATGATTTTAGCGATTATTTCTTTAACTAAACATGCTTCAAACAGTAAAGTAGGAGCGGATGGATTCCTTGAAGAACCTTTCTTTTTCCTAGTACCGATAAGTTATGTATTGTTCCTTAGTGGTATTGGCGTATTATTATTTGGATTTATTACTTCAAAGCTGAAAAAGGGCAATAAATAGGGGTTACCAATAGGGACAAAATACTCACTATGAAATAGAAACATACCATATGGAAGAAAAAGAATAAGTGGGATGAATCATGATGAACCATCATTTTTATAATGGAAGACAAGTAGGAGCAGCTATTACGCTGGCTGGGGCACAGGGAACAATTCATGCTATGAATCAAGCTATTCAAATGCAACAACAAGCATATTTTGCACAAATGATGCAAAGTCAGTATATGCCGTATTCACAGCTTCCGATGCAAATTGTACATTACGATGTACATCCAGCTGGTTTATTTTCTATTCCATATGGCGGGACATATTTCTTATGAAAGAAAGCGACTCAATAGAGTCGCTTTTTTTCATATTCCGCCTAGCTTCATTCCAAGGAATGCGAAGAGGATACCAATTATGTACGTAGCGCTTAAGTATAAAAGGAAAGTGCTAATATTTTTTCGATTGAGAAGTTGAACGGCTTCTAGTTTAAACGTAGAAAATGTAGTGAATGCACCCATAAATCCAGTACCTAATAATAGTTGCCAGCCTGTAGTAACTCCGTTGCCGATTATATATCCAAGTAAAAACGCCCCTGTTATATTAATAAGGAATGTAGCAAGTGGAAATTGTGTTTTATTTCTTTTCTTAAACCAATTGCTAATTGCAAATCGTGTAATCGCACCGAAAAATCCTCCTGTTGCGACTAATAAGGCTTCTATCATGAGTAATCACCTTCCGTAAGAGATTTCTTAATTAAGAAATCTCCAAGTGTATAGCCAAGGCCAGACATAATGAGGCCACCAAGTATGCTACATGATACATATAAGAAGGCTATGCTCCACTCAGAATGATTGATCAATTGCACAGTTTCTACACTAAATGTTGAAAAAGTCGTAAAGGAACCGATGAATCCAGTTCCGATGCCTGTGATGACCTCTGAAGGTAAGATGTTTAGCCGGGCGATATAAGTAGTTAGCCACGCTAAGAAGAAGCAACCGATTAAGTTAATGAGTAATGTTGCTAATGGAAATGAATGATGCCAAAATGTGGTGATATTAAGACCTAAATAATAACGAGAAAGAGCTCCTAATATACCGGCAATGCCGACGATAATATAAATCAATTTTCTCACCTCTTTAAATAGATTGCTCAAAAAAATAGACTCCTACCAGTATGTATACTGGTAGGAGTCATTAGCTAAGCAGCGTTTATGGCGAACTCCATCGCCTAGGATTATTACATATAGTGTACTAAATATACCGTTTAAATTCCAGTGAGGAGGTGGGTGTAACGTTTCTTTTTTTGATGTCTGAAGGTTTTTCAAGTAATTAAAATGGGATCGATTACTTATCAACTAAATATAGTGATATACGGTTTTAATTATGATAAAATGTTTCTTATGTGTGTCGTTTTGTTTTATTTGACTGAAAATAAAGAAAAATAAATTTGCGTGAAAAGGAGTCATTTATTTGAAGAAATTTTTAAAAATCGTATTTACATGTGTTTTAGTAGTAGCGGGCATTGTAGGAGGATTTCTAGCGTATATGACACTTACTAAAGAACAGCCTGCTGATGTTATAAGCTTGAAGGTGGAGAATAATAAGGAGCGCGTATTAGCGACTGGAAATGAGTTTAAAGTTACAACATTTAATATTGGATATGCTGGGTTAGATAAGGATCAAGATTTCTTTATGGATGGTGGAAAGGGATCTGGTTCAAGTAGTAAAGAGCAAACGGAAACTAATTTAAAGAATATGCTTTCGTTTTTACAAAATGAGAATAGTGATTTTGCACTATTACAAGAAGTTGATATAAAGTCACTTCGTTCATTTGATGTAAATGAACATGAATTTTTGAAAAAAGGATTACCTGATTATGTTTCGTCATTTGGCAAGAACTACGATACGAAATGGGTTCCAGTGCCAATAATAAATCCAATGGGATATGCGGAGGCTGGATTAAGTACGTTTTCTAAATACACTGTTCAAGAAGCGAAGAGGTTCCAGCTTCCTGGAATGGAGCCTTGGCCAAAGCGTTTGTTTGATTTAGATCGAGCAATTGTGGAATATAAAATTCCTGTTAATAATGGGAAACATGTTAGACTCGTAAATTTACATTTGTCTGCTTATGATGAAGGCGGGAAAATTAGAAAACAGCAAGTAGAGTACTTAAAAGAATATATGAACAAGCATTATGAAAATGGTGATTACGTAATAATGGGCGGAGATTGGAATCAATTAGTTTCAAACGCTCAATTAAGTGATCCGAAGTTCGTGAAAGAGCGCCCTGAGTGGTTAGTAGAGTTACCGAAGGACTTTACTACAGACGGTGGCTTTAAGTGGGCTGTAGATCCGTCTGTTATGACTGTGAGAGATGATGTAAAGAAATATGTAGAAGGTGAAAATTTCGTCACTATTATTGATGGCTTTATCGTTTCACCGAATGTAGAGATTGTAAATGTACAAGGGAAAGATTTAAAGTTTGAAAATAGTGATCATAACCCAGTAAGTGCGGTATTTAAACTGAAGTAATTGATATGTATAAGTAGAAGGTGGGGCTTCATATGGAGTGGTTAAAGAGGACTTGTTTTTCTAACCTTGAGAAAGAATCACAGAAAAATCATTTATTACTGTTTATAACGATTTGTAGTTTCTTTCTTGGGATAATCGCAATTGGGTATTATGGATATATTTTTACAGAGAGAGCAATAGCGTTTTGGATTTGTGGTATTTCTGTCGTTGCATTTGGAACGCTGTTTACTTTTATAAAAAGTATGGAATCAGCGTATAAATATATCATGACATTTATGTTGCTTACAATGTCTTACATTATGGTACAAGCTTTTAATGAAAGCCCGGCTGTATTTCAAATGGTCTATTTTACATTAGCTGTTTCACTTATTTACTTAAGTGAGCGTCTCATTTTAATTCTTGGCGGGGTAGCTGTTGTGATCACATTTATCCTTTGTAGCTATTGGCCGGAGCAATTTTTTGCTTATACAGCCTCGTCTGAAGCTGCTAATTTCGCAAGTTTGTTAGCGATTGTAACAATCGCTATGTGGGGCGTCACGAAAATCGGTTCTAATTTGCTCCTTCGTTTAAGTGATGAGAAGCAAGAAGTAATGAGAAAAGCTCAGGAGTTAGAAGAGACGCAAAGACTTATTGAAGAAACAGTTGTGAAACTAGATAGTAATTTCAATCATTTAAGACAAAATATGAACACGTCGATGGAATCGATGAGTGAAATTAATTTTGCCTTTGAAGAGGTGGCAGTTGGTACGCAATCACAATCAGAGATGATGTATCGTTCGGTAGAAGTATTGAATGATATGGAGGGAAATATTGAACAAATCATCTCTCAAGTAAGAACTGCATCGGCTCGTGTGGATGAAAGCTTAGAAATTTCAAAAGGTAGTGTACATACTCTAAGAAATTTTGAAACTAACATGAGAAGTTTAAATGATGTTGTTTCACAGTCTGGAATTATATTTAGAGATTTAATGATGCAATCGAAACAAATTAATGAAATTGTAGATGTAATAACGAATATTTCAAGTCAGACGAGTTTGCTAGCTTTAAATGCAAATATTGAAGCTGCGAGGGCAGGCGAGCATGGAAAAGGTTTTGCTATTGTAGCGAGTGAAGTGTTAAAGCTTGCTGAAGAATCAAATCGTTCTGCGGGAAGAATTCAAGGGATTTTGAAGGAGTTTAGTAATCAAGCAAGTAAGGTAGAAGTACAAGTAGAAAAGTCAGAAAGAGTACAAGAAGAATGTAACGAGATGTTAGCAAGCGTTTTAACAAATGTAACTGATTTAGGGAAGTTTATTGATGCGATTAATGAAGTAATGCGAGAGGTTGTTGTTCATCAAGAAAGTTTCCAAGTTAAAACGACGAATATCGTAAAGGATGTTACGCATGCTTCTAACGTAATTCAGCAAACTTCTACAGCTACAGAAGAAGTGCTAGCGAGTGTGGAAGAAGAAAAACATCGAAATGATACGTCAGTGAAGACGTTACAAACTGTTAGCGAGCAAGTGAAGTTGTTAGAAGATATTTTAGAAAAGTAATATTGCTTGGAAAGAGCACGAATGATGTGCTCTTTTTTCATTGAAACGAATACTTGATAGGAATTTAATTGCTTTTCTGCGCGTTTTCTGCCAAGCTTAAGGAGATAAAATTCAGCTAATAGCGGAATTAAAATACTTCAAAGAAAGAATTAAATAGGTGACGCATATGATCGAAGTTAAGACTTCTGAACTTAGTGATGGAGAATTTAATAGAGGTGTATTTGCAACTCGTGATATTAAAAAAGGTGAGTTGATACACGCAGCACCAGTTATCTCTTATCCGAATGAACAGCATGAACATATTGAGAAAACATTACTTGCTGACTACGCATTTGAGTATGGAATCAATCATACGGCAATCCTTTTAGGATACGGTATGTTATTTAATCATTCATATACACCGAATGCAACGTATGATATTGTCTTCGAGAACCATACGTTTAACTTCTATGCTTATAAGGATATAAAAGCAGGAGAAGAAATTTTAATCAATTATAATGGTGAAGTTGATAACGATGAGCTGTTATGGTTTGATAAAGAAAAAGAAGAGAACGAAAAGTAATATAAAGAGTATAGAAAGAGCACATTCTGTCGGATGTGCTCTTTTTTATTGATGTAAATAAAGTAAAAAGTACAAAAAAATACCACTTTCTTTTTGTGTGGTATAGTAAGATACTGAGGGATAGTGTTTTGAAAAAGTCACATATTTTACAAATTGTTGTCTTTCTGATGACATGTCAAGTTTAGTAGTCCATTTGGGTTGCTTTATTATGCAATATATATTTTAATATGAGTGGCACCTCTTATAAATTAAGAGGTTTATAGGTGTCTCGAATTGATTTTGGGTACACTGTATCCACCACTTTAGGTTCTTTCATGTACGTGGGGATATTATGGGCCCGTATAACGGGATAAAATGAATATAGAAATAGAGGAATCGTAAAATGAATATGCAAGAGGTTTATAAATATTTAAGTACGGTATTGCCTGAAGGACATGTTAAACAAGATGAAATGTTAAAGAATCATACGCATATTAAAGTTGGCGGAAAAGCAGATGTTTTTGTTGCGCCTACAAATTATGATGAAATTCAAGAAGTTATTAAATATGCGAACGAATATAATATTCCAGTTACGTTTTTAGGAAATGGATCGAATGTCATTATTAAAGATGGTGGAATTCGCGGGATTACAGTAAGTTTAATTCATATTACAGGTGTTACTGTAACAGGAACGACGATTGTAGCACAGTGTGGTGCAGCAATTATTGACGTATCACGTATTGCCTTAGACCATAACTTAACGGGTCTTGAGTTTGCTTGTGGTATTCCAGGTTCAGTTGGCGGAGCATTATATATGAATGCTGGTGCATACGGCGGTGAAATTTCGTTTGTATTAACAGAAGCTGTCGTAATGACAGGTGATGGAGAGCTACGTACTTTGACGAAAGAAGCATTTGAATTTGGATATCGTAAGAGTGTATTTGCAAACAACCATTACATTATTCTTGAAGCGAGATTTGAACTTGAAGAAGGTGTACATGAAGAAATTAAAGCAAAAATGGATGATTTAACGTTTAAACGTGAGTCAAAACAGCCTCTAGAATATCCTTCATGTGGTAGCGTATTTAAGCGCCCACCAAATAACTTTGCTGGTAAGTTAATTCAAGACTCAGGACTACAAGGTAAGCGAATTGGTGGAGTAGAAGTTTCTTTAAAACACGCTGGGTTTATGGTGAATGTTGATAACGGAACAGCACAAGATTACATCGATTTAATTCACTTCGTACAAAAGACAGTTGAAGAGAAATTTGGCGTGAAGTTGGAGCGAGAAGTAAGGATTATTGGAGAAGATAAGGAATAAAGAAATACGTATGAAGATATGAATTATTTTAAAATAATATTTGGGTATTGTTGACAATTTGTTTTCAATTCAATATAATGGCTAATAATTTAACAAATAACATACGTTGAAAGAGCCCAGTAGCAGTTTGTCACTGTTAACGAGAGAGCTAGGGGTTGCTGGAACCTAGCACAAACAAACTTGCGAATTACACTCTGGAGTATCTTAGGTAATGCTAAGCGGACTAGCAATCGATATTATTGCTAAGAGTGGTATGAGTAGCTATGCTATTTATGCAAACTGGGTGGTAACACGGTGAATAATCGTCCCTATGTCTATCGTAGACATAGGGGCTTTTTTGTTTTTAAAAAATAAAGGGGATGACAAAAGATGAATATTATTGATGAATTAGAATGGCGCGGCGCCATTAATCAGCAGACTGACGAAGAAGGTTTACGTAAGCTAGTAGAAGAGAAAAAGATTTCGCTATACTGCGGAGTTGATCCGACTGGTGATAGTATGCATATTGGACATTTGATTCCGTTTATGATGATGAAGAGATTCCAATTAGCTGGTCATCATCCTGTTATTTTAATTGGCGGGGCAACAGGAACAATTGGTGATCCGAGTGGACGACAATCAGAGCGTCAACTTCAAACGTTAGAAGTAGTTCAGCATAATGTGGATGCGTTAACAGCACAAATGAAAAAGCTATTTGATTTTGGTGGAAATAGCGAAGTGAAGATGGTAAATAACTATGATTGGACACATGAAATAAATATTATTGAGTTTTTACGTGATTACGGGAAAAACTTTAGCATCAATAGCATGTTAGCGAAGGATATTGTAGCAAGCCGTTTAGATACAGGTATTTCTTTCACGGAATTCACGTACCAAATTTTGCAAGCGATGGACTTCCATCATTTATACACGAAAGAGGATGTTCAACTGCAAATTGGTGGCAGTGACCAATGGGGAAATATTACGAGTGGTTTAGATTTAATTCGTAAGTTAGAAGGTCATGAGGCGAAAGTATTCGGATTAACGATTCCGTTATTATTAAAATCGGACGGTACGAAGTTTGGTAAATCAGCAGGTGGTGCGGTTTGGCTTGATCCTGAAAAAACGACACCGTTTGAATTTTACCAGTTCTGGGTAAATACAGATGACCGCGATGTAGTTAAATACTTGAAATACTTTACATTCTTAACGAAAGAGCGCATCGATGAATTGGCAGTGAAGGTAGAAACAGAGCCTCATAAACGTGAAGCGCAAAAAGTATTAGCGGAAGAAATGACGAAATTCGTTCATGGAGAAGAAGCATTCCTGCAAGCTGTGAAAATTACAGCAGCGTTATTTAGCGGAGATATTAAATCGTTAACAGCTGATGAAATTGAACAAGGTTTTAAAGAGATGCCAACATTTCAGTCTTCAAAAGAGACGAAAAACATCGTAGAATGGCTAGTTGATTTAGGAATTGAGCCATCTAGACGACAAGCGCGTGAAGATATTAATAATGGAGCTATTTCTATGAATGGTGAGAAGGTAACAGATGTGGGTACAGATGTTACGGTAGAGAATTCCTTTGATGGACGATTTATTATTATCCGTAAAGGGAAGAAGAATTACAGCCTTGTGAAGTTAGGCGAATAGTTTGTGTGAAAGGATGGGAGTAGGAAGGATACTTCCATCTTTTCGTATACACAATTTGGACATAAAATAATCAGTAAATTTAGATAATTAAAAGGGTTATACGATTCTTCTGCCGAATAAATAAGTTAGAGAAAATTACGGATAAAAATAGCCCGAACCATGCAGGGCATGATTCGGGCTTATATTCAGATTAGTAAGCTAAGCTGAATAGACCTTTAATGTGTGATAAGTAACGAACGTTACTTGCTTCTTTCATTAATGATGCTGGTAAGCCTTTAAGTGGAGTATTGCTTGCTCCAATTGTAGCAACCGCATCTTTACGTCCTAGACTAGCAAGTGTTCCAGAGTTTACAGGTGCGAACTCTTCGAATGCTTTGCCTTCTAGTGCTGCGTATAAGTTGTATCCAATTAACTCACCCATTTGCCAAGCGATTTGTGCAGTTGGTGGGTATGGACGTCCGTCTGGAGCGAAGACAACAGCGCTGTCTCCAGCAACGAATACGTCTTTGTGAGAAGTAGATTGTAGGTATGCATCAACTGTTGCACGTCCACGGTTAACTTCAAGACCTGATTCACCGATTAATGGGTTACCTTGTACGCCGCCCGTCCAAACGAATGTGTTAGCAACAAGTTTTTGACCGTCTTTTAAGTCGATTTCGTTGCCAGCAACGTTTGTTACAGGAAGACCAGTTAAGAATGTAACGCCGCGCGCTTCTAGGCTAGTAGTTGCACGTTCGATTAAGTGGTCTGGTAATACTGGAAGGATTTTTGGACCTGCTTCAACAAGAAGAAGTTTCACTTCTTTTGGATTTACGCCGTGGCTTTTTGCAAGTTTAGGCATAATGTCAGCAAGCTCACCAACTAGCTCAACGCCAGTTAATCCGCCACCACCGATTACGATTGTAGCATCAGCTTCGTTTTTCGTTTTCGCGTATTCACGAATACGGTCTTCAACGTGTTTGTAGATTTTATTTGCATCAGCAGCAGATTTTAATACCATGCTGTTTTCTTCTAGTCCTGGAATACCGAAGTAAGCAGTTTTACTTCCTAAAGCAACTACAAGTGCATCGTAAGATAAAGTAGTGCCGCCAGCTAGTTTGATTTCTTTGCTATCAACTGAGAATGACTCAACTGTTGCGATTTTAAGATCGATATCTTTACCTTTGAAAAGCTTTGTAAGTGGCATTGCAACTGCTTGCTCAGACACGTTACCAGCTGCAAGGCGGTGTAGTTCAGTGATGATTTGGTGCGTTGGGTATTGGTTAATCACTGTAACTTGTGCTTCTGATTTACTGTAATATTTACGTACGTTTAAAGCGGCAAGAAGACCGCCATAACCAGCGCCTAAGATGACAATTTGTTTTGACATAGTATGATATCCCCCGTCTTTACTAATTGTTGTTATAAGTTAACTTATTTATTGTTACGTTCTGCACTAATTTGAAGATATGCGTTCACAAAGCGGAACATTTTTTGTGCTTGTGGATCTTTTAATAATTTTAATAGACCGAACAGGCCGATAACTTCGTTGCTTTCGTCAGCACGATCTTTCGCTTCGATTGCAGTAGCAGCCATGCTTTTCACTGTATCTTTTACAGGTTCTACAAGCTCTGTGATTGCACCAACAGTGTCGCTTTTTAATACTTCATCAGTAGCAACAGTTTGAGCGAAGTCATAAGACTTAGTTAAAATGTTAACAAGCTCAGTTAATTTTGGAAGCTGTTCTACTAGTGTTGTTAATGATTCTTGTACCTCAGGTTTTAACAACTGATCAAGTACATCAAGTTGTCCTTGGCTAGCAGAAATTTGTACAGTTTCTTGTTCTGGCTTTGTTTGAGTCATAGTTTCTGGCATCTCCAATTCTCCTTTACGATAGCAATACTCTTATTTTTTATAAGTAAGATAGTAAACGGTTACGAAACTTTATACAAAGTTTCACAAAACACAATAAAATGCCTTTAAATTTATGACAGCAAGTAAGCTGACATAAATCTAAAACCATAACGTCTTACTTATTATTTATGAACTGTCCGATACATGGCTTGTCCGCATAATGGAAAAGCTCCGTTACCGGAAAGTGTATATAATATATATCCTATATTATATACTATATGCACCTATGTTAACATAAAAATGATTCCTAATTATTTGATATTGAGTGTATAACGTAGTGCTGACAAGGTATGAAAGCGTATAAAATATTTTGTTCCAGTTAGAAATGTACATATATATATAGAAAAAAAGGAAAAAATGAACAAATTCATGTTCGTTTTTTCCTTTTTCCTATTATTCACCTTCTGCAATTAGCATCGATGTGTTACCTTCTTTTTCAAGATGGCATTCGCCCCAAGAACAAAGAGAATCAAGAATGGATTCTAAAGACCAACCGTAGTCGGTAAGAGAATATTCTACTTTCGGTGGGACTTGGTTGTATACTTTTCTTTGAATGACGCCGTCGTCTTCTAATTCACGTAATTGCTGTGTTAACATTTTTTGTGTAATACCAGGCATGGAACGTTTTAGTTCACTCGTTCTCTTTGTACCTTTCGTTAAGTGACAAAGGATAACAACCTTCCATTTTCCGCCGATAACTTCTAAAGTCGCCTCTACAGGAATATTGTATTTCTTCATATGAAATCCTCCCTTTGTGAGTAAAATAAGTTAAATCATACAAATGTTACTTTTTAGTACCTATAGCACTTTAAAGTACGTACTTTTTATTATGTTAAATATGTTTCATAATAGCACATGTAAGAGGCAAATGAGTAGTACGGTACCAAAAAGTGACTATGTTACTTTTTAGTGCCTATCGTACTTTAAAGTGCGTTCTTCAAAAAAGGAATGAAACCATTCATAATAGCATTTGTAAGTATGAAATATATTTTTTAGAAGATAAAAGGGCCTTTTTATCATACTATTATGATTGGATTTCTTGTAATAAGGAGGAATTCAATTGAGTTCATATACAGTACCATCTTCGGAAGCTCAGACGAGCCGAAGAAGTATGTTTGCTTTATTAGCGCTAGCAATTAGTGCGTTTGGGATTGGTACGACCGAGTTTATTAGTGTCGGTTTACTACCATCTATTTCAAAAGATTTAAATGTTTCGGTTACAACAGCCGGTTTAACGGTTTCCTTATATGCGTTAGGAGCAGCGGTAGGAGCTCCTGTTTTAACAGCGTTAACGGCTAGTATGTCGCGAAAGACATTATTAATGTGGATTATGGTTATTTTCATTATTGGTAATGGCATTGCGGCGGTAGCAACAAGCTTCACTGTATTAATTATTGCAAGAATTGTATCTGCGTTTGCACATGGTGTGTTTATGTCAATTGGATCTACAATTGCAGCTGCAATCGTACCAGAGAATAAACGTGCTAGCGCAATTGCGATTATGTTTACTGGATTAACAGTTGCGACTATTACTGGTGTGCCAATTGGAACATTTATCGGTCAACAATTTGGCTGGAGAGCGTCATTTATGGCGATTGTTGTAATTGGAATTATTGCTTTCATCGCAAACAGTATACTCGTCCCATCTAATTTAAAAAATGGTGTACCTGTATCGTTTCGTGATCAATTTAAATTAATTAAAAATGGAAGACTATTACTTGTTTTCATTATTACTGCACTTGGATACGGCGGTACATTCGTAACATTTACGTATTTATCTCCGTTATTACAAGAAGTAACAGGATTTGAAGCAAGTACTGTTACTATCATTTTATTAGTGTATGGAATCGCAATTGCGATAGGGAATATGGTCGGCGGAAAATTATCGAATCATAATCCGATTCGAGCGCTATTTTACATGTTCTTGATTCAAGCGATTATATTATTTGTTTTAACATTTACAGCGCCATTTAAAGTAGCTGGATTAATCACAATTATTTTCATGGGACTATTCGCATTTATGAATGTTCCGGGGCTACAAGTATATGTAGTTATATTGGCAGAGCGCTTTGTTCCGAGTGCGGTTGATGTTGCTTCAGCAATTAATATTGCCGCATTTAACGGAGGGATCGCTTTAGGTTCTTATATAGGTGGCCTTGTAACGAATTCATTAGGATTAATCCATACTGCTTGGGTAGGTGGCCTTATGGTAGTAGCCGCTGTTATTTTAACAGCGTGGAGCATGACATTAGAAAAAAGAGATCAAGTAAAATAAAAGGAGAGAAAATAAAATGAAAAACTTACAAAGTAAAGCAGTATTAAATAACGGTGTAGAAATGCCTTGGTTCGGTTTAGGTGTATTTAAAGTAGAAGAAGGACCAGAACTTGTAGAAGCTGTAAAATCAGCAATTAAAGCAGGATACCGCAGCATCGATACAGCTGCAATTTACGGAAATGAAAAAGCTGTAGGTGAAGGAATTCGTGCAGGTATTGAAGCGACTGGTATTGCAAGAGAAGAATTATTTATTACTTCAAAAGTATGGAACGCAGATCAAGGGTATGAAACAACAATCGCTGCATACGAAGAGAGTCTAAAAAAATTAGGACTAGATTATTTAGATTTATATCTTGTTCACTGGCCTTCAGAAGGAAAATATAAAGATACATGGAGAGCGCTAGAAACACTTTATAAAGAAAAGCGCGTACGTGCAATTGGTGTAAGTAACTTCCAAATCCATCACTTACAAGATGTAATGAAAGATGCAGAAATTAAACCAATGATTAACCAAGTAGAATACCACCCTCGTTTAACACAAAAAGAACTACAAGCTTTCTGTAAAGAACAAGGTATTCAAATGGAAGCATGGTCACCACTAATGCAAGGTCAATTATTAGATAACGAAACATTACAAGAGATTGCTGAGAAACACGGTAAAACAACAGCGCAAGTTATTTTACGTTGGGATCTTCAAAATGGAGTAATCACAATTCCAAAATCAACGAAAGAACACCGCATTATTGCAAACGCAGATGTATTTAACTTTGAATTAACGAAAGAAGATATGGAAAAAATCGATGCGTTAAATCAAAATCATCGCGTTGGTCCAGATCCTGATAACTTCGATTTCTAAGATTAAGGTAAGAAAAAAGAGTGCTTAAAAGCACTCTTTTTTTTTGCATAAAAATAGTTTCTAAATAAATACTACTTAGTATTAAGTTTGTTATTAAGGGGCTGTAAACATGAATATAAAGCAATCGTTCAAACTTTTAGCTATGTTTTTAAGTGTCTTATTTGTATTATTCCCACTTCAAAAAGCATTCGCAGAAGTTATGGATCATACAAAGTATGAAATGAATTGGAGTTATAGTAAGTCAAAGAAGAAACCAATTCGAACAGAACTTATTAAAACGGCAGATGGAAAAATTGCATTTTGCTTAAATGTAGATTTAAAATCTCCGAGTGGTCAAGATTTACCAGAAATGGGTAAAGTGGATATTAATGTGTACCGTGTACTGTTGAATGGATATCCACAAAAGAGCCCACAAGAATTAGGAGTATCTGATTGGAGAGAGGCGCATTACGCAACGCAGCTTGCAGTATGGAATGCGTTAAAACAAATTGATGTTAATGATTTAGATTTCCGAAATAAAAATGTAGAGAAAGTAACAAAAGATATCGTTGCAAAAGCAAACGCTAGCGAAGAGCTACAAGAAATTACGATGAGTGTAACTCCTACAGAAGAACAAGAAGCAGTCTTAAAAAATGATTTCTTTGAAACAGGCTTATATACAGTAGAAACAAATGCAAAAAGCGGAACGTATAAAGTGCAAGCAACAGGTGCACCAGCGGGCGTGAAATTTGCAAATGAAAAAGGCGAAACAAAAACAGAATTTAATGTAGGAGAAAAGTTCCGCATTTTAATTCCGAAACAAACACCAGCTGGTGGATTTAGCTTTAAAGTATCAGGAAATTTAACGAAATTACAAGGGATTGCGCATAAAGGTACACCGACTATTCAAAATGCAGTAGTATTACTTGAGCGTAGTGAAGAAAAAACAAGTCCAGAGTTAGCGGTAAGTTGGAAAAAGGCTGAGGCTCCAAATAAACCAAATAAGCCATATACTCCAAATGAACCGCATAAACCGAATCAAAAGAGATAATGAAAAAGCATTGGTATATGCCAATGCTTTTTCATATGAATCCTTTAAAGATATATCAAGATAATAATTAATCGAGTGAAACACTATTTTAACGTTTGAAGAAGTATTTAAAAATAATAAAATATGGAGAAATCTAAACGTTACAATAAATGGATTTTATTCGCGAAATTGTAACATTATTCTAATTAGAGAGGCTATCAAACAAAGTGTAAAGCGTGTACAATTCAGTTGGAAAAACTACCTATAGATGGTCATATATGAAGAAAATGTAAAAATATATTGTTGTTCACATTTTTAGATGTATAGATGACAATACTGAAAAATATCTTTTACTATTCTCTTTTTTATGTAGCAAGAGAACTCATCACAAATAGAGAGAAGTGAGGAGGGGATATTACATAAAAATTGTACAATGTAAGAAAGCGAATACATGGAGGGAAATGCGGTAGTAATAGATACAGGTGCGCGAGGTGTTAGTCTATTCGTTAAATGTTTTTATAAAGATAATAGGATTTTTCATTAAACGAATATATAGGATGGTTTGTCTAAAAAAAGGACAGGGGACACAGATTATGTCAAAGAAGAAAAAGAGTAGGGTATTAGTAGCAGGTATATGTATATCTACATTATTATCACCAGTAGCTTTCGAAGCATCAAAAGGATATGCGGCGCCTTTGGAAGAGAATAAGGGCGGGCAGTTGGAAGAGAATAAATTTGAGCAGAGAGTATTCCAGTTGCCGGGGAAAGGTAGCGTAGAAGAAGAAAATAATCGTTTAAGAGTTACTTGGAAACTTTCCGCTAATGAACCGACTGGAATTTATGCAGAGCCAAATGAAGAGATTACAATTGACATAAAAGGAACGCAGTCTATCCAAGCTTTTATTGGAACGAGATCTTATGATGAAAAGGACCCAGAGGAGTTTGATTTAAAACCAGGAAAAAATGTTATTTCATCTTCAAGAGGCGGTATTTTATATTTTTATAATATGAATAACGAAGGAGAAGTAACAGCTTCCGTTACAAATGGTGGTAGTCACTTTCCTTTATTTATTTTAGGTAAGCATACGAAAAAAGATTGGGATGAAATGTTAAAAAAATATAAGGATCCTTATGCAGTTGAATTAAAAGGTGAGAGAAGCTTAATTACTACTACTTACGATTCTGTGCAGAAATATATGAAGAATACGGATCCAACAGATTTAATGAAATTGCATGATAAGATTATCCGTTTAGAAAACGCAGTGGCAGGATTATCTGAGGACAGTGTTGGGGTTGCAAAATCTCCAACTCATTATGTTCAGTTTGTTGAAAAACGGAAGCCTGCTAAAGGGGACTTTATGTTTGCGAAACATTATCATACAGGATATATTCCAACTGCAATGAATAGAGTTTTAGATATAGAGGTACTTGAGAAGGATGGATGGGGACCGTGGCATGAAGTTGGTCATTTACATCAGCAAGAACCGTGGAAGTGGTCTAAAGTAAGGGAAGTAACAGTAAATATTTACTCATTAGCTGTTCAAAAGGCGTTAGGGAATCAATTAGAAATGGATGAGCACTATAAAAACTCATTTGAGTATTTAGAGAAGCCTAAAGCAGAAAGATTCATTGATGACATTAATCCTCTTACAATGTTTTGGCAATTAAATGTAGTGTATGGAGAACATTTTTATCCTAGGTTACATCAAGCTTATCGTTTGTTACCTCAGAGTGAAATGCCTCATTCTGATGAAGAGAAAAAGCAGCTATTTATTTATATGACATCAAAAGTGGCAGGGCAAAATTTAATTCCTTTCTTTGAGGAGTGGGGATTAACACCAAATGATGATATTAGAGAGAAAATAGAAAAATCAAAGTTACCTAAATTAGAAAAGGAAATCTGGAAAGCTACAGATAGTAATGATATTCGTGAGAAGCAAGTTGAACTGTATAAGGTTCCGTATGGTGAACCTGCTAATGAAGTACAAAATCTTTTAGTTGGTACAGATTCTGACGAGAATGAAGCAAGTAAGCTTGTTCGAAATTTAGGTGAGAATGTAAAAGTAACAGGAAAGATTGTATGGCCTAAATTAGAGAATGGGAAACAGGAAGTGTTAGTAGAAATTGGGGATGAGAAAGGAAATAAAAATTCAATTCCTGTCCAAGTTAACGGATTTTATGATGACAGTATAGTTTTTCAAGGACTTTCAGATGATGTAATGTCGACAGTGACACTTCACCACAATAAGAAGAAATTAAATGTAAACTTTACTAATAATGAAATACATTACCGTTTTGAAAAAGAAGAATATATGGGCTTAACGCTATATGATCGAAATGGGATTGAAAAGAAACGTGTATCAGCAGAAGGACAAGAAACGGGAAAAAGATTTGCGATGGAACTAAATGAATTGGATTTTGAATATGGTGATGTAATAAAAGTATTCCACGCAGAACCAAGCCGTTTGAAGTGGTTTAAAAATAACGAACTTGTAGATCAAGGAAAAGTTAAAAATAAAAAAGAGAAATTATTCCAAATAACTGAGCAAGGGTTCGAATTAAAAGATAGTTTACAAGAAGTGACGGCGAAACTGCAAAAAGTAGTAGTCGGAATGGATGTAGACAAACTAGATCCGAAAGAATTCGTACAAGTAAAAGATGGAGAAGTGGTTGGTTTTGTAGAAAAACCAAATACATCAAAAATTGGAGAACAAAAAGTAAAAATAGAGACGAAGGATGCTTTTGGAAATAAGAAGATAACAGAAGTGCCGCTTGAAGTAATTTATGGAGATAGTTTAGTATTTCATGCTAATGATAATGCAATACGTTCGGTTGTAACATTGCAACATGATAAAAAGGAACTGCACGCAACGTTTACAGGTAATCCTGTTCATTATCGTTATGTAAATGAAGAGTATATGGGGATTACGCTATATGATCAAAATGGGAACACAAAAAAGCGTGTAACAGCGGAAGGACAAGAAACTTCAAAGAAATTTGCGGAGCAAGTGAGTGGAATGCAGTTTGAATATGGTGATGTAGTAAAAGTATTCCATGCAGAACCGGACCGCTTGAAATGGTATCAAAATAATAGCCTTGCTGGCCAAGGTAAGGCGAAAGTAGAAAAAGAATTATTCTTCAAGGTAACTGAAAAAGGCTTTGAAAGAATGGAAACTTTACAAGAGGTAAAGGCAGTACCACAGAAGGTAGTAATCGGAACAGATGTAGAGAAAATAAATGCAAAAAACTTTGTTGAAGTAAAAGATGGAGAAGTAGTTGGATTTGTAGAAAAACCAAATACAACAAAAATCGGTGAACAAAAAGTAAAAGTAGAAACGAAAGATCGATTTGGAAATAAGAAAGTGACAGAAGTTCCTCTAACAGTAACATATGGAGATAGCCTACTTGTATATGGGCTGAGCTATAGAGATGGTGACTTGAAATCAATTGTAACTTTGCGTCATGATACGAAAAAACTGAGTGCGACAGATACAAAGAACCTAATTCATGATTACTTTAAAGATGAAAAGTATTTTGAATTCACATTGTACGATAAAGAAGGAAGAGTGAAGAAAAATATAGCAGTAAAAGGTTTAGAGAATACGCAAGAATTTGCTAAGGAAGTAAATGGAATTGCATTTGAGTATGGAGATGTAGTGAAAGTATATCATGCGGAATCTTCTCGTTTACATTGGTATCAAAAAGATGTATATGTGGGCGAAGGAAAAAGTAAAGAGATAAAGGAATTAGTCTTCAAAATAACTGAAAATGGATTTGAAAGATTAGACGGTGAGCAAACAGTAAAAACAAATCCGCAGCAAGTAGTAATCGGAACAAATAGCGAAACGCTAGACGCGAAGAACTTTGTTGAAGTACAGGGTGGAGAAGTAGTAGGTTTTGTAGGGGAAATAGATACGACAAAAATTGGTCAGCAAAAAGTGAAAGTAGAAACGAAAGATCGATTTGGAAATAAGAAGGTGACGGAAGTTCCTGTAGAAGTGACATATGGGGATAGTCTAGTCTATCAAGGTGTGTCCGATGTTACACGTTCAATTGTTACGTTAAACCACGCTGAAAAGAAATTACATGCAACATTTACAAATGAGGAGATTCATTATCGCTTTGTAAATGAGCAGTATATAGGCCTTACGATTTATGATCAAAACGGAACTGAGAAAAAGCATGTAACAGCAGAAGGGCAAGAGACTTCAAAGAATTTTGCAGAACAAGTAAATGGAACGGCATTTGAGTATGGAGATGTGCTGAAAGTATACCATGCGGAACCGAGTCGTTTGAATTGGTACAAAAAGAATGAGTTAGTTAAAAAAGAGGATGCGATGAAGGGGCAAGAAATATCCTTTAAGATTACTCAAAATGGTTTAGAACAAGTGTAACAATAAAAAAATCTCGTAAAACATTATGTTTTACGAGATTTTTTTATTATTCAGCTTCAGAAACTACTGTGAAGCGTTCGTTTACATGTTTTGGGTTTTCAATTTCATCAAGTGCTGCAACTGCGAAGTCTTCGTAACTTACGTAGCTATCACCTTTTGCGTTCACAAGAAGGTTGTCTTTACCAGCTTTATAAGAACCAGTACGTTTTCCTAATGCGAATAGTGCAGAAGGGCTGATGAATGTCCAAGTGATGTCATTTGTTTGTTGTAAGATTTCTAAGTTTTTACCTTGGTTTTGAGCTGTTGCAAGATATTCTTTCGGGAAACCTGGTGTCTCAAATACACGTGTTGTTTTCTCTTCGTCTACAAATAAGCTTCCAGCGCCACCAACTACAAGTAATTTTGTGTTAGGTGCACCTTTCATCGCTTCAATTAGTACGTTTCCTGCATCTATGTGAAGGTGTTCTTGTCCTGCTGGAGCACCGAATGCATTTACAACTACATCGAATGCTTGCAAGTCGTTAGATGTAAGAGAAAATACGTCTTTTTCTAAAACTTTTACGTTTTCTTCTGTAATTTTTGCAGCGTTTCTTACGATTGCAGTTACTTCATGTCCGCGATCTAATGCTTCTTTTAAAATACGACTTCCTGCTTTACCAGTTGCTCCGATAATTCCGATTTTCATAATAAATCCCTCCAAAGTGTTTTGTTAAAGTGTATATCTGAAAGTAAATGAATTTGTTGTAATTAGGTTTGTTACAACCTGTTGTAATTATTATAGTTACAGGTTGGTATTTTTGTCAATAGGGTTGTTTGTGAATTTATTTTTTGTTTTAGTATGCACAGTTAGAGGGAGGGTAGTCAGTCATAAAGATATTGTTATTGTGAACCTGGCTAATATTTGGAAATTGCAAATTGTCGAAAAATGTTGATTTTTGAATGTTTTTTAAATATAATTCGTTTTATGGAGAAAAGGAGGGGTTAATTGTATGAATATTTTAGAGCAATTTATTTCATCAACAAATACAATTCTTTGGTCATATATTCTTATTGCAATGTTAATTGGTTTAGGTCTTTATTTTTCTATTAAATTGAAATTCGTACAAATTACTCATTTAGGGGAAATGGTTCGACTAATGAGTGATGGATTAACTGGAAAGACGCGTAAAAAAGGTAGTGTATCTTCTTTCCAAGCGTTTTGTATGAGTTCAGCAGCTCGTATTGGTATCGGTAACTTAGCTGGTGTAGCATTAGCTATATCTATGGGAGGACCTGGAGCTGTATTTTGGATGTGGGTTATTGCGATTATCGGGGCTTCTTCAAGTTTCGTAGAAAGTACGCTTGCCCAAATTTATAAAGTAAAAGATGGCAGTGGCTTCCGTGGTGGTCCTGCCTATTATATGGAAAAAGGTTTAAATAAACGTTGGATGGGAATTTGGTTTTCTATCCTTATTACAGTTAGTTACGGTTTAATTTTTAACTCAGTACAAGCGAATACAGTAACATTAGCGTTTGAAAATGCATTTGGTTTAGAGCGTTATATTGTTGGTATTGTATTAGCTGCATTAGTTGCGGTTATTATTTTTGGTGGTGTAAAAAGTATTGCACGTATGTCGGAAATGATTGTTCCGCCAATGGCGCTTGTTTATATTGCGGTAGCTATTTTTGTTGTCATTAAAAACTTCTATTTAATACCAGATGTGTTTACGGAAATCTTTAAAGGTGCATTCGGTTTAGATTCAGCTGTAGGTGGCGGTATCGGTGCTGCGATGAAATATGGTATTCAGCGCGGATTATTTGCGAACGAAGCAGGTATGGGTAGTGCGCCGAACGCGGCAGCAACAGCTGATGTAACGCATCCAGCAAAACAAGGTTTTATTCAAACGATCGGCGTTTTAGTAGATACATTCTTAGTATGTACATCAACAGCATTTATCGTACTATGTTCTGGTGCATATAAAGCAACAAATTTAGAAGGTATTGAATTAACGCAAAATGCATTAAGCTCACAAATCGGCCCATGGGCAAGTAGCTTCTTAGCGATTATTATTTTCTTATTTGCATTTAGTTCTCTTTTAGGAAACTACTATTATGGTGAAACAAATATTGAATTTATTAAGCAAAGCAAAACGTGGTTAACAATTTACCGTATTGCGGTAGTTGGAATGGTATTATTCGGTTCTGTTGCGACACTTCAAGTTGTATGGAATATGGCAGACTTATTTATGGGTCTAATGGTAATCACGAACTTAATTGCGATTACACTTCTTGGCCGATTTGCGTACGCGGCATTAACAGACTATGTAAGGCAAAAGAAACAAGGGAAAGATCCAGTCTTCAGTGCAGATTCTATTCCTGGTTTAACGAATACAGAGTGCTGGGATAAGCCAGTGGTAACAGATAAAGAAAAAGCAGTGTAATTGAAAAGGCGAGCATCGAGGTAAATTCGATGCTCGCCTTTTTTGTTGTAGTAAATGATGAAAAGGGTGAGAGGTAATTATTAATATAACTTTTTTGTTTGTTTCTCTCGTTATTTGTGGGGAACGTACTGTTTTAAAAGTATGGCTGGTCGAATAGGATAAGTTATTAAGTATTGGATAAATGCATGTAATGGCTATATTTTCATGTAAAAAAACACGTATGTTAAAAGAGTTAACGTACTGATGTTATAAAACCTAACATAAAGTTCTTGATTACTAAAAGTTTTTAGAATATAATTTTCTTATTGTTAGGAAGAGGGGGCAATGCAATTATGGATTTTTTAGCTAAGGTAATTGGGGATATAAATAATATCCTTTGGTCATATATCATTATTGCGATGTTAATTGGGTTAGGGCTCTATTTTTCATTTCGTGTGAAATTTGTCCAAGTTCGTTACTTCGGTGAAATGATTCGTTTGCTTGGGGATGGGGCAAGCTCGAAAACGAGGAAAGCGCAAAAAGAGAAGAGCGGCGTATCATCATTCCAAGCGTTTTGTATGAGTACAGCTTCTCGTGTAGGTACTGGTAACTTAGCTGGTGTAGCTATTGCGATCTCAGCAGGTGGTCCAGGAGCAGTATTTTGGATGTGGTTAATCGCGGTAATTGGGGGTGCTTCTGCATTTGTAGAGAGCACATTAGCGCAAATTTATAAAGTAAAAGATGGGAATGCATTCCGTGGGGGCCCAGCGTATTATATGGAAAAGGGTTTAAAGAAACGCTGGTTAGGTGTTGTGTTCTCTGTTCTAATAACAGTAAGTTTCGGATTGATTTTTAACGCTGTACAGTCTAATACTGTAGCGGCTGCCTTTGATGGGGCGTTCAAAACAGATAGTAGATTAGTAGGTCTTGTTATGGCTGGTTTACTTGCAGTTATTATTTTCGGTGGAGTAAAACGAATTGCTCGCGCGGTTGAAATGATTGTTCCAGTAATGGCAATTATTTATGTAGCGGTGGCATTATTCGTTGTTGTAACAAACATTACGGCAATTCCATATGTATTTAAAGAAATTTTCTTACATGCTTTCGGAATTAAAGAAGTAGTAGGCGGAGGATTAGGAGCTGCGATTTTATTAGGGGTAAAACGTGGGTTATTCTCAAATGAAGCAGGTATGGGTAGTGCGCCGAACGCAGCAGCGACTGCAAACGTAACGCACCCAGTTAAACAAGGTTTCATTCAAACTTTAGGGGTATTTACTGATACATTATTAATTTGTAGTTGTACAGCATTTATTATTCTTTTATCAGATGTGCATAATGCAGCTGATTTAAACGGAATTCAATTAACGCAGCAGGCGTTAAGTCAACATATCGGTCCATGGGCTTCTATATTTGTAGCAGTGGCAATCTTCTTGTTTGCGTTCAGTTCATTAGTAGGTAACTACTACTATGGTGAAACAAATATTGAATTCTTAAATGGAAGTAAAGTGCTATTAAATGCATACCGCATTGCTGTACTTGGTATGGTTATGCTAGGATCTGTAGCGACAATTCAAATCGTTTGGGATTTAGCAGATTTATTTATGGGAATTATGGCTGTTATTAACTTAGTAGCAATTGTATTCCTGTCTAAGTATGCTTTCGCAGCGTTATCAGATTATATTAAGCAAAAGAAACAAGGGAAAGATCCAGTCTTTTATGCGGAGTCTATTCCAGGTTTGAACAATACAGAGTGTTGGGGTGAGTCAGCGGTAGCTGATAAAGAAAAAGCGGTATAATGAAAAGAGCATCAAGTGAAACTTGATGCTCTTTTTTGTTTTATTCAACTATTTGCAGATAGTAAAAGACGAACATTCATAGACGTTTTATAATAAAATGTAATTTTTTAAAGAAAAGTGCGGATATGATTTGTGATTTGTGTTAGAATGGAAAATGCCTTTGAAATAAGAGGTTTTATGATCTTTCCTATCCGATTGAAGATTTTGGAGGAGAAATGGAAAGTTCGGATTATTTCTTGTTTTGAATGGTCAGACGTTCAACGTTAATGAAGAGTTAAATGGAGGATTTTATTAATGAAGTTTGTTATGTTCCTTGTAGGATTACTCGTTGTATTTGTACTCGGTTTTCTTATAAGTGCCGATCGAAAGAAGATTAAGTATAAACCAATCGCAATTATGCTTATTATTCAGCTAGCATTATCTTATTTCTTATTAAATACGCAAGTTGGTTATATTTTAGTAAAAGGAATTTCAGATGGATTTGGCGCACTTCTTGGATATGCGGAAGCTGGAATCGTTTTCGTATTTGGTGGTCTTGTTAATAAAGGAGAGGTTTCATTCTTCTTAACAGCGTTATTACCAATCGTATTCTTTGCGGTTTTAATTGGAATTCTGCAACACTTTAAAATTTTACCGATATTTATTCGTGCTATTGGTACGTTGTTAAGTAAAGTGAATGGTCTAGGCAAACTAGAATCATATAACGCAGTAGCAGCTGCCATTGTTGGACAAGCAGAAGTATTTATTACAGTAAAAGATCAATTAAGTAAAATCCCAAAACATCGTTTATATACATTATGTGCATCTTCTATGTCGACAGTGTCGATGTCAATCGTTGGTTCTTATATGAAAATGATCGAACCGAAATATGTAGTAACAGCACTTGTATTAAATTTATTTAGTGGTTTCATTATCATTCATATTATTAACCCGTACGATATTACAGAAGAAGAAGATACACTGAAATTAGAAAATAAGAAAAAACAATCATTCTTTGAAATGCTGAGCGAGTACATTATGCTTGGTTTCACGATTGCGATTACAGTAGCAGCTATGTTACTCGGTTTCGTAGCATTAATTACAGCAATCAATAGCTTGTTTGATACAATGTTCGGTATTACATTCCAAGCTATTTTAGGATATATTTTCTCACCATTAGCATTCGTAATGGGCATCCCGCAAGCAGAAATGGTAACAGCGGGACAAATTATGGCAACAAAATTAGTATCAAACGAGTTTGTTGCGATGCTTGATCTTGGTAAAGTAGCTGGTGATTTATCGGCTCGTACGGTTGGTATTCTTTCTGTATTCCTTGTATCATTTGCGAACTTCTCATCTATCGGAATTATTGCAGGTGCAACGAAAGGTATCGATGAAAATCAATCAAATGTTGTATCATCATTTGGTCTACGCCTTGTGTACGGTGCGACATTAGTAAGTATTCTATCAGCGATTATCGTTGGTGTTATGTTATAAAAAAAGGATGGCTCTAGCTCATAGCTAGGGCTATTTTTTTATGGTAAATTTACATGAAAAAACCAATTGATTAGGAATATATTAACATATAAAAATCTTTTAAAATTTATATTGCATTTCGTCTAGATAACGCTTACAATTTGATTTGTAGGTGGTATCAATTTCAGACTTTCAAGTATGGTAGGAGAGAAGAAGCTACCTTTTATAAATTGCAATTTATGTAAACGCTTACTGATTTTAGATGACAGTTGAATAGTTTTAGGGGTTTTAAATTTTTTTAACAACAATGGTCAGACGTCATTCGTTATACGTTATACGACCAATAACTTGTGGGAGAAGTGGAGGATTCACATAT
Organism: Bacillus cereus group sp. BfR-BA-01330; assembly: GCF_022663885.1. Lineage (NCBI taxonomy): Bacteria > Bacillati > Bacillota > Bacilli > Caryophanales > Bacillaceae > Bacillus > Bacillus cereus group sp. BfR-BA-01330. The sequence goes on from NZ_JAKUGK010000003.1 coordinate 438,043, forward strand.
GAAGTTCGTAATGTTTCTAGTCGGTTTACTTGTAGTGTTTGTACTAGGTTTCCTTATTAGTTCAGATCGTAAGAAAATTAAATATAAACCAATTGCACTTATGCTTGTCATTCAATTGGTACTTGCGTATTTCTTACTAAATACAAAGGTCGGATTTGTATTAGTAAAAGGGATCGCAGATGGATTTGGCGCTATTTTAAAATTTGCGGAAGCTGGGGTTAATTTCGTATTTGGTGGTCTAGCAAACGATGGACAAGCACCATTCTTCTTAACAGTATTATTACCGATTATTTTCTTAGCAGTATTAATCGGGATTCTGCAACATATTAAAGTTTTACCGATTATCATTCGTGCAGTCGGTTTCCTATTAAGTAAAGTTAACGGTTTAGGAAAACTAGAATCATATAATGCGGTAGCAGCTGCAATCGTTGGTCAAGGGGAAGTATTCATTACAGTAAAAGATCAACTAAGCAAATTACCGAAAAATCGTTTATACACACTTTGTGCATCTTCAATGTCTACAGTATCGATGTCAATTGTCGGTTCTTATATGAAAATGATTGATCCAAAATATGTAGTAACAGCACTTGTATTAAACTTATTCAGTGGATTTATTATCGTTCATATCATTAATCCATATGAAGTAAAAGAAGAAGACGATATTTTAGAATTACAAGAAGACAAGAAACAAACATTCTTTGAAATGTTAGGCGAATATATTATGCTTGGTTTCTCAATCGCTGTAACAGTAGCGGCGATGTTAATCGGTTTCGTGGCATTAATTACAGCAATTAATGGTGTATTCGATTCAATTTTCGGAATCACATTCCAAAGCATTTTAGGATATATCTTCTCACCATTAGCATTCGTAATGGGTATTCCAACATCAGAGATGTTACAAGCAGGACAAATTATGGCAACAAAATTAGTAACGAACGAATTCGTTGCAATGCTTGATCTTGGTAAAGTAGCTGGTGATTTATCAGCTCGTACAGTAGGTATTTTATCTATCTTCCTTGTATCATTTGCGAACTTCTCATCTATCGGAATTATCGCAGGTGCAACGAAGAGTATCGATGGCAAACAAGCAAACGTTGTATCATCATTCGGTTTAAAACTTGTATACGGTGCAACGTTAGTAAGTATATTATCAGCGATTATCGTTGGGGTTATGCTTTAATAAATTAAGAAAAGCAATGAGCGTAGGCTCATTGCTTTTTTTGTTTAACTTGCTTTATCCAAGTCTCTTTTAAAACGTGGTTTCTCTAAATAAGTTCCCAGTCTCCACACATATTCCACTGGCCCCATTCGGTATTTCTGGAGCCAATAGGTGCTAACGAATAATTGAATTGTATAAATTCCGATGGTTAAAAGAATACCGAAGAAATAGCCGATTTTCCCGTATAAGCCAAATCCATATGCGTAAAAAATGGTTGTTGCGATAATAGATTGCGCTAAGTAATTACTAACGGACATTTTCCCCATGTTCGCCATGTATGTTAGTAGACGGGTTGCTTTTTTGTAATGGAATAATAAAATGATTGTGCTTCCGTAAAAGAAGGTCATAGTTACTGGTGTAAGGCCATCTTGTAACATAATTAAAACCGGGTGTTTTATGAACATAGCTAAGATTTTAATTGTAAAAGAGAAGAGACCGGTGGCAAACCATATTTTTTTGACAGCAGGTATATGTTTACTGACCTCAAATAGCCAGCCTTTTTTCCCTACATACATTCCGAGTAGGAACAGTGGAGACATAAAAATTATTGCGAAAACTGATATGAAAAATAATCCGAATGCACCGTCAATTCCCATGTAATCAAAAGGATTTTCAGTCAATCTAAAGTTGACGTGATCCATATAGCTTCCAGTTTGATGGACTTTATGTTCTTTTTCAGTATAAGATGCGAAATCATTTATATTTGTAGATGGATCAGTTTGATAAGACATAAGTGTAATAAGTGCGAGTAGAATAATCGCCCAAATAAGCAAAGTTTTCGGTTTTCGATTGATGAATATCATTAAAAAAATCCCGATTATTCCGTATGCAAATAAAATATCTCCCTCCCAAACAAAAGTGCCGTGAATGTAGCCGAGTAGTAAAAGAATGATAATACGTCTTATGTATGTGGGGAAGAATTTTTTTCCTTTTGCGATAATACTTTTTTGTAACAAAATAATGCTAAGCCCAAATAGAAAAGAAAATAGGGATATAAAGTTATGTGTGCCGAAAAATTGAATAAACCAATTAGCACCTTTATCAAGATCGCCAAATAGATAAGTTGGTTTTTCACTGGTGAAGAACCCAAATTGAATTAATGTCATATTGACTAGTAAAATGCCAAACAAAGCAAAACCACGAATTGCATCAACAGCTTCTACACGTTGATTCATTTTTCCTCTCCTCGTATATTCGTTTTTATATTGAAAATAATACCATTTTATATCTGGCACTATGTCAAATATGAGGAAATTTAAGGTGATTTTAAGATAGAGAGCAAACAAAAAAATCACCTTAATACATGTATTAAGGTGATTGAAATATTACTCAGCTGGAGGCGTAAATGTACGTTTCTCTAATTCAGCATCTAGCATAAACAGTGCGTTTGAATCGCTTGTAATACGTTTTAATTTTTGAATGATGCTATCGAATGAAGCTTCTTCTTCAACTTGTTCGTCAACGAACCATTTTAAGAATGTAATTGTTGCATGTTCACGCTCGTCCCAAGCGATATCAGATAAGTTGTAAATACGTTTCGTTACTTCACGCTCGTGCTCAAGTGCGACTTCAAAAGCGTTTAATACAGATTCGTATTCGTTATTCGGATTATCAAATCCAGTAATAATAGCGCGCTCTCCGCGGTCATTAATATAGTTGTAAAGCTTCATTGCGTGGAAACGTTCTTCTTCAGCTTGTACAAGGAAAAAGTTAGCGAATCCATCATAGCTCTCAGCTGTACAGTAAGCAGCCATTGCCATATAAGCATGGGCAGAGTAAAATTCAAAGTTCATTTGTTCATTTAATGCGTCGTGCAATTTTTTTGATAACATAAAATCCTCCTTAGTATTGTGACAAGAATATTATACCATAATTGATAATATTCTCATTTAGATACTTCGAACCTTTTTGAAAGCTTTGCAACGTGTGCGTCCATAATGTCTTGTAAGTCTAAATCATATTTTTGCGAAAGAATAATAAGGTTAGATAGTACATCGCCAAGTTCTTCTTTTAGTTCTTGTTTTAGCTCTTCTTCTGTTTTCGCATCTTCATCAGGGCGATCGCGGCCAATTTCAATAGCACGAACGACTCGTGAAACTTCCCCAACTTCCTCGGTTAAGAAATTTAAGCGAATAAAGGCATTATACTGTGACCAGCTTCGTTTTTCGTAAAATTCCTCAACCCATCTTTGAAATGCAACGATATCCATTTCTTCCTCATCTCCTCAATATGTTGTACAATGTCAATTGTATCATAACAATATATAGTTTCGGGGTGTAGGAATGAGAAAGATTTGTGTGTTTGCAGGTTCTAATTTAGGGGAGAGACCAGAATTCAAAGAGCAGGCAATTCAGTTAGGTAAAATGTTTGTTGAGAACGAGTATGAGCTTGTATACGGTGGTTCATGCGTTGGATTAATGGGAGAAGTAGCAAACGAAGTTCTTCGTTTAGGTGGACGTGTAACAGGTGTTATGCCGCGCGGTCTATTTCGAGGAGAAATTGTGCATACAGGATTAACAGAATTAATTGAAGTAGAGACGATGCATGAACGTAAAGCAAAAATGGCAGAGCTTGCGGATGCTTTTATCGCGCTTCCAGGCGGATACGGAACGTTTGAAGAACTATTTGAAGTTGTATGTTGGTCACAAATTGGTATACATAATAAGCCGGTTGGTTTATTAAACATAAAAGGTTTTTACGGACCAATTTTGCAAATGGTTGAACGTGCAGCAGAAGAAGGATTTATGAATTCATCAAATAAAGAATTGATCGTTTCAGCTGAGACAGCAGATAAACTAATTCATGCAATCCAAAATTATGAGCGTCCTGTTTTGGGAACGAAGTGGAAGCAACTATCATAGCAAATACGGAAACACGGAAACACATGTCGTTTTAATTTAAGATGGCATGTGTTTTTAATTTAGTTAAATATGTTAATGTTTAGATGTAATGTTTTGGGAAAGGAGAAATAGATGGAGGAGTTCGTATATTTACGTCCGGTTTTTAAAAGTATTTTAGCAGCGTCTATTCTTGTTATGCTAATTGTTTTGAGACAGAAGAAAGAGTTGATTAATGAATTTTCGCTTTGGTTTATCTCGGTATTGTGTATCGGTGTTTCAGCGATAACGTTGTTTATGTCCGGATTTATCGTTGATGAGTATAATCTAGGTGGAGATCCACAATCGTTTTGTATGTTTATTGCGATTGGTTGTATTAGTGGTCTGAATTTCATTATTTATTACAGAAGGCAATAAAAGAGGCATTCCATATTACTTTGGAATGCCTTTATCATTTTGATTGCTTTGTTTTTTATACAGATACCAGCCACCCCAGCCGCCACCAATTGCTACGACAACGAGGAAAGCATAGTCCTTAACCTCGACACGTATATTGAAAATATTAGCCATAAGTAAGAGAATACCAACTGTTATTAACGCAAAAAATGCTCTAATTAAGTAGTCTTTCAACTGAACCACTCCCGTCATTTAAGTAGTAAATGATGAATTTGGAAAAGCTAAAGGGTGTTTCCTATATTTTAACATAGATGAGATTGTAATATATTGATAAAAGTAGGGGAGAGGGGCGCTGATATTGTCGTGATTTGTCGGCAAATTGATATCCTTTGTCAAATCGTTGATATATTGCGGGTAATGATCGATATAATGAAAAAATCGTTGATATATTGCGAGTTATGATCGATATATTTGAAAAATCGTTGATATAATTTCGTGTACCGTTAAGTGCGACCATTACATAAAAAAGCGACTCTAAACGAGCCGCTTCCGCTTTTAAATGATATCCAGCTTCAGCGGCTAGAATCTCCGGTCATTTCGCTCTCTCGCTCGAAGCAAAAAGCGCTTCAAGGTCGAGAGCTCCAATGCCCTGCGATTCTGAGCGAGCCGCTTCCGCTTTAAAGTAATATCCAGCTCCAGCGGCTAGAACAGTCGGTTGTTTCACTCCTTCATTCGAGGCAAAAAGCGCCTCGTAATCAGGAGTTCCAACACCCTCCTGTTCTGAACGAGCCGCTTCCGCTTTTAATTATTATTGATTCAAGAACGCACGTAGCATCCAAGCGTGTTTTTCTAGTTCTGTGTAGATGCCTAGTAGTAGGTCAGATGTCATTTCATCGTCAGAGTCTTGAGCGATTTCCATGCCTTTTTTCAGTTCGACTAGCATCATTTCGTAGTCTTTCATGATTGCTTCGACCATCCCTTCTGCAGTTTCTCCGTATGCTGCTTCTTGAATAGAAGATAGTTCTAAGTATTCTTTCATTGTTGCTACTGGTTTGCCGCCAATTGCTAAAATACGTTCTGCAATTTCATCGATGTGAGTAGCTGATTCTGTGTAAAGTTCTTCGAATTTCTCGTGTAATGTGAAGAATTGAGGTCCTTTTACGTACCAATGGAAGTTGTGAAGTTTTGTGAATAAAACGCTCCAGTCTGCTACTTGTTTGTTTAATACTTCGATTACTTGTTTGTTCATTATGATCAATCTCCTTTTGAGTTGTTATGTGATATCAATTACTAATTTATAATCATTATAATCTAGTAATCTCTATAAATCAACCCTTTTGCTGGAATTAATTTGAACAAATTATGAACTGTTGTAAATAAAAGGCCCTATTACGGTGAAGTAATAGGGCCTTTGTTTGAGATATGGCTCTTGTTCTAAACGAGCCGCTTGTGCTTTTAGTGATATCCAGCTCCGGTGACTAGACCAGTCAGTCATTTCGCGCCTTCCTGTGAGGCAAAGAACGCCTCTTCGTCAGGAGCTCCAATGCCCTCCTGTTCTGAGCAAGTCACCTCCGCTTTTAATTAATATCCAGCTCCAGCGGCTAGAATCTCCGGTCATTTCGCTCTCTCGCTCGAAGCAAAAAGCGCTTCAAGGTCGAGAGCTTGAAGTGTCCTGCGGTTCTGAATGAGCCACTTCCGCTTTAAATGATATCCAGCTCCAGCGGCTAGAACAGTCGGTTGTTTCACTCCTTCATTCGAGGCAAAAAGCGCCTCGTAATCAGGAGTTCCAACACCCTCCTGTTCTGAACGAGCCACTTCCGCTTTTATTTGTTAAACGGCCTTTTGTTTTTCTTCTACATCCTGCCCATCCCAGCACTCTGTATTTTTTAAGCCAGGGATAGAGTTTGCAACGAAGACAGGATCTTTTCCTTGTTTCTTTTGCTTCAAATAGTCTACTAATGCAGCGTAAGCAAATTTGCTAAGGAATGAGATGGCAATTAAGTTTGTGAATACCATTAGTCCCATGAATAAATCAGCTAAACTCCAAACTGTTTTAAGAGCAGCGATTGATCCGAAGAATACCATTCCGACAACTGCAACACGATAAATCATTAACCATGTTTTACTTTCTTTAATGAATGCGATATTTGTTTCACCATAATAGTAGTTTCCTAGAAGTGAACTGAAAGCGAATAGGAAAATAATAATCGCTAAGAAAGTGCTTGCCCACGGTCCAATTTGTGAACTTAATGCGTTTTGTGTTAATTCGATACCTTCTAAATTTGATCCTTTGTAAAGTCCAGAACATAATACGATAAATGCTGTTGATGTACATACTAAGAATGTATCTACGAAAACGCCTAACGCTTGAACAAGCCCTTGTTTTACAGGATGAGATACATCAGATGTTGCTGCTGCATTAGGAGAGCTACCCATTCCCGCTTCTGTAGCGAATAAACCGCGCTGAATTCCGAACTTGATTGCTGCTCCAATACCACCAGCGATGGCTTGGTCTAAACCGAATGCACCGTTAAAGATTTCCATGAAAATGCTTGGTAACATACTGAAGTTGTTAATAACGACAAAAATAGCCACGCCGATATAAACGATTGCCATTGGCGGAACAATCATTTCTGTAATACGTGAAATGCTCTTAATGCCACCAAAAATAATAACTGCAACTAATAATGCTAATAGAGCTCCTACGATTGTTCGCTCTAGTCCAAAAGCATTTTCAAACGCTATTGTTACTGTATTTGCTTGCACTGAATTGAAAATTAATCCGTACGCAACTGTAATAAGAAGTGAAAACCAGACGCCCATCCAGCGTTTGTTTAACCCTTTTTCCATGTAATATGCTGGTCCACCACGGAACCTACTTCCATCTTTTACTTTATAAATTTGCGCAAGTGTACATTCTACAAAACTAGTAGCTGCTCCGATAATTGCGATAAACCACATCCAAAATATTGCGCCAGGTCCACCCATTGAAATTGCTAATGCTACACCAGCTAAGTTTCCGATACCGATACGTGCTGCTGCACTTAAGCAAAATGCTTGGAATGGTGAGATGCTATCTTTCTTTTTTTCTTTTCGATTAAACCCTTTACTAATTAAGCTGACCATCTCACTGAAATGAGTAATTTGGACAAATTTTAATTTAAAAGAGAAGTAAAGACCGAAGCCGATTAGCATTGCAATAAGAATATATGACCATAAAATATTATTCGTTACCTCAAGGAATCTGCTAAAGATATCAACCATATAATACACTTCCTTTTTTTCGTAATAAGAAAATTATATGCAAAAAATATACGAGAATCAATTTTTCTAAAAAATTATGTTACTTAAATCATTTTTGTGTTATGATTATGTTACATCGTAATATTTTTAGAATTATTTACATTTTAAAAAACTAAATTTAAAGCGAGAAGGTGGGGATAATTTGAAAGAAGATTCTTTATGGAAAGTAAGTCTTGAGAGTTTGAAAATGAGAAGTAATATATTTTTTATCATTACATCTTTAAGTATCTTTTTAGGGTCCACTTATTATTACAATAAAAGATTTCCAAATCACAAATATCCTGAGTGGTTAGAATTTCTAAAGTTGATTGGATGAATAAAAGACAGAAAAACAGAAAATTAAAATAAATAAGTTATGGAGGAGCTAAAAATGAATATTAGAGAAAGTGAACTTCCAGGTATTGGTTATAAGTTTCAAATCGTTACGAAAGGTAACGAAAAGATGGTAATTGTCATTCATGATGATGGTCGTAGAGAAATGTATCATTTTGATTCAGATCATGAAGAAAGCATCTCAAGTATTTCACTACGTGACTCAGAGGCGAGACAAATCGCTGCAATATTAGGTGGAATGGTATATAAGCCTAGGGCGTTAGAAAATGTTGAGATGGTTTTTGAAGGTTTAGCGATTGAGTGGTTCAAAGTGGAGAATACAGCTCCAGCAATCGGAAAAACAATTGGCGATCTTGAAATAAGAAAAACATATAGCGTAACAATAATCGCGGTTATGAAGAAGAACATGAAGAAGCTATTTAATCCAGGACCAGAAACAGTAATTGAAGAAGGAGATATGCTTGTAGTTTCAGGTGAGAGAGAAGAAATTAAAAAAATCATTAATGAATTACTTTCAAATAGGGGGGACTGATTAGATGGATACGTTAATTTTTGAAGTTGGTACAGCTTTAGTTTTAGTGGCAATTGCAGCAGTAATTGCTGGAAAATTTAAATTCTCAGTAATTCCTTTTCTAATCGTTCTTGGAATGTTAGTAGGACCGCATGCACCGACAATAGGTGTTATCGATCTCAAATTTATTGAAAGTGCAAGTGTAATTTCCTTCCTTGGACGGATTGGGGTTCTATTCCTTCTATTCTATCTAGGATTAGAATTTTCAATGAAAAAACTAATTAAATCTGGACGCTCTATTGCGATTGGCGGAACGATTTATATTTTAATTAACTTTTCACTTGGTTTGTTATACGGATTTATAATGGGATTCCCATTACTAGAGATCTTAATTATTGCGGGTATTATTACGATTTCTTCTAGCGCTATCGTTGCTAAAGTGTTAGTGGACTTAAGAAGAACTGGTAATAATGAAACCGAATTAATTTTAGGAATTATTATGTTTGAAGATATATTCCTTGCTGTATACCTATCAGTTGTTTCTGGTTTAGTACTAGGGGATCACGCTTCCTTCTTAGGTGCCCTTACTTCAATTGGAATTGCTTTAGGATATATGCTTCTATTCTTTATAGTAGCTAGAAAGGCTACGCCGTTATTAAATAAATTGCTCAATATTAGCTCAGATGAAATCTTTATTATTGTAGTATTTGCTTCATTATTCTTCATTGCTGGTTTTTCAGAAACAATTCACGTTGCAGAAGCAATTGGAGCACTTCTTCTAGGATTAGTTTTCTCTGAGACAGAGCATAGTGACCGAATTGAACATCTTGTTGTTCCATTTAGAGACTTTTTCGGAGCTATTTTCTTCTTCAGCTTCGGGTTAAGTATTGATCCGTTCTCATTAGGCGGAGCGATATGGTTAACGTTAGGTGCTGTCCTTCTTACGATAATCGGTAACTTTGTAGCAGGAATGATTGCAGGAAGACAAGCTGGATTATCTCATAAAGCATCAACAAATATCGGATTAACAATCGTTTCAAGAGGAGAGTTCTCCATCATTATGGCTAATATCGGTATCGCCGGTGGTTTAATGTCAGTACTGAAACCATTCTCAGCACTATACGTGCTTATACTATCCATTTTAGGCCCACTTTTGACAAAAGAGTCGAAGAATGTATATAAATTCTTAAATAAAATCTTTAAGTGGGATACGAAGACTAACTAAACTAAATTTTAAAAAATAAAAGTACAAGATATTTCCTGCTTGTACTTTCATTTTTGTAATGAAAACAGTAAAGAGAGGTACATGATGTTAGGAGAGTTGATCCATTCGGTTTTAGTTTTTTTAGAAGGACTTGGTTATTGGGGAATTATGCTTGGATTAATGCTAGAGGTTATTCCAAGTGAAATCGTATTGTCTTATGCAGGTTATTTAGTATCAACAGGAAGCATTACATTTTGGGGCGCTGTCGCGTTCGGTACAATTGGTGGTGTAATTGCACAACTATTCATTTATTGGATTGGTCGATATGGAGGAAGACCTGTTCTTGAGCGATATGGAAAATATATTTTAATTCAGAAGAAACATATTGATTATGCTGAAGATTGGTTTAATCGTTATGGAACTGGCGTTATCTTTACCGCACGTTTTATTCCGGTTGTGCGGCATGCTATTTCGATACCAGCGGGTATTGCGAAAATGTCACATGCTAAGTTTATTACGCTAACTACATTAGCTGTTATTCCGTGGTCAATTGTGTTTGTATATTTAGGTTTTAAATTAGGAACAGAGTGGGAAAGTATTAATAAAGTTGCGGGGCCATATGTGAAATACTTTGCACTTGCTGCTATTGTTTGTGCAATTGGTTATTTTGTATTAAAAAAAATGATGAAAAAAAAGTGATTACAGAAAAGGAATCTATGTCGACGTAGATTCCTTTTTTATTGGCATTTTTTCAAGGATGAAAGAATACGTTTAATATTTACCATATTGTGGCATACATATAGAAAAAGGGTGCTTGGAAAGGGGAATAAAGAGAAATGGAACTCCAGTTTCAAAATGTATATCAACAGGTAGAGAATTGGTATGTGTTGGATTCGGAGCTTCCTTGGGATGTCAAAAAGTTGAGAGAGGATTTGTTTTCTCTTATTGGAGTATGTAAAACGCCCGTTATTTTTTGTGATACGTGTGATGCAAATGATGTGCTTCTATCATTAGGGGAAGAGGAAGAAGAGTTCCTATTCCCAGTAGGTGGTTTTTATCATAAAGAAAAGCAATTAATTTTCGTTTGTATGTGGGAAGAGTATGATCAAGTTCTCAAAACGCTACTGCATGAATTCCGCCATGCGATGCAGCATAAGAGAGATATATTGTATGTGGGAAGTGAACGGTACGAAGAGCGGTGGATTGAAAAAGATGCGAGGAAGTTCGCGGAGAGGAAATTAGATGAATATAAGAGTAGAAAGTTAATGTAAAGCATAGTGGAGAAATAGCGCTGTGCTTTTTGTACTTATTAAAAATAAGTATTTGACTTTTATTAAGTTTAGTTCTAAACTAATGATATGAAACAAGCGAGGTGATGAAATGAAAACAGAAGATAGACTAGGGCTACTATTATGGTTTCGTTTGTCACGCTTTTATAATAAGAGTATTCGTGAGACGAATCAGCATTTGAAAAAATGGAATATATCTGCCGCCCAGTTTGATGTGTTAGCTCAAGTTGGAGGACATAATCGTTTAACGCAGCAAGAACTTGGAAATAAGCTATTTGTTACGAAAGGAAATGTAACGCAGCTTTTAAATAAAATGGAGCAGCTTGAGTGGATTTTGCGTGAACAAGAGGGTACTACGAAATATATTTCTTTAACAGAAAAGGGAAGAGCTTTATATGAGGAAATCGTCCCACCTCAAGAAACGTTTCAAGCAGAGAAGTTTCATAATTTAAATATAGAGGAACAAAAGCAGTTATTAACACTATTAAAAAAGTTACAGTAAGAAAAAATTTTAAAATAAATCTCGAATTCGAGATAGTATGAGGTGAAGGATATGTTTAGAAAAGTTGATCATAAAAATATGGGCAGAGCAAATCATGGTTGGTTAAATACACATTTTCATTTTTCTTTTGCCAATTACTACAATCCAAATAACATGAACTTCGGAGCGTTACGTGTTATTAATGATGATCTAGTAGCGGCGCAAACTGGTTTTGATATGCATCCGCACCGTGATATGGAGATTATTTCTTACGTTGTAGATGGTGCTTTAACACATGAAGACAGCATGGGAAATCGCGGAACAATTGAGCGTGGACATGTTCAATATATGAGTGCTGGCACGGGTGTATTTCATAGCGAGCATAATTTAGGCGATGAAACGCTGCGTTTATTACAAATTTGGATTTTACCAGACCGCGCAGATCATAAACCAAACTATGGTGAGTTTAAATTTGATTGGAGCAAGCGTGAAGATGAATGGTTCCATATGGTATCTTCAGTAGAAGGAAATGCACCAATTCAAATTCACCAAGATGCGAATTTATATTCTTTATCATTAGAGGCTGGAAAAGAAATTCATTTTCCAGTGAAAGAAGGCCGTCAATTGTACCTTGTACAAATTGAAGGAAGCAGTGTAATAAATGGTGAAACGTTTGTTATGCGGGATGCAGCAGAATCTGTAGAAGAAGATATTCACATTCAAGCGAAAGAGCAATCACACTATTTAGCAATTGAATTGAAAAAACAATAAAAGGTTTATAGAAAAGAGGACATCCGATAGATGTCCTCTTTTTTTGATTAGAATTGTCTGAAAAATGTTTCTCAAATTTTAGGTAGAGGTATCAGCTGGGAAAATAAGAATTGTATAAAAGTGTCAAAAATCTTTATGGGAATGGGGAATGTTATAGTGAAAAAGCAAGTCATTTCATCAGCATTAGCGTTAACTGTTATCGCCGGGGGATTTGGAGCGTTTGGGGCAACGACAACGAAAGCGGAAGAACAAAAAATTCAATATCATCAAGAATTTAAAACACCTGCATACATAGGTGAAGAATGGAAAGCACCGGAAGGGCTAGATAAAAAAGAGACAGTCTTTCAATACTTAGAGAGTAAGAAAGATATGTTTAAATTAGCAGGAAATATTGAAAAGCATTTTAATATCGTTGGGGAAGAAAAAGACGCTGAATCTGATACGACACATGTGAAGCTAGTTGAGAAACATAATAACATTCCTGTGTACGGTTCTGATCAAACTGTTACACTTGATAAAGAGAATAATGTAAAAGCATTCTTCGGACAAGTTATTCCGAATTTAGATGATAAAAATATTCCTGCAGCTGCAAGCATTACTGCGGAACAAGCAGAAACAATTGCAAAGGCAGATATTGAGAAAGAAATTGGTAAAGTAAAGAGTTATGATGGTGTGAAAAAAGATTTATTTGTATATGAAAAAGACGGTAATTACTACCTTGCATACTTAGTTAAGGCATCGATTTCAAAACCAGCTCCAGGGTATTGGCATTATTTTGTTGATGCAACGAATGGAAATGTTATTGAGAAATATAACGCTGTAGATAACATTACTGGATTTGGTTACGGAGTATTAGGTGCTAGACAATCATTTGAAATTGCTCAAGATACGAAAACAGGACAATTCAACTTGTTTGATGGTAAACGAGGACAAGGTGTTCATACATTTGATGCAGAAAATATGGACGAGAACTGGTTTAATTTATTCTCACAATGGCTTGGATATACAGGAGAAGAAGTTGAAAGTAAATCTAAGTTCTTCGAAGATAAAGCTGCAGTTGATGCGCATGTAAATGCAGGAAAAGTATATGATTACTACAAAAAGACATTTAATCGTAACTCTTTCGATGATAAAGGTGCGAAGCTTATTTCAACTGTTCACGTAGGGGAGAGCTGGAATAACGCAGCTTGGAATGGTGTGCAAATGATGTATGGTGATGGCGATGGAAAAACATTCATTCCATTATCTGCTGGACTTGATGTTATCGGTCACGAATTAACGCATGCTGTAACTGAACATACAGCAAACCTTGTTTACAAAAATGAGTCAGGGGCGTTAAATGAATCGTTATCTGATATTATGGGTGTTATGGTTGAGAAGAAGAGCTGGGATTTAGGTGCTGATATTTATACACCTGATAAACCTGGTGATGCACTTCGCTCTCTTAAAGACCCAGCGTCTATTCCAAATCCATTAAAACCAAGTGAAGGTTACCCAGATCACTATAGTAAACGTTATACTGGAACAGCTGATAATGGCGGTGTTCATATTAACAGCAGTATTAACAATAAAGCTGCATATTTAGTATCTGAAGGCGGAGATCATTACGGCGTGAAAGTAACTGGAGTGGGCCGTGAAGCGACAGAAAAAATTTACTACCGTGCTCTTACGAAATATTTAACTGCAAACTCTGACTTCAAAATGATGCGTCAAGCTGCTCTTCAGTCAGCTGAAGATTTATATGGTAAAAACTCTAAAGCTGTACAAGCTGTAACGAAAGCTTATGATGCAGTAGGTGTAAAATAATAAGAGAAAAGACCTGACATCCTAGTCAGGTCTTTTCTTTATCCCGCTATCCGCAAATGATGAAATTTCCACTTTATTTAGTCGCGAATGCCTAATGCGATTTTCGCCATACGTGACATACGTTCTTTCGACCACGGTGGATTCCAAACGACATTTACTTCTATTTCATTAACTTCAGGTACGTTTGTTGATAATACTTTTTTAACGTCTGATACGATTTGCCCAGCCATTGGACAACCGATAGAAGTCATAGTCATCGTAATGACAGCATTATTATTTTCATCTGCTGTAACATCATAAACTAATCCAAGATTAACGATATCAACACCTAGTTCAGGGTCAATAACAGCCTCTAAATTGGCAAGTAATTTATTTTCAAATGCTTCTTGTGACATAAGCAGCCCCTCCTACACTTTAATGATATCGATTCTCATTATAACGGAAATGAGCATAATGTGCAGGAAATGAGCTCAAAAAAATATCCCTCTTTCAAAGAAGGGATATTTTTTGAACATCTATTCTGTTTTAAAATGAGATACGAGTTGATCTAACTCTTCAACTGTTTGTTTCATTTTTCCAGCAGTTACTGCCATTTCATTCATAACGATAACTTTTTTTTCAGCAGATTGTGCCGTTGCGGCAGTTTCGCTCGATACTTCAGTAGAGATAGAAGCGATGTTATTAAGTGAAGCGTTCATTTCTTCAGCACTTGCAGCCATTTCTTCAGCAGTTGCTGATATATCTTGCATTTGAGTAGATACTTTATTTACTTGTTCTACAATTGTTGAGAAAGAAGTACCAGCTTCACGAATAACATTAATGCCTTCAAATGCTTCAGAACGGCCTTGAGACATCATAGAGCTAGCAGTTTCTGTATCATTTTGAATTTGATGTAGTAATTGATTAATGTCTGTTGCAGCTGTTTTAGATTGTTCAGCAAGTTTTCGAACTTCGTCAGCTACGACAGCAAATCCTTTTCCTTGCTCACCAGCACGAGCTGCCTCAATAGAAGCATTTAAAGCAAGTAAGTTTGTTTGCTCAGCAATATTAGAAATAGATTGTACAGCAGTATCAATATATTTCGTATGAGTGATTAGACGTTCAACCACTTCTGACGTAGCATTTACAGCTTCGTGTATTGTTGTCATTTGTGAAACAGATTTTTGGATAACGGTACTGCCATCGCTAGCATGTTCAGATGTGGCAACAGCAAGTTCCGCTACAGATGAAGCAGATTCAGCAATGCGCTGAACACTTACTGCCATATCATCCATTGCAGTTGAACTTTCTTCCATACTAGAAGTTTGTGATTGAATACTTGCATTTAAGTTGGACATCGAGCTTTGGACTCTTAATGTCGCCTCACGTGATGTATTCGTTTTTTCTAGCATATTTTCAGAAGCGGTTTGTACTTCCACTGATGTTTTTTGAACACGATTAATAATATGTTGTAGGTTTTCTAACATTTTATTAAATGATGTTGCGATAGCACCTATTTCATCGTTGCTATTTACTTGTAGACGTGCCGTTAAGTCACCTTCTTGAGAGGCCAATTCTTTTAGTTTCGTGTCAATTTGTTGAATTGGTTTCACCAGTTTACCAGAGAACCACCATGCAAGAATAATTGCAACGATAATACATACAACAAGTGATAAGAAAATAACATATTCGATTAAGAGTGCAGATTGATCAATTTTTTCAATAGATTGTTCACGTAATTTAGCTTGTTCATTACTGTAATTTGTGAAGTCACCAATTACTTTATAGACCGTTCCGTTTTCTGAAGAAGCTACTTGTAAAGCTTCTTCCCATTTTTGTTCTTTTGCAAGAGTGAATACTTTTTCTTCAATGAACTTTCTCCAAGTAGACCCTAATTCCATTGTGCTTTTTACGGACGAAGAAAGATTTGGATTAGAAAGAAGTTTATCTTTTGAATCCTCAAGACGTTTACTCATCTCATTAAACTTGTCTAATTCGACTTGATCATGTTGTAGTAAATAACCTCTTAAAGCAGAGAGCTGTACTTGATAAGCGTCTCCACGCTCTTTCAATTCTGTTGCCAGTGGAGAAATTTCTTTTTGTAATGTTTCAGCTTTACGAGATTGGTCGATAGCAAAAAATAAAATAAATGCTAAGGCGACACCAAATAAAGCGCAAATCGTTCCCATCATGAACATAAGTTTTTTTCTGATACTTACAAAATTCATATAATTAAAAGCCTCCTTTGTGAAATCTTAGTATTAGAATTAATAAATGTAAAAAATTGAAAGAAAGCTTTACTCCAGTTGGAATAAAGCTTTCTTATTTCCTTTAGGAATTATAGCAGACGGAATGAGAGATAGAAAGAGATATTTTAAAGTGAAAAAAGAGAGACTGTAAAACTTTCATTCCTATACCTTTGAGCTCGTGTCATTTTCACTTTAAGCGTTTGTTTTGAAATGAGAGACGAGAACTTCAAGTTCTTGTACGATTGTTTTCATTTCAGATGATTTGTTAGCCACGATACTCATTTTGTTTACTTGATCACCAGCCGAATGTGCTGTTTGTGATGTTTCTGCAGCAACTTCGTTTGAAATAGAAGCGATATTATTTAAAGCTGCGTTCATTTCTTCAGAGCTTGCAGCCATCTCTTCAGCAGTTGCAGACATTTCTTGCATTTGTGTAGAGACTTTGTTAATGTGGTTAACAATTTCTGAGAATGAAGATCCGGCGGTACGAATAACCGTAATTCCTTCAGAAGCTTCTGCTTGACCTTGTGTCATCATATCATTTGCTATTTTTGTATCAGCTTGAATTTGATGAAGTAAATGGTTAATGTCAGTTGCGGCTAGTTGAGATTGTTCAGCAAGTTTTCGAACTTCATCGGCAACAACAGCGAATCCTTTGCCGTGTTCACCAGCACGAGCTGCTTCAATAGAAGCATTTAAAGCGAGCAAATTTGTTTGGGCGGCGATATTTGAAATAGATTGAAGTGCAGTATCTATATGATTTGTATGTGTAATGAGCCGCTCAACTACTTGTGATGTAGCGTTAACAGCTTCGTTAATTGTATGCATTTGTGTAATAGATTTCTCAATGACTTTATTCCCATCATCTGCTTTTTCTGAAGTTGTGACAGCTAAACTAGTAACAGAAGAGGCGGACTCAGCGATACGCTGAACACTCGTTGCCATGTCATCCATTGCGGTTGAACTTTCTTCAATGCTAGAAACTTGTGAACGAATATTGTGTTCAAGAGCATTCATAGTTTCTTGGGTTCTTGCGGTATTTTCCATAGAAGCGGTTGTTTCGATAAATACATTTTCGGAAGCTTCTTTTACACTTGTTGATGTTTGTTGAACTTGTTTTATTATATGCTGTAAGTTAGTGAGCATTTGATTAAAGGAATTTGCAATGTCACCAATTTCATCTTTACTTGTTACGTGTAATCTAGCCGTTAAATCTCCGTCTTGAGAAGCTAATTCTTTTAACTTCTCATCAATTTGTCGAATTGGTTTAACGAGTTTACCAGAGAACCACCATGCTAATAAGATAGACGTTAATGTACATGTAATAAGTGAGAAGAAAATAATATATTGAATAAGTGATGAAGAAGACTCGACATCAGCAATTAATGCGTCACGTTTCTCATTCTCTTCATTTGTATATTTATTAAAACGACCTAAAAGATCATTTACATAATCTGTTTGTGATAAAGCAATTTTGGATGCTTCGTCCCATTTTCCTTCACGCGCAAGAGGTAGTACCTCATTATCTATGACGCTACGCCATTTTCCACCCATTAAAATAGCTTCTTTCATTCCTTCTGGGAGCTTCTTGTCACTTGTTACTTTCTCTCTAGTATCAGCTAATTTTTTCCCTTCTCGATTGAACTTATCTAATCCTTTTTGATCATGTGATAGCAAATATTCTTGTAAACCAGCAACTTGTGCTTGGAACCAATCGCCACGTTCTTTTAAAATCGTCGCTCTTTTTGATACATCATTTTTTAACGTTTCGATTTCACTTGCTTGATTCATGGCGAATGAAAGAATAACAATAAGAGCAATACTAAATAAAGAAGAAATGCTTAAGAGTGTGAACAGTAGTTTTTTTCGAATACTAACATATTTCATCGTTACCCCTACCCTCATTTAAACTGTTTATTATGATTTATAGATATTTAAAACAAAATTAATAAAAACATTATTATGAAGTTATTAATCTGTTCAATGAAAATTATAGCAGATAATGGAAGGAGTCAGATTAGTATTAGAAAAAGTTCTTAAAATGTATACATTTGCATATCATAAAATTCATAAATAAATATTAGAAATGCTATTGAAATTTGAAATGACATCATGTATACTTCTAATTAGTTGATAACGATTATCAGTATCAACTAAAAACATTACTCTTCGTTATGTTGGTCATACCCCTTTTTGACGACGTAAGTCAGAGACGAAATGTTGAAATATCTTGTGTCCTATTCTACAGAATTATGGTAATCTCCAACCTCAACTTTTTTGCATGCTGTCGCAATTATTGTATATAGACCAGGGATACGTTCTTCGATTCCTTCTGGTGCAGTAGAAGGAAAGACCCATCTTTGATGAGATCCATGTTCTTCAACTAGTTTTTCGATTTTAAAACGTTCTTCCGCAAGTGTTGTAATGATTTCTCCTAGCGTCCAGCGACGGATGGTTGTTTTAGGTAGCGATTCTTTCTGTGCTTCTGTAAGAAGGATGCTATAAGCAACATCATCTTCAATTAATTCTTCATCGAAATAATTTCCATTGGCCTGAAATGATGGGTGGTCGACTCCTAATAATTTTGTGTAAACAGGATGATAGTCACGAAGTATAAGCATTCCATCTCGCTTAAGTAAAGTAGCAATTTTTTGAAAGAGTGGTTTTAAATCTAGAAAGTAATGGAGTACACCAAGTTCCAGCAATACGATATCAAATGATTCGGAGAGCTGCACATTTAATACATCAGAAACGACATACTGGATAGAGACACCTGCTGCGTCCGCAAGTTCATTTGCATATTTTGCATTACTTGCTGAAATATCAACAACTGTTACGTCAGAGCCTAAAAGGGCAAGTGCGACAGCTTTATTTCCTTTTGAGCCGAGTAAGTTAATAATACGTTTTCCTTTTGGAGATTGTATGTAAGGTAAATAATGTGCTACTTCGCGTGTGGGATCTTCCATAATTTTTTTTGCATAATCCTCTGGCGCCCCATGGCGATTCGTCCAAGCTTCATAAGCAGCTGTATTCCAGCTTTTTTCATTTATAGTGCTTAGTTGTTTTTGGTTCAATGTTATCACTCCTTTTGTGAACGTATAGGTATTCGGCGGGAGGATGGGATTTCCTTTTCGTTCTGGATAAAAGTTTGATTTTTCTGTGATTAAGTCGTACAATACTTGTTATACGTAAAAGCGTTGAAAAGGAAAAGTAGGATGAACACATTCTTTCCAGAGAGCTTCGGTAGCTGAGAAGAAGCAAGAATATTCATTTGAACAATGGCCTTTGAGCTTCGTCCTGAACTTATCAAATGATAATAGTAGGCGGCGACGAGAGTTGGTACTCGTTATCAAAACCACAGTATAAGAGCATAGAGCTCCGTACTTGTTAAGGCTAATTATGTGAGTAATTGGCGAAATAAGGTGGTACCGCGACTGTTTATACAGCCCCGCCCTTATCTTTTTTAAGATAGGGGTGGGGCTTTTTATATTTTAAAGGAGGAATGTAAGATGAGTATTTTTATTGGGGGCGCTTGGCCGTATGCGAATGGTTCATTACATCTTGGTCATATTGCGAGTTTATTACCTGGAGATATTTTAGCACGTTATTACCGGTCAAAAGGTGAGAATGTGCTGTATGTTTCAGGAAGTGATTGTAATGGAACACCGATTGCAATTAGGGCAAAACAAGAAGGTGTGACGGCGAAGGAAATTGCTGATCAGTATCATGAAGAGTTCCAGCGATGTTTTCGTAGCCTTGGTTTTACTTATGATTGCTATACACGTACAGATAGTGAGCACCATCATGAAACGGTTCAAAATGTTTTTTTACTTTTATTAGAAGAAGGACATATTTATAAAAAAATAGTGGAACAAGCGTATTGTGAAACGTGTACGCAGTTTTTACCGGATCGTTATGTAGAAGGAATATGTCCACATTGCCATGAAGCAGCAAGAGGAGATCAATGCGATGCGTGTTCTGCTATTTTAGATCCACTCGATTTGTTAGAAAAGAAATGTAAGTTATGTGGTAGTACACCATCTGTACAGGAAACAGAGCATTTCTATTTCGCATTGCATACATTTCAGGAGCAAATTAAAAGGGCTGTAGAAATTGCCAAGCAAACAGGGACATGGCGCGACAATGCGATTCAACTAACAGAGAGATATGTAAAGGAAGGATTACTAGATAGGGCCGTATCACGTGATTTACCAATTGGAGTACCAATTCCAGTAGAAGGGTATGAAGATAAGAAAATTTACGTATGGATTGAAGCAGTGACAGGCTATTATTCAGCGAGTAAACATTGGGCTGAAGAAACAGGGAAAGATGATCAAGAGTTTTGGGATAGCGAAGCGAAAACATATTATGTGCACGGAAAGGATAATATTCCGTTTCATTCCGTCATTTGGCCAGCGGTATTACTTGGAATAGGGGAGGAAGCAATCCCGCGTCATATCGTTTCGAATGAATATTTAACAGTTGAAAAAAGAAAATTATCTACAAGTAAAAACTGGGCAGTATGGGTGCCTGACATATTAGAACGCTATGATCCAGATTCTATTCGTTACTTTTTAACCGTCAACGCACCAGAAAATCGCGATACTGATTTTTCATGGCGGGAATTTATTTACAGTCATAATAGTGAATTATTAGGTGCATACGGGAACTTTGTGAACCGGACATTAAAGTTTATCGAAAAATATTATGGTGGTATCGTGCCGAAGGGAAGTATTGAGGTAGAGCTGAAAGATAAAGTAGAAGGATTATATAAGCGTGTAGGAGAGGCGATTGAGCAAACTAAATTTAAGGTGGCGCTAGAAACAATATTTGATGCAGTACGTTTTGCAAATAAATACTTTGATGAAAAGCAGCCTTGGAAACAAAGAGAAGATGATCCAGTTTCATGTGAAGAAACGATTTATAACTGTGTGTATCTTATCGCTAATTTTGCAAATCTCCTTGAACCGTTTTTACCATTTTCAAGTGAAAGAGTTCGAAACACATTGTCGATTGTGAAACGAAATTGGGAACCGCAAAATACGTTGCCAAGTAGAATTGATAGCGTACAGCCATTATTTGAGCGAATCGATGTAAAACAAATTGAGCATGAGATAGAGAAGCTGTATGGAGCGGTAAAATGAGATAGAGAAAAAGACCTTTCAAGTAAATGAAAGGTCTTTTGTTATACAGTATGATTCTCTGTCTTATCTTTCAAAAAGAAAAGTACAGCAAGGATTACAAGAATAATAGCTGCAATATCATACGTTATTTTAAATGTAGTATTAAAGTTTAAGTACTCTACGAAAGGAGTTTTCACTGCTCCTGCATATATACAAACGGGAATGAGAAGTAAATCGTAAAATTTCTTTTCTTTCATATATCTTATTAGGAAGAAGATACACATAATAGCAAAAAATACGATGCTTAAAATAGTCATTTATACCTCCAGATAAATTTACTTATTTTAATTGCAGTTATATCTTTTATATAAATTCTGTATTTTTTCAAGCGCTATACACGCGATTTTGTTTCCTTTTTTTCCTAGCCGTAAGCAGCTGAGGAGTGAAGATCCCAACTAATATGAAAATAATTCCAATCCACTGCATGAACGTTACGACTTCATGTACAAGTGTAATAGAAGCAATAATAGCAGTTGGTAATTCAGCTGCACCTAATATTGTACCAAGCCCTGTTCCAACCTTTGGTACACCGATTGAAAAACAAATGACAGGTACAACAACGCCGAATAATCCGAGGAAGAAAGCATATTTCCATAGACCGGCTTGCAAAGCACCGTCTGTTAAAAAGGTTGGCGGAAAGAATAGGCATACGATAAGAGTAGCGCTTGTTGTCATAAGGAAGCTTTTCGTATAAGGCGGAACATCCGTAGCGACGCGCCCGCTTGCAAAAACATAGAATGAAAAAGAGACAGCAGCTAATAGTCCAAAGATAATCCCTTTCGTAGAAAAACTTTGTCCGAGGCCTTCAAATACACCACCTGCAAACAATGTACCAGCAAATAAAATAAGGATAGATATAATCTTATCGCGGCTTGGAAATGTTCGATTTGCAATTGCTTCGATAATGACACCAATCCAAGTGAACTGAAAGAGTAGGACGACAGCGATAGATGCGGGTAGTTCTTCTACAGAAATAGCGTAGAAAATCCCGGTCATACTCATTGTTGTTCCGACGGTTAGTAAGGAAAAGAATTGTTTTTTTGTTACTTTATGACGTGAAAAGAAAAGAACGAGTAGAAATAGTCCAATCCATCCGAAGACATATTGTCCCCCTAATAGTTGATGTGCTGAAAATCCATTTATGAATCCGAGTTTGAAAATAGTTGAAAGTATGCCATAGCTGCAAGCACCGAATAAAACGAGCAATGAATATTTAAACTTTTCCATAAAAAATCCTCCTTTTAAGTAATAAAAAACGCCCGCTATCCAAATAAGGATAACGGGCGAACGAAACAGAGTCATATACTCTACAAAATTCCGCCACTCATACGAAGTATGAATTTGGGGTATGAAATTGTAGTAGGTTTTTACATTGCTTTTGGGAATACAATAGAACATTTTACACCTTGAGGCGTGTTTTGTATCCCATAAGGAAACTGATGTTTATCTAATATTTGTTTCACGATATATAATCCAAGACCACTACCTTGTACTAAACCGTGTTTATCAGGGTTTGCGCGATAGAAAGGCTCAAATAAATGAGCAAGTTTATCTTCATCAATTTGTGAACCTGTATTTAATACTTCTAATGCGTAACCATTTGGTTTTTCATAAAGCTTTATATATACGTGCTGATGGTCAATTGTATAATGAATTGCATTTGAAATAATGTTAAAAATAGCAGTTTGAATAAATTTAGGATCAGCTAAAATTTGTACGTCGTGTTTAATATTAGATTGTACATTTAATTGTTTTACAGATACAAAGTAATCTACTTTCTTCATAACATCCTCAATAATATTAGATAAAGAAATGACTTCTAAATTCGGTTTAAATTGAGGGTTTTGTATTTTGGATAATTCCGACATTTTTTCCGTTAATATGTTAATGTCTTGCATCATCTCGTAGGAACGTTTCAAATACTTATCTCTATCTTTATAAGCTCCAATTCCGTGAATCATGCCATCTAGTTGTCCCATAACGGCTGCGATTGGTGTTTTTAATTCATGGGATACCATAGACATAAATTCTTTACGAGATTGTTCTAATTGTTGTTCCTTCTTGAGCTCATTTCTTAAATCTTGATTGCTTGCATGTAAATTCTTCACAATATTTGGTACTTGTGAAGCAGCTACTTGCAAATTAAAATCTGTTTGATCTGTATTTTTGTTAAGTAGCTTTTTATCTGAGAAATCAAGATTCATAATATCTTTTAAAGCATCGCTCATATATTGAAAAGGTTTGGCAATTAGTTTTGTATAAATTAAAGATCCGAGTAGTGATAATGCAAGCATTGTCGCGCCAATATGTGGAGCTAATTGCTGCAACGCATCTGCTAACTTTGGATTATCATTTGTATCATTTGTTTTACTTGCTGCATTTTGTGTATGTAAGGCATCATTATTAGCGGCTTTCTTTTCTGCTTCTGTAGGCGGATTAGAAGTGCTATTTTTCCCCGAAAGATTTTGTGTATGTTCTTTTGCCTTTACAGTTTGGCTAGGCTGCAAAAGGTGATTGATAGCTGTAGAAAGAGATTTATAATCTATAATAGAAGATTGGAAATTAGAAATGCTCCCCTCTGACACAGCTTTATTTTGCTTCGTTTTACTTCCGTCGTTTTGCTTATCTGAATCGGCCTGTTCTGTAGTCGGCGTTCCATTTTCTTTCGCAAAACGTTCTTTATCGTAGTTTGAAGCTAGAAAGTAAATAATTTGATAAAGACAAAGTGATAAAAGAATACAAAATAATAAGGTTTTGATGAAAATATTTTTGGTGATGTTGTCTTTGCTACGATTCGATTTTGTAGCCAATGCCTTTCACCGTTTTAATATAAGGAATTCCTAATTTTTTTCTTAAGTTTTTAATATGTGTATCTATAACTCTTACATCACCATAATGTTCATAGCCCCATACCTTATTCAACAAATCACTTCTTGATAATACTTTTCCTCGATTTTGCAGTAAAGTATAAATAATTTCAAATTCTTTTGTTGTCAATTCAATTTGATTACCATGAACATAAGCTGCATATGCTGTAGAGTTTAACATCAATTCATGGAATTGTAGTATAGTTGCAGCTTCTGCTTCCTTCGTTGCTGCCCTTCTTAATACAGCCTCTACACGCTTAATAAATACAGTATAATGGAACGGTTTCGTAATATAGTCATCAATACCTAACTCAAATCCTTTAATTTCACTTTCTTCATTATGTAAGCCTGTTAACATAATGATTGGTACATCAGATTGTCCTCGCATAATTTTACAAATACTATAGCCATCTATATCTGGTAACATTACATCGAGGAGGACAAGATCGTATGAATTTTTTTGGAAAAGAAGAATACCTTCTGTTCCAGCACCAACTACATCAACTGTAAAGTTTTGTGCCATTAGAAATTCACGAATAAGTTCTTGTATATCTGGGTTGTCTTCAATCACCAGTATATGCGTCATAGTAACACCTCCTAAATAACGCTTTTTACTGCAATATTCGAATTCATCATTTTTCGAGTGACTCAGATTGTTTATACATATAATAAGCCCCCGCTATAAAATAATCATGAAGGTAGCAAGGGGAATAGTTTAGTGTTACTGAATAGTTCAGAATTACAGTAGTTCTATTATAGTATGTATTATAAAATTTATAAAACATTATAACTGTATAATTTTAATATCTACGTTTATCAATGTTTAAATATTAGCTAATCAAATCTATTCCTATTATATATGTAAATACAGTTGTTTTGCTACTGTAAATGAATAAATAAAATAAGCCAAGACATAAAATTCTTGGCTACACATAAATCTTGTTTTTAGGCTATTTTACAGTGACAGTAGCTTGCTGCTGAACGCGCTCAAATAACCAGTGTATATCATTGTTATACATACGAATACAACCAAGTGTTGTCCATTTGCCGATTGCTTGATTATTGTTAGTTCCGTGAATCGCATAAGTTGTTCCGTAAGTTCCTGCCATATTTAATCCGAGCCAACGGTCACCAAGTGGATTACGTGGATCGCCGCCTTTAATTTTGCCTGTATAATAAGGGCGATTTTTAATTTTATTTACGATTTGAAAAGTGCCTTTAGGTGTAGGTGTTGCAGCTTTTCCAGTAGCGACAGTAAAACTTTTTATAAATTTTCCATCCTGATAATAATCCATTTTATTTAACTGAGTGTCTACGATTAATTGATCTTTCGTTGTAGCTGCCTCTGCGCTAGAGAATGGAAGAGTTAAAAATCCTAATGATAATAGTGCGCTTAATAATAATTTTTTCATTGTTATTCTCCTTTTACTATCGTAAGAGTCTTACATACAATGAAGTTGTAATCCTCGTAATGCTTTATTTACATTTTCATCTAATGTTTCAAAGAATGTAGTGATTTTGCTGTTGTGTTTGTTGTTGTTATCAATAAGTAATCTTTCATTTAATAAAAGCTCACCACGTAGTCCAAAACTTTGAACTTGAATATTTAGCTCATCTTCATTTTCAGAGATGATTGGTAAGAAATAATGAAAAGCTTTTGTTGGAATGATGTAGCTTTTGCCAATCATGCTTTCTTGATTTGAATTAATCCATTTTTTCGTGACAATTTTAATATTCTTTTTTGAAACGATAAAAGATAGTGTTGTAGATTTTGTTAAACTTACGTCAAATTCACTTGTTTCACATATTTGTAAATTAAAAACGGTTTCATTTTGATGAGATTCAACATTTGTATTAATAAAATCGTGCATTTTATATGCTTCCATTTCGTATTCACCCTTTTTTCAATTTCGAAAAACGACTTATATTTATTCAAATTAATGCTTAGTCATATATTGGTTAAATTTTTCAACAAATTCCGATATAATCTTACAATACATATATGAAGCTAATATGAAGTTAGTATGAGTTTGTGATGGTTTTTTATTGAGAACAAAATAAGAGAGGTTTTTAGTGCTAAAAAATGGATAAAATCTGCATGTTATTAATGCGCCTTTTCGCTATTTCGACTTGAAAAATGATTTTTACTATTTAATAAAGAACGAAAATCACTAGTGTGACCCTTACAAAAATGTAATAAAAATGTAAGCTATTGTGATAGTTATTTCGACAATTTTTTTATACAATAATAGTAAGAAGTTGTACGTGATTGAAAGGAGAGATGACATGGAATGGATTCATGAATTATTTCAGCAATACGGGTACTATGTTGTACTTGTCGGCTTGCTGTTAGAATATATTGCACTTCCGTTTCCGGGAGAGCCAACGTTAGCATATGCGGGATTTTTAGCACATAAGGGTGATTTAAGTTTACCGATTTTAATTATTCTATCCTTTATTGGGACAAGTGTAGGAATGACGATTCAATACTTTTTAGGAAATAAATTAGGTATGCCTTTCATTCAAAAGTATGGGAAATACGTATTTTTAACGCAAAGAAAAATTGACTTAACGAGAATGTGGTTTGATAAGTATGGGTACTTCTTAATTTTTATTGGTTTCTTTATTCCTGGTGTACGTCATTTCACAGGATACTTTGCAGGAATTATTAATTTACCATTCCGTCGTTTTGCCATTACAATTTATTCAGGTGCTCTATTTTGGGTATCATTCTTCTTAATCGGTGGTTACTGGTTAGGTGGAAACTTACATGATATCTTTGGAGTGCTAGAAGGTCATATCGGTAAAATCATTTTTGGAGTTATTGTGATTGTAGCGGTTACGTTAGGTATTCGTTTCCGTAAGCAGTTAAAACGAGTATTACTACAAAACGCAAGTTAATATGAAATCCATTCTATGTCAGAATTTAGGAAGTCAGTGCAAAAGCACTGACTTTTTTATTTTTAAGACTATGTTTAATGCACATTTTACATTCTTTATAGGAATTTGATACAGGATAAGAAATAAGTATCTTGTCAATTATTATAGTCGTAATGACAATTATAATTGACAAAGATAAGGATATTATTTACAATTTTAATTAAATAAATGAAAAAGAGGGAAGACATGAAGCTTCAAAATCGAGTGAGGGAATTGCGAGCAAAGCATCGTTTATCACAAGGGGATTTAGGGAAAGCGATTGGATCATCACGGCAAACGATTAGTTTAATTGAGCGCGGGGATTATGCACCATCTATCGTATTGTCGTTAAAAATCGCACAAATTTTCAATGTACCGGTGGAGGAAATATTTACGTTAGTAGAGGGGGAAGAGGACGATGAAGAGTAAACGAAAAAAACAATTTGATTCTGTGGGGAAAATAGCATTAAGTATGATGGGTGGCTTTTTAACGTCTTATATAGCTTTAAATTTACTCTCGGATGAACCGAGAAAATTATCATCCAATACATTTATAGGTATATGTACTATTTTTGGAATCTTAATGATGTACTATACTTGGAAGAATACACGTATGTTAGCAGAGGCACGCGATGAAGAAGAGAGCGTACAAGGCAGAAAATTAGGCATTATAAGTATATATTTACGTGTAGGCGATATAGTTACGCAGGCATGGTTTGTATATGCAGTTATTACATGTAGACGTGCACTGTTGCAGGATACAAATGTTTCATTTGCGGTGTGGAATTTAGTAGCTTCTATTGTTTGTTTAACTACTGTAGTAATTATCGGACTTATAACAAAAAATCGTTATAATAAGCTATATCCTGAACAAGGTGTAACGTATATGGAATCTATGAAAATGTGGACGAAAAACGCAGATGAAGGATTAAAGCACATTGTGCATGAGGCTGGATATAAAGCGTATGAATTTACGAATACAATATTGGCATATGTATGGTGGGCTGCCGTTATATATACAGCTGCTAGTGATATCGATTTTGTATTAATTGGCTTAATCTCATTTATTTGGATATTGCATCTCGGGAAGTTCATGTACGAAATGCAAAGAAAAATGATTTATTAAGGGGAGAAAAAGGTGGATATTTTAAGAAGGCCAGCTGGCTCAATGACAGTGGCGCTAATTCTGTCCATTTTATACGGAGTAATCCGAACTGGGAAATTAGAAGTAATTTTGAACTTATGGGCAATAGTTGGAATTTCATTGTTAGTGTTAGCCATTCATGAGCTAGGACATGTAGTATTTGGTGTAATAGGTGGTTTGACATTTAAATTTATGACAGTAGGACCCATTACTATTCAAAAAGAAAAGGGAAAATTACGCATTCGAGAAAATAAATTGTGGGCGTACTTTGGAGGCGTTGCAACACTAGTACCACCTTCTATAGAGACACCGAATCTTTCGAAAAAGTGGGCGTGGCTCACTTTAGGTGGACCGATTACGAGTTTACTATTTGGTATTACTTCCGGTTACATATATATGGTGAGTTATTATCAATATCTTTTATATTTTTCCTTTTTCCATTTTGCAATCTTTGCGGTTACAATTGTGCCGATAAAAGGGATGCTTATGAGTGATGGGATGCAATTTCTTATTTTAATTAAAGATGATGAAAGAGCTAGAAATCACTTATATGAGATTCAAATATCGAGTGAGTTATTTAGTTATAAAAGACCGAAAGATTGGGATGAAAGGTTAGTAGAATTGAGTGAGGAGAAAATAAAAGAGAATAAAGGGATAAGAGAGATAATGAGTAGACTTATGCTCGTCTTTTTTGCTCGTGCAGATCAAGAGGGAATGGAAAGAGCGATACCGTATATAGAACGAATTGTTCAACTACCTGTAACGAAAGAAAATAAGTTTTTCGTTAGTAGTTTTCATAGTTGGTACCTTTTATATAAAGCCCTTTATCAGATGGATAGTCTTTCTTTGCAAGAAGCAAAGGAACATGCAAAGGCTATTACAAAAATGGACCTAAGTGGATATTACCGTACACAAGGAATTATTAGATATGTAGAGGGTAATATGGAAGCGTCCCGTACTTATATGAAGAAAGCCGATCAAGAATTAAAGAGCGCCGAGAAGAGTGAGATGGGATATTTACAAGTAGAAAGAGAATGGTTTGAGCAGCTGAAAGAGAGGGTATCTTACGATGGGTGAGGTATCCTCTTTTTTCTATGTCATCTTATGCCGTTCCATAAACAGCCTAGGACGAGTAAAATGAGATAAGAAGAGCAAAGCTTGGAGGAATTCTAGATGGAAATTTTAACGATTATTTTAATCGTCTTGCTCATTTATGCTGTTTTTAAAGTAGCATATGTAGCATTAAAGATACTCGCGATCTTATTAATTATCTTTTTAATCGTAGAGTTCGGCAGTAAATTGCTTGGTGGATAGGGTATGTTGTGCGTTTTGAGTGTCGAAGGTTGTCGGTAAATCGATATCTTGTGTCGAAGCGTCGATATAATGAAAAAATCGTTGATATAAGTGGTGAAACGATCGATATATTTGAAAAATCGTTGATATATTTTAGTGAATACGAAGTGGGGTATATGGAAAAGAAGTTGCCGTGAGGGCAACTTCTTTTTATCGTGATGCGGGGTATGCAAACCAACATGAAAAAGCTGGAAGAGTATCTTCCAGCTTAAGAGTTACTTTCAATTTGGCGACCGCTATCTTCTTCATTGTCTTGTAATAGGTTGAATACGTCTGCTAGGCAGAATGCAATGAACCAAGTCCATAGACCGTGGAAGAAAGCTGAGCTTAATTGAAGTGGTAATGTATAGTTTGTCATTGAGTAGGAAATACATCCACCAACGATTCCGATCATTGTTAATAACATTGTTTTTTGAGCATTTTCTTCTGGATTAAAGAGGAAGTAAATGTATCCGCCTAAAATTGAAGCGCTTACAAGTGTTTCGATTCCATTAAAGATGATATTCTCTCCAAGCTGAGTGTTTGTCCAGAAGCAGATTGTTCCGCCGATAATAGCAAACAGGACAGCTATTGTATATCGTATATATTGATTCATATGTTCATCTCCTTATGTAATAAGATGATTTGGAAGTCAAAAAGGTAGGTATAGTATATTGAAGTGAGTTTTAATTGTACGTATCTTTTTATAAAAAGATCATTGAAGAGTAACTAAGATGATCGGTTGTTTAAACCGTTACGTGTATGGTGTCTGAAATATACCCGACTGCTCGTTTCTTTTTGCTTGTAAAATAAGAGAAACTTCCAAGTCTATATACTCTTTTTTTGTGAGTCTGCTTTCATTATAACACATTTAGGGACATAATAATAGAATTATCTGATTTTGTAATAAGTGTAAAAAATAAAAAGCGCAAGGAAATACCATTAACGGTGCAGTTTAGTGGAAGAAGGATTTTAATTTATTATGATGAAATATGTAATCAAGGTGAGATCTAAGAATGAGGCTTAAATACTATAAAAAATGTTTTATAGCATGAATGTAAGGGAGGAGAGCTAACTTGGAGTTCACAACAGAAAGATTAATAATTAGACCTTTTAAGAGTACTGATTTACAGGATGTATTTGCTATTTATAATAGTGATGATACATGTAAGTTCCTATTACATAATAAGTGGACTCATGAAGACATGCAGAAAAGATTTAATAAGAAGATAGCAAATAATGTACTTACTAAAGAAACAATATTAAGTTTGGCAGTTATATACAAAACTAAAGTAGTTGGTGATTTATCCGTATGGTACACAAATATGAAAGACACTGTTGAGATTGGTTATAGTTTTTCAAATGAAGTAGCTGGGAGAGGTTTGGCGACAGAAGCAGTAAGTAGTTTGGTATTGAAATTATTTAATGAATGTAATGTACATCGTATACAGGCTAATCTTGATGCACGTAATACAGCTTCACAAAAATTGTGTGAACGAATAGGTATGAGAAAGGAAGCCCATTTCATACAAGATTTTTGGAATAAAGATGAATGGACAGATAGTATTGTATATGGAATGCTATCCTCCGATTTGTAGTAATAAACTTAGTGATTTTATTATGCTAAAAGGTACGTTAGTTGAATAACAAAGGGCATAACATATTATATATGACTAATATGTTATGCCCTTTAATTTATTAACCTTTTTATATGCGTTTGAAACGGCCGACAATTTCAACTGTTTCAGTAATGTTCATAAATGCTTTGTTATCCACTTGACGGATAATACGTTTCATTTCGCCTAACTCATAGCGAGTCACGACAGTGTAAATCATTTTTTTCTTATGGTTTGTATAGCCGCCGACAGCGTCTACCATTGTCACCCCGCGTATGCCGTGATGTAGTAGTGCGCTTTTTATTTCCTCGCCTTTTTCTGTAATAGTCATTATCGTTAATTTAATATGTTTCGTATGCACAGCGTCGATAACTTTGCTGACTACAAATCGACTAATTAACGTATAAAGTGTAATATCCCATCCGAAAATAAAACCTGCTGCTACAAGTAAGATTAAGTTGAATACAAATATGATTGCTCCAATTGAAACATCTCGATATTTCGCTACAATCAATCCAACAACATCAAAACCACCTGTTGAAGAAGCAAATCGGAATATAATTCCTGAAGCTGCTCCGCAGATAACACCACCGAATACAGAAGAAAGTAAAATATCGTCTGAAACTTGGTGTACCGGGATAATGTTCATCGCTAACGATGACACAGCTACAAAGTAAGCTGTTAAAAAGGTTGTCTTCTTGCCTAAGTAAAAGTGACTTAAAATAAGAAGAGGAATGTTTAGTAAAAAGATAAGTGCACCGATATTGTAGTGCATTAAATAACCGATAATCATCCCTACACCAGCGAATCCACCGCTAATCATATTATGCGGGATAAAAAACATATTCATAGAAATTGCATACAAAATAGAAGCTATAAAAATAACAACCAACTGTATCATAAATTCTAAGTGAAATGTTTTAGCTGCTGGGAAGGATAAAAAGGCGGTGTCGGGAACGTAATCGGCGTCTCCTAGTTGACCCATAGTATGTTTCATCTCCATATTCATTTTTGATTACAAGAAGAGAATAAAGGTTTTTTCAAAAACTGGCAATAGTTTTATTATAATGCAAAAATTTTATAAATTTCTAATAAATCAAGCCTATTCATTGATGTGTGTGAATATGCTAAAGAAAGCGAATACAACGTTTCTTAATTATTGTTTTCTTGAGAAAATATGCAAAATACTTTTTTTGAAAATAAAAGGAAATAGAGAATATTTGCCCGATGTGCTAAAATGACCTTATTAAGGATGTGAAGCGATGGAATTTTTATTGCAGGATGCAATTCTATATATATCGTTTGTAACGACGGCACTTTGTTTATTAGAAGTTTTCTTCCTTGCTAATGTTTCTCGCTTTGTGCGTCAACAAGCATCAAGCGGTAGACAAAGAGCTTTTGCGTTAGTTGATACATGTGAAGATAGTGCGGGAAATGTACCGCTATTTTCTATTTTTTATAAATATGGAATGATTCGTTCTGTACGCAGACAAGAATCAAGTGAAGAGAATGACGAGGTCGGTCCGTATACGCCAATGTTTCGCTAAATAATTACGAAACATTGGAGGAATGAACATGTTAAAATCATACCGAGCTGTGCTCGTTAGTTTATCATTATTATTTGTTTTTGTTTTATCTGGTTGCAGTAATGCAGCCCCAATTGATGCACATAGTACGGGAATTTGGGATCATTATTTTGTATATCCAATCTCGTTTATGATTCAATTTGTTGCTCATCATATACCTGGAGCTAGCTTTGGGATTGCTATCATTATTATGACGCTCGTTATTCGTTCAGCAATGATTCCATTAGCTGTTTCGCAATATCGCAGCCAAGCGAAAATGAAGAAAATGCAACCTGAATTGCAGAAGCTAAAGAAAAAGTACGGTGATGTAAGCAAAGACCTTGAAAAGCAAAAGCAGTATCAAAAAGAAATGTCAGAACTAATGAAATCAGGCGGTTGGAATCCACTTGCTGGTTGCTGGCCATTATTAATACAAATGCCGATTTTCTCTGCTTTGTATTATGCGATTAGCAGAACTGAAGAGATTCGCACATCTTCGTTTTTATGGGTGAACCTAGGACATGCAGATCCATATCATATATTACCGATTATTGCAGCGTTAACGACATTTATTCAGATGAAAGTTTTCCAATCGAATATTACACCTGGAGAACAAGTACAGATGCTAAAGATGCAGCAAATTATGATGCCGGCAATGATTCTATTTATGGGGTTTGCGGCGCCATCAGGACTTGTGTTGTATTGGATAACAGGTAACTTATTTACAATGACACAAACAATTGTATTAAGAAAAATAATGGAACGTGAAGAGTTACAATTACAAAAGGCTTAGAGAAACACCGCTCATTACGAGCGGTGTTTTTTATTTGAATCGTTAAGGAAATTTTAAGAAACCAATATTACTATTGGCGTTGTATACGAAAGTGTACATGCTACATGCTTTAGAAATATGAAGGAGGAAATTTCCTATGAAGAAGAAAACAGTTGGCTATTTAGCGATTGCAGGTGCTTTATCATTCGGAATCATTGGAGGAGTCGGTATTCCGGCATTCGCGGCAACGAATACTCCAGCAGTGGATCAGCCTACAAAAACGGCGAAAAAGGATTTGGATGACGCTACAAAACAAAAAGTAAAAACAATTATGGATGATACAAAGAAACAGTTACAGGAGCTAGGTGTAAAGCTTCCGGAGAAAGAGAAGCGTAAAGACATGTTTGCAGGATTAGATGAACAGGCGAAAGAAAAAGCGAAGTTAATTTTAGAGCAAGAGAAGTCTGGTAAATTAACACGAGAACAGGCAAAAGAAGAATTAACAAAATTAGGCGTGAAGTTCCCGGAAAAGGGTAAGCACAAAGAAATGTTTGCGGGATTAGATGAACAGGCGAAAGAAAAAGCGAAGTCAATTTTAGAGCAAGAGAAATCTGGAAAATTAACGCATGAGCAAGCAAAAGAGGAATTAACAAAGCTAGGCGTGAAAATGCCGGAGAAAGGTAAACATGGAGACATGTTTGCTAACTTAGATGAACAGACAAAAGAGAAAGCGAAGTCAATTTTAGAGCAAAAGAAATCCGGAAAATTAACGCATGAGCAAGCAAAAGAAGAATTAACAAAATTAGGTGTGAAACTTCCAGAGAAAGAGAAGCATGAAGACATCTTTGCTGGATTAGATGAAGCAACAAAAACAAAAGCAAAAGCGATTTTAGACAACGAAAAGAAACAATTAGAGGCATTGAATGTTGATTTACCGCACCATAAGTTTTTTATGAAAAAAGAAGATAAATAATTGATTTATGTATCTTTCGTGTGGGCAACCGGAAGGTACGTGCGAGGACCGATTTCTGTCAGCAGAAATCGGTCCCTTTTAATGATTCAATAAAATTCTTTTCATTGTTAGTATGTATCCGAAGATGCAGTAGAAGATTGCAAAACCGATAAACACTTCCGTATATTGATATTTACCCAATACGTAGAAGGAAACAGCTGGTATAATAGCTACCGCTAAAATGCTATAACCAGGATACTTGTGCCGATGCATGATAGCGAATAGAATAGAGAGAAACGTAGCAATGATACAAAAGACAGCAATCATTATTAGTACACCTCCTAAATGGATTATACCATTTTTAGGGAATTAGAGAAGTTTTGTATGTTCTGTTATAATATAAGAAGAGAAATATTTCCTATGTTATATAAAAAAATATATTGATTTTTTCTAACAATTCAATATAATGAACAATAACTACAAAATTCGACATCAAGAAGTGATGATGAGGACATGATCAATTTTTTACGATTTTCAGAGAGGGAAGCCTTTGGCTGTGAGCTTCCTAATACGGAAAAATGGATTACCACCTCTGAACTGCAGCAGTGAACGAGCATCTAGTAATTGCTTGCCGGCAAAAACCGTTATTTAGACTTGAGAAATTGGTGAAGTGTGTTACTTTACGAATTGAAACAAGGGTGGAACCACGAATACAACACTCGTCCCTTTTTTAGGGAGGAGTGTTTTTTTATTTCATTTTTGCATCACACTAGGATTGGAAGGAGGATACGCAGCATGCATCATGATGAGAAGAACAAAATTGGTTTAACAGTAGCACTTTCTATCGTAGTAGGAACGATTATTGGATCTGGTGTGTTTATGAAACCAGGGAGCGTATTAGATTACTCGGGGAGTTCTAATATGGCCATTCTTGCTTGGGTAATTGGTGGTCTGTTGACGCTAGCAAGTGGTTTAACAGTAGCTGAAATTGGAGCGCAAATCCCGAAAAATGGTGGGTTGTATACGTATTTAGAGGAGATTTACGGAAGTTTTTGGGGATATTTATCAGGTTGGATGCAAACAATTGTTTATGGACCTGCTATTATCGGAACATTAGGTTTATACTTTAGTTCTTTAATGATTAATTTTTTCTATTTAGATAAAGTGTGGAATTTACCAATCGCAATTGGAACGGTTGTGTTCCTTGGCGTTGTAAATAGTATGGGAACAAAATACGGAGGTATCGTTCAAACAATCACGACAATTGGGAAGATGATTCCGATTGTGTTAATTGTTGTGCTAGGTTTCTGGAAAGGGAATAGCGATATCTTTAACGTAGTTGTGCCGATATCGGAAAATCAAAGTATCGGTATGGCAATTTTAGCAACGTTATTTGCTTATGACGGCTGGATTTTACTTGCTTCGATTGGTGGAGAAATGAAGAATCCAACAAAGTTATTACCGAAAGCAATGACAGTAGGGATTTTAATTGTAAC
Source organism: Bacillus cereus group sp. BfR-BA-01330 (assembly GCF_022663885.1). NCBI lineage: Bacteria > Bacillati > Bacillota > Bacilli > Caryophanales > Bacillaceae > Bacillus > Bacillus cereus group sp. BfR-BA-01330. The sequence continues at coordinate 474,267 of NZ_JAKUGK010000003.1, forward strand.
AGCTGCTTACGTATTAATTAACTTGGCGTTATTAAATGTATTACCAGCAGCGAAAATTGTAGACCTTGGAGAAAATGCAACAGCGACAGCTGCAGGCATGTTACTTGGAGAATATGGCGGAAAAATTATTAGTATCGGTATTATCGTTTCTATTTTCGGTTGTTTAAATGGAAAGATTTTAACATTCCCACGTATTCCAATGTCTATGGCAGAGCGTGGACAACTTCCATTTTCTAAGTTTATTGCAAAGGAAAGTCCGAGATTTAAAACACCAGCAAATGCGATTACTGTTGAAATCATTTTAGGAATTATTTTAATGATTATTAGTGATCCAAATAAGCTATCTGAGATTTCCGTATTCATTATTTATATTTTTTATGTAATGACGTTTATTGGTGTCTTCATCTTAAGAAAACGTAATAAGAATAAAGAGCGTGCATATAGTGTGCCGTTATTCCCAATCGTACCAATCGTAGCGATTTTAGGTTCGCTCTTTGTAATTGGTAGTGCAATTATCAATGATCCGGTAAGTTGTTTCTTATCCATTGGAATTGTCTTTACGGGACTTCCGGTGTATTGGTATTTAAATAAGAAGAAAGAAACAGAATGATGGAAGGGTAGGCGTATAATACGCCTACCTTTTTTACTGTAAAAAAATTATACTTGCGTCCATTTTCTATTTTGGTTACTATAATCGTAGTAACCAAAATAGAAAGCGTGGGGAAAGACTTGAATTTTCGTGTTTATATTTTAGCTATCGCGGCTTTCGTAGTCGGAACGGTTGAGTTAATTATAGGAGGAACGCTCGATTTAGTTGCCAATGATTTAGGAGTATCTATTAGCGCAGCTGGTCAGCTTATAACAATATTTTCGGTAGTATTTGCTTTGTCAGGTCCAGTTTTATTAGCTGTGACAGGGAAGTTTGAAAGAAAAACATTGTATGTTGGAGCATTATCGATTTTCTTAATCGGAAATATTATTTCCGCATTTAGTGTGAATTACGGAATGCTAATGTTCTCAAGGGTTATTTGTGCGGCGAGTGGTTCATTAATTATTGCACTATCGGTAACACTTGCGTCTAGTGTAGTAGAACCGCATTTTCGTGCGCGTGCAATTGGAATCATTTTTATGGGAATTAGTGGATCACTTGTACTTGGAGTACCGCTCGGTCTTGTACTCGGAAATGCATACGGATGGCGTGCACCATTTGTATTAATTTCTGTGTTAACAGTTATGGCAATAGCTTGTATTTCATTGTTCTTAACGAAGGTACCACCGACATCGGTATTATCAATAAAAGAACAACTTGCTACTTTAAAAGATAAAAAAATTGTAAGTGCACAGTTAACATCATTTTTGTTTTTAACGGGGCATTTAACATTGTATGCATATTTAACACCGTTTTTAAAAGATGTTATGCATGTTGAAGCAAACTGGATTAGTGTGTTTTACTTTATTTTCGGAATCGCAGCAGTAATCGGCGGCGGATTCGGTGGCTGGCTTGCTGATAAATGGGGATCGAAGAAAAGTATTATTTCTATCATTATCGTATTTGCGTGTGCAATCTTCATACTGCCATTAATGACATTCTCATTCCCGCTCTTCATCATTATGATGGGACTTTGGAGTATGCTGAGCTGGGCGATTTCACCAGCACAGCAAAATTATTTAATTGAAATTGCACCGGAATCAGCTGGTATTCAGCAAGGTTTAAATAACTCTGCGCTTCATTTAGGAATTGCACTTGGTTCAACAGTAGGCGGAGTTGTTATTGAAAAATCATCTGTTATATATAATGCTTGGGTAGGCGGTGGCTTTATTATATTAGCACTGCTTTGCGCGATTTTCTCGATTACGAGAGGACGCTCTACTCAGTTCGTAAAAGAAGAATCTATCGTTTGATAGGTTCTTTTTTATTTGTAAAAAATTGCAGGTTTTAGTAGAAAGATGGAGAAAAGGGTATATAGCGAGGTGATAGTATATGGATTATTCAATTATTGGTTTTATATTCACAGTATTGCCGTTATTTGTAGTTATCATTGTTTTTAGATGGATTCGTTTCATCTATCAAAATTCAGAGAAACAGGTAGAGCAAAATGAGAAAATCATTGAGCTGTTGATGGAGATAAAGGAACAAAATAAAAAGGAGTCTAAGTGAAAAACTAGACTCCTTTTTATTATTTAATTAGTATCTTAATTTCATTAACAAACTCTTAATTTCATCATCTTTCATAAAGAGATCGTGGTGCTTCTGGGTAATCTTTGCAAGTGCAACGTCGTGATAGAAAAATTCTGTAAAGAACTTTACGAAAGGTTGTGACATTGTTTTCATCGCTTGCCATGACTCTTGTTCTACGCCAGCAAATAAAATTTCACGATCGTCAACGATAAGTAGCAAGTAGCGCTCTAATGCATTAGGTTCTTCAGCTGGGATTAGAAAATGCATGTTTTCTAAGTCTGTTTCTACTTCTCCAACAATAAGGGATTCAATTTGAACACCTTGTTTTGCTTTTTGTTCTAGTAAAGGGAGATATTCTAAAAGAGTATCATTCCAAGCTGAAATACGGATTGATTCTTGTGCACTTTCAATGAGTTCTTTACTTTGAACTCGAATAGAAGATTGCATTTTTAAGCTCCACACACGGTCATCTGTAAATGATTTTTTTGATATATTTGTTTCCAGTTCTTTAATATTTGATTGGAATTCTGTCGTTAATTTTTCAATTGCTAGTTTTAGTGGTAATGCTGTATACAATTTTTTCTTTTCTGAAACAGAATCCATTACCATTCCTTTATCGATTAGGCGTGCTAGTACTTCATATATTTTTGCTTTTGGAACACCTGAATGCTTCACAATTGTTGTAGCATCTAATGGTTCATTGCTTGATACGACAACTTCATAAGCTTGGCTTTCATATTGTGAGAAACCGAATTTTTGTAACATAGTTCCCTCCGAACGAATGAGATTATATTTTAAGGATAATGAACTATTTGTTTTTGCACAAGTGGTAGTCCGTTTTCTAATTGTATTAAGGTGAGAATTAATTTCAATTTTTTAATTTTATCTATTATACTTAATATAATGATTAATAAGATTTTAATTTAATACGAAGGGGATGCTTGGGGGAAAATGTTAAGAAGTTTACGTTTAAAAATTGCGGTAGTGTTTTCAGTACTTATTTCTATGATGTTCGTAATATTGGGTACAGCTGTGTATCAATTACAGAAAGAAAAGGAAGTGCGCTCCTTAGACGAGTATTCTCAAAATGCGATGGATCTTGTGACAGAGCAACTTACGACATTTGTTCAAAGAACGGATGAAGATATGGGGTATTACGCGAACAGTGAGATGATTCGTAATATGCTTCAAGGTGGGGTTACTCCGGAAGAGGAAGCGTTTTTAACGAAAGAGTTTGCGGAGTATAAAAAGAATCATCCTGGTATTTTAGATTTATATATTGGTACGAAAGATAAAAAAACATTAAGTGCCAATCTTGCTGAAGGTGGGCAAGTGCCAGAAGGATACGATCCAACGACAAGACCATGGTATAAAGATTCAGAGGCTGATGTAAAAAAGGTCCATTGGGGACAACCTTCTTATGAAATTGCAACAGGCAAGTTAAGTGTAGGTGTTTCTAAAGCAATTACAGCTCAAGATGGGTCTGTATTAGGCGTTGTTGCGATGGATGTATCGCTTGGGACGATTCAGAAGTTGCTTCACAATATTCAATACAATAATGACGGAGAAATGTTTATTATAAATGATAAAAATATGGCTCTTGTTTATCCAGAAAAGATAGGGAAAGATGTTTCTAAAGAGCCGCTTATAAAGAGCTTAAATAAAGAGGGAACAAAATATGCGGTCACTACAATAAAAGGTGAAGATGTAGTTGTTTATAGTCAATCATTTGATACGATGAAATGGACAATAGGAATCTTTTATCCGAAAGAAACGATCGATGGGCTATTAAATAGTACGAGAAATACAGTTATTATAATGGCATGTATTAGTTTATTAGTTGGAATCGTAGCTTCCTACTTATTCTCAAGAAGATTAGCAAGACCACTGCAACTATTAAAGAATCACGTTCAAAAAGTAGCAGAAGGCGATTTAACGCTGCGAATGAAAGTGACAAGTAAAGATGAAGTTGGAGAGTTGACGAAGCACTTTAATGATATGGTTGAACAAATGAATGAAATGGTAAGTAAAATTAAAAACAGCGTATCAACGGTGCAACAATCAACGAATAGTTTACATTATTTAACGAACGAAACAGTAGCGGCTAGTAGAGAAGTTTCAGGAGCGATGGATGATGTGAGCGGAGGAGCTTCTACTCTTGCGAATAGTGTGGATGAAGTTTCAGCTCAGCTCGAGAATATGGCGGAGTCAGTGGAACAAATGAATAGCTCCGTTGGTGAAATAAAAGGAGTGGCTGGCAAAGCGGAAGAGGCATCTAAGCAAGGATTAAATACAATGAGGAATTTAATCCGTACGAGGGGACAATCATCTTCGATTGTTGTTCATACAGAAGAAGCATCGGATAAGTTAGAACAAAGAGTTGGATCGATTCAAAATGTTGTTGAGCTTATAAAAGGCATTTCGGATCAAACAAATTTACTTGCTTTAAATGCTTCGATTGAAGCTGCCCGTGCAGGTGAGCAAGGTAAGGGATTTGCGGTTGTTGCTGAAGAGGTTCGGAAATTAGCGGAACAATCAAAAGAGGCAACCGGAGAAATCACAACGATGATTGGTGATGTGCAAGTAGAAGTAAAAAGAGTTGTAGAAGTTGTAAGTAAATTGAAAGACATTGCAGATGTGCAAAATAAAGTGACGACAGAGGCAGAAATGGAGTTCCGCACAATTATGTCAGTTGTAAATACGATTAGTACTTCAGTTGAAAAAATTGTAGAAGAGGTACATAACATAGGTTACGAGCAAGGAGAAATTACAGCGGTAATGCACACAATTGCTGGTACGAGTCAAGAAAGTGCAGCTGTTTCCGAAGAGGTACATGCTGCAACGGAATCACAGGTGAATCATTTAGAAAAGGTAGCTCACACGATGGAAAGTTTGACAGAACATATGAGAGATTTAGAAAGATTAGTTGAGCAGTTTAAAGTGGAAGAGTAACATATTAGTAAAATGATGAGGATTTCGGTAAAATAGACAATGGATATATAAGAAGCGATTATAGGAGGAAGACTACTATGGCAATTGTTGATGTATCGATTATTCCGGTAGGAACAGGTAATCCAAGTGTTAGTGAATATGTAGCAGAAGTACAAAAGGTGCTAGAGAAAAATGCGGATCGCGTGAAGTATCAATTAACGCCGATGAATACAATTATTGAAGGAGATCTTCCTGTCATTCTAGAAGTAATTCAACAAATGCATGAAGTTCCGTATACGAAAGGTGCACAGCGTGTTGCAACAACAATTCGTATTGATGATCGTCGTGATAAAGTAAGCACAATGGAGAAGAAATTAAACTCTGTTCGATCAAAATTATAAGAAAAAGCAGCGATCTTCGCTGCTTTTTTCATATAGGAGGTAAATAAGATGAGTGAAAAGTTTAACGAGCAGTTTGATGGTTTACTGGAGAAATATACTGAGCTGTTACTTGGAGAGAGCAATGAAGAGAGAAAAGAACAGGTACAGAAGTGGGCACTGTATTCTTACATAGCTAAGACGATGCCAGCTTTAGTAAAGCATTGGAATGAAACTTATCCAGATGCGAAAGAAGAGATGGTACAGTTAATTACAGATATTAAAAGGCTGAATGAAGAGAAGCGAAATGAGCAATAAAAAAACTTGAGGTAAATATAATCGCAAGTTTTCTGTATTAATATCCTTATATAATTTACATGGAATATAAAGGGTTTTATAGGCATGTCGAATATTTTCGACATGCCTATTTTATGCCTATTAAACTCCATTTTTCTAAATGTCGAAAAATATTTCGGGTATATTTATAAGCAGAAATATAGGTTTTTAAATGTTTTTATAGTATTTTATAAATTATCTAAATAATTATTTGTATCCAATAATTTTAAACAATGATATAATTTTGAAGAGGGGTAAAAAACAGATAAATTACAGTCATAGGGGTGAATTACATGGAACAATTAATGCGAAATTCGTTTCTTTTCTTATCTAAAAATAAAGCGCTAACAAAACTGGCTAAAAAGTACGGTTTACGCTTTGGTGCAGGTCGCTTCGTCGCAGGGGAGACGATTGAATTAGCGACAGCTGCCATTCAACAATTAAATAAGCAAGGTCTTTGTGTAACAATCGATTATTTAGGTGAATTCGTTGATAATGAAGCGGAAGCAAATGAAATGGCTAACCAATCGATTGAAGCGATCCGTGCAATTGGAAGAGAAGGTCTTGATTCGCAGCTTTCTTTAAAGATGACTTCTATGGGATTAGATATCTCTGATGAAATCGTAATGAACAATATGCGCCGTATTTTAGAAGCTGCAAAAGAAAATGGTGTGTTCGTTACAATTGATATGGAAGATTATACACGCTGTGGTAAAACAATTGATATCTTTAAACAGTTAAAATCTGAGTACGATAATATTGGTACTGTTATTCAAGCTTACCTATATCGTACAGAAAAAGATATTGAGGATTTAAATGCTTATAAACCTAATTTACGTCTTGTAAAAGGAGCTTATAAAGAACCTGAAGAAGTGGCGTTCCCGGACAAGAAAGATGTAGATGACAATTATAAAAAGATTATTAAAATGCACTTATTAAATGGAAATTATACTGCAATTGCTTCACATGACGAAGCGATTATTGAATATACAAAAAAACTTGCTGAAGAACATAATATTCCAAGGGATCAATTTGAATTCCAAATGTTATATGGTATTCGTAATGAGCGTCAACTTGAGCTAGTAAAAGAAGGTTACAAAATGCGTGTTTACGTACCTTATGGAAACGATTGGTATGGATATTTCATGCGCCGTCTAGCAGAGCGTCCAGCAAACGTTGCGTTCGTATTAAAAGGTATGGTTAAAAAATAACCAAGGAGAAAATACTCCTTGGTTATTTTAATTGCTGAAATGCATAATGTGCCATTTTCTTCGTATCAGGATATAGTTGCGCGCGAGTAGAAGATAATACGACGTTAATGACGCGTTTACCGTCTTTTTCATCCACTGTTACGACTGTATATTTGCCAAGTGCTGATAGACCGCTTTTACTTCCAATCGCATATGGATCGTCATATAGTTCTTCTCGTCCGTAGTTTGCGATGTTTGGAGAGCGTTCTGAAGTATGTAGAGTTGTACGTGTTGAATTCATATATTCTAAAACAACTGGATACTTTAATGCTTCTTTCGTAATAATAGCAATGTCATATGGCGATACTTTATTTCCAAGTGCATCAGCACCACTTGCGTTCTTGAAAGTCGCATGCTTTGTACCGAGTTCCTTCGCTCTAGCATTCATCATTTTCACAAATTCATTTTTTGATCCTGCAATATGTTCTGCGATGGATTCAGCTATTGGATCTGCACTAATGATAAGCATCAGTTTTAATGCCTCATCACGTTTTAACTTTTCCCCAGCACGAAGTTTAATTTTCTTACTTTGACTTTCTGTTTTAATTGCGTTTTCTGTAACTGTAATTTCTTCATCTTCTTTTACATTCTCTAGTAAAAGAAGGGTTGTCATCATTTTGGCTATACTAGCCGGATAAGAGCGTTCGTCTTCGCGTTTTCCATACAAAACTTCACCTGTGTCTGCATCGATTGTAACTCCATATTGCCCAGTAATATTAGGTTGATCAGCTCTTACAGCTTGTTGCCTTTGTGCATAAGAGAAGAAAATCATCCCTGTAAATAGTGTGGCAATCATTACAATCATAACTATTGTTCGTTTCATTATAATTCCCTCATTTGTTACAAATAAATTGGGCAGAAAAAGCAGCCATTAATCATTATGCCACGTTCTCTGCCCAAAAATATAGCGTTATTTTTCGCCCATATTATGCTTTTTATATTGTTGGTTATTACCTTGGCGTCCTTTTTCAACACCGTGATTATGTGGACCTGCGTTTCCAGTTACACTAGCTGCACTAATTCCAGCCTTTGAAGGGTTCTTCTTAAGTTTTGCCATATATATTCCTCCAGTTTCGTCAGATTATAAAAAGGAAAAGTGCATTTAAACAAAGAAAATACACATGTATAGCATAGCCAAATGAAAGAAAAATATTTATTTCAGAAAATTTTATCAATAAATATATTGCGAAAATTTAAACAGTATCATATATTTATTAGTAGAGGCTCACTCATTGATTGCGACTTATGTCGAAAAATTGAATGAGCATTCATTCAAGAATAGGGGGAGAATTGGATGTTCCAAATTAAAAAGGCTGCTGTTCTAGGTTCAGGCGTAATGGGTTCGGGAATTGCGGCACACTTAGCTAATATTGGTATTCCGACATTATTGCTTGATATTGTACCACCTGCGCTTACGAAAGAAGAAGAAGCGAAGGGACTTACATTAGAACATAAAAGTGTGAGAAATCGTTTTAGTAATACGGCTGTGCAAAAACTATTAAAGCAAAAACCAGCTCCTCTGACAGTGAAAGGAAATTTAGCACTGATTGAAGCAGGTAACTTAGAAGATGACCTTGAGCGTCTAGCTGATGTAGATTGGATTATTGAAGTAGTAGTTGAAAACTTAGATATTAAAAAGAAACTATTTGAAAAAGTAGATGCGGTTCGTAAACCGGGTTCTATCGTAAGCTCGAATACGTCAGGTATTTCAGTTGAAAAAATGGCAGAAGGTCGTTCAGACGACTTCCAGAAACACTTCTTAGGCACACACTTTTTTAACCCACCACGATATTTAAAACTTCTAGAGGTAATACCGACGAAAGAAACAGATCCACAAGTATTAAGCTTCATGAAACTATTTGGCGAAGACGTTCTTGGAAAAGGCGTTGTTATCGCAAAAGATACACCAAACTTTATTGGAAACCGCATCGGTACGTACGGTTTACTTGTTACTCTTCAAGAGATGGTAAAACGCGGCTATAGCATTGGGGAAGTTGATTCTGTAACAGGCCCACTTATTGGTCGTCCGAAGAGCGCAACGTTCCGCACATTAGATGTTGTCGGTTTAGATACATTCGTACACGTTGCAAATAACGTATATGAAAATGTGCAAGAAGAAGAGCGTGATGTATTTAAAGTACCAGCTTTCATGCATGACATGCTGGAGAAAAAATGGCTTGGAAGTAAAACGGGTCAAGGCTTCTTCTTAAAACAAGGAAAAGAAATTTTAGAATTAAATCCTGAAACGATGGAATACGAAGCGCGTAAAAAATTAAAAGCTGCATCCGTAGAGTTAAGTAAACAAGAAAAAGGATTAGCGAATAAATTGAAAGCGCTTGTATACGCAAAAGACCGTGCAGGAGAGTTATTATGGAACATCATTACACCAACTCTTTTATACTCTGCAAAACTTCATAAAGAAATTGCTGACGATATCGTTGCAATTGACCAAGCGATGAAGTGGGGCTTTGGATGGGAGCAAGGGCCATTTGAAGTGTGGGATGCAATCGGCGTTGAAAAATCTGTTCAAAAGATGGAAGAAAACGGCGTAGTTGTTCCTACTTGGGTGAAAGAAATGTTAGAGAAAGGTTTCACTACTTTCTATAAACATGATAACGGCGATAGCTACTATTACGATAATGGCGAATATAAGCTAATCGAGCGTAATAAAAAAGCAATTTCTCTTAAGCAATTAAAAGCGAAAAATGGTGTATTAAAGAAAAATAGCGGAGCGAGCTTAATTGATTTAGGCGACGGCATCCTTTGCTTAGAGTTCCATTCGAAGAGCAATGCAATCGGTATGGATATTACGCAAATGATTAACTACGCTGTTGATGAAGTAGAAAAGAATTATAAAGGTCTTGTTATCGGTAACCAATCGAAGAACTTCTGCGTTGGTGCGAACCTAGCAATGATCTTAATGGAAGCACAAGACGACAACTACTTTGAAATTGAGTTAGTTGTGAAAAACTTCCAAGATGCAATGACGAAAATTAAGTACTCTTCTAAGCCAGTTGTAGCAGCACCATATGGTATGACGCTTGGCGGAGGTACAGAAGTTTGCTTACCAGCAGCGAGCATTCAAGCTTCTAGTGAAACGTATATGGGCTTAGTAGAAGTTGGTGTTGGCTTAATCCCTGGCGGAGGCGGTAATAAAGAGCTATACATTAAACACTTAAACAAAATGGCAAACGGTGTAGAGTTTGATCTGCAAAAAGTTGCAAATAAAGTGTTCGAAACAGTCGCAATGGCGAAAGTTTCAACTTCAGGACAAGAAGCAGTTTCTCATAACTTCTTAGGTGATAAAGATGGTATTAGTGTGAATGGTGATCACTTACTATACGATGCGAAACAGAAAGCACTTGCTTTATATGAAGCTGGTTACAAAGCGCCAATCCGCAAAAAGATACCAGTTGTTGGGGAAACAGGATATGCAACTCTTGCACTTGGTGCAGAAGCAATGCATTTATCTGGTTACATTTCAGAGTATGACCTTCACATTGCGAAGAAACTTGCATATGTCATTGCGGGCGGAAAAGTACCGTACGGAACAGAAGTTGATGAGCAATATTTATTAGATGTAGAACGTGAAGCATTTATTAGCTTAGTAAGTGAGATGAAATCACAAGCAAGAATGCAGCACATGCTTGTAAAAGGAAAGCCATTACGTAACTAATAACGAGGGGAGATATCGTTCATGAGAGAAGCTGTCATTGTTGCGGGAGCAAGAACACCAATTGGAAAGGCAAAGAGGGGTTCATTAAAAACAGTTCGTCCTGACGATCTAGGGGCGTTAGTAGTAAAGGAAACGTTAAAGCGTGCGAATTATGAAGGACCAATCGATGATTTAATTTTCGGTTGTGCGATGCCAGAAGCAGAGCAAGGTTTAAATATGGCTCGTAATATCGGCGGATTAGCAGGACTTTCTTACGATGTTCCAGCTATTACGATTAACCGTTACTGTTCTTCAGGTTTACAAAGTATCGCTTACGGAGCAGAGCGTATTATGCTTGGTCACTCTGAAGCTGTATTATCAGGCGGAGCAGAATCAATGAGTTTAGTTCCAATGATGGGACACGTTGTTCGTCCGAATAGTCGCCTTGTAGAAGCGGCTCCAGAATATTATATGGGTATGGGACATACAGCAGAGCAAGTTGCTGTGAAATATGGAATTTCTCGTGAAGAGCAAGATGCATTTGCAGTAAGAAGTCATCAACGTGCTGCGAAAGCATTAGCTGCAGGAAACTTTGCTGATGAAACAGTACCTGTAGATGTGATGTTACGCTCGGTTGGATCAAACAATAAACTGCAAGAAGAAACAATCACTTTCGCACAAGACGAAGGTGTAAGAGCAGAGACGACGCTAGACATTTTAGGGAAATTACGTCCAGCATTTAACGTTCGCGGTTCTGTAACAGCTGGTAATTCTTCACAAATGAGTGACGGTGCAGCATCTGTACTATTAATGGATCGCGAAAAAGCAGTGAGCGATGGCATGAAGCCACTTGCGAAATTCCGTTCATTTGCAGTAGCTGGCGTACCACCAGAAGTAATGGGAATCGGCCCAATCGCTGCAATTCCAAAAGCGCTAAAACTAGCTGGCTTAGAGCTATCTGATATTGGCTTATTTGAACTAAATGAAGCATTCGCTTCTCAATCAATTCAAGTTATTCGTGAACTTGGTTTAGATGAAGAAAAAGTAAACGTAAACGGTGGTGCAATCGCACTTGGACATCCACTTGGCTGTACAGGGGCAAAACTAACACTATCTCTTATTCACGAAATGAAACGCCGCAACGAACAATTCGGTATCGTAACAATGTGTATCGGCGGCGGAATGGGAGCAGCGGGAGTATTTGAATTACTATAAAAAGTGGAAGCGGCTCGTTCAGAATGTGAGGGGGATGGAGCTTCAGACGTAGAGGCGTTCTCTGCCTCGCAGGAAGAAGCGAAGCCACCGAACATTCTAGCCGCTGGAACTGGATTATAAAAAAGTGCAGGTGGCTCGTTTAGAACAGGAGGGCGTTGGAAGCCCTGACGAAGAGGCGCTTTTTGCCTCAAAGGAAGGGGGGAAACGACCGACTGTTTTAGCCACTGGAACTGGATTATAAAAAAAGTGGAAGCGGTTCGCTCAGAACGAGACGCTGCCAATGCAAAGAATGGAAGCAACAAAGGTTTATAAAAAAAGGGAGGGTCAGCTTTTTTCAAAAAGAGAGAAGCGGCTCATGAAAATATGAAGGAGGAAATTTTCATGGAAAAAACAGTAGGAAATGCGGTTAAAGGCGGTAGCTTTTTAGTAGATGAGATTACGATTGATCAAGTGTTTACGCCAGAAGATTTTTCATCTGAGCATAAAATGATTGCAAAAACGACAGAGGACTTTATCGTAAATGAAGTTCTTCCAGAGCTTGAATATTTAGAGCAACATGAATTTGATCGTTCAGTTCGTCTTTTAAAAGAAGCTGGGGAACTTGGTTTATTAGGCGCTGACGTACCAGAAGAGTACGGCGGAATTGGTCTTGATAAAGTAAGCTCAGCGTTAATCGCAGAGAAATTCTCTCGCGCTGGTGGCTTTGCAATTACTCACGGTGCTCACGTAGGTATCGGATCTTTACCAATCGTATTATTTGGTAACGAAGAGCAAAAGAAAAAGTATTTACCATTACTTGCAACTGGTGAAAAATTAGCTGCATACGCATTAACAGAGCCAGGTTCAGGATCTGACGCATTAGGTGCAAAAACAACTGCACGTTTAAATGCAGAAGGTACACATTACGTATTAAATGGTGAAAAACAGTGGATTACAAACTCTGCATTTGCTGACGTATTCGTTGTATATGCAAAAATCGATGGAGAGCACTTCTCAGCATTTATCGTAGAGAAAGACTACGCTGGCGTATCTACAAGCCCAGAAGAAAAGAAAATGGGTATTAAATGTTCTTCAACTCGTACGTTAATTTTAGAAGATGCGTTAGTACCGAAAGAAAACTTACTTGGTGAAATCGGTAAAGGTCATATTATCGCATTCAACATTTTAAATATCGGTCGTTATAAATTAGGTGTTGGTACAGTTGGATCTGCGAAACGTGCAGTAGAAATTTCAGCACAATATGCAAACCAACGTCAACAGTTCAAACAACCAATCGCTCGCTTCCCATTAATTCAAGAGAAACTTGCGAATATGGCAGCAAAAACATATGCAGCTGAAAGTTCTGTATATCGTACAGTAGGTTTATTCGAAAGCCGCATGAGCACATTATCTGAAGAAGAAGTAAAAGACGGTAAAGCAGTAGCAGCTTCTATCGCTGAATATGCAATCGAGTGCTCTTTAAACAAAGTATTCGGTTCTGAAGTATTAGACTATACAGTAGATGAAGGTGTTCAAATTCACGGTGGTTACGGATTTATGGCAGAGTACGAGATTGAAAGAATGTACCGTGATTCTCGTATTAACCGTATTTTCGAAGGAACGAACGAAATTAACCGCCTAATCGTACCAGGTACGTTCTTACGTAAAGCGATGAAAGGTGAATTACCACTTCTTCAAAAAGCACAAAAATTACAAGAAGAGTTAATGATGATGATGCCAGAAGAAGTAGGCGATGAGCCATTAGCACTTCAAAAGTATTTAGTAACTAATGCGAAGAAAATCGGCTTAATGGTAGCTGGATTAGCGGCTCAAAAATACGGTAAAGCATTAGATAAAGAGCAAGAAATTCTTGTGAATATCGCTGACATCGTAAGCAATCTATACGCAATGGAATCAGCTGTTCTTCGTACAGAAAAAGCGATCAAAACAACTGGTCTTGAAAAGAATAAACAAAAAGTGTTATACACTGAAGTATTCTGCCAAGAAGCATTTAACGAAATCGAAGCAGATGCGAAAGAAACACTTATCGCAGTTGAAAACGGCGACATGCTGCGCATGATGTTATCATCATTACGTAAATTAACTCGCCACACACCACTTAACGTAATTCCGAAGAAACGTGAAATCGCTGCGAAAATTTTAGAAGATGAGCGTTACACAGTTTAATATCTTTAAAGAACAGTAGTCGTTTATACGGCTACTGTTCTTTTTTTTGAAAAAAATTTTTTTAGTGACATAAAACTAATACCATTAGTATAATAAAACTAATTGTATTAGTTTTCGTGAAAAGGGAGATGGGACTATGAGGATGATACATGAAAAAACGGTATATCAATTGTCATTTTTGCCAAGAGCGTTTCCTGTAAATTGTTACTTTGTAGAGGAAGATGATGGTTTAACTTTAATTGACGCGGCTTTGCCATATAGCGCAAAAGGTATTTTACAGGTGGCTGAGAAAATAGGAAAACCAATTACTAAGATTGTATTAACACATGCGCATGATGATCACATCGGTGCATTAGATGCATTAAAGGAAGTACTTCCTCATGTTCCAGTCTATATTTCTAAACGGGACGCAAAGCTGTTAGAAGGAGATATGACGTTACAAAAGGATGAACCGAATATACCGATAAAAGGCGGTGTACCTAAAAAATTAAAAACGGTACCTGATATTTTATTAGAAGATGGCGACCGAGTTGGATCGCTTCTTGCGATTATGACACCGGGACATACGCCAGGCTCCATGTCGTTTCTTGATGTAAGAAATAAAGCTCTTATTGTCGGAGATGCATTCCAAACAAGAGGAGGTATGGCTGTTTCAGGACAAATGAAATTTTGGTTTCCGTTTCCGGCGATGGCAACGTGGAGCAAAGAAATATCATTACAAAGTGCAGAGAAGTTAAGAGAATATGAGGCTTCCTTGCTTGCGGCAGGACATGGAAAAATGATAAACGATCCAGTGGCTTTCATAGAGCTTGCTATTAAAGAAGCGAAGCGGAATATAGAAAGTAGAAAAGAGGGTTAATTGATGTCACCGAGAATCGGACTTACATTACAAAAAATTGTAGAAACAGCAGCAGAAATTGCAGATGCAAATGGAGTACAAGAAGTAACGTTAGCTTCATTAGCGCAAACGTTAGGGGTACGTTCGCCCTCACTATATAATCATGTAAAAGGGTTACAAGATGTACGGAAAAATCTTGGCATTTACGGAATCAAAAAGCTGCATAACAGACTGGAAGAAGCTGCCGAGGATAAACGGATGGATGAAGCAATTCATGCTTTAGGAGAAGCGTATGTAGCATTTGTCCGAAAACATCCTGGACTATATGAAGCAACTTTTTTACGAGATGAAGAAGTAAGAAAAGCAGGTGACGGAATTGTAAAGCTTTGTCTTCAGGTTTTACAACAGTATGGCTTAGAAGGAGAGAATGCACTTCATGCGACACGCGGATTCAGAAGTATTTGTCATGGATTTGCTTCGATTGAACAACAGGGCGGATTTGGTTTGCCGTTAGATTTAGATATAAGTTTACATGTATTGTTGGAAACGTTTATTAAAGGGTTACGTGAATAAGAAGCGAGGCAAACAAAAACCTTAGAAGTGATTCTAAGGTTTTTTAGTACATATAATTCGAAAAGAGCGGTAGGCTTTTTCTCATTACATGATATTATTTTACAGGTTTGAAAAATGTGTATATGACTACGGAAAGGCAAACGAAAATAAAAGCAATAGGATCTTGATATGGACTAGGCTCAGAGCCCTTCTGGATTTCTGTAAGGAAGTCATGTGTTTTCATGTTCATTGCTCCTTTAACTAATAAGTTTTATATGATGCGAGGGTTATAGTGGATAGGAAGTATTTTTTAAAATTTCATATAATAATTATTGCATAGCAATTCTATTCCTAAAACTATAAAATATAAAGTTTTCATAATATGTAAAATTGCATATTATTCTTTTTGAAAAAATTGTTATATTATCTATATATTTGTATTAAAGGATTTTTGTTAAGGTAATGAAAACAAATGGAGGAATAGTATGAGAAAAACAGTATTAGACGCGTATAATGCAGAAAGAGAAGTAGATAACATAACATATAAAAATCTAGTTGTAACGATTGCAAGCATTCTAGGGTTCTCACTCTTAGGGGGATTATTCCTTGCTTTAGCCCTTGGAATTTTTGGAGAAGAGGTATTACGTGCTAATTTAGAGGGATATTATTTACTTCTATTTGATGCAGCTGTTGTTACTATTGTTTTATTTGCTTATAAACCAGTGCTTCATTTTATTAAGAACATATGGGATGTATCTGTTTTAAAAAATGGGAAAACCTACTTGTATTTATTAATAGGTTTTATCATCATTGCATTAACTCAGTATGTAATGTTAGAGTTGTTTAGCTTTGAAAGTGCAGGGCAGCAGCGAGAACAATTAGGGAGCTTAGGACTTCAAAATAGTCTACAAAGTATTATATATGTGTTAAGTGTTGCTATAATTACACCAATTAAAGAAGAAATTTTATATAGAGGTATTTTGTATCGATTTTTTGAAAAGAAATATAGTTTTCTAGTTGGTATCATTATTTCTTCCTTCATCTTTGGGATTCTTCATGGTGGTTTTCCGGTTACGGCAATGATTATGGGAATTGTATTTGCTATGTTATACAAAAAGACGCAATCTATTATACCTAGTATTATTTTACACATTATATGGAACTTACTTGTGAGTATAAGTATGATTGTATCTCTATAAAAATAAATACATAACCAGTATAAAAGATGAATGGCTTAGCTATTCATCTTTTATTTTTTTTATATGTGGGAAAAGTTGATGAATACAATCCAAAAAGAACCAAATACTAATGATGAATGAACAAAGAAAGGCGGGTATGTTATATGCAAAACTTAACAGAGCTTGAAGTAGAAAACTTACGTCATTTAATTGGTGGACACGCAACAATTATTAACAAGTTGGAGCAGTATGCACAGACGTGTACAGATCCACAACTGAAACAAATGCTACAAAAAGATGCGCAAGATGCACGAAATACGAAACAGCAATTAATGACTTTCCTAGGATAGGAGGAAGAGAAAGATGAATGAAAAAGATATGGTAAATGATTATTTAGCAGGATTAAATGCGAGTTTAACAAGCTATGCAAATTATATTGCTCAGTCTGATAATGAACAGTTACATCAAACGTTAATTCAAATTCGTAATCAAGACGAGGCGCGCCAACGTAATATGTATGAGTACGCAAAGCAAAAGAGTTATTACAAACCGGCAGCACCTGCTAATCCAATGATTGTACAGCAATTAAAAAGTCAATTAAGTGCGGAATAACAGGAAAAAGAAAACGAGCGAATTTATTCGCTCGTTTTCTTTTTGTATGTGTCAATAAATACATAATAAATATTTTTCCAGTTGTAACAAATATGACGAAAATGGAATATGACAATTCACAAAAAGGACAAAAATTTTGTTCAACATTTCACAAAGTATCCATGGTTTCTATCGTGGGAACCTCTATAATTAAGAATGTAAAGAACAAAAGAAATAGATTATATGATCAATTAGGAGAGATTGCTATGAAAAGACATACAAGAAAAATTGCAATTATCGGTACTGGATTAGTTGGATCAAGTTGTGCGTATTCCATTGTAAATCAAGGGATTTGCGAAGAGCTATTATTAATTGATATAAATCATGAACGTGCAGTTGGGGAAGCAATGGATTTATCACATTGCATTAACTTTACAAATACAAGAACAAAAGTATATGCAGGAAGCTATGAAGACTGTAAAGATATGGACATTGCCATTATTACAGCAGGGCCAGCACCAAAACCTGGACAAAGTCGCTTAGATACTTTAGGAGCGAGTGCGAAGATTATGGAAAGTGTTGTTGGTGGTGTAATGGCAAGTGGATTTGATGGTATTTTCTTACTTGCATCGAACCCAGTTGATATTATTACATATGAAGTGTGGAAATTATCTGGATTACCTAGAAATCGCGTAATCGGTACTGGTACATCACTAGATTCTTCTCGCTTAAGAACAATTTTATCTGAAATGCTACATGTAGATCCTCGTAGTATTCATGGGTATTCATTAGGAGAACATGGTGATTCTCAAATGGTTGCTTGGTCTCATGTAACTGTTGGTGGAAAGCCAATTCTGCAAATTTTAGAAGAACAAAAAGAACGATTTGGTGAAATAGATTTAGATGAAATTGTTGAGAAGACTGCAAAAGCTGGCTGGGAAATTTATAAACGTAAAGGAACTACTTATTACGGGATTGGAAATTCTCTAGCATATATTGCGAGTTCAATCTTTAATGATGATCACCGTGTCATTGCTGTATCAGCCATTTTAGATGGTGAGTACGGTGAATATGATATTTGTACAGGAGTACCAGCTATTATTACTAGAGACGGTATAAGAGAAGTTGTAGAACTCAATTTAACAGAGGATGAAGAATCTCGATTCGCAAAATCAAACGATATTTTACGTGATTATATGAAAACAATTGGTTACTAACTTATAGGAGAAGGTGAAACAAATGAAGGAATATATAATGTCTCGTGTATTTAAAGCATCTGCTGGAATCGCACAAGGTATTTTCGTATCCCTCGGAATTGGTTTACTGATCGAAAATATAGGAAGAATTGTTGATATACCATTACTTATTACAATCGGAGTTGTTGCAAAATCACTAATGGCACCGGCAATTGGTGCTGGAATTGCTTTTATGCTCGGTGCAAACGGTCTTGTAATCTTCTCGGCGATGGTAGCCGGAGCGATTGGTGCCGGATCCATTTCGATTACTGAAGCTGGTCTAATTATTAAAACAGGTGAGCCAATCGGTGCATTATTAACAGCAACTTTAGCTGTATATATTGGTAAACGTTTAAGTGGAAAAACTGCGTTAGATATGATGCTCGTTCCATTTGCGGCCATATTAGGTTCTGGTTTAGTAGGCATTTGGTTATCTCATAATATTACTCCTGTTTTAAATGCAGTTGGAGCGTTTATTAAAGATAGCTCAGCTGGTAGCCCATTCATCGCTTCTATCGTTATTGCAGTAGTTTGGGGACTATTACTTATCTCTCCAGCTTCATCAGCTGCGTTAGCAATTGCACTTAGCTTAGACGGTGTTGCAGGTGGTGCTGCTCTTGCTGGATGCGTTGCTCAGTTTATCGGATTCTCTGTCATCTCAGCAAAAGAAAACAATTTAGGTGGCATATTAGCTCAAGCACTTTGTACTCCGAAAGTACAATTGCCAAATATCACTAAAAATCCAATGATTCTCGTCCCAACTGTCGTCGCCAGTGCTATAGTCGGTCCAGTATCAGCATTAATTTTCCAACTGGAAGCAGGAAAGGAAATTGCAGGTCTTGGATTAAGTTCTCTTATCGCACCAATTAATTTAATTTCCAGCCAAGGATGGGAAGTTCTCCCGGCGATGGTAATTACTTATATCGTCATTCCAGTAGCTGTTTCTTATATACTTTACATTGCTCTTAAAAAAGCAGGTCGTATTCATTCTGGTGATATGACTGTACCGCAATCTTAAATTGAAAATCTCCTTAATAATAGATAAAAGCAGACTGAAGCCACAGTCTGCTTTTTTGTCATGCTACATTCTATGATTTTGTTTTACTGGAACTCTTATTGGTTCTTTGGCCAATAAGAGCTGAACGCCGAAGTAAAGTATGCTTGCAAGCGTCATTCCAGAAACGGCATCTACAAAGGCGTGCTGCTTCGTAAATAGCGTTGATAAAATAATAAGTGTACCGAAGAAAGTAAGGATGTAATATTCAAAAACATGCTGTTCTCTACGCTTAAAGGCAGCTAACATAATTACAAATGTAGTAAGAACGTGAATGCTAGGGAAACAGTTTACTGGCTGGTCGATACTATAAATATAGCGAACTAGTTCAGAAAATACATCTGTTCCAACGACAGTCGGACGTGGTACAGTTGTTTGCCAAAAATAATAAATAGAAAAACAAGCAAGCTTTCCAAAAATAACACTACTTAAAGTAACATAATATTGCTTTCGGTCAGCAAAACAGTAATAAATAAGTGCGCCGTATAAGTATGGAAACCAAAGTAAATAAGGAATAATAAATGCTTTTACAAATGGAATCCAATCATCTACTACAGTTGTAACGTCTACTGCGTGAACAGTCGATTTATTTAATACGTCGTAAAGGGGACTTACGAGCACGAGTAGAAGTATATAACTTAACGGAAGAAAAGATGAAAGTTTAAATTTCTTCATGTTGATCTCCTATGTTTAGTAATGTAAGTAAATTCAATTGATTATAATATAGAAACGTGAATTGGGCTATCGATTTTACTTACATTTTCTTGAATTAACCTTACGTTTTTGTCACTTGACTAAAAAGAAGGGGAGGGTGCTAAATGAAGCGTTTATCGTATTTCTTATTTTTTATATTGATATGCCTAGTCGGTGCTGGGTGTGCAAAGGATAAAGAAGGAGAGAAATTAGAATATAACGGAAGAGCACTCGTAATTGGAGTTGTTGGAGAAAAACCGAAAGATACGTTTAGGAATATAAAGTTTGAGGAAATGAAGTTAGAGGAACTGGAAAAGAAATCTAAGGAAGTAGATGGTTTTCTAATAATGAAAGATCACTTTCAAGAAGCCTCAACAGAGCAATATAAAAATGTATTTTCATCACTAAAGAAACCAGTGTTTTTTATCGGTTTACAAGATAAATCATATTCGATTTTTATTACAAAAGGGATAGAGTATAACAGTGCCCGAAAAGATGTAAATGCTATGTATACGCAAGGGTTTGCGAATATCGGAAGTGGTGAAGGACAACAATGGGCAGTTGGTTTATCGAATGGTGGAAATACAGAAGAAAGTATTCATAATATGTATATCGTCGTATTTCAAACAATTGCAGATTATTTAAATAGATAATGAAGGAGCCTGCAAAAGAGGCTTCTTATTTTTTTAATCAAACGTTTGTTTAAGCTGTATGTTCGGTAGGAAGAAACCGATGTAACTCAAGGGTTAACAAAGAAAAATAGAGAATTAATCAAACGTTTGTTTAAGCTGTATGTTCGGTAGAAAGAAACTCCTGTAGTTCAAAGGTTAAGAAAGAAAATGGAGAATTAATCAAACGCTTGTTTAAGATATATGTTTGGTGCAGAATCTAAAAAATTTATATATTTATTTTTTTCTTAACAAATGGCGGAAAAATAAGAAAAATTCGCAGGATTATTAAAAATTATCACGAAATAAGTAAAAGTTTAGCGAATAATGGTTTGAAATAATAAAACGTTTTCTATATGATAAAGGTAAAGGTTAGTAAAAAAGTAGGTGAATTTATGACAGTAACATTTTATTCATATCCAAAGTGTGGCACATGTCAAAAGGCAAAGAAATGGTTTGAGGCAAACGATGTAGCATATGAGATGATTCATATTGTTGAAAATCCACCATCAAAAGAAGATTTACGTAATTTACATGAAAAAAGTGAATTACCATTAAAAAAATTCTTTAATACAAGTGGAATGCGTTACCGTGAACTTGGTCTAAAAGATAAGTTGAAAGATGCAAGCGAAGACGAAATGTATGAGCTTTTAGCATCTGATGGCATGTTGATTAAACGTCCAATTGTAACAGATGGAACGAATGTAACACTTGGTTTTAACGAAGAGCAGTTTGAAAGTGTGTGGAAAAAGTACCAATAAGGTATTTTTACATAATTAATACATTCACTGGAGGTACAGTCATGAGCATTCCAAATAATTTACGTTACTCTGAAGAACACGAATGGGTAAAAACTGAAGGTAATGAAGTTGTTATCGGTATCACTCACTTTGCACAAGGTGAGCTAGGCGATATCGTATTCGTTGAACTTCCTGAAGTAGGTGCAACAATCGAAGCTAACGAGCCATTCGGAAGCGTAGAATCTGTTAAAACAGTTTCTGAGTTATACGCACCTGTAAGCGGTAAAGTTGTAGCAGTAAACGAAGAATTAAGTGACCAACCAGAACTTGTTAACGAATCTCCATACGAGGGTGCATGGATGGTTAAAGTTGAACTTTCTGATGCAAGCCAAGTTGAGAAGTTATTAACTGCAGAAAAATATGCAGAAATGACAAACCAAGACTAATTATAGTCGACTAAAGGACAGCCTTTGTGCTGTCCTTTTTTATTTTTTGTGAAATAATGAAATTCAAGTTATATGTAAATAAATAAGCTATTATGAGAAAAACTGTTTTGTGGTAAGGTTTCATAAGTCTTCACAATCTAAACGAGCCGCTTGCGCTTTTCATTGTCCAGCTCCACCTCCTAGCCCTTCATGTCTAAGAACCTTCCGCACGAGAAGACAAAAAGCGTCTTCTGTGCGAAAGAGCCTTAGCCAACAGGGCTAAACAGTCGGTTCCGCTTTTCTTTATGATCCAGCTCCAGCGGCTAGATTGTTCGGTGGCTTCGCTTCTTCCTACAAGGCCAAAAGCGCCTTTACGTCAGAAGCTCCATCCCCCCTCACAATCTAAACGAGCCGCTTGCGCTTTTCTTTTGCAAAAATAAACAGGAAACAACATGAAAATAACGAATATACTATATACTAAGTTCAAGGTTGTATAGT
Source organism: Bacillus cereus group sp. BfR-BA-01330 (assembly GCF_022663885.1). NCBI lineage: Bacteria > Bacillati > Bacillota > Bacilli > Caryophanales > Bacillaceae > Bacillus > Bacillus cereus group sp. BfR-BA-01330. Next base: position 496,848 of record NZ_JAKUGK010000003.1, read on the forward strand.
ATATGGTGATCGGGTGATGACATATGATTTATGTAGAAAAAGTCATTATTGTAGAAGGTACATCAGATAGAAGAAAGATTGAATCTATTATTCGTGAACCGGTGGAAATTGTTTGTACAAATGGTACAATTGGTTTGTCGAAAATGGATGAGCTCGTTGATCAGTTTTTTGATAAGGAAGTGTATGTGCTAGTGGATGCTGATGATGCTGGAGAAAAGTTAAGGAAACAATTTCGAAAAGAATTCCCGCAAGCCGAGCATATCTATATTGATCGCTCGTACCGAGAAGTGGCAACTGCGCCATCTACACACTTAGCAAATGTATTATGGGGAGCCGACATTGACGTTTATACAGAATATTTACGGTAAGGAATGATAGAAGTGATTGATTGGACAGGAGCCGAAGCTACAGCCCTAATAGAGAACGAAGAAAAAACAGTATTATATGTATATACTCCAATGTGTGGAACATGCCAATTAGCAAAAAAGATGTTAACAGTGGTTGAGATGACAATTGAAGATTTGAAAATTGGGATGTTAGATTTAAATTATGCTCCGCATTTAGCGAAAGAGTATGGGATTGAAAGTGTACCTTGTTTACTTGTTTTTGAAAATGGGACACTGATGAAGAAGATATACGCATTTCATTCGGTTGAATATTTATATACGGAATTAAAGTAGGCGGCAAAATTTTTGCCGCCTCGACATATTTCTTGGGAAATATGTCGAGATGCAGGATGGATACAGTATTTGTCGAGCGAAAATAACAGGATTGCTCTTTAGTGAGAGGGAATGGTATGTAATAGAAAGTGATATGAAGGATGTGATTTAGGGTGAGATTATATTCTTTGCTTCAATCATTTGTAAATTACGCTAATGGTCAATATCATTTAGAACCGCTTTTAAGACAAGAAGAAAAAACTGTTAATTTTCGCTTTGGAGATGAAAGTTGTTCGTTACAAATTTCAAGAGATTATATAGAGCTACTACATGAGGAAAGAGGAACGGAACAAATCATTTGCTTAGATGAAAAGGATATAGAACAATTGGTGAATGGAAATGTACGATTGCAAATGCTAATGAATGATGGACGTGTACAATATTCGGGAACGTACCGAACGATGTTATTAGTGGAATCGATGTTTCATATATGTAAACCGATGTCAGTAGGTGCTTAAAATTCTGAAGTTTCATTTTTTGCGAAAATTTCTGTTGACATGGTGAGTGTATATTGATACAATTTAAGTCATAAAATATAGACAATTTCATAAATTTCAAATCAGACGAAAATTGAATCTGATTTCTCTTATCAAGAGAGGTGGAGGGACTGTGCCCTGTGAAGCCCGGCAACCGTCAACTTATGTTGAAATGGTGCCAATTCCTGCAAAGCAAATGCTTTGAGAGATGAGAGAGAGGGATAATGTTGTTATATACGCATAAAAACCTTTCTGCTTCTCTAAAGCAGAAAGGTTTTTTTATTGTTTGAATGTGGAGGACATTCAAATAATAAAAGTAATGAGAACGGTGGACTACACGCATCAAAAATAAAAAATTGCGGAGTCGACCTAAAATCTTTATGAAATCTAGCTCCAGCGGCTAGAACAGTCGGTCGTTTCATCCCTTCCTATGAGGCAAAAAGCGCCTCTACGTCAGGGATTCAAACGCCCTCTTGTTCTAAACGAGCCGCTTGCGCTTTTTATTTAAAAAAGGGGTGATACACCATGATTCTATTAGAGAATGTAAAGAAAATATATAAAGCAAAAAGCGGTGATGTCACTGCTGTAGATAATGCCAATTTAAAAATAGATAAAGGTGAAATATTTGGTGTTATCGGATATAGTGGCGCTGGAAAAAGTTCTTTAATTAGATTGTTCAATCAGTTGGAGAAACCAACTTCTGGCCAAATTACAATTGCAAATCGTGTCATTTCAGCAATTACAGGAAGTGAACTTCGTAAGGCAAGGCAAGAAATCGGAATGATTTTTCAGCACTTCAACTTACTTTGGTCACGAACTGTACGTGAAAATATAGAGTTTCCACTTGAAATTGCAGGTGTTGATAAAGCGAAGAGAAGAAAACGTGTTGATGAATTAATTCATCTTGTTGGATTAGAAGGAAGAGGAGACGCGTACCCATCTCAGCTGAGCGGGGGACAAAAGCAACGCGTTGGGATCGCAAGAGCATTAGCTAACAACCCACAAGTACTTTTATGTGATGAAGCGACGTCAGCTCTTGATCCAGAAACGACAGATCAAATTTTAGATTTACTATTAGATATTAATAAGCGTCTCGGCTTAACAATTGTACTTATTACACATGAGATGCACGTAATTCGAAAGATTTGTAATCGTGTTGCGGTAATGGAGAAAGGAAAGATTGTAGAAACAGGTCCAGTACTTGATGTATTCCGTAATCCGAAGCAAGATATTACGAAACGATTTGTACAGCAGTTAACGGATTCTGAAGATACAAATGAAACGATTGAAAGTTTAATTGAAAAATATCCAGATGGAAAAGTAATTCGTTTGCAGTTTATCGGTGAGGCTGTAGAAAGACCAGTGCTTCAACGATTGATGCAACGCAGTGATATAGAAGTTAGCATTTTGCAAGGAAATATCGCACAAACGAATAACGGTTCTTACGGTAGTTTAGTTGTTCATTTAAATGGTGAGGAAACAGCGATCCAGCAAGCAATAGAAGGAATTCATCAAGATCAAGTAGAGCTGGAGGTGATTGCACATGGATAAGTTACTCACAAATGTTGATTGGAATCAAATGTTAGAAGCAACTGGTGAAACGTTATATATGACGGCAATCGCAGCTCTTGCGACATTTGTTTTAGGACTCATTTTAGGATTGTTACTCTTCATGACAGCAAAAGATAATTTATGGGAAAACAAATCAATTAATACGGTGATTGGAGCATTCGTAAATATATTCCGTTCTATACCATTCATCATTTTAATTATTTTATTAATCCCATTCACAAAGATTCTTCTTGGAACAATTCTTGGAGCAAGTGCAGCTTTGCCGGCTTTAATTATTGGAGCGGCACCATTCTACGCGAGAATGGTTGAAATCGCACTTCGCGAAATTGATAAAGGTGTAATTGAAGCTTCAAAAGCAATGGGAGCAAAAACAAGCACAATTATTTTGAAAGTGTTAATTCCAGAATCGTTACCAGCATTAGTATCTGGTATTACGGTTACGACAATTGCTTTAGTAGGCTATACAGCAATGGCAGGAGTTGTTGGTGCTGGTGGCCTTGGAACACTTGCTTACTTAGAAGGATTCCAAAGAGGGAATAACGATGTAACAATCGTTGCGACAATTTGTGTATTACTAGTTGTATTTTTAATTCAGTGGATTGGTGATAGTTTAACGACTCGAATAGATAAACGATAATAAAAAACGGGAGGATGTTTCAAATGAAAAAATTATTACTTACGGCACTTATTTCAACTTCAATTTTTGGATTAGCTGCTTGTGGCGGGAAAGATAAAGATGAAAAGAAACTTGTTGTTGGTGCTTCTAACGTACCGCACGCTGTTATTTTAGAAAAGGCAAAACCGTTACTTGAGAAAAAAGGAATTGAGTTAGAAATTAAAAAATTCCAAGATTACGTATTGCCAAATAAATCGTTAGCGGATAAGGAATTAGATGCAAACTACTTCCAGCATATTCCGTATTTAGAAAAAGAAATTAAAGATAAAAAGTATGACTTTGAAGTAGCAGGAAAAATTCATTTAGAACCAATTGGTGTGTACTCTCAAAAGTATAAGAGCTTAAAAGAGCTTCCGGACGGAGCGACAATTATTATGAGTAATTCAGTTGCTGACCATGGACGTGGTTTAGCAATTTTACAAAAAGAAGGTATTTTAAAAATTAAAGACGGAATAGATCCAGTTAAAGCAACTCCAAAAGATATTGCAGATAATCCGAAAAATTTAAAATTCAAAACGGATATCGAGCCTGGTTTATTGCCACAAGTGTATAACAATAAAGAAGGCGACGCTGTTTTAATTAACTCTAACTATGCAATTGATGCAAAGTTAAATCCGGAAAAAGATGCAATTGCAATTGAAGGAAATGATTCACCATACGCAAACATAGTAGCTGTTCGTAAAGGCGATAAAGATAAGAAAGAGATTAAAGCTCTTGTAGAAGTATTGCATTCTAAAGAAATTGAAGACTTCATTAATAAAGAATATAAAGGGGCGGTTGTTCCTGTAAAAGAATAATTGCTGAAAAGGGCTGGTGTATGCCGGCTCTTTTTATAACTATATAACTATTGGGGAGAAGGGGAAAGCATATGAAAAAGGTTCTACTGTCAATTGTTACAGCGTTGTCTGTATTTACATTAGCTGCTTGCGGAGGAAAAGAGGAGAATAAGCTTGTTGTGGGAGCTTCTAACGTGCCACACGCTGTTATTTTAGAAAAGGCACAGCCGATTTTAGAGAAAAAGGGTATTAAATTAGAAATTAAAAAATTCCAAGATTATGTGTTGCCGAATAAGGCTTTAGCGGATAAAGAAATTGATGCGAACTACTTCCAGCACATTCCTTACTTAGATAAAGAAATTCAAGAAAAGGGATATAAAATTGTAAACGCAGGAAAAATCCATTTAGAACCTATGGGCATTTATTCTAAGAAATATAAAAGCTTAAAAGACTTACCAGATGGCGGAACAGTGATTATGAGTAATAACGTAGCGGAGCGAGGCCGTATGTTAGCATTGTTACAAAAAGGTGGCGTTATTAAATTAAAAGACGGAGTAGATGTTGTTAAAGCAACAGTAAAAGATGTTGTAGAAAACCCGAAAAACTTAAAATTTAAAACAGATGTTGAACCTGGACTTTCACCGAAATTGTATGAAAATAATGAGGGAGATGCTTTATTTATTAATTCAAACTATGCAATTGATGCAAAATTAAATCCAACAAAGGATGCAATTGCGATTGAAGGATCAGACTCTCCGTATGCAAACATCATTGCAGTTCGTAAAGGTGATGAGAAGAAAAAAGAAATTAAAGAGCTAGTAGAAGTGCTACATTCAAAAGAAATTCAAGATTTTATTAATAAAGAATATAAAGGTGCTGTACTTCCGATAAGTGAATAAATATAAGGAAAGGGCTGGAAAATTACCAGTCCTTTTTTCTTTATATAAATAAGAAGAAAGGTGTATCATAGAAAGATGTGAAGGAAATATTTATATACATTTGTGAAAAAACGGTTACTTTTTTTCGGCGTTTGCGATATCATTTTATTTGATATAAAATTAGAATGAGAATAAAATGAGAATATGAACGTTTTAGGAATTTTTAAAATGTATATATAGGATTAATGGAGGTATTGAGATGGCTGGTTCTACATTAACGGTTAAAGACTTACACGTATCAATTGATGGCAAAGAAATTTTAAAGGGTGTAAACCTTGAAGTAAAAGGTGGAGAAATCCACGCAATTATGGGACCTAACGGAACAGGTAAATCAACTTTATCTTCTGCAATTATGGGTCACCCAAAGTATGAAGTAACAGAAGGTAGCATCATCATCGACGGTGAAGATGTATTAGAAATGGAAGTAGACGAGCGCGCACAAGCGGGTCTATTCCTAGCAATGCAATATCCAAGTGAAATTAGCGGAGTAACAAACGCTGACTTCTTACGTTCTGCAATTAATGCACGTCGTGAAGAAGGCGATGAAATTTCTCTTATGAAATTTATCCGTACATTAGATAAAAACATGGAATTCCTAGAAATGGATCCAGAAATGGCACAACGTTACTTAAACGAAGGTTTCTCTGGTGGAGAGAAAAAACGTAACGAAATTCTTCAATTAATGATGATTGAGCCAAAAATCGCAATCTTAGATGAAATTGACTCAGGTCTTGATATCGATGCATTAAAAGTTGTATCTAAAGGTATTAACGAAATGCGCGGCGAAGAGTTCGGTTGCCTAATGATTACGCATTACCAACGTTTATTAAACTACATCACTCCAGACTTCGTTCACGTTATGATGAACGGTCGTATCGTTAAATCTGGTGGCCCTGAGCTTGCACAACGTCTAGAAGCTGAAGGTTACGACTGGATTAAAAAAGAATTAGGTATTGAAGACGAAACAACAGAGCAAGAAGCGTAAGAGAGGAGCATAAACATGACAATCGGTACATTACCTTTCGATCAAGAAACAATCCGTCAACGCGCAAGCGAAGTAAACGAAGCAGCTTGGTTGACTGAGTTCCGCTTACAAGCTCTTGCACAAGCAACTGAACTTCCAATGCCAACGCCTGATAAAACGAAAATTGACAAATGGGACTTTATCGGAAAAGGCGACGCTGCTAAGCAAGAGCCTGTAAGTTCTTTAACTGAACTTCCAGAAGCAGTGAAAAACTTAATCGATGAAAATAACAGCGTATTAGTACAACGCACTGGTACAACTGCGTTCGTTTCTTTAGCAGACGAAGCAAAAGAAAAAGGTGTTATTTTCACAGACATCGTAACAGCTGCAACTGAGCATGCTGAACTAGTACAAAAGTACTTAATGAAAGACGGCGTGAAAGTAGACGAGCATCGTCTAACTGCACTTCATGCTGCATTAATCAACGGCGGTGCATTCGTATATGTTCCGAAAAACGTTGTTCTTGAAACTCCACTTCAAGCTGTATTCTTAGTAGATGGCGAAGAAGCTAACGTATATAATCACGTACTATTCGTAGCTGATGCGAACAGTACTGCAACTTATGTAGAAAACTACGTTGCAAATGAAAATGCTAAAGGTATTGCAAATATCGTGGCAGAAGTAATCGTGGAACAAGGCGCACAAGTGAAATTCGGTGCGGTTGATCTATTAGCAAAAGACGTAACAACTTACGTTAACCGCCGCGGCGTTGTAGGACGCGACGGCCGTATTGATTGGGCTCTAGGCCTTATGAATGACGGAAACACAATTTCAGAGAACGTTACGAACTTAATGGGCGACGGTTCATATGCTGATACGAAAACAGTAACAATTGGCCGTGGTAACCAAACACAAAACTTTACAACTAAAGTTGTTCACTTCGGTAAACACTCTGAAGGTTGGATTTTAAAACACGGTGTACAAAAAGATAGTGCAACATCTATCTTTAACGGAATTGGTAAGATTGAACACGGTGCATCTAAATCAAATGCACAACAATCTTCTCGCGTTCTTATGTTAGATGAAAAAGCACGCGGTGATGCAAACCCAATTCTTTTAATCGACGAAGATGATGTAATGGCAGGTCACGCAGCTTCAGTAGGTCGCGTAGATCCAGTCCAACTATACTACTTGATGAGCCGTGGTATTCCAAAACGCGAAGCAGAACGTTTAGTCATCCATGGATTCTTAGCACCTGTAGTTAATGAGCTTCCAATTGAAGGAGTAAAGGCACAGCTTGTTGAGGTAATTGAAAGGAAAGTGCGCTAATGAATATTCATGAAATACGCAAACAGTTTCCAATTCTTGATCAAAAAGTGAACGGCAAACAACTTGTTTATTTCGATAGTGCAGCAACTTCTCAAAAACCAATTCAAGTCATTGAAACGTTAGAACGTTACTATAAAGAATATAATTCTAACGTGCATCGCGGTGTTCATACGCTCGGTACGAAAGCTACCGACGCGTATGAAGGTGCACGTGAGAAAGTTCGCAAGTTTATTAACGCGAAATCAATGGAAGAGATTATTTTCACACGCGGAACGACAACTGCATTAAATACAGTAGCAGCTAGCTATGGTCTTGAAAATGTAAAAGAGGGCGATGAAATCGTTATTTCTTACATGGAGCACCATAGTAATATCATTCCGTGGCAACAAGTTGCGAAGAAAACTGGTGCAACTTTAAAATATCTTCCGCTTCAACCAGACGGTACAATTTCTTTAGAAGATGTTCGTCAAACAGTTACACCGAATACAAAAATCGTTTCTATTATGCAAGTATCAAACGTACTTGGAACGATTAACCCTGTAAAAGAAATCGGAGCAATCGCACACGAAAATGGCGCAATTATGGTCGTTGATGGTGCACAAAGTACACCTCACATGAAAGTGGATGTACAAGATTTAAACTGTGATTTCTACGCATTATCTGCTCATAAGATGTGCGGACCTACAGGTATCGGCGTATTATATGGTAAAAAAGAATTGCTGAACAATATGGAGCCAATTGAATTTGGCGGTGAAATGATTGATTTCGTAGATTTACAAGAATCTACGTGGAAAGAGCTTCCGTGGAAGTTTGAAGCAGGTACACCGATTATCGGTAATGCAATCGGACTTGGTGCGGCAATTGATTTCCTAGAAGAAATCGGTCTTGATAATATTGAAAAGCATGAGCATGAATTAGCGCAATACGCTTTAGAAAGACTATCAGAAGTAGATGGCGTTACAATTTATGGTCCAAAGCATCGCGCTGGTCTTGTTACATTTAATATTGAAGACGTACATCCTCACGATGTAGCGACTGTATTAGATGTAGAAGGCATTGCAGTTCGCGCAGGACATCACTGTGCGCAACCACTTATGAAGTGGCTAAAAGCTTCTTCAACAGCACGTGCGAGCTTCTATTTATATAATACAAAAGAAGAAATTGATACATTTGTTGAATCGCTAATCAAGACAAAGGAGTATTTCACAAATGTCATTTAATAATTTAGATACGTTATATCGTCAAGTTATTATGGATCATTACAAAAATCCTCGTAACCATGGCGTGTTAGAAGATAGTGTTACCGTTAACTTGAACAATCCAACTTGCGGCGATCGTATTCAACTTACGATGAAAGTAGAAGAAGGTATTGTGCAAGAGGCGAAGTTTGAAGGTGAAGGATGTTCAATCTCAATGTCTTCAGCTTCAATGATGACACAAGCAGTAAAAGGTAAGAAAATTGAAGAAGCACTTCAGCTTTCGAAAATTTTCTCTGACATGATGCTAGGAAAAGAGTACGATGACAGCATCGATTTAGGAGATATTGAAGCATTACAAGGCGTATGCAAGTTCCCTGCACGTATTAAATGTGCAACATTAGCGTGGAAAGCGTTAGAAAAGGGCTTAAACGAAGATAAGTAATGTTAAAGGTTCCTAAAAACGAGGTTATCTAAGGAGGGACACACCAACATGGCGAAGCAACTGCCAGATATCGGCGATTATAAATATGGTTTCAAAGACAAAGACGTTTCGATTTTCCGTGCTGGACGCGGTTTAACAAAAGAGATCGTTGAAGAAATTTCACGTATGAAAGAAGAACCACAGTGGATGTTAGACTTCCGTTTAAAATCACTGGATAAGTTCTACGAAATGCCAATGCCACAATGGGGCGGCGACTTAAACGACTTAGATTTCGATGAAATTACGTACTACGTAAAACCATCTGAGAAATCTGAGAAGTCTTGGGATGAAGTACCTGATGAAATTAAAGCAACATTTGATAAATTAGGTATTCCAGAAGCTGAGCAAAAATATTTAGCTGGTGTATCTGCACAGTACGAATCTGAAGTTGTATACCACAACATGAAAGAAGACCTAGAAGCTCTAGGAATCGTCTTCAAAGATACAGATAGCGCATTAAAAGAGAACGAAGATATTTTCCGTGAGCATTTCGGAAAAGTAATTCCACCAACAGACAACAAATTCTCTGCATTAAACTCTGCAGTTTGGTCTGGTGGATCATTCATCTACGTTCCAAAAGGTGTTAAAGTTGATACACCACTTCAAGCGTATTTCCGTATTAACTCTGAAAATATGGGACAATTCGAGCGTACGCTTATCATCGTAGACGAAGGCGCACACGTACACTACGTAGAAGGTTGTACAGCACCTGTTTACACGACTAACTCACTTCACAGTGCGGTAGTAGAAATCATCATTAAGAAAGATGCATATTGCCGTTATACAACAATCCAAAACTGGGCGAACAACGTATACAACCTAGTTACAAAACGTGCGGTTTGTGAAGAAAACGCAACGATGGAATGGATTGACGGTAACATCGGATCTAAATTAACGATGAAATACCCAGCAGTTATCTTAAAAGGCGAAGGCGCTCGTGGTTTAACATTATCTATCGCGATTGCTGGTAAAGGCCAACACCAAGATGCTGGTGCGAAAATGATTCACTTAGCACCAAACACGTCTTCAACAATCGTTTCTAAATCGATTGCGAAGCATGGTGGTAAAGTAACTTACCGTGGTATCGTACACTTCGGACCAAAAGCGAAAAACTCTCGCTCTAACATCGAGTGTGACACGTTAATCATGGATAACCAATCTACATCTGATACAATTCCTTACAACGAAATCAAAAACGATTACGTTTCACTTGAGCACGAAGCGAAAGTATCGAAAGTATCAGAAGAACAATTATTCTACCTAATGAGCCGCGGTATTTCTGAGCAAGAAGCTACAGAAATGATCGTAATGGGCTTCATCGAGCCATTCACTCGCGAACTTCCAATGGAATACGCAGTTGAAATGAACCGCCTAATCAAGTTTGAGATGGAAGGTTCTATCGGTTAAATAGAAATGCGGAGCCGACTGTTCAGACCCGTTGGCTAAGGTTCTTAGACATGAGGGTCTAGGAGGCGAAGCTGGACATATTTAAAGTGGAAGCGGCTCGTTCAGAATGTGAGGGGGATGGAGCTTCTGACGTAGAGGCGCTTTTTGCCTCATAGGAAGAAGTGAAGCCACCGAACATTCTAGCCGCTGGAACTGGATAATATATGTATGAAGAAAGCGTCCTGCTGTGCAGGGCGCTTTCTTGTTTTGCGGATTTGTCTTGGCGTGGGAGAGGATACCCGGGTGGGTGTTCAGCTAAATATATCAACGATTTTTCAAATATATCGATCATAAACGGGAATATATCAACGATTATTTCAATATATCAACGTTTCGACAAGGAATATCGATCTGTCGACAAGATAAGACAAAAGAAAATCCTCACATACCCCAAATATTTTATAAGAACAGAGAACGACTAGGTTTAAGACAAAGATACTGACAAATCCACTTGAACAACCACCCACTGAATTCTCTATTAAACTTTTTGACAAATCCACCCCTCCCTCCACTATCTGGAATTATTTACTGCATTAGCAAAAGTTTCTCATATAAAAAGGACAATCTTTTGCTTTTTCTCACAATGCGAGTACAATGTAAAATAGCAAGAAAAGACGAAAAGTATTTACAGGATTATTGTGTGCGCATAGCGTAAATGGCAGTAAGGAACTGAGAGGAGGTTTTTTCTCTGAATACAAATAAAGAAACAATCATCCACCTTTATCATACAAACGATATACATAGTCATTTTGAAAATTGGCCGCAAATTTCTCGGTTTGTTCTAGGGGAGAAAAAGCGAAGACAGGAAGCGGGAGAGACTGTTTTGACGATTGATATCGGCGATCATGTGGATCGTTTTCATAGTATTTCGGAAGCGACAAATGGGCTTGGGAATACGAAGCTTTTAAATGAGGCGTTATATGATTATGTAACGATCGGAAATAATGAAGGCATTACGTTAGCGAAAGAGCATTTAAATCGGCTCTATGATGATGCTGGATTTGAAGTACTTGTCGCAAATTTATTTGAAAAAGAAGGTGTACGTCCATCATGGGCAAAGCCTTATAAATTACATACAACGACAGATGGGATTACGATTGCTTTTATCGGGTTAACTGTTGCGTATCCAGAGTTTTATCAAATGCTCGATTGGCATATTGAAGATCCGCTTATCCATTTAGAGTCTATTTTAGAAGAAGTGAGAGATGAGGCACATATTACAGTTGTCCTTTCTCACCTTGGAAAAAGTATGGATGAGTATATGGCAGAGCATTATGATATAGATGTTATTTTAGGGGCACATACGCATCATTTATTTGAGCGTGGTGTTCTAATGAATAATACTTTACTTTGTTGCTGTGAAAAGTGGGGACGTTACGTTGGGCACGTGCAGCTTACTGTGGATAAAGAGACGAAGAAGCTGTTGAAAAAGGACGGTAGAGCGATTAAGATGGAACGGTTAGGTGCTTATAGCGAGCCGTTATCCACAATTGAAATACTGCAGGAAGAAAGTAAGCATATAATGGCAGAGCCTGTCGTTCATTTAAAAGAGTCATTACAGGTTGATTGGTTTCATGAGACGCCGTTTTCTTATATGTTAGCAAGTGCGCTGAAAACATGGTGCGGTGCAGAAATTGGCATGGTGAATGCTGGTGTACTTCTTGAAGGGTTAGAAGAGGGTGTCGTAACGCGCGGAGATATTCACAGAATTTGTCCACATCCAATTAATCCGTGTGCTTTGAAAGTTCCAGGAAAGATATTAAGAGAAGTTATTTTGAAAGCACGTAAGCCGAATATGGAGAATCTTGAGGTGAAAGGATTCGGATTTCGTGGGAAAGTGATGGGGAAAATGATTTACGCGGGTGTAGAAGTAATTCCAGATACGATTCCTGGGAATAAAATTTTACTCGAAGATGTATTAATTAACGGGGAATCGCTGGAATTAGATCGTATATATACAGTAGGAACAATTGATATGTTTACATTTGGCTACTTATACCCAGAGCTATCCACACTTTCTGACAAACAATATTATATGCCAGAACTACTTAGAGATGTGTTAACAGATATGTTAATAACTTATACTTCTTCTGTTAAACTATAGGCTAGTTAACTTGTAACACTCATTTTTCTCTTGTCATACAGATAAGAAAGAGAGGAGTGTGAACTATGGTTAATGTGGAGCCAATTATAATTGATAATTATACGTTTATTGCGGTTAGCGTGAAACTTCCAAAGACAAATTTGCTAGCTGTAATGAGCGATAAAGGATATATTATGTGTGGTGCATTAGATGTAGGTCTTTTAAATGAGAAATTAGGTGATCGAGGAATTATTGCTGGCCGTGCGGTTGGTGTAAGAACGATTGAACAACTTCTTGAAGCGCCGCTAGAATCGGTAACGACTGGAGCTGAAGCATTAGGCATTCCAGCAGGAACGATTGGAAAAGAAGCATTATTAAAAATGAGATAAGCATATATCGTCCCTCCTTCTTGCATAGAAATGATATAAGAAGGAGGTTTTTTTATGAGTATATTTCGCTCGAAAAACTCGCGGTTTCGAAGGGGACCTATTGCCTTTCGGTATATACTGCTTATGTCGTTTATTCTTTTTATTATATTACTTACGCAAGGGTTGTGGATTGTGAATAATAATATTCAGCCGACCTTAATTAAATATGGGGAAGTAGAGACGCATAAAATGGCGACGGCAATTATGACGAAGGCAGTAAAGGATCGAATTAATGAAGGATTCGATGTAGATTCATTAATGAAAGTACAGAATGATAAAAACGGAAAAGTATCTACAATTAATTTAAATACAAAGCAAGTAAATGAAATCGTAACGTCAACGACCACGTACATAGAAAAATATTTGCAGCAAGTAGAACAAGGGAAGTTGAAGGAGCTAGGTATTTCTGAAAAAAACGGGGCGACTATGGCAGTTCCTTTTGGGCGTGTAACTGATAATGCGCTTCTTGGTAATATAGGACCAGATATTCCGATTCATTTCACGCCAATTGGGCATGTGAATACAGATATTAAACAAAAAATTGAGCCGCATGGGATTAATACTACAGCGATTCAAATTGTTATGGAAATGGAAGTAACATTGCAAGTAATTATTCCATTTCATACGAAAGAGATAACGGTGAAACAAAATGTTCCGATTGCGACGCGTATCGTTCAAGGGGAAGTGCCTACGTATTATGGAAGTGGAAGTGTTGCTGTACCTGATAAAAAGAAAACAGATAGTTAGTTGTAAATAAAGTGAAACCCGGATCAGCCAGGTTTTTAATGGATAAAAAATAACCGTAGCAATGCAGCTACGGTTATCGTTTTGTATTTGCTCGTTCTTTGCGTTCCCAAAGGCTTAAATGCATGTATGGATCGAAGGCCCATTCTGTATAGCCATTGTCTTTATATATGCCAAAATGTAAGTGGGGCGGAAATTTTCCGGCTGTACCAGGAGGTCCATAACCAGTGCTACCAACAAATCCGATTACTTTCCCTGGCTCAACAATTTGTCCAAGCTGTATTTCTTTTGAGAACCCGCCTAAATGAGCGTAATAATGGTAATTGTTATGAAGGTCGCGAATACCAATGCGCCATCCACCAAGGCGGTTCCAACCTTTCGTTTCAATAATGCCATAGCAAGTCGATCTTACTGGCACGCCATATCCGGCGAAAATATCTGTTCCTTCATGAATCCTTCTGCCGCCAAAACTTCTTCCAGCGCCGAAAGTACTACGGTAGCTATGGTCACTACGGATCGGAAGAGGAAAAGCATTTCCCTCTAAATTAATACGGCCATAATGTTTATAAATTTGGGCATATTCGCTAATTAAATCAACTGTTTTTGCACGCCTATAATATTCCCAGAGCATAATTTTAATACGGTCTTCTGACGTTCCTTGTTTCCTTAAAATAGTCGCTGCGGTATGCAGAAGATCACGGTCGCTATTTGCATTTGCAAATCCATCTTTGTCACCATCTAAACCTATTCCGCCAAATAGAGAAATTGTATGGGGGAGAGTATCGTTACTATTAATAGGTCCAGCCCATATTTCTGGTTTGAAATAAAGGGAAATGATGGCATCTGGTTTTTTCGGAATATCTTTTCTTACGCTCCGTATATTTCTTTCATATTGATCCATTGCAGCTAAGTAATACCATGGAATGCCTGAAGACTGCTCGGTTTCTTTATATAGTGCCATGCGCTTTTCGTATATGCTTTGCTGATTATCTTCACCGTAAGCGATGTTTTGGTGAAGAAGAAAACAAATAGAAAGCAAAAGAGAAATTTTTCGAAGCATGAAATAGACTCCTTTCACAACATCACTCTTTTTAGTGTGGGATATACGGAGTATTTCATTATAGGGAACGATTGGAAAAAATCTTAGAATCTTCATTTGAGCAAATCGCTTTCATACGTTAGAATAGATATGTTACATTGAAAGAAGCGAACACGGTAAACTATTTCATATTGTGCGGAGTTGATAACCATGACAAAACAAACAGAATATAAGCGCAAGCCCGAATGGTTGAAAATTAAGTTAAACACGAATGAAAACTATACAGGCTTAAAGAAAATGATGCGTTCTAAGAATCTTCATACCGTTTGTGAAGAGGCAAAATGTCCGAATATTCATGAATGCTGGGCTGTAAGAAAAACAGCAACATTTATGATTTTAGGTGCGGTTTGTACACGTGCTTGTCGTTTTTGTGCGGTTAAAACAGGCTTACCAACTGAGCTTGATTTACAAGAACCAGAACGCGTAGCAGATTCAGTAGTACAAATGGGCTTAAAGCACGTTGTTATAACAGCGGTTGCACGTGATGATTTAAAGGACGGGGGAGCAGCTGTTTTTGCTGAAACAGTACGCGCAGTACGTCGTAAAAACCCATTCACGTCTATCGAAGTATTACCATCTGATATGGGTGGAGTAGAAGAAAACTTAAAAATGTTAATGGATGCAAAACCAGATATTTTAAACCATAACATTGAAACAGTACGTCGATTATCTGACCGAGTTCGCGCTAGAGCAAAATATGAACGTTCATTAGAGTTTTTACGTCGAGCGAAAGAAATGCAGCCTGATATTCCAACTAAATCGAGCATTATGGTGGGCTTAGGTGAAACGAGAGAAGATTTAATTGAAGCAATGGATGACTTACGTGCAAACAATGTGGATATTTTAACTCTTGGGCAATACCTACAACCATCTAAGAAGCATTTACCAGTTCTTAAATATTACCCACCAGCAGAATTTGCAGAGCTTAAAGAAATTGCACTTAGCAAAGGATTTAGCCACTGTGAAGCTGGCCCACTTGTGCGTTCTTCTTACCATGCGGACGAGCAAGTACGTTCTGCAAAAGAAAAAACAGCAGAAGCTAAATAATGAAAAAAAGAGAGCTAATGATTAGCTCTCTTTTTGTTTGTACTCTAAAACGGTATTTGGACATGTTAATAAAATCTTTTTTAATTCTTCTGTGGATAATTCAATTGTAAATTCAGGAACACCAGGTGTAATTAAAATTTTATCGTACGTATAAATAGCGTTATCCACAATAATTGTTACATCGTGTGAATATCCGAAAGGAGCCACACATCCCGGCGTACAACCAGTTTTGTCTCGCAGTTCATCAGGAGAACAGAGAGATAAGCGTTCTCCTGATAGTTCTTTCATCTCTCCCCGGTTGAGCCTTGTGCCTTCTAACGTAAAAAATACGTAATAATCTCCAGACTTTGATTTTAAAAATAAGCTTTTACTTGGGGTGCCTTGTAAGCCAAGTCTCTCGCGTACGATCCGATCGGTCTCATAATCGAGTACTGGTTCGTGTTCGAATTTTTCATAAGAAACATTTGTTTTATGTAGTAAAGCAAGTACGTCTTCGTACATATGAAATGATACCCCTTTCTATTGTTAGAACAGTCTCTTCTCGTGGCGTCAACTGAATGTTTTGGAAAGGGATATTACTTGGACGATGCTTCCCATAAGCGTTTTATGATACATTGTTCGTCGATTGTAATTTCGTAAATATCAGGATTCGTTAAAGTTCTCCATTCATTAAAGCCAATTGTATGATCAAAATGCTTTAAAATGAGCGTAAGTAAATTGCCATGTGTAACAAGTAGTGTTGTCGTATGGTTTAATTGTAAAACGTCTTGAATAAGCGATAGGGCCCGGTCTGTTGCTTGTTTTGTTGACTCTCCGCCTGAAAAGGCAATATCTATATTTGTAAAAGTAGATTCTAGTTTTTGCATCCAATCATCCATTGGAATGTTGCTCAATATGCGTTCAGTTAATCGTTCATCTTCTTGGATAGATAAGTTAGCTTGGAGCGCATAGGGCCGAATGGAATCGATAGCTCGGACAAATGGGCTTGAAATAATATGATCGATTTGTAGATGACTTTCTAAGAGGAATGTAGCAAGGGTGTTTGCTTGGTCTTTTCCATCGGTCGTTAATTCATCATCACGTTTTTGCCCAATTGCTGAACAATGTCGTATTATAATAATTTTCTTCATAATTCATCCCCATCTTTCAAGTTGACGCTATATACTTCGACAAATGTAGAAATAATTCCTTTTTATTGGAAACAGTATATTGATTTAAATATGTGGAAAAGTAATGTGGATAATGAACATTTGAGGTGCAATCATGAATAAAATGATATGTATTGTATTTAGTCTTTGTTTTTTTATACACTTGTCCACAACTTATGCAGAGTCGAATCAAAAACTAAATTATCCAAGCAATCGAAATAAGTCATTTGTGAGTGAGGATGTTTTTTATAAACAGTTAGATAAGAAGATCTATAAAGAATACAAAAATGCAGCATATAGTGTTCGGAAAAAAATCTTATTTAAAGAAGTGCCTGATGAAGAATTTTCTTTCCTACAAAAAACAGCTGTCGGTTGTCGAGGTAGAGTGGTACTTCAAGATTTTTTTGTTCACTCTGATCGCCAAGTATACTTTTTCGCTTCTTTTATTCAAAATGAAGTAGGAGAGTTTCATAAATATATCGTTATAGATGCAGAAACAAAGAGGGAGCTGCAAGAGGGCAAAAGTTATCATCCATATAAAAAATAAACCACCAATTTTGGTGGTTTATTTTTTACTCCGGTACACTCATTAATTTCTCTTTCATTTTGCGAATAAGAACGACAGCGCCAATTGTACACAGAAGTGTAATTCCTTCGGCAACGAAGATGTTGATTGTTTTTGTTTGGTAAAGTGCCGCGAAAAAGTCTACAAATGCGTGGAATAGTATAGCGTATACTAGGAAGATATATTTCTTCTGTTTGACTGCGTATAAAACAAGCATTGTAAAGGCGATTTGAAGCACGAGTGCCATAATTCTTTCTAAGCTACCAAGGAAGTATAAGTAGGCGGGTTGCTGAATTAACATATCCTGTAAAATGCTAAGCTCGGGTTTTTGTTCAATCAGTCGAGCGAAGCTACCATCGTTAATAGAATTAGCAAAGATTAATGCTTGTAATGCAGAAAAACCGCCAATTAAAATAGATTCAATTCCGCCGTGACCAATTCCATAAGCGAAGCCATCTTTATATTCTAGATATTTTTTTAGTAAGAAGAAGAAGGCAACGAAGCGTCCTAATTCTTCAAAAATACCAGCAGTCAATCCGCCATAAATTGCGAACACAAACGGATTTTCTAAAAATGGAGCGATTGTTGGATTACCGCGCATAAATAGGTGGAATGGTGTTTCAAGAATTTGGGTGAATCCGATAAAGATAAGAACACCAACGCCGACCACTTTCCAATTCATATTATATTTTTTACGGAAATAAACGAGTACGATAATTGGGACCAGAATCGAGACAATGAGTTGAAAAATGATGCTGGCAATTACAGTATTTGAAACCATACTTTCACCGCTTTCTAATATATGTACATATCTATTATGCATGAAATAGGGGAGAGATGAAACTTTTAGAAAGAAAATGAATTTACTTATTGACTCTAACGTTGCGTCATACTTTATCGTATGTACTAAGGGGGAGATACAAATGACAATGAGAGTAAAAGAAGTAGCTGATTTAGTTGGAATTAGTGTGCGCACACTGCATCATTACGATGAAATTGGGTTGTTAACCCCAGACGAGACGACAGAGTCTGGATATCGTCTGTATTCCAATGAAAATTTAGAGACATTGCAGCAAATTTTGTTTTTTAAAGAGCTTGGCTTCCCTTTGAAGAAAATTAAAGAGATTATCATGAGTCCATCATTTGATCGCGAAGAGGCACTACAGCTTCATAAGAAGATGCTTCTTGAAAAGCGTGCCAGATTAGATAAGGTGATTGCGACGATTGATAAAACAATTCAGCATACAAAAGGAGAGATTGAAATGACGAATAAAGAGAAATTTGAAGGATTCGATTTCAGCCATAACCCATATGAAGAAGAAGCACGTGAAAAATGGGGAGACGCAGCTGTAGATAAAGCGAACGAATATGCAAAAGGTATGTCAAAAGAGAACCAAGAGGAGTTTAATGCTATTTATAGAAATTTAGCAACGCTTAGACACGATGCACCAGATTCTAAAGAGGCGCAGGCAGCTATTAAAGTATGGTACGATTATTTGCAAAACTTCGGTGAATATTCGTTAGATGCTTTTAAAGGACTCGGTCAAATGTACGTCGCTGATGAGCGCTTTACGAAAAATATCGATAAGTTTGGTGAGGGATTAGCGCAGTTTATGTGTGATGCGATGGAGGTTTATGCGGATCGTAATAAAAAATAAAAAGTAAAACAGGTGGAGATTTTCTCCACCTGTTTTACTTTTTAATCATATCATTCAAAGTCTGATCTCCCGTATTGTTCAAATGAGGATTTTTACTCATTTCTCGTTTTAACATATCGAGGCTTTGTGTATATTCTGTATCATTTAATGCGCCAGATTGAAGCCCTTGAATTTGAGAAATCAACTTTTGGTCTGTTGATACATATGCTTTATAATAGCGAGGAACGATGGACAAAGCAGCTCTATATACTTGATCCGCTACGAGTTTTGGATCCGTTGTGTTTGCACGGTATACAACGAACACTTCATCATCAGTAACGAGTGTAGCAGCGTTTGTAACGTCAGGAAGTTTGACTGTCATGCTTGTAATCATTTCAGCGACCTTCTCGCGATTAATGGCCCCTACTTGTTTGTTAGATACTTCATGCTTTTGTTTAGAAGAATAACCGACTCTTGTGAGTCTTGTATTTGTATTTTCCGTATGATACATGTCGTTTTTATTGGAAACAAGAACACGGCTTCCTTCTTCACGTTCCATTTCAGCTTTGTTCGCTGATTGGCAGCCTGCAAATAAGGAAAGAGTGAGAAGGGAAAGTAAAATTTGTTTTTTCACGATGTATCACCTCCTTCTCCATAGCATGTACTAATTTGCAATTTTTTGTATTTGAAATTGTTGGTTGTTATGCTTTGTGATACGATAAAAAGAAGAATGCTTAGAGAGGAAGTTAATGATGGAGCAAAAGCAAGAGATTCATGCTACGGTGAGCATTAATAATGTTCAGTACGAAGTAATTAAAAACTTTCGTGACGGTTTTAGTGAAGAAGCATTTAAAGAGCGCTATGCAGAAATTTTAAATAAATATGATTACATCGTTGGGGACTGGGGATATGAGCAACTTAGATTGCGCGGATTCTTTGATGATAGTAACCAACGTGCGACATATGATACGAAAATTAGTACGTTAACGGAGTATTTATACGAGTACTGTAACTTCGGTTGCGCACATTTTGTATTACGAAAAGTGAAGAAATAAAAAAATCCTCTTACAATTGTAAGAGGATTTTTTGCATATTTTTGCTTACAAACAAATCGAGATATGATCGCCTTCAGAAAGTATTGTATTTGGCTTCATTTGTTGTCCGTTTAATTGAATATCCCCATTTTTAATTTTATCCACAATGCGTGTACGGCTCCAGTCGGAAATATATGTGGATAAGGCTTTATCGATGCGGTGGGAACCGAAAACAATATCTAATACGATCGTGATTTCGGTTATGCCGCTTTCTTGATGTTGCGTAATGGAAATGGTAGTAGTTGTTTCTGGCTGATCCTGCTGCGTCATATCGACTGTTTCAACGTGATCAGTAAATGCTTTATAAATACGAAGTTTTTGATTCCACGTATGGTCTTTCGGACATTTATAAATGGCAAAGCGGTATATGTTTTTTCCGTTGGCGTTATGCCTACGAATATTTGTGTCGGTAAATAGGGTAGTACGTCTGCAATTTTTACAATATTTTTCGATTGTGTTTTGCTCGTTTTCATATAAACTCCAAGAAAGTTGTACTTTCTGCATTTTCCTTCACCTCTTATAGTAGTGGTAAAGGAACGTAATACAGCTATTTGGATGTCTTGTAGTATGAAGGCATGAGAAAAAGACAAGAATAAAAGGAGGTCCCCAAAGAGGAACCTCCGTAAACATCATACTACAGATGCAATACGCTCCTTTGTAATGGGAATGGGCAGACTACTCCCTTGAAAAAGCACGGTGCTTTTTTGAGAGTAATGCTATCCAATTGCTGGTCCATTACAAAGTAGTTGTTGGCATACGTAGATAACGTCCTTTCTATCCAAATAGATTTATTCTTAATTATAACACAAAAGATTGAAAATTCTAAATACTAGTGATGAAAAAACACCAGCTAAAATAGCTGGTGCATACGATAAATTATATAAGTTCAAATAAAAATGAGCGTAGTTCTTCTGCAATTTCTTCAGTCATAGAAAATGCATGCTCTAAGTAGCCTGGTTCGTTTAAATCGTCAGCACCGATGATTGCAAATTTATTGCGTTGCATATCAAGGACAATTGTTTTACCGTAATGACGATCGGAGTATAATAGCGCTAAATCGTGACGCTCATTTTCTCCCATAAAGCTAACGAAACGAGTTTTTGTAGCGACAGTATCGTCGTACAGAAAGAAACGTTCTTCCATACACATGGCTCCTTTATTAAATATCTAAGTTTAAGTGTGGTTTATGATCTAAATGGTGATGCGTTTTAATGAATCGTACTGTTCTTGTTTTGTAACGCATTACGATAGAGTATGTTTCAGCTAAATCTCCGCCAAGGAATTTAACACCGTCTAATAACTCACCAGCAGATACACCAGTTGCTGAGAAGATTGCATCATCCCCAGATACTAAGTCATCTAACATAAGAAGTTGACGAGGATCTTCTAATCCCATTTCACGACAACGAGCTTCTTCTTCTTCGTTCATTGGAACTAAGCGAGCTTGCATTTCACCTTCAAGGCACTTTAATGCTGCTGCAGAAATAACACCTTCTGGAGCTCCGCCAATACCTACGAATAAGTCGATACCCGTTCCAGGTAGTGCTGTTGCGATTGACGCACCAACATCACCGTCACCAAATAATTTTACGCGTGCACCTTTTGCACGAACACGGTCAATAATATCTTGATGACGTTCACGTTCTTGAACGATAACTGTTAGATCGCGAATCTTTTTATTGTTAGCTTCTGCTACAATTTCAATTGTTTTTTCAATTGGATCATCTAAGCTAATTTTACCAGCTGCTTTTGGACCAACCGCGATTTTTTCCATGTACATATCAGGAGCATGAAGAAGGTTCCCTTTGTCTGCGATTGCAATAACTGCCATTGCATTTGCAAGACCTTTTGCAACGATGTTTGTACCTTCTAATGGATCAACGGCGATGTCTACTTCTGGACCGTTACCTGTTCCTAGTTCTTCACCAATATACAACATCGGTGCTTCATCAAGTTCTCCTTCACCAATTACAACTGTACCTGCCATGTTTACTGAATCGAACATATCACGCATTGCTGTAGTTGCTGCATCATCTGCTTCATTTTTCTTTCCGCGGCCCATCCACTGTGCGGATGCTAAGGCAGCTGCTTCTGTTACACGGACAATTTCTAGTGCGAGTTCACGTTCCAAGATTCCATTCCTCCAATTTCAAAAATCATACAAATATAACTATAACAAATAACGGAGAAAAGGTGAATTCGAAAAATTGTCGATTTTTTCAGAAGAAAGCGTTACAATTAAAATGTAAATGCTTTAATTTCCAGGTAGGTGACATTCATGTATTTTGTAGACAGAAAGAAAATAGAACAAATGCTAGTATGTTTAGAACGAGCAACAAGTACATTTCAAGAGAAAAAGATATATGAAACCGAGTTTGAATTTTACGCATTAGAGCGCATAGCCCATCTTATTATTGATTGTGTATTAGATGTAGGAAATGCGATGATTGATGGATTTATTATGCGCGATCCAGGAAGCTATGAAGATATTATTGATATTTTAATGGACGAGCGAGTGATAAGTGAAGAAGATGGACAAGGGATGAAAGAAATTATCCTTCTTCGAAAAATGCTTACGCAAGATTATATTCAAATGAATCATGATGAATTATATAAGACGATTCAAAAACATATTGCAGTGGTAGAAAGGTACCCAGCAAATATTCGCAGTTATTTAGAAAAGGAATTAGGACCTGTATCTGCATTTGTACCAGAATAATTATGCTTATAAGATCCCCAGAGAATGCCTTTTGGGGATCTTATATTGTATGTGAGAAAGAAAAGGGAGAAGGGTGAAGTATGGGGGAAGCACGTACTACGAAAGACGAGATTGTACAATTGTTGAAAGTAAAGGGAGAGCACACGGTAGCGGAACTAGCTGACGTTTTAGAGATTACAGAAATGGCGATTCGAAGACATTTAAGTAATCTTGAGAAAGACGGACTCATTTATTCTAAGATGGTAAGGCAACATGTCGGAAGACCAACTTATTTGTATGGATTAAGCGAAAAGGGAGAAGATACATTCCCGAAAGAGTATAAGCAATTTGCGATTGATATGCTAGAAGATTTAGCTCGAATGGGCGATGAAAAAATACTTCGTTACGTTTTAAAAGAGAGAACGAAGCGAATGGAAGAACAGTTACAAAAGAGAGTGAGTAATCAAAAGAATTTAGCATATAAAGTGCAAGAGATAGCAGCTATGCAAGAGAAAAATGGTTATATGGTTCAAATAAAGAGAGATGGAGAGAAATCTTTCGTAATTGAAAAACAAAACTGTCCGTTAAAGGAAATTGCCGAGAGATTCCCGCAAGTGTGTGAAGATGAAAAAGAAATGTATAAGCGTCTATTTACGAACGCAGAAGTGAAAACGCTAGCAAATATGTGCGAGGGCGATTGTAGTTGTTCTTACCAAATAAAAGAGAAAAAATGAACGTTATGGGGCGCTTTAAGGTAAAGCGTTTTTTTCTTTTGGAAAAGCGGGTAATATAAGAGTGGTATGATAAGGTGAGAACGTTAGCATAGAAGGAGAGACATAATCGATGTATAAAGGTTACTTAATTGACTTAGACGGTACGATGTATCGCGGAGAAGAACAAATTGAAGAAGCAAGCGACTTCGTAAAAGCATTAGGAGAGCGCGGCATTCCATATTTATTCGTTACGAATAACTCAACTCGCAAACCGGAACAGGTAGCAGAAAAGCTTGTTCGTTTCGATATTCCAGCGAAAGCAGAGCAAGTATTCACAACGAGTATGGCGACTGCGAACTTCATTTATGAACGTAAACAAGACGCAACTGTATATATGATTGGTGAAGAAGGCTTACACGATGCACTTGTGGAAAAAGGATTTGAACTTGTGGATGAAAATCCTGATTTCGTTGTTGTGGGTTTAGATCGTGACATCACATATGAAAAATTAGCAAAAGCGTGTCTTGCTGTGCGTAATGGCGCGACGTTTATTTCTACAAATGGGGATATTGCCATCCCAACTGAGCGAGGATTATTACCAGGTAATGGTTCATTAACATCAGTTGTAGCAGTATCAACAGGTGTGGATCCAATCTTTATCGGAAAACCAGAATCAATCATTATGGAACAAGCTTTGAAAGTGCTTGGCATAGAAAAGAATGAAGCATTAATGGTTGGGGATAACTACGATACAGACATTTTAGCAGGAATAAATGCTGGTATGCATACGCTTCTTGTCCACACTGGAGTCACAACTGTGGAGAAGTTAACAGAATACGAAGTACAACCGACGCAAGTTGTGCATAACTTGACGGAGTGGATTGAGAAGATGTAATGAAGAAAGCTGTTCCAAACTTTGGAACAGCTTTTTTTCTGATATTTGTTGGCAGCCCGATTGGTGTGGGCTAACATTCAGTTGTGACTAGTGTTGATTTTTATCGGTAAGTCGATATATTTGAAAAATCGCCGATATAATTTTGTTAGAATGCACGATTCACAACGTCTTTCACTTCTTCAAGATATTGCTTACGCACACTGTCATCCACAGAAGGAACACTTGTATAGAATGTATGCTCAATTGTTTCAATGCCTGTAAATTCAAAAATACCAACATCCGCTGTTTTCTTCATTGCATCAAACATGCCACCTGCTGTGTATGCTTCTTTCGTATTTCCCATTGTAGATAATAACAATCCTTTTTTACCGCTTAATAACTTTTCAATACCGTTTTCACCGTAAGCATAAGCGAATCCGTGGCTAAATACACGGTCAACGTATCCTTTTAAAATAGCAGGAAGTCCCGCCCACCACACTGGATAAATGAATGTAATGCTATCAGCCCAAGAGATATGCTCTTGTTCTTCTTTAATATCTTCTGGTGTATTTCCTTGAGAAAATGAGATGAAATCGGAAGCGCCTAATACTGGATTAAAGTTTAATTCGTATAGATCGCGAACGCGTACTTCGTGACCTTTTCCTTCTAATTCACTTTTTACCGTTTCTAAAATCGCATGGTTGAAGCTTTCTGTATTCGGGTGTGCATAAACGATTACATGTTTCATTTTTCTTCCTCCTATTTGTGGATATGTGAATAGCTTTTATGTATTCGTGTAACTATTATGGTTACTTTTTTTGCGAGAGTCAATTTTTCTGACATGAGAAATATTAGTATGTGACAAAAAAATACAAAATAGTAGGAAATTTGTATTTTGAATAGAATATATAGATTGATAAATAGAGAGAGAAGGGGATATCGGGATGAATATTATTGAAATTGAAAGGTTAGAAAAATCGTTTGATATTGGGGATAGTAAAGTGAAAATACTAAAAGGTATTAATATTCAAATTCAAAAAGGAGATTTCGTTTGTATTATGGGGGCAAGTGGATCGGGTAAAACGACCTTACTTCAGTTGTTAGGTGGATTAGATATTCCATCGGTAGGTAGTATTCGAGTTGACGGTACAGAGATTTCAACATTAAAAGAAAAAGAGCTCGCTTTATTTAGAAGGCATAAAATCGGTTTTATTTTTCAGCAGTTTAATTTGATTCCGGTGTTTAGTGCGGAGGAGAATGTAGGATTACCTTTATTGTTAGATAATGTCTCGCAAAAGAAGGCAACCGTGACAGCGACTCGTTTATTAGAGCTTGTTGGGTTAAAAGGAAAAGAAAAACATTTACCAGCACAGTTATCAGGCGGGCAACAGCAAAGGGTTGCGATAGCAAGAGCTTTTGCAAATGAACCGGCAATTATATTAGCGGATGAGCCAACAGGGGCATTAGATTCGGAAAATAGCAAAAACATAATTGCGGTACTTCGCAATGCGTGTGATGAGTTAGGGCAAACAGCTGTTATTGTAACGCACGACCCGTTCGTAGCGGCTCATGCGGATAAAGTTGTTTTCTTATTAGATGGTGAAGTGATTCATGAACATGCTGAAAGTAAAGGGTGGAAGTTTCGAAATATCCCACAACAAGTTACTCACATTCAAGAGATTATGAATCGCCACTTTAAAGTAGGGGGTAAAGGTGATGCGATGGGTAATTAAGTATGCAGTAAAATCGATGAAACAAAATTGGCTGCGAAATATGTTGATTGCTCTCGGTGCAGCTTTAGGTGTTATGTTAGCGACGATGTTATTGCTAGGAAATCAATCAGTAGAGAAGAGTGTGAAGGAACAAGTAGTAAGCCGATATGGAGATTATAATTTACAATTTGGCTATATAAAAAACGATATGTATTTAAATAATGAAAGTTTAAAGGGAATAGATGGCTTAGAAAATGCTGAGAAAATATCAAAAGCACTTATACCATATCCTTTTCCGCATTATAAAGAGTTATCGGGAAAGCCATCTTATTGGGGTGTTGAGCAAGATTCTCCAGAAATGCATTCTTATAAAATAGTAGAAGGGCGATATCCGAAAAAAGGTGCTGAAGTAGCGCTGACAAAAGGGTATACAGAACGTGAAAATATACGATTGGGAGATACGATTAAACTGCCATTCCCACAACATGGAGAAAAGACTGTGAAAGTCGTCGGCATTTTAAATCCGCCGTTAATGGCGGCAATGGGGCATGGGGCTTATTTTCCAATCCAGTGGCTTCAAAAAGAATTAAATCTACCAAATCAGTTTAATCTCGTTCAAGTGAAAACAGCCGATGTAAATGTGAAAAGGGCGATTGCTCTTGATGTAAATAAGAAGATAGAAAATATAAAGGTGGATCAACGTACTTATGTCGATAAGGCATTTGAACGACTAAATGTAATGAAGCCTTTAATTTTTAGTTTAGGTGGTATTGCCTTATTTGTAGTAGCCCTTTTAATAATGGGAAGTTTCTTCTTATCTGTCAGAAGTCGATTTAAGCAATGGGCATTATTACGTGCACTCGGTAGTAACCCAAATCAAATTATAGTAGTCGTTTTATTAGAGGCTTTATGCATCGGAGCGATCGGATCGTTAGCAGGGGTTATTCTTGGGGCAGGTACGCAAACAATTGCAGCATCATTCATTAACAAATGGGTGAATATTGAGGGGGCAGGGGAAGCATCATTCTCGATTTTAAGTGAGATTTTACTCATTACTTTTTTACTAGGGATTGTTATGTCTATCATAGGGGCTATTATACCAGCTTTCATGGTTAGAAAGATTCCACCAGTTCAAGCACTCCGCCCAGGTCTTCCTAGTAATGAGAAGAAAGAAAAAAGATGGAGTGCTTTTAGCCTTAGCATTTTAATTATTGGTACTGTTATTGGGCTAGCAGGTAGCGTATTAGAGGAGTATATCGGTTTTAATCCAAGTGCGATAGGAGCGCTTTTATTCGCGGTCGGTTTGTTATTTGCGATCCCGTTATTTATTTGCGTGATAGCACCAGTGATTGCAAAACCGATTCAAATGATATTACGAATTGAAACGACGATTAGTAGCCGGAATGTCATTCGTTATCGAAATAAGGCAGCTGTGTCGGTTGCTATACTAGCATTTGGTTTTATGTTAGCACTTGTTGGAACGATGTATGTAAACTCTATGTATGAAGGTATGAAAAAAGGATTACAAAAACATTTACCAGCGGACTTAGTAGTAAGAATTCCAGTAGAGTCGCAAGGAATAGGAACATTACCGTTTAGTTGGATGGAGAAGGTTAAAAAAATTGATGGTGTAGAGACGAGTGTTGGGAATGCTACTGACTTTACAGCAAAGCTTGTGAATTATGACTTTAAAAAAGCGAATCAAGAATGGTATGAATTTATGAAAAAAAACAATTTGAACTCTGATTCAATGGAAGTTGTAGGTAATGATATTGTAGCGTATCAGAAAGTAACAAAGGCGAAAGTGATTGCAGGACAAACTTTAAATAAGCCATTAGAAGATGGTGAGGGAGTCATTACGAAGGAAGTGGCTAAAAATTTAGGGCTTCAGTTGCAAGATACGTTTGAAGTACAAGGAAAGGGAAAAGAAAAACAAACGATTAAAGTCGTTTCAATTATTGAGCAAGGATTAAGGTTAAGAGGGTTAGATGTTTTTGTAAATGAACAATGGGCTCGCGATAAGTTTCACGTACAAGGATATGAAGCGATTCAAATTATGACAAATTCTAATCAGTCATTTGAAGCAATTAAGAAGCAAGTAAAAGAAATTACAAAGAATAAAGAGAATATAGAAGTTATAAACAGTTATGATTTATTGAAAGAACAAGAGCAGTTATTATCGCAAATGATGATGTTAATTAGCTTGTTAGTTGTAATTGTTTTCATTATTTCTGGTATAGGATTAATGAATGCGATAGTAGCAAGTTTACATGAAAGACGTGCTGAAATTAGTATGATTCGTGCGGTAGGAGCTATCCCAAAGCAAATGAGAAGGATCGTTTTATTAGAGGGAACTTTACTTGGAGCGATAGCTGGTTGCATTGGCATTTTTGGTGGGATTTTGTTTAGTTATATAGTGTTATCAAGCTTAGAGTTAACGGTTATTATTATTCCGTATAATCAAGTGGTCATACTGGCTTTAGCTAGCGTGATGCTTGGAGCGGGGGCAGCATTGATTGCGTCATTACAATTAAGAAAGTTCAAATTAAGTGATACTTTAAAAGAGTTATCAGCATAAAAGACTGTTACACACCGCTCATACAAAGTACAAAGAAAACAAATAAAATGATAACAATACCAATGCCAAAGTTAAATACGAGAGTACTATCCATATATGTAGCCTCCTTGTTTGAAAGTAAAAAGCACTCTAGTTAAGAGTGCTTTTTTATTTTGAATCTACTTTATAACTTTTAGAAAGTGATTCATGCGTGTCATGATTTACATTATTTTATGTATTTATACTTTGAAATGAGTAAGTCCTTGTTGGATATAGAAAAAAAGACACTCGTTGGAGTGTCTTTTAAGATGACAAAATGTGCCAATTGCTTGAGGTTGATAAGACGCTAATTTCCGTTTTAACGCCTTTTCTCTAATCAAGAAGTGTAGCAACAGCGATTCAAATAAATTGTACCATCTGTTTAACCGCGGTGCGTATGCAATTGTGCATATGATGATCATGAGGTAGGTAATGAACTGTGAATAATTTGAAGTGATTTATTTACGATTTCTTCTGCGGCATATATGCCGATTGCGTCTGTTTTTAAAATATTGGGTTGTAAGTTATCATGCATTGCCCCTAACTCACCGTGAAGTGGTGCGAAGGCATGGTTCGCCTTTTCAAGCATGCATAAATCAAGTAAAGAATCCCCAGCTGTAATAATCGTATCTATTTGCAAAATTTCTTTTATATATTGCACGGCGTCCCATTTATTAATTGGTTTTGGTACAAAGTATAGCTTTCTACCTTGAAGTGAATGATTCCAGCCTTGTTTGTCTAACCAGGAAGTGAAGGATGATAATTCATCATAAGGAATGTTCTCCCGTTTAATAATGCAATAATGGAATAGATCATCAGCTGTTTTTTGCGATATAACCCAATCCTTATGAGCTATTTGTCCAAATTC
The DNA here is from genome assembly GCF_022663885.1 of Bacillus cereus group sp. BfR-BA-01330. NCBI lineage: Bacteria > Bacillati > Bacillota > Bacilli > Caryophanales > Bacillaceae > Bacillus > Bacillus cereus group sp. BfR-BA-01330. The sequence goes on from NZ_JAKUGK010000003.1 coordinate 526,730, forward strand.
CTTTAGTATGTCGTTTCTCTCTATACATTCAACCGATAGTCTTTCTTTTACTTTCCTGTTCCAAGTACCATCTTGTTTCCCGTTATGAAGGATATTGCCGCCGTTACTTGTAATGGCGTATTCGGGAATGATTTCGTTTTGGAATAAAGCAATACGCTGAAACTGCTTAATAGTTCTTGTTGTAACTGGGATGAAATGTGAGTGCAGTTGTAATTTTTTTAGTAGTAAAATGGTTTTATGTGATATGAAAGAAATTTCTTTCCCATCTATAGTTTCAATGAGTTGAATTGATTCATCTTCTATAGGGGCACGAAACGATTTCCGGGAATAAATAAGCGTCTGATCAAGATCACTGGCGAAAATCATCTTGTTTCCTTCCTAAGAGGCTTAATGAGCCCGCAACATGAATAAGCCATATTCTCATAGATTTCAATTGGGGCATTCTTTTCTTTAGCGAGAAGTAAAATATGCTTTAAATCGGGATTGTTTTGCTTACGTATTAAAATTTTCCACGGTATTCTCCGGAGTAATACACGAGTTGTTTCACCGACTCCTGGTTTAATTAAGTTAATATCGTCAATTTCAAAGTGATTTTGGATAGACTGTATATCTTTTAATCCTTGCCAAGAGGGATCAGTGTAAGTTGAAGTAATATAACGTAATTGATTATCTATATGAGAATGAACAGAAGGGAATAACTCTGTTACCTCATCAACGAAGAAATTTGATAAGTCTTCTTGTTCTAGCTCTTTATAATATTTAACACCATGAAAATCATTTGGACCGATATAGGTGTCATTTAGTACAGTGCGACTAATTAGTCCAGAGACTGTTGCATTTAAGCAAGCGCTAGGAATAAGAAAATCTTCACGTGTACCGTAAATTGAAGTACAGTAACCGGGATCAGCAAGCACAGCCATACAATGAGAAATGTGTGTATTATTTCGTTCGTTAAATGTGTGTACTGCATATTCTAATTCTTTTTTTATTGCACCTTTTCCAGTCCACCCATCAATGAATTGAATTGTTTCTTTAGGGTGATGTTCCAAAATATAATGGAGTGCATTTTCATCAATACCGCGTCCGCGAACAATAGAAATACAATAGTGAGGTACATCAAGGTTGTATTGATAGCGTATGTAGCGTTTGATAAGAATGCCAATAGGTGTACCAGCACGAGCTAATGAAACGAGGACAAGGTTAGTTCCTTTAGTTTGTATAATCTGTTCGGCGACAACTCCAACAGCGATGGCTAGTTTGTGTTTATATTGTTGCAGGGAAGAAAAGAATAAATCCATATACGCTTTAGATGGTTTATATTCCATTGGTAACATTTCGGAATAATGTGTGCCAGCTTGAATTGCTTGTTCTCTAGTTTCCGTGGAACTTTCTTTCATTAAATCACTAATATCTTTTAATAGAAAAATAGCATCATTTGGATTGTAACTACTAATATGAGAATTTACTTTTACCATAATTATCAACCTTCCTTTTCTATGCTATTTGAAAATGAGACGATATGAATAAAAGGAATAACTGTTTGTAACTGCTGTAGAAGAGGAAACAGGGCTTCTTCTCCTAAATCACGCTCAATAAAAACAAATACTTCATCGTAATCATGAGGTGAAATATTATAAAAGTAATTTGTAATAGTAGAATTTTCAGGACTTGGATATGAGAAATGATTATGAATGGCGTAGTTTACATCATTTGAAACAGGATGGATAGGGCTTCTTGTTGTAGATTGGTATAAAATATTTTCACCCATTTCAGCAGCAATTTTCATTGGGATATACATAAATTCACCCGTTCCGAGACAGAGTGTTCGTTTTCCCATTCTTTCTCTTTTTAAAGTTTTTCCTGCTTCTTGAGCGAAAGAATGAATGTGCTTTTGTTCATATGCTGAAATGCCAAATCGCCCAGTATATTTTATATAATTTGATGTATAGGGTGATTTTGGACAGGTAAGGGTATGCTTTTTGAAATCAGGTTTTGTTTCTTTAATTTGAATATCTGTTTTTGCAATATTTAATGGTTGACCAGTTGTATGAATACTGCCTTCTAATAAAGAAATAACATGAATCTTAATTTGAAGTTCTTCTTCTAATTGTTTAAATTGTTTTCTATTAGTATGAGAACGCCAGTCTAATAAAGAAGCAATTATATATTCTTCTCGTGGGAATTTATTTTGAATAGATCTAATAATATTTAATGCTGTTTTTCCTGTTGTCATCTCATCATCTACGAGAACAATCGGGTTGTTGTTTTGAAAAAAGCTTTCATCTACATAACAACGGTGCGATGTTGCATGAGAATGTTCTTCCTCAAATGTAATGACAGATTCTAGGTGGGGTATCGATTCCCTAGTTGTATGCACATACTTTGCATTTTGAAAGCATTGAAACATAGAATGACCAAGTGCTGTCGCTGTTTCAGCGAATCCGATGAACACAACTTCTTCTTGCAGAGGATATTGATAACGAAATACTTCCTCTGGGATTTCATCAATTTCTAATGAAATGAGATTTAAAATTTCTTTTTGAAATGGATGAGAAATATTATGTAGTATTTCCAAATATCTTGCAGCGAGAGCAACTCCACTTGATAGAGAGACTGCAGGTTTAATAGGAAGATGCTTTCCAAGGATTGTACTCACAAATAAAAAACTACGTTTCTTATTTATTCTCGCAGCCATTTGAAAAAGATTGTCTAGCGCTAAATTATATGGATTATCACGTACTTCTACATGGACTTGTATATTATTTAAAACGTTATACGTGTTGCTTTGCGTTTGTAATAAGGAGATCGGTGAATTGTTTGTTTTCATGTAGCACCCCGTAAATATTAGATTTTAAAATGGTTTTGCGAGCCCAGCCATAATGAGGTTTTACTTCATTCATTTTGTTAGAAAAACTGCTTTTTAGCACTCCATTATACGTATCTGCATTTTGTAAAATTGATCTCGCATCTAAATAATCTTCCATTGTGACAATGTGCATTGCCTGTACAACTTTAATATGAGATGGGTGAATAACTGTCTTTCCGATTAAGCCATTTGCATGGTCAAGTGATACCTCTTGAATAAGCCCTTCTTCATGATCATTAGAAAAATATTCCCATACACATCCTGAAATAATATATTCATTTGTTGCCCTTGAGAAAACGTTAATAATGTCTGAAATACAATCACGGACAACGGTAATATGATAGATAGGTGTGTATTTATTGCGCCGAATACTGAATAGACTTGAAAAATCAGTAGCACCAATACGTACATTTAAGATGTAATCGTGATAAGAATCTAGTAAATCCTTTATTTGTAATAATGATTCTGCCCGTGTTTCCTTATACATAATTTCGGGGGATTCTAAAATCGGCATGCCATATAGCGATAATGAGTATAACTCGTTTATATATGCAAGCTGATCGATATAAGTCTTTCCGTTAATCGGTGTGAATTTTGGAAAGACAAAACCACATAAACAATGAACAGCACTACCTAATTCAGTAACAATTGTCTTCAGTTGACTTGGCTGTCGAACTCTAATAAAAAGAAGCGGGATGTCTGCTTGATTTAGTATGTTGGCACTGACTAAGTTAGCGATTTGCTGTATTTGAACGACGATGTTTTGCTCTGCAAGTTTTACTTCCTCATCGCTGATAGCGTCCTCTAGACAAAGAATAATTGAGGTAGCATCCACATGTTTCTTTCTAATTATATCTTCCGCAATCGTTTCTTTCGTGCCAGGAGTATATAGTGTGGCGCCTAGTGCGTAAGCTAGTTGTTCTTTCCCTATATTTTTTGAAAAACTAAGAGGTTCTTTATAGAAAAAATTTTGCCGTTCTTCCGAGGAGAGATAAGAAAAGTAATTCAAATTGTCACCACCTTATTTGTAATGATTCTGTTTAATCGTAACATAATAAGAAAAATCTTCCATAAAAATGAAGCGATAAATTTAAAAAATATATTGAGAAAGATGAATTATAAGATGAATATCGAATATTGTTAATAGAAATATAATAGGGGGAAAGAGAAAGTGGATATACATAAGTTAACGATAGAAGAAGCAAAGAAGATAAATACGTGGACGTACGAGGAACCTTATAGTTTATATAGTTTTTCAGGCGAGAAAGAAGTAATAGAAGAGCTATTAGATGGAACGTATTATGGCTGTTGTGACGATCAAGGAGACCTCATCGGTTATTTTTGTTTTGGAGCAAATGCACAAGTGCCAGGTGGAAGAGATGCTAATTTATATGGTGGAGAAGATGTGATTGATATCGGACTTGGCATGAAGCCGGCGTTAACTGGGAAGGGAATAGGGAAAGAATTCTTCCAAGCTGGAATAGCGTTTGCCACGAAAGAGTTTAATGCAAAAATGTTTCGATTAAGCGTAGCAACATTTAATACAAGAGCGATTACGTTATATAAAAATATCGGATTTAAACAAGGGACTATTTTTTTGAGTCGCGGAAGAGAATTTATGCTTATGGAATACGAAAGGCCGTCAGCATGAAACTGACGGCCTAGAAAACATTATTATTCTGAGTGCTCAGCTCGGTGCGCTAAACGGCTTGAAGCAGCGGCAGCGATTCCGCCAACGATATCATCAAGGAATGTATGCACCTTTCCAGTTGATTTATCATTTAAGTATTCTAAAATACCAGGTTTTAATTTATCAATATATCCAAAGTTCGTGAAACCGATAGAGCCGTACACGTTCACGATAGAAAGTGCGATAACTTCATCAATTCCGTATAAGCCTTCATCACGTTTTACAATATCTTGTAACGGTTCACTTAGCATTCCCTTTTCAGCAAGGACATCAAGCTCGATACCAGTAATCAGTGCGTTTTGTACTTCACGTTTTGATAGTACACGTTCTACATTGTAACGGCATTCTGACATCTCTAAATTTGGATGATATTTTTTTTGAAGAAAATGAACAAGTTCAGCAATATCGTCAATTGTTACACCACGTTCTTGTAATAGTTGTAATGCTCTTTCTTGTAGTTGATTTGATTCTTTCATGTTTATCACCTTTTTTTCTTTTTAGTATTTGTATACGTTTCGTTGCTTTATCATGTGCATAGGAATGAAAGGCGAGCACAAGCTCATATATATAAAGAAAAACCATAGGTGGCGACTGCGATGATTCAGCATATTTATGAGCATTATCACATGCATGTTAAAGAATTAATCCCCCTTGGCCCCTATAAAAGCTTTTGGATTCGCAACAAAATTTATGTACTTGTTCCAATTGGAGAAATGGAGGAAGAAGTACTTGTAGAGATGAAAAAGCTCAGTGACTATATGAACCAGCAAGGGGATATAACTGTAGCGACTTTCGTTCCAACTATACACGGCTACTATGTAAGTGAGATAGAAGAACAAAATTACTGCTTATTAAAAGGTATGCGAGCGTTAGAACGACATGCTACGTCATTAGGAAGTGAACTTTCTATATTCCATAAACGAGGTGCATTCTTTCCAGAAGAAATCGAGCAATTAAGCCGCATTGGTGAATGGAAAGCGTTATGGGAAAAGAGACTCGATCAGTTAGAAAAGTTTTGGCAATCACAAGTGATGAACCACCCTACAGACGTATTCGATCAATTGTTTATTGAATCCTTCCCGTATTACTTAGGAGTTGCAGAAAATGCCATTCAATATGTTGTTGATACAGAAATGGATGATACGCCGCAACTAACGGATGCAGCGACAATTTGCCAAGAACGATTCACACCTTTATTATGGCATCAAACGAAGCGTCTCAAACTCCCTTTTGATTGGGTGTATGATCACCCAACTCGAGATATAGCAGAATGGATTCGCTATATGATGATTGAAAAAAAGAAAGACTGGGATCAAACAATCGTTCAATTTGTTACAGATTATGAACGGAATTACTCGCTGTCCTCATTTGGTTGGCGTTTATTATTTGCAAGGCTCCTGTTCCCGCTTCACTATTTTGAAACGGTCGAACGATATTATCAAACTGGAAACGAAGAACAAAAAAGCATATATAGAGATCGCTTAGAAGCCATTTTACACGATGTAAACCGCTCAGAGCAATTTATGAAGTACTTTTATGGCTCACTTCGTTTACCAGTAGATAAGCTCGGGATTAGAAAATTAGATTGGTTATCTTAAAAATATAAAAAAGAGACCGAGTGAGGTCTCTTTTTTATATACCACAATTTTATGTAATACATTATGCCCCTACCTGTTGATCTGTACATATATTTAAAACGAATTGATGCCTTTCGAGCTTTTCATTTACTTTACCCAATAATTCTTGCTGGATTTCTTTAAATAAAAATTGATAGCTTGTATTCCATGTTGGTATAACGGATGAAAGGCCTAATAAATACTCTTTTTTCTTTTCTAGTTCTTGAATTGTTACAAAAGTGTTCCCCATTTTTGGCATCTGTCGTCCCCCTATGTTTTTTTACTGTATATGTGTGAACGATTCACTATATAGTATTAATTATCGCATTTTTTGAGAAGGATTTCCAATTTTGTTTTATGATGTTAACGGATAAATGTGATTTGAATAAAAAAGGAGACCAAATTTGGTCTCCTTTTAGAAGGCGATTCTGAACGAGCCGCTTCTGCTTTTAGATTAATATCTAGCTCCAGCGGCTAGAACAGTCGGCCATTTCGCGCCTTCCTGTGAGGCAAAAAGCGCCTCTTCGTCAGGAGCTCCAATGACCTCCTGTTCTGAACGAGCCGCTTCCGCTTTTAATTAAAATACTTGTTCTACTTCGATAACGCCTGGTACTTCTTCAAGTAACGCGCGCTCGATACCAGCTTTTAGTGTGATTGTAGAACTTGGGCAGCTTCCGCATGCACCCATAAGGCGTAGTTTTACGATACCTTCTTCAATGTCTACTAATTCAACGTCTCCGCCATCGCGAAGTAAGAATGGACGTAATTTATCTAATACTTCTAATACTTGTTCTTGCATATGTGGGTTTTCCATTTTTATCGACTCCTTTCATCAGTTTTATTATAATCAAGATAGAGGGGAAAATCTATTTTTTCTCTTCTTGTTTTATTGTCGAAATATTGTATCGTGTTTTTTCAGTATAGGGGTATGGAATAAGTTTGTAAAATGATGTGCTTATGTAATAAGACATCTGAATATACTGTTGGGACAAGAAGTGGGGGAGAAGAAATGGTTAATGTTCAAGTGTATGGGACGAAAGTAATTTGTGCGAGCTGCGTCGGAATGCCATCTTCAACAGAAACGTTTGAATGGTTACAAGCGGCAATTGGTCGTAAATATGAAGGACAAGAAAATAAATTTAATTTCGAGTATATTGATTTCCAAGAAGAACAAGAAGATGCGGATAAAAAAGCATTCGCTGAGCGCGTAGTGGAAGAAGATTTATTTTATCCGGTCGTTCTTGTAAATGGAGAAATTGTTGGAGAAGGAAATCCTCGTTTGAAGGATGTTTATGAAGAAATCGAGAAATATTTATAAAACAAGAAGTCTTTGCGAATTTGCAAAGGCTTTTTTATTGGAGGGATAGATATGAAAAATGGAGTGAAGCATGCGTTACCAACGGAAGTACAACAGTTAATGGAGCGGTACACAGTAGAATTAAAAGAAATTTTTTTGGATGAAAAAATAGTCGGGGTATATATTTACGGATCCATCGCACTAGGTGCATTTCATAAGGAAACGAGCGATGTTGATTTTGTTACAGTGATAAATGATTCCGTGAATGAAGCTGAAAAACAGCAGCTTGTGGAACTACATAAGAAACTTAGTGACAATACGCTAGGTAAAAGAATGGACGGTATGTATATTCCGCTTGCTGACTTAGGGAAATACAATGATGAAATGAACGAGTACGTGTATTGTGCAGATGGTAAAGCTAATGTTGGTCATTGGGACATTAATGCGGTCACATGGTGGACGTTGAAAAATCAAGGCATTACAGTTACAGGAAAAGAAGCAGAAGATCTTCCGCTGCAAATACAATGGAATGATGTAGTAAATACGATGAAATACAACGTAGAACAGTACTGGAGTGAAAAGGCGAAGAAGCCATATTTATTTTTTATAGAAGAGTGGGTAGAATCAGCTGTCGTTACGATGGGACGCATTTTATATACACTAGATTATAAAACAATCGTTTCAAAAGATAGAGGATTGCAATACTTGTCAGAACGTTCAGCGGAAGAATGGGAGCTCTTATTAAAAGAAGTAGCGAGAATACGGCACAATCCAAAAGAAAAGAGAATGCTCTCAAGGTGGAGAAGAGCAGATATGACGAAGAGGTACTTACTGCATTTAATTGAGACGTGTAGAGAGAAATGGTAGGGACGAAAATGGACAATACAGTGGGGGGTATTGTCTTTTTTTATGTTGAATTTGGTATATAATGGTTTAAAAGGTTTAATTATACTGGAGGGGATAGGATGAATATAGAATTAGCTACATATGAAAAAAAGAATGAACAAATGAGTATGCGCCAAGTAATTAGCATTCTATTAATTATTTTTGGGGTCATGCATGGAATTGGTTTTTTGAACCTTTTATATGATTCTTCCTTATATCCATGGTATGTAGATCATCTTATTCCACCTTTCACGTTTTGTATGATTATCGTAATGTATGCACCGGCAAGAAATTGCTGCTTACATTTAATAAAATCATTACAATTCAATAATTTTAAACACTATGTAACGATAGTAATGACAGCGATTGTAATTCTTATATATCTTGCAATATTAAATTTAGTTTTACCACATGGGATTGGTGTGGACGAGTCTAGTATAGTAATAAAGCCTACTAAAAGTGAAATCATTTTATATGTAGTTGTGCTCACCATTTTTGCACCGATTTGGGAAGAACTTTTATTTCGGGGGATGTTTTTTACGAAATTATCCCAGCGCTTTTCTGCACTTACTAGTGCCGTTATAAGTGCTTTCATATTTACTTTTGGCCATCCCCTTACAGTAGGTAGTATTTTATATATTTTTGGTATGGGTATATGTTTAGCATACACATATAAGAAAACGAAGAATTTACTCGTTCCAATTGGGATTCATTTATTAAATAATTCGTTTTATTTATTAGTAAATTTTCAACTATAAAAAGACGCCTTTTAAAAAGGAAGTCTTTTTTATTTTGTAGTAGATAGAAAAGTATTTACAAGTATTGTGTAGAGGAAAGATAATAGAAAAAAATATGCGCATGGGGGAAGATGATGAGTAAATATAAATTACATATAGATAAAGAACAACTATGGAAAGGCTGCGTTTTAAATTCGATTGCCCATGCAATTAATGTAGCGCATTGTCCAGATTTCTCACATGAAAGTTCATGGGATGGATTTAACTATAGTATGCAAGATAGCCAAGGCGGACAAGGGACAATTACGTTTCATCCGAATTACACGATTGTATGTCTTCAAGATGTGAATAGCGAGAGAATTGATGAGTGGATTGATGCGAAAAATTATTTTGAAGGGGCATCTTCGGAAGTAATAGATATTGCGAAAGAAGAAGCACTTCAATACGTATTAGAAGAAGTAGAAGGCGAAACAGTTCCTTTTATTACAACTGCATTTTGGATTGAGGATAGCGGTGCGTATTCAATTGATTCATTTGAAGAGATGGAAGAGCACGGCGGATTCTTATTAGAAATTCCATTACTTGATACAGAATCAGCAATAGAAAGACTGGAAGAAGAGTATGAACTGACAGCGGAACAAATAGAGCTTTTACAACTTGTGTATGAGAAAAAAATCCAAAGTCCAAATGAGGAAATTAAGTTGTCTAAAGAAGAAATAGCAATGATTGGAACGGAAGATAGCGAAGGATTGGAAGTTAGTAAGGAGTCATTTGAAGAAATGAATATTACTTGGGAGTTGTAGGGGGGATAACATGTTTCCGATTGGTGATCAGCCGAAGATTATAAAAGACTTAGCAAGTATAGCTGGTGATTTAGAAGAAGTAGCGATTGAGGGGAAAACAAAAAATATAGAACGACTAGCATCTTTAAAAGTTAAAAAGTTATGGATGTTCACAGTAAATCAAAAGCAGTTTGATCATATTCTTACGTATGTTTGTCCCGATATATTATACGTTTACGAAATGAGGGTCGAGGATTTAAGTAGCCTTCAGAAATTGTCTAATTTACAACAGTTGTATATGTGCTGGAATACAAAAGCGAAGACGTTATGGGACATTGATTATAATAAAAAACTCAAATCCTTACTAATTGATGATTTTTCTAAGTTAGAAGATTTAAGTGCTTTAAGTAAGTGCACACAACTTAATACCTTCTATATGGGTGGTGGAATAAATACAGCGATGAAAGTACAAACTTTAAAACCACTCGCTGAATTACAGCAGTTGCAAAAGCTTACTTTGATGAATTTAAAGGTTAAAGATGATTCATTAGAACCGTTAATGCAATTGAAAAATTTAAAGGAGTTAAGCTTATCTAATCAATTTAAAGTGGAAGAGTATGCAAAACTCTCTGTAGCATTGCCATATACGGTATGTGAGTCTTTTAAACCTTACGTATATATGAACGATGCAATAGATGGGAAAAATATAATGGTGACTGGGAGAAGAAGGCCAGTCCTTAATTCAAAAACGGATACTGTGAAGATGCAAAAGTATGAAGAACGATTTAAAAAGTTACAAGAGGAATATAAAGCACTAGTAGAAAGTACAATGTGAAATTACATTGTACTTTCTACTAGTTTTTTCATATACATATCAACTTCGTGAAAGAATATGGGCTCTTTTTCCTCGGTATTCAGATGCACGGTGCAATGTAAATATTGCTGTAAGTAGCGATTAGCTTGTTCGTACTGTTTTAATTTGTAGAAAGAAAAACAGGTAAGAAGTAGAAACGCTTTTTCTCGTAATATTGGAACGACAGCTAGTACAGGAGTAATGGAATGCATATTTGTTTCCACTAAATTTTCATAAGATACCCACGTTTGAAACCAGTCGAAAATAGTAGAAAGGTAATTCGGAATTTCGATAGTTTCATGTGAAACATTATGCAATAACTGGTTCTGTTTGATATGCATAGGCTCTATTCTCGTTTGTAGAATGCAATCGAATATTGAAATGTTTTCTTTTAATTGTAATTGGTTTGTAATAAGCTGCGGTAGACCGATAGGGTGGACTCCTATATTTATATAGAAGTCATCTTCAAACTGGCTTTTTTGTATGTTAATGAGCTTATAAAATCCGTTTTCAGCTTTGAAAAATGTATGTCTTTTTTTCTTAAAGCCGAGTGGTTTTAAAGTGGCGTGTAAATTTGTAATAAAATCTTGCTCCTTTTTAGAGTCAGGCTTATTCTTCGTCATATTCATAAGTAGTTAAGTTTTGTAAGAAACTTTCAAAGTTAGGTGCTAATTCAATAATTTCCTCAAACTCATTATCGATAAATATAACTGGAGGATTTTCAGCTACATTTCGATAGTCTAATGCAATCCATGTATGTCCATCACCAGATAAAAGTACGATATTCTCAGGCATTTCCCATTCTCGAATTAAATAGCGGCTCTCTAAAATACTAGATTCATTTTCATTAAAAGAAATACCATATAAACCAGATACATTAACGTGATCGTCTGCCCAAGAATTTGGCTTTGAAGTAGGGTGAACATCGAGACGAAGAGTTCCCCCATTTTGTTCTTTTAGAAGGGTTATATATGATTCTGGAAGCTTTACGTTCAGTACTTCTTCTGCTTTTTTGATTAGTTCATCGTTAATGGGTGCTAGTTTTAAATAGTCATCGTCTGCCCAAATTGTACTCTTCATATTCGGTCACCTCAAATAATAGTTTTAAGAATCTTATGTCATATATTATAGTTAGTTTAGATAACACGCAATAGAGGGAGGGACGGAGTATGGATGTGTATGAATACCTCGATCACGTAAATTCTAAAGAAGATTTATTAAAATTTCTTGTATACCTCCAAAAGGATTTTAAAGTGAATAAAGATGAATGGGAGAATGTAGAGGTAGAGACTTATTTAGAGGCATTAAATAGTTGGTTAGGTTCTTGTGAATCGGTTTATATAAATCAAGGAGAGAAGTTTCCAGAAAATATTTCATGGAAGTTTATTGCTCAAATGTTACTTGCGGCAGCTCATTATGAATAAAATTAGATTTTTAAAAGATAGAATGGAGAAGATATCATGATTAACCATAATAAAATTAAACAACTTTTAGCACATGTAGATCGTGCTGAGGATAATGAAATTGAGCTAGAGTATGAATCTGAACCTATGACGATAGCATTGTTTAATAGTGAAGAAATAGAAGAAGGGCAACTTGGTTATAGTTTTGATGAAGAAGGAGATTGGAAAGAAGGATGGATTGTAATAGGGATAGATTCATATCTTGGAGACCCGATTTTTGTAGATAGTAATGATGAGAATTGTCCAGTTTATACAGCTATGCACGGTGAGGGAGAATGGGAGCTGGAATGTATAGCGGAACGTATAGAAGATATTATTGAGAAAGTGAAGGGGAATGTGGGGGAAATAAAATAGTATTTCAATGTGATTAAGAGGGAGGAAATGTAGTATATATTCACTAAAAAGGATGTATAAAAATGATTTTGATGCATCCTTTTTAGTGAATATATAAAATAATTAACTTAGTGTATTAAAGGTATGATACACGATTATTTTAATATATTTAAAAGTAAAATGAAATAAGAAACGGATAATTGTCGGAATATATTCGATTTCCGTTCACTTTTATGAAATATGTGTACTTTTTGTTAGATTCCTTCATTTTGTCCATATACAATAAATGTATATAGAAATAAGAAAAGGATGATGTACGTGAAGGACACGGTTTTACAAGAAACGATTTCTCCACAAGAATTACATAAAGTTGTTCAAAAGAATACAGCTTATTATGACTTTAAGTGGGGTAAAGTAGAAAATCCAGCGCAAGGGAATACATGGAATTGGGTAGCCTTTTTCTTCCCAACTTTTTGGTTAGCTTATCGTAAAATGTATAAGTTATTTATTATATTTGCGTTATTGGCTATACCTAGTATAGTTATACCCCCTTTTATAGATATTCCAGATGGGATTTATGTAACATTTAGTTTAGCTCTTCAATTAGGAATGATGATATTTACTGGATGGCAAGGAAACCGTTTATATTATAAGCAGGCTGTTCGTGTTTTTCGTAAGGGAGAAGATGCGTCTGATCATGAGAAGGCGTATTTCTTACAATCAAAGGGCGGCGTGAGTATTGCTGGTATGATTGGTTTACAGATTATAGTCGGGATTGTGTATGGATTAGCTGCGTTCGGGCTGTCCTTTTTACCAACTGAGCCGAATATTAAAAACGTTGTTCGTTCAAGTGGCGAAGGGGTTACTTTAGAGATTATGACTGATAATCCAACTTGGAAGTTTGTGAAGAAAGAAAAAGATTATGACGTAGTAGAGTTTACTGGTTATGATTATACAGAGAAGAAAAACGTGAAAATTAAATTTGCTGTTTATTTCGATGAAGATTATTTCGAGTGGCAAGAGGTATATGAAAATAATAAGAAGTTAAGTGAAGAAGAAGTAGAAGAATATCAAATTTACATTGAAGAAAATAATTGGGGTTTCTAGAGGGAACTCGTTCATTTTGAAAAGAAGAATCTTGTGAAGGTTCTTCTTTTGTTTATTAGGGGGAGAGAAATGATTTCAGTATTAATAGAAGCTCTAATAGGATCGATTAGTTTAAGTACGGGTTTACACACGAAAAAGATTGATGCTAACATACGTTACTTGCAGCAGTATGAATGGTTTCGAATGATATATGAAGACGAAAAGTATCGAAAGTTATTTATTACGAACTACAAAGTTCGCTCATATTTACAAAGTAAGCTAAGAGTTCGATTGCTTGTAAAAAATAAAAATGCACAACGAAGATTTTTAAAATTAGTAGAAGAGCAAATAGAAAAACGGCATACAAATTGAAATTTTGTAAAATACAATAAAAAATGAGAATTTGAGGTAGGCTTGTCAATAACGTGAGACTATGGCACTATAAAGAAATGCTATACAAATTTTATTTATCGAGATGTAAACATCAATTTTGATTTTTACGTATAAATAATGAACGGAGGAAATGAATTTATGGCTACTTTACCAAATTGTCCAAAATGTAATTCAGAATATACGTATGAGGATGGCGTTCTTTTCGTATGTCCAGAATGTGCTCATGAGTGGGGCCAAGAAGCAGAAGCTGAAAATAATGATGGTGCAAAAGTTGTAAAAGATGCGAACGGAAACGTTCTGCAAGACGGCGATGCAGTTACTGTTATTAAAGATTTAAAAGTAAAAGGAACTTCTTCAGTTGTGAAGATCGGTACGAAAGTAAAGAGTATCCGTCTAGTTGATGGCGATCACGATATCGATTGCAAAATCGACGGTTTCGGAGCTATGAAGTTAAAATCACAGTTCGTTAAGAAGGCGTAAGTAAATAGAAGAGGAGGCGAATAGCCTCCTCTTTTTATTATGTCACTTTTTGTCGGTAAATCGATATTTCGTACAAAATCGTTGATATATTCTGAGTTATGATAGATATATTTGAAAAATCGTTGATATATTGCAAGTTATGATAGATATATTTGAAAAATCGTTGATATATTGCAAGTTATGATAGATATATTGAAAAAATCGTTAATATAATTTCATTCATCGTGAACTACGCACGATTCACCGTGCACCATAGTCAATTTCTTTCAACTGACATCGCTTATTAAAGAACGTTTTATATCCAAGCTGTAAAAAGATAATGACAGCAAAGGCAGTACTTCCTGAAATACCGAGTATGATAGCGATTTGATATTGAATGGCTGTGAATGGTGATACACCGGATAATATTTGACCAGTCATCATGCCTGGTAAGCTTATAATCCCCATTCCGACCATAGAATTAATTGTTGGTAAAATAGCAGAATCAAAAGCGTCTCGAATGAGCGGAGCAGCAGCTTCTTTCGGTGTTGCTCCGAGCATAAGTGCACCTTCAATTTGACCTCTTTGCGACTTCATATTGTTTAAGAACGTATTTGCGCCGAGAGAAACACCAGTCATGGCATTCCCAACTAACATTCCTGTAATAGGGACGATATATTGCGGAGCATACCAAGGGTCATGACCGATAATAACGAAGATAAATAGTAGAAGTGGCCCAATTGATCCGGCGACCATGGAAAGGGCGGCTACTCGTTTTAATTCTTTAGACATCGGGATGTTAACTCGTTTATAAATATTAAAAATTGCAAAGGTAGTAATAGAAGTAATGAGAGCAATTGTATAAAATGGATTACTGTTTTCAAATACGTATGTAAGGACATATGCAACAAGTACGAGCTGAATGGTCATACGGAATGTTGCGAGCGCGATTTGTTTTTCGCGAGGTATTCCTTTTAATTTTACAAGTCCAATTAAAATAAGAATAAAAATATAGGCAGCTGCAAGTTGCCAAATTTGGAGTTCAATAACGCCCTTCAACAGAGAGCACTTCCTTTCTAGTTGCACCGTTTGCTTTACTAATCTCAATAATGTCGTCTGCAATTTCTTCTGGAAGTTGTTGTGAGTGTGTGATGAAGATAATTGTTTTTTTCTTTTTTCGTGCTAGTTCAGTAAATTGTTTCATAACGCGGCGTTCTGTATCACTGTCTAATGCTGAAGTTGGTTCATCTAATAAATAGACAGGCGGATCCATAAGTACGATACGTGCAAAGGCAAGTCTTTGTTTTTCACCGCCGGATAATGAGGAGGCGCTATCTTCTAATTGCTTGTCTAAGCTAACGGTTTGTAGTGCGCTCCGCAGGGCATCATCATTTGGAAATGGTTTTTCAGAAAGACGAAGTCCCATTAATAGATTTTCTTTAACGGTTCCATCAAAAAGAGGTGGAGTTTGCCCAAGCATAACTACGTCACGACGTAATTGAATAGGCGGATAATCAGAAATTAACTTTCCGTTATATTCAATTGTGCCGGATGTTGGAGATTGTAAATCGTTTAACATGCGAAGCAATGTGCTTTTTCCGCTTCCGCTTTCACCGATAATGCAAGTGATCTTTTCTTTTTGAATCTGTAAATAAGGAATGTGTAGTATATCTTTATATATAACGTCTTTTAATATAAACATAAATCGCTCCTTTCTGATTCTAGTTATATCGTATCAAAAAAGAGGGGGAAATGGTTATAACGAACAACGTTTTTTCTGCGTCTTGAGTTTTATTAATAAGTTAAGTAAACGATCTAATTCTTGGCTGAAAGAAATCACTTTATCATGAGTGAATCCGTATCGTTCAACGAGATAGATTAACTCTTTCTTTTTCGCTTCTATTCGATTGTTTAGTTTCGATAAGTTCATAAGTGGAATGTAATGCCTCCTACAAAAGTATTTATAACATAAAAAATAAGACCGAATGAATTCGGTCTTCAAGGAAATAATAAAACAACTTACAAATAGCATACACTGTTTATCAATAGTTTTTAATATAAAAATGAAAAATAAATCATTATACATATTGAGAAAGATGTGTCTGATAATTTTTAAAAACTGATGCAAAGAAGCAGCCTACATAGTAGACAGCCTGTAAAGTATTAACCTTTATGATATTTGTACATCCAAAGAAGGCCGGATTTTAATAATCTTGGTACACGTCCCATTAACGGTTGATTTGCGAGTAAACCGAATCCATGCTTCTTACCAAGAGATCCTAGAACACCTTTTAATTTAATAACAGGTAGTTCATCAGGGAGTGGTTCATTATTCCAACGTTTTAATAATATTTGGACAATTTGTTCTCCTTGACCTTCAGCAAGTTGGGCAGATGGTGCATGTGGAAGTGCTGCGCAATCTCCTACAACGTAAACGTGCTCGTTGTTTGGAATATTGTGATATTTTGTTAAGACAACCCGTCCGCTACCATCTTGTTCAACTGGAAGGTTTCGAACAACTTCATTTGCTTGAATACCAGCTGTCCAGACAATTGCATCACATTCAAGTGGTTCATCGTGATTATACACAATATTTGGTTCCACTTTTGTAATGTTAGAGTTTCTTATAATATTAACTTTATGTTTTACGAACCATTCTTCTACGTATCTACTTAATTTCTCTGGATACGGGAATAAAATTCTATCTTTTCGATCAAATAAATAGATTTTTAAATCAGAACGGCTTTCGCGAAGTTCACTTGCAACTTCCACACCACTTAAGCCAGCACCAACGACAGCTACTGTTGCATTTGGTTCTAGACTATTTAATTGTTCATATGTTTTACGTGTTTGTTCAATTGATTGTAGACTATGTGTATATTCCTTCGCCCCAGGAACGTTATGATATTTATCTTCACAGCCAAGTCCGATAATTAAATCATCATATTGGATTGCTTCGCCGCCATCGAGATGAACCGCTTTTTCTTCGAGATCAATATTTGTTATTGTGCCGTATTGAATATTGAGGCGTGGGTGTTCAGGAAACGGTATACGAATATGCGTTTCTGAAATAGTACCCGCAACTAATGCATAATATTCAGTTTTGAAGCAATGATATGGTACTTTGTCGATTAATGTCACTTGTACATCATCTGGAAGTTGGTTGCTTGGAAGTAGCCTTTGTAGAATTCTCATTCCACCGTAGCCGCCACCTAGTATTACGAGGTGTTTCATGATGGATTACCCCTTTTCTGTTGAAATATCCCCTAATCATAAAATTTTATATTAATAAAATATTTTGACTTTACTCAATCAAATTATATCGAATTTGTGAACAAATAACAATGCATGAATGAATACTCTGTTGTACAATAAGAAGAAAAGTAAAGTAAACTGTTTTGCCTTTTTAGTTACTATTTCATTGCAAGTAGCATGTTATATAAAATAAAATCATCTACTTTGAAGTGAAATAGTGAAGTAACTAAATAGTTTAGGATGTATAACGAAAACAACAAGAGACAGCTTAGTTTTCTTCTTATAGATGAAGTCAGAAGGTAATTTGTTTTGTAGTACAGGGGGGAGAATTTTGATTAAACCATTAATTGAATTTTGTGTAGGTAACCTTGCAAGTGGTTCACAAGCAGCTCTAGAAAAGTTAGAAAAAGATCCAAATTTAGATGTAATGGAGTATGGTTGTTTAGGATATTGTGGTATTTGTTTTGAAGGACCGTTTGCACTTGTAAATGGTGAAGTTGTACAAGGTGCAACAGTAGAAGAGCTTGTTAATAATGTATATGAGTATTTGGATGAAAATCCAATGTTTTAAGGTGTTGCGAATGAGCAACGCCTTTTTCATTTTATTTTAGATAAAACGTTATTTTGGAGGGTAGTTTAATACTATAGATAAATAAAAAAAGGCCCTTTTTAGAAGGGCTTTTTTCTTACACAATGTGTGTAAGAGTGGCTCATCGCCAAACGTTGTCAAATATGAGAAACGGGGGACATTCATATTGTGTTCTAAAAGCATGCATTCTATACTTAACATAACAAATTATTTTTGGAGTGAATAAAAATGAGCCAATTTTCTTTTACAAAAATGCATGGTCTTGGCAATAGTTATATATATGTAAATATGTTTGAAGAGCAAATTCCTGAAGAAGATTTAGCTCTTGTGGCGGAAAAGGTTTCAAATATTAATACTGGTATTGGAGCAGACGGAATGATTTTAATTTGTCCGTCTGATGTAGCTCCGGTGAAAATGCGTATGTTTAATAATGATGGATCAGAAGGAAAGAGCTGTGGTAATGGTTTGCGCTGCGTAGCGAAATATGCGTATGAGCATAAACTAGTAGAGGAAACAGTTTTCACAATTGAAACGTTAGCTGGCATTGTAACGGCTGAAGTAACAGTAGAAGATGGTTTCGTGACATTAGCGAAAATCGATATGGGAGCACCGCGTCTAACACGTGCAGAAATACCGATGCTCGGTGAAGGTGAAACACCATTTATTCGTGAAAACTTCTTATATAATAATCATCGTTATGCATTTACGGCTGTTTCAATGGGGAACCCGCACGCGGTTATTTTTGTTGAGGATGTAGAGAAGGCACCCCTTACAACACTTGGTCCAGTTCTTGAGACACATGAAATGTTCCCAGAGCGAGTGAATGTTGAATTTATCGAGATTTTAAACGATGAAGAAATGAATTTCCGCGTTTGGGAACGTGGTTCAGGTGTAACGCAAGCTTGCGGAACAGGGGCATGCGCTGCCGTTGTAGCTGCTATTTTGAATGGGAAGATGGAACGTGGTAAAGAAATTACAGTCCATTTAGCTGGCGGCGATTTAATGATTGCGTGGACAGAAGAAGGAAACGTGTTAATGAAAGGACCTGCGGAAGTAATTTGCCGCGGAGTGTATGAGTACAAGATAGAAGCGTAAAGATGTATAATAGAATGAGAACAGAAAGGATGGTGTATTTCATGATTGAAGTAACAGAACAAGCAGCTTTTCAAATTAAAGATATGTTAAAAGATGCTGAAGATGGAGAGAAGTACGTGCGCCTTGCTGTACATGGCGGCGGATGTACTGGCCTTTCTTACGGCTTAGGATTTGAAGTAGAACCAAAAGAAGACGACACAGTTCTTGAGTTTTTCGGTGTTGAATTTGTTATCGATACAGAAAGTGCTCCAATTGTTAAAGGAGTAAAAATTGATTATAAACAATCTATGCTTGGTGGCGGATTCACAATCGACAATCCAAACGCAATCGCATCATGCGGATGTGGATCATCTTTCCGTACAGCGACGAATGCTGGTACGCCAGAAGAGTGCTAAGGTTTTAGCCGAAATAGAAAAAGACCTTTTTAGCGATGGAATAAAATCGTTAAGGAGGTCTTTTCTTTTGCCGTAAAAGCCCGATTACCAAGGTTAATCAATATTTCACTTTATTTTTGCATAGATGCAAGTATCAGTTAGTTGTTTGCCGTCAGCTGAAAAATCTTCATTACGTAATATCCCTTCAAGTTCAAAGCCTAGTTTTTCAGGGAGTGCACGACTTTTCGTGTTATTACATTCACATCGTATTTCAATCCTTCTAAATTTGAATAACTGAAATCCAAGGTTTGTTAACGCACTTACTGTTTCTGTCATATATCCACTGCCACTAAATTGCGTGTTAATCCAGTATCCAATTTCACATTTAGAAACCTTCCAATCAATTCGATGAAGGCTAGCTGTTCCAACAAAATCATTCGTCTCTTTATGATAGATAAGATAGCGAAAGCTTTCTCTTTTCAAAAAATCTATATGTGCATTTCTCAGAAGAATTTCCGTTTCTTCAACAGTAGGAATGGACTGAAATAAAGACAACCATTGCTTTAATTCATTAATGGAATCTTTAATAGCTTGTTGTACTATATCCCCTTCACCAGCTTGAAGGGGTGCTCGAAGAATGAGTCTGTCTGTTTCTATTTGTAACGGAACATCTAATAAAATAGAGTTCATATCATTTCTCCTCTCGAAAACTTTAAATTAGGACAGAATGAAACTTATATCATAAAAAAACTTTCACCCAAAAGAAATAATTCTGGAGGACGAGAGTTGCAATTTATAATAAATGAATTGAAAAATACTTTATCTCACTAATAGAAAATCACGTCACAGCATCACCATTAGTTATTATAGAACTGTGCGAAGTACAGGAATATAGTAAAGCTTATCTCCCATAAAGGAACCTCTCAAAAACGCGTAAACAATAAATATATATTCAATTCATCATTTAGAAATCCCTTTTCACATATTGAAAACTAAACTATCATTTGGTACAGCAACATTAGGTTGTTAAACTAATGAATAGGTTAATTGAATAAGAAATTATTATTTTTTAACCTGCTTTAAATTGAACGCATAATTCACGATTGATTATCTAAACGCAATCGCATCATGCAGATTTGGATCATTTTTCCGTACAGCGACGAATGCTGGTAAGCCAGAAGAATGCTAAGTTTTTAGCGATAGAATAAAATCGTTAGAAAGGTCTTTTCTTTTGGCGTTAAAACAGAAAATGCATGCAAAGTGACTTTTAAATTAAATTTTAATGTTATTATATATGGAATATATGATGAAAATTGTTCATTCAAGTTTCATATTGTTCGTTTCGGAAAATATTATGCAACAGAAATGTAAATGAATAGAAGAAATATACTATTTATTAGTTATATTTAATGTTAATATTTGTAACGAAGATGATTGGTGAGGACTGATTAAAGTTTCACTGTATATAAAAAAGGTGCATGAGAGAGAAGGCTATAGCAAATTGTATAGAACTGAATAGTTCCGTATTAATTAAAATACGTTGATTACTAGATATTAAAAAACACCGGGGGGATTAGAGTGAAGTCATTTAAGAAAGTACTTATAGTAGGGATGGCGTTGACTACAGTATCGATTTTGGGAGCTTGTTCTAGCGATACAGACGTATTAACAAAAGTAGGAGCAAAGCAACCAGCGAGGGCGGAAGGAGACGTATTAAAAGATCAGAAGAAAACACCTATGACTACGAGTAAACGTGAAAGTATTAAAAATGAGGACGCTTCATCATCACAGAAGCGTTATATTTCTCATGATGAATCTCAAAAAATTGAGGAAGGTATGACGTATACAGATATTCTTAATACGATTGACTACGGTGGTGAGAACATAAAATATTATAATAACAATGAAAAACGCGTATTTTATACTGAAAAAGATACGGATGGTACATATGAAATTATGGTTGAATTAAATACATATGGTTACGTTGTGAATATTGAACGTACTGCTATAAAGGATACAGATAAAGATAAAGATAATGATAAAGATAAAGGTAAGGAGAATGGGGTATCTACGAAACGTATTGAAGAGCCTGTAAAGGAATATGAAGAAAAAAACGATCGTGTACCGTGGTATAAAGATGTAAATAACAATTCGGCAGCAGTAAGTTACAATCAATATTTGAAAATAAAAAAAGGTATGCCCGCGAATCAGGTAAAAGCTGCAATTGGACAGCCACATGTGATTGAGAAATATAAATCTTATTCAGTATATGACTATACTGGTTATGGTGGAGAAGGATCATTACGTGTAATCTTTGAACCGAATGGAACTGTTACGGATGTAGTGGAAGACGGTTTACCACGATAATAAATTAGTTACGGGAAGAGTTGTAGTAAAGTTGTCTTTGATTTTATAAAGTTTTTGGGAGCACCCCCAAATATAGATGAAAAAATAATTCTCTTAGCCATGTTATAGTATTAGTATTTACCGAAGTTTCTTCCAAATTCAATAGCGTTATTGTGGATGTTGTTGTCGTATTATTTTTGCTGATATATACCGCAGTAGGGCAGCAATTGTAATTGGACGTAAAAGGACGCGGAGGAGTAGCAGTTTCCTTTTGAAAAAAGGAGGGAAATATGGTGGAGGATATTCTTGAATTCATAGGGAGATACGTAATTAAACCTATTATTAATTTAGTAAGATATATTGTAATAGAGATTATAATTGAGGGCATAATAGAAGGCGTAATAAACGGTATAAGGAAATTACGTGATAAGTGGCGAAATTGGCGTGAAAGACGTTATTGGCGGTAGTGTAGCTGATGAGCGTGCGAAACAAAAACGTTATACAGAAGTTATGAAGAAGTTTAATGAAATGATAGCAAACGACCCGCATTTACAATCTGTACTGGTTCCAATTGGTGATAGAATGACGATTTCTAAAGTGAAGAAATAATTATTATCTTACAAAAGTGTAATGTTCATGTCATGTTTTTGAATTTCTTCTTTAAGCTCTTGGCTTTAAGATAAGAATATAAGAAAAAACATATGAGGTGAAGGAAATGAAAAGATACATTGCACTGTTTAGTATTTTAGTTGTATTTGCAAGCTTGTTAGTTGGTTGTGATTTAAACCGTATGGGTAAAGATGAGTACTACGTTCAAATTACAGTAGATGGAAAAGAGTATAATGGTAAGTCTAGTAATGGTGAACCATATAAAGATTATCAATATAAACTAACTGGATTTGATAAAGAAGGTAAAGAAAAAGAATTAGAATTTACAGCTGTGAAAAATCTTCGTAAAGAGGCATTCCTACGCGTATATCACTCAGATAAAAAAGGTGTATCAGCTTGGGAAGAAGTAAAGAAAGACGAGCTTCCTGCGAAAGTGAAAGAAAAATTAAATGTGAAATAAGACAGATAAAAAGGAATTGACGAACAGGGTCAATTCCTTTTTTTGTTTTCAAATTCTTCTTCTGAAATGACTTTAAATCCGTGTCTTTTAAATAAAGCAGTAGTTACCCCGTAACCAGTTTGCTTATTGCCGTTAAATTCTCCAGTGTAAATCGTAGAACTGCCACAAGATGGACTACGTTCCTTTAAAATAATATATTCTGGGTGTAAATTTTTAATTTGTTCTAATGCTTTATAAGCACCATTTACGAAAGCTTCTGTGATATCTTCACCATCTTTTGTCATCACTTTCGCTTTTCCGTCCAAAACGTCGTCGCCATTCCCGCCAATAATTTCAGCAGAAGGACGAGGTGTTGGCAGTCCTCCTAATACTTCAGGACAAATGAGGACTGTATCTTCTTTTTGTAGTAGCTCCTCTATTTTTGAAACGAGATTGTCATTTCCGTCATATCGACAAGCTATACCACCTAAACAAGCGCTAATTACGATCATATTTTCATCTCCATTAAAAAAATATTAAATTCCACGCCAAATTCTCTTCCTGCCTCTTACTTATAAATGAGGTGATATAAATGGGAAGCTTATATAATTTAATGAAACCATACAGTGAATTTCGAAGTAAAGAAGAGTTTAATACATATCAAAAACAAGTTTTGAAGTGCTATCGATTTCAATTGAATAAAACGGATGCTACCATTATTCATTTTTTAGGAAAATATGCGGTGAATGAGAAACAAAAAACAGTAGGGGTCGCCTGTCCGTTAATGGAGACGATTGCGAAGAATGTTGGAAAGAGTATTCGTACAGTACGCCGTTCAATTGCAAAGTTAGAGGAACTAGGAATTATAAAGCGTGTTGCAACAAAAGAAAGACATAAGCGCGGTGGGTATAGTGCGAACTTATATATTTTTCTTATATCTGCAATTGACCGCATGGATGACCGTATGAAAATGTCCGCATGTGAAAGTGAGGATTATACAGCTGGCTGTAACGGAAAGGAGCCAAAATCCGAGGGAGAAACAATTCTTTCTAAAAACATTCCACAAATAAAAGAGAAAAGAAAAATAACGTACGAGCTTGATGAGACGTATTGCCGTCATGATATACCGAAGCCTTTTATATACGAACTGGTACCGATGACGAGTAATCCGAAGAAAATTAATATATTTTGGAGTAAGGTCGAGCTTGCGTATAAAAAGAGCGGGTTACTAGAGCAAATATTAGCTGATGAAGAAGTGTATGGAAATTTCATTTGGCGAGTGAAGAGTGTTGTGAGAGCTTATAAATATGGGGAAATCCGTAAAAATGTGAAGGCACTTTTATATAGTACAGTGCGAGATTTATTTTTAGAGGTTGGATTAGAATGGGGAGCAGCTGTGAGAAGAAGTAAGGGGATAGCGTTATTTGATCCATTTAAAAAGGAGCCATGCGTATAATACATGACTCCAAGTAGCTAGTCGAACTTTCTTACAACTGGAACACGAATCGCTACAAATAGTACGAAGACGATAACAGCAATTGCACCGCTTTTCATAACGGTTACGATTGGAATTCCCATTGCAAGTGCGATTGATGTGAATGCATAAGAGAGCGGGATAAAGCCCATTGATGATAGCATAAGTAAGCTCATTACGCGTCCCATCATTTCCTCTTTTACTGTCGATTGAATCATCGCCATAAGCGGAACGATAGCCATTGCGATTGTAATACCATAAAACATGCCGGCTAATAATGCTTGCCAAAGTACGGTGCTAAAGTTGATGGATAAGAAGAATACACCAGACAGTAGCATCATGATAATACAAAATAGACCGCGTCTACGATTAATATTTTTTAAACCGACAATGACAGCACCGATTGCCATTCCGCCGCCTACAG
This sequence comes from Bacillus cereus group sp. BfR-BA-01330, assembly GCF_022663885.1. NCBI lineage: Bacteria > Bacillati > Bacillota > Bacilli > Caryophanales > Bacillaceae > Bacillus > Bacillus cereus group sp. BfR-BA-01330. Next base: position 551,795 of record NZ_JAKUGK010000003.1, read on the forward strand.
ATGCTTCTAAGTAACTAAACTGGAGCGAATCACCATGCAGCACGTTTTTAACAAAAAGCGGGAAACCAACTTGCATCGGGCCGATTAAAAATAAGTTTAAAAAGGCGCTACAAATAAGGAAAGTTGAAAGGAATGGCGATTCCTTTACATATAAGATTCCTTCTTTAATGGAAGTGAACATACCTTTATCTGTATCTTTTTGTTCTGGCATCGTAAATTGTATTTTTTGAACGAGTATGGCCGCGACAATCAGTAATAAAATCGTAATGGAAAAGATTGTCTCATAGTTCGTAAATTTAATGAGAATTCCGCCAAGTACAGGGCCTAAGATGACCGATGCTTGGTTCGTCATTTGTGTAAGTGAATTCGCTTGTGTTAACCGGCTTTTTTCTACCAATTCCGGTAAGATAGATCCATCTGCTGACCAGAAGAAAGCATCAGCAAGTCCAAAGAATAAAGCGAATAAAGCAAATGTATATAGCGTTACATCACCAACGATAAACCATGTGAGAATGGTTGCGACAAGAATCGCTCGAATGATATTGGAGTAAAACATAATATTTTTTTTCGGGAATTTATCAGCTACAGCGCCGCCGACAATCATAAAAATAAGCCTTGGAACACTAAGGGCTACGAAAACAACACCGAGTGAAGCTTCAAGGTTTAATGTTTTTGCTATGTACCACGTTTGTGAAAAAGTAAAAAAGGCTAAAGCAAAGCTTGAAAAAAGAGTAGCTGCCCAAAGAAAAAGGAAATTTGTATTTTTTAATAACGGTTTTCCGCTTCCTTCTAAAGCAGTTTTATTTTGTTGTAGTTCCTCCATATTGCTTCCTTTCTATGTGACAAATTTAAACTAAAAAACCAGTAAACGTCCGATTGGTGAGGGCTAATACTTAATGGGAGATGCCCCACTAATTATAGTTTCACTTTATACAGTTTCTAATATTTCTATACTGCACTTTCTCATTGTAGACAATAATAATGAATTTGCCCAGTAGCTATTTAACGACAAAAAAAGATGCCGAATGGGCATCTTTTTTTAGGCTAACGCAATATAAATACCCAATTGTGCATGATTTGGGTCTAATGCTCTTTCGTCGTAAAGCTCGAAGTCTGTTGTGAAGGCACGTTTATTTTCTTTCGACCATTGCCAAATATATTCCCAAGCTTCGCAAACGACTTCAGCAACTGGTCCCTTTCTCGTTGTAAATACCGCATATGTAGCAGCAGGTATTGTTAAAGTTGTCATATTTTCAGGAACGTCTTCTAATGAAGAAACGGTCGTACCGATTGTAAATGTATATGTACCAGTTTCATCTGATTCATAGTTGGAGTAGAATGCGAATGTTTCTTTCGTTTTTTGATTTGGGATGTGATGCATCATTTGTTCTTGAAAGTATCGGTTCCAGAGCTCGGGAATTTTCCCTTCAGTAGATGCCTCTATTTCGTTAGTCGTCGTAATCGAAACGCCGATTGCTTGGAAAACTTCTTTTTTTACGATAATGGGTTCGTTTATCATTACAAATTCCTCCTTTAAAATAAGAACATACGTTCCTTGATAATATAACATATTTTTACATGTAACGGTTATTGTTTTTTGAAAATTTTAATCATAAATAACAAACTGAAATGACTAAAAATGGTAAAATTTCTATTGTATGTATGAATAGATTAAGAGATATGTTAAGCTTTTTATGTATCCTTAAACTGTTATATAAACCTATACAATAGGGCATTTTTTACTATGTTAAAAAATGGTGAAGGTTTGTATAAGTGTCCGATATATATATGCTATTTTTGATAAATTAAAATAGTAATATTCTATGAGATTTATATTGTTGACATTGGGATTTCAACGATACATTTTCGTAGGTCGGATTGTTGCGAGTGGATATATATTGCTATGTATACGGCTACGAAATTAAGTAGACGGATAGCAAGTATATAGAAAGGAGAAAGGTAGAAAATATGAAGCAAGTATTGAAGTGTTTTAATGTCGTAACGATGATCACACTTCTCCTATCCATCATATTGCCTTCACCCAGTGCTTTTGCTACAGAGATAAATAAAAAAAGCTGGGATGAGCTACAAGGAAATGATGTGAAAATTAAGGCAGAGCAAGTAAATGCTGAAATATATAAGGGAGAAGTAGCAGAGAGGGAGCACGTATTTCAATATACGATTGAAAATACGGGAGCTACACCAATTCAAGAATTGGTGCTTAAACAAAATAATGAAAATGAAATTACGTTCCCTTCGCAATCTGTGAAAGTAAACGGAGAGAAGTTACCTGAAAATAAGGTAGCGGATTTCTATGTAGAGGAAAAAGATAAGGGAGGAAAGGTTCTTTCTTCTAATCTTAAAATTAAAGATTTAAAATCACATGAAAAAATGACTGTGTTAATAAAAGCTCGTCGTGCACAACATTTTAATAATGAGTATAAGCAAAAAATTAGTGTGCAAAAGGATCAACTACAAATAGGGAACATGTCTGTAGATGTTGAGGGAATCCCTTCTGAAGAAAAGGTAGCAGCTAATGCCGATGAGGAGGCTGACAGTAGTAAGAAAGAAGTTGGCCCATCAGCTAATAATACAATTAAAAAAGTTGATGAAAAGCTAAAAGTATCTGTAGAAGATAAAAATAACCCTACATCAAAAACAGAACCACCAAAACAACCAGTAACCGAAGCTGAGAAACTAGAAAAAGAAGCGGAAAATCAGAGCGATGCAAAAGTACAAGCTGCATCAGAGAATGCTTCGAAGGTTCAAATGCAAACAGGGGATAAGCAAGGATTTGGAGATCCACTGTATTCTACAATTACTGCTGGTAATTTAGTACAGACTGGTAATGTAACACTTGGTTTGACGACCGATCATTATGGCAGACAAAGTCTGGGGTATAAGACGAATAAAATGACTGTGGACGTTGATAACGATGATAGTACTTTTAATTCGTCAACAGGAGCTTTTCCTAACATTCCTGCTGGAAGTAAAGTGAAAAAGGCGTATTTATTTTGGACAGCAGCTATGGGAACGCCAACTTATCCATCTAAAGAGTATAGAGTTAGCGATGCAGAGGTAAGAGAGCCCGTTAAAATGAAAATGGGGAATAAAGGATACGTTGAAGTAAGTGCTGATAGTATACGAAAAGCGGATTATTTACCGTATATTTCAAATTACTCGGGTGCTGGTGCCGGTTATGTTGCATATGCTGACGTAACAAATGTAATTGCAAAGCAAGGTATTTCTCAAACGGTGACAGTTGCGAATGTGCCACAAATTAAATTTGAAAAAGGCAGTGGTTACTACTGGGGCAACTGGAATCTTATATTAGTGTATGAAAACCATAAAGAAACCGTAAAAGATATGAAGATTTGGGAAGGGTTAGTTGCTCAAAAAAGTGCAGCCTGGACAACTATTGGTATTAATAAAATAAATACGCCAAAAGAAGGGGCTTTTAAGGCGAAATTTAGTTATTTCTCGTCACAAGGAGATCCTGCTGAAAATGATATATATGCCTATGATTTTGGGCAGTATGATTTTGGATTCGGTTATAAAGATTTAGAAAACATTAACGGTAAAAAAAATGATGTTAATGATTCATCTATGACAGAAGTGCAAGTGGATGGTACTAACGAGTTTGTTACGAAAAAATATCCAGGATATAATCCGGATTGGACAAATTCATTTAGTACTGATATTCATACGTATCATCTTGAAGGACCTGCTAAAGTAAAAAATGATTTAAAAGAAGGTAAAATGCAATTTAAAGCAAATGGTGCTACTGGTGATATTTACGTATTAAATAACGCTACATTTGTTACAGAACATAATGCGCCAAACTTACAAGTTGATAAAAAGGCGTTAGATAGTGCTGGGAAAGAAATTAAGGACGTTAAAGCTGGTGAAGAGTTTACGTATCAAATTGAAGTGAAAAATGATACGAAAAATAACCAAGCCCCTGTATCTAATGTAAAAGGTTTTGATAAATTAGATGATCGTTTAGAGTATGTTCCGGGATCTATTCAATATGTGTCTGGAAGTAATAAAGGAAATAAAACAGATAATGCAAGCGATGATGAAGCAGAGTTTGTAAATAATCAAATTGATTTCCGTATTGGTGAAGGTGCAAATGCTAAAGACGGCGGTGTTTTAAAGCCTGGTGAAAGTGCTATTATTACATTCAAAGTAAAAGTGAAAGCTTCTGTACAATCAGATACAACAGTAAAAAATATCGTTGTTTTAAAGGGACAAGATAGTAGCGAGGTAAATTATGAAACTGCAGATGATGCAGATATTACGGTTACGACTCCAAAAGAGATCCCTGGAGAAATAGAAGCTAAAAAAATAGCATCTAATAAAACACCGAAGCTAGGTGACGAGGTAGAGTATCGTATTACATTTAAAAATAAGACAAAAGATGGACGTCTAGATGTATTGACCATTGAAGATGAATTACCAAGCAATCTTGAATACGTGAAAGATAGTTTGAAAGCAGAAGGTGCAAAACCAGAGCCAGTAGAGCTGAAGTTTGAAAATGGAAAAGTAATTGCAAAGTATCCAGAAATTATGGATATGGAAGAAAGAAGTATCGTCTTTAAAACAAAAGTAAAAGAAACTGCAAAAATTGGTGAAGAAATTGTTAATAAAGCAACCGTTAGTGATAAAACAAATCCACCAAAGGATTTAGAAGAGAAGATTACACCACACCATAAGGCCGGTAAAATTGCTGCAAAGAAAAAAGCAACAAATAAAAAGCCGAAGCTAGGAGAAGAAGTTGAATATCAAATTAGCTTCAAAAATACGGTGGAAAACGGAAAACTAGATGCAGTTACAATAGAAGATGAAATTCCAGCTAACTTAGAATTTGTTCAAGGCAGTGAGAGAGCTGAAGGTGCTGAACCAAATCCAGTAGAGTTAAAAGTAGAAAATGGTAAGGTAATCGCAAAATATCCAGAGATTACGGATACAAAAGAGCGAAGCATTGCCTTTAAAGTGAAAGTAAAAGAAGAGGCAAAAGCCGGAGAAACGATTGTTAATAAAGCGGTTGTGAGTGAGCCGAATGGACAAACTGAGTATCCAGAAGAAAAGATTACGCCGGATTATAAATACGGTAAAGTGGATGTTGAAAAAAGCGTAACGAATCAAACACCAAAACTAGGAGAAGAAGTGGAATACCGAATTACATTTTATAATACGGTAGAAAACGGAAAACTAGAAAAGGTGCTAGTAGAAGATACACTACCTAAAGGTGTTGAATACGTGAAAGATAGTTTGAAAGCTGAAGGTATAAAACCAGAGCCAGTAGAACTAAAAGTGGAAGACGGCAAAGTAATGGCAAAGTATCCAGAAATTACGGATACAGAAAAAAGAAGTATTGTTTTTAAAGTGAAAGTAAAAGATTCGGCAAAAGTAGGGGAGGCAATCGTAAATAAAGCAATTGCAAAAGATCCGAAAAATGAGCCTGTTGAATCAAAGGTTGTTATTACACCGCAAAGTAAAAAAGGTGAAATTGCTGCTACAAAGGTAGTTAATAATAAGAAGCCAAAGTTAGGCGAAGAAATCGAGTACCGCATTAGTTTTCATAATACGGTTGAGAACGGAAAACTTGAAGAGGTGCGAGTGGAAGATACAATTCCAAAAGGTCTTGAATATGTAGAAAATAGTATCAAGGCCGAAGGAGAAGCACCTGGACCAGTAGAATTAGCTGTTGAAAATGGAATAGTCAAAGCTAAGTATATCGATATTATGGATATGAAAGAAAGAAGTATCGTCTTTAAAGTAAAGGTGAAGGAAGAAGCAAAAGTAGATAAAGAGATTGTCAATAAAGCAATTGTTGATGATACGAAAAATCCACCGATTGAGCCGGAAGAAAGAATTACTCCGCAATATAAGGATGGAATAATTGATTCGAAGAAGACAGTAGATAATCCATCACCAAAACTAGGAGAAGAAGTAGAATACCGAATTAGCTTTAAAAATACGGTAGAAAACGGAAAACTAGAAAAGGTAACGATAGAGGATACAATTCCTAACGGTTTAGAGTATGTAAAAGGCAGTGAAAAGGCTGAAGGTGATAAACCAGCTCCATTAAAGTTAAGTGTGAAAGATGGAAAAGTCATTGCTGAATACGAAAATATTACGGATATGAAAGAAAGAAGTATTGTCTTTAAGGTAAAGGTGAAGGAAGAAGCGGAAGTAGGTAAGGAAATCATTAATAAGGCAATTGTTGATGATATGAAGCATCCGAAAGAACCAGAAGCAAAAATCACACCATTACACAAAGATGGAAAAATTAAAGCGAAGAAAATCGTAAATAATGAAACACCGAAGTTAGGAGAAGAAGTAGAATACCGAATTAGTATGAAAAATACGGTTAAGTACGGAAAGCTAACAGACGTGATAATAGAGGATACTCTACCAGAAGGTTTAGAGTATGTAGAAAATAGTTTGAAAGCAGAAGGTGCCGGAACAGATTTAGTAGAGCTGAAATTTGAAAACGGTAAGGTAATGGCAAAATATCCAGAAATTATGGATACAGAAGAAAGAAGTATCGTTTTTAAAGTGAAAGTAAAAGAAGGAGTAACAGTCGGTAAAAAAATCATTAATAAAGCAACTATTGATGATTCGCAAAATAAGCCAGTTAATCCGACAGCGGAAATTATTCCTCAGTATAAAGATGGAAAAATTGAAGCGAAAAAGATGGTAAATAATGAAACGCCGAAGTTAGGAGAAGAAGTGGAATACCGAATCAGCTTTAAAAATACGGTAGAACATGGAAAGCTAACAGAGGTAAAAATAGAAGATGATTTACCAAATGGATTAGAGTATGTGAAAGATAGTGTAAAAGCAGAAGGTTCTAAGCCAGATCCAGTGGAATTGAAATTTGAAAACGGTAAGGTAATGGCAAAGTATCCTGAGATTACAGATACAAAAGAGAGAAGTATTACCTTTAAAGTGAAAGTAAAAGGTAAAGTGAGCGATTCAATTGTTAATGAAGCGATTGTGAGCGATACGAAACATCCGCCAGAAACACCGACAGCAGAAATTATTCCGCAACATAAAGACGGAAAAGTGAAAGCGAAGAAGACGGTAAATAATGAAACGCCGAAGTTAGGAGAAGAAGTAGAATACCGAATTAGTTTTAAAAACACGGTAGAAGACGGAAAACTAGCAGAGGTGAAAATAGAAGATACTTTACCCGAAGGTTTAGAGTACGTAGAAAACAGTGTGAAAGCAGAAGGTGATAAGCCGGATCCAGTAGAATTGAAAGTGGAAAATGGTAAGGTAATGGCGAAGTATCCAGAGATTACGGATACAGAAGAAAGAAGTATCACTTTTAAAGTGAAAGTAAAAGATGAAGTGAAAGTCGGTAAAAAAATCGTCAATAAAGCAATTATTGATGATACGAAAAATGAGCCAGAAACACCGACGGCAGAAATTACTCCACAGCATAAAGACGGAAAAGTGGAAGCGAAGAAGACGGTAAATAATGAAACGCCGAAGTTAGGAGAAGAAGTGGAATACCGAATTAGCTTTAAAAATACGGTAGAAAACGGAAAGCTAGCAGAGTTAAAAATAGAAGACGATTTACCAAATGGATTAGAGTATGTGAAAGATAGTTTACGAGCAGAAGGTTCTAAGCCAAATCCGGTAGAACTGAAAGTGAAAGATGGAAAAGTAATCGCAAAATATCCAGAAATTACGGATCTAGAAGAAAGAAGTATCGTCTTTAAAGCGAAAGTAAAAGAAGAATTTAAGGTTGGTGAAGGCATTGTCAATAAAGTAGTTGTTGATGATACAAAAGATCCAACAACTTCAGAAGTAACAATTACGCCAGAATATAAAGACGGTAAGCTTAAAGCGGAGAAATTTGTAAACAATAAAAAACCGAAATTAGGAGAAGAAGTAGAATACCGAATTAGTTTTAAAAACACGGTAGAAAACGGAAAACTAGTAGAGGTTACAGTAGAAGATGAAATTCCAGCTGGATTAGAGTATGTAGAGAACAGTTTACAAGCAGAAGGATCTAAGCCTAGTCCAGTAGAATTGAAATTTGAAAACGGTAAGGTAATGGCAAAGTATCTAGAAATTACCGATACAAAAGAAAGAAGTATTATCTTTAAAGTGAAAGTAAAAGAAGAGGTAGAAATAGGTAAGGAGATTGTTAATAAAGCAATCGTAGTAGATACAAAAAATAAGCCAGAAGAGCCTCATGTGGAAATTACTCCGCAATATAAAGATGGTAAAATTGCTGCGCAGAAAGTGGCAAATAATCATAAACCGAAACTAGGAGAAGAAGTAGAATATCGAATTAGTTTTAAAAATACGATAGAAAACGGGAAAATAGCAGAGGTAAATATAAAGGATGCCTTACCAAATGGTTTAGAGTATGTAGAAGGCAGCATCACAGCAGAAGGTTCTAAACCGAAACCAGTAGAGCTACATGTGAAAAATAATAAAGTAATGGCAAAGTATCCAGCTATTACAGATACAGAGGAAAGAAGTATTGTCTTTAAAGCGAAGGTAAAAGAAAGCGCAAAAGTGGGAGAAGAAATCGTAAATGAGGCAATTGTAGATGATACAAAGAATCTACCAGAAGAGCCTTATGTACCGATTACACCACAATATAAAGATGGAAAAATTGAGGCAAGAAAAGAAGTAAGTAATCGTGAACCGAAGTTAGGTGAGGAAATCGAATATCGAATTATTTTTAATAATACGGTGAAAGATGGAAAACTAGTAGAGGTAAAGATAGAAGATAAAATTCCAGCTGGATTAGAGTTTGTAGAAGGAAGCGAAAAGGCTGAAGGTGAAGAGCCAAAACCAGTGGAGTTGAAAGTAGAAAATGGTAAGGTAATGGCAAAGTATTCAGAGATTATGGATACGAAAGAAAGAAGTATCGTCTTTAAAGTGAAGGTGAAAGATTCGGTTACAATAGGTAAGGACATTACAAATAAAGCGATTATCCACGTTGATGATCCGAACCACCCTATAACTGAACCGACAGCGAAAATTACACCGCAATATAAAGACGGTAAAATTGCTGCTCATAAAAAGGTGAATAATCATAAACCGAAGCTAGGTGAGGAAATCGAATACCGAATTTCATTTAATAATACGGTGAAAGATGGACAGTTGGCAGAAGTGAAAATTGAGGATGAAATTCCGTCTGGTTTAGAGTATGTGAAAAATAGTCTAAAAGCAGAAGGTGATAAGCCAGCCCCAGTAGAGTTGAAAGAAGAAGCTGGTAAGGTTAGTGCGAAGTATGAAAATATCACTGACATGAAAGAAAGAAGTATTATCTTTAAAGTGAAGGTGAAAGATTCTGTTGAAGTGGACAAAGCAATTGTAAATAAAGCAATTGTTGATGATACAAAAAATCCACCAGAGCGACCGGAAGTAGATATTACACCGCAGCATAAAGCTGGTAAATTTAAAGCTGATAAAAAGGTAAGCAAAAAAGATCCAAAGCTAGGAGAAGAAGTAGAGTACCGAATTAGTTTTAAAAATACGGTAGAAAACGGAAAACTAGCAGAAGTGAAAATTGAGGATCAATTACCAACTGGCTTAGAGTATGTGAAGGATAGTTTAAAATCAGAAGGTAATGAGCCAGCGCCAGTAGAGTTAAAAGAAGAAGCTGGTAAGGTTAGTGCGAAGTATGAAAATATTACTGATACAGCTGAGCGTAGTATTCGCTTTAAGGTAAAAGTAACGGAAGCAGTAAAAGTCGGTAAGAAAATCGTGAATACGGCAATTGTGGATGATGATAATCCGAAGAATCCGCCGCAAAAACCAGAAGCGATTATTACGCCGGAGTATAAGGACGGAAAACTAAAAGCTGAGAAAACAGTAAATAATCCGGCTCCAAAATTAGGAGAAGAAGTAGAGTATCGAATTACTTTCCGTAACGTAGTAGAGTATGGAAAAGTAGCGAAGGTGAAGATTAAGGATGAATTACCAACTGGCTTAGAGTTTGTAGAAGGTAGTGAAAGAGCCGAGGGAGAGAATCCGAAACCGTTGTATGTGAAAGTGAAAAACGGCACAGTACTCGCAGAATATCCAGAAATTACGGACATGAAAGAAAGAAGCATCGTCTTTAAAGTAAAAGTGAAAGATAAAGCTAAAATTGGCGAAGCGATTGTGAATACGGCGGTTGTGGAAGATACAATAAACCCACCAGAGAAACCGAATGTCGCTATACAGCCTCAATATAAAGATGGTGCATTACAAGCAGAAAAAACAGTAAGTAATCATGAACCGAAGTTAGGAGAAGAAGTAGAATATCGAATTAGCTTTGAAAATACGGTAGAGAACGGAAAACTAACTGAGGTAAAGGTAGAAGATGAAATTCCAGCCGGTTTAGAATACGTACAAGATAGTATAAAGTCTGATGGGCCGGAACCAATTCCAGTAGAACTTAAAGTTGAGAATGGAAAAGTAACAGCAAAGTATCCAGAAATTACGGATACGAAAAAAAGAAGTATCATCTTTAAAGCGAAAGTACAAGAAACGGTACAAGTAGGAAAAGAAATTATAAACAAGGCGGTTGTGGATGATAATAATCCGACAAATCCACCGGTTGAGTCACTTGTACCAATTACACCGCAATATAAAGATGGGAAACTAGAGGCAAGGAAAGAAGTAAGTAATCATGAACCAAAGCTAGGGGAAGAAATCGAATATCGAATTACTTTTAACGGCATAGTAGATGGCGGGAAGTTAGTTGATGTAAAGATTGAAGATGAAATTCCGTCTGGTTTAGAGTATGTGAAAGATAGTCTGAAGGCTATAGGTGATAAGCCTGTACCAACAGAACTTAAAGTTGAGAATGGAAAAGTAACAGTAAAGTATCCAGAAATTACGGATACGAAAGAAAGAAGTATCATCTTTAAAGTAAAGGTAAAAGAATCAGTAAAAGCTGGAGAGGAAATAACAAATAAAGCGATTATTCACGTAGATGATCCAAATCATCCAGTTATGGAACCGACAGCGACAATAAAGCCAGAATATAAAGATGGTAAGGTAAAAGCAACGAAGACAGTAAGTAATAAAGAACCGAAGCTAGGAGAAGAAATCGAATACCGAATTAGCTTTGAAAATACGGTAGAAAACGGAAAATTAGCTGAGGTAAAGATAGAAGATGAAATTCCAGCCGGTTTAGAGTACGTGCAAGATAGTATTCGATTTGAAGGGGCTGAACCAAATCCAGTAGAGTTAAAAATGGAGTTTGGAAAAGTAATAGCGAAGTATCTAGAAATTACAGATACGAAAGAACGTAGTATTATTTTTAAAGCGAAGGTAAAAGCAGCACCAAGTAAAGGGATAACAAATAGAGCGATAGTGGACGATAGAATAAATACACCACTTGAGCCTACAGTTACAATTTTACCGAAAACAAAAGAAGATTTTAAGATACCGGAAGATCCGAAAGAACCAGAAGTGAAACCGGAAGACCCGAAAGAGCCGAAGGAGCCAGAAGTGAAACCGGAAGATCCGAAAGAGCCGAAGGAGCCAGAAGTGAAACCAGAGGATCCGAAAGAACCGAAGGAGCCAGAAGTGAAACCGGAAGACCCGAAAGATCTGAAGAAACCGGAAGTAAGACTGGAAAAGTTAAATAAAGACTCGCAAGTAAAAGTAGAAAAAGAATTACCGAAAACAGGGGCAGCACATCCATGGATGATGTCAGTTGGTGCGGGAATTTCATTCTTAGTTGGCGGAGTATTATTCGTATTAGGTAGAAGAAAACAATAATTTTTTCAGACGAAAAGCACACTGAGTTCGATAGTTTATCGAATTCAGTGTGCTTTCGTGGTATATAAAATAAAAGCTCCTTCCACGTATGGAAGGAGCTTTTATTTTTACATATTAAAACATGCTTGAGCTATGCATTGGTTGAAGTTTTGCATTTGGATCGAAGTAAGCTTTTGCATTGTTTACTGCTGTTGGTGCTTCACCGAAGCCGCAAGCAATGAGTTTTACTTTTCCTTCATATGTACAAATGTCACCAGCAGCGTAAATGCCAGGAATATTTGTTTCCATTTTTGAATTTACAAGGATGCTGTTTTTTTGTATATCTAAGCCCCAGTTTTTAATTGGGCCAAGAGAAGAAACGAAGCCATAGTTTATAATTACGTCATCAACATCGATGATAACTTTTTCTTCAGTTTTTACGTGCTGAAGAACGACTTGTTCAATTTTGTCATCACCAATGAGTTCAACTGGAACATACGGTGTACTTACTTCTGCACGAGAATTCATTAAGTTTTCGACGCTATGTTCATGCGCACGGAATTTATCGCGGCGATGAACGATTGTAACTTTTTCAGCGATCGGTTCTAACATCATTGTCCAATCAACAGCTGAATCGCCGCCGCCAAATACTACGACGCGCTTACCGGCAAATTTATTCATATCATCAACGAAATAATGTAAGTTTTTCTTTTCATACTTTGCTGTACCTTCTAATTCTAAGCGGCGTGGTTGGAAAGCACCATTGCCAGCAGTAATAATAACTGATTTAGAATAGTGAGTTTGCTTATTCGTAACAAGTTTAAATATACCGTCAGCTTGTTTTTCAAGCGTATCGACAGCTTCTTCTAAACAAACGGTTGGGTCAAATTTCTTCATTTGCTCTTTTAAGTTATCAACTAATTCTTGTGCGCGCACTTTTGGGAATCCAGCTACATCATAAATGTATTTTTCAGGGTAGAGTGCGGATAATTGTCCTCCAAGTTGAGGTAAGCTTTCAATGATTTTTACACTTGCTTGTCTCATACCGCCATAAAATGCTGTGAACAGCCCTGTTGGACCACCACCAATAATTGTTATGTCGTAAACTTTTTGATTTTCTGCCACTTTCATTCCCCCTATAGATGGAATTTTGATATTGATTTCATATATTGTTCATATGTACACGAAAATCCTGCAAATGATGACACTTTCAAATAAATGATAGCATATTTGAGTTCATAATACTTCTGAAAACGACTGAATTGTGTGTAAGTTTTCGCATAGGTTCTTTTTTATTGTATAAAATATACAGAAAGGAAAATACATGAAAAAAAGTCTAAAAAACCCTTGAAAACGCTATGTTATTTTAAAATATTGATAATTCTCCAGACGCTTGAATTCTGGAATAAAACCGACTAATATAGGGAAGTATTATGTTAAATTTCTATGACAAAATTCGTACGATTTTTTGACTGCGTTTTGTTATGATATAGAATGTGATAAATTCCACATTCTTGACAAATAGAGTTTTTAGTACTTGGTATTATTTCTCATTACTATTATATAAAGAAAAGGGTTGTGATTTGGTGAAGACTCCAAAAATCGTAGTTTTAGGTGCAGGTTATGGCGGGATGATTACGACTGTTCGTCTGCAAAAAGCATTATCTGTAAATGAAGCTGAAATTACGCTAGTAAACAACAACAGCTATCACTACCAAGCGACTTGGTTACACGAGAGCGCAGCTGGTACATTACAAGATGAAAAAATCTGTCTAGATATTCAAGACGTTATTGATACAAATAAAGTGAACTTTGTACAAGACACAGTAGTAGAAATTAAAGCTGCTGAAAAACGCATTATCTTAAAAGACGGCGAGTTAGAGTATGACTACTTAGTAATTGGTCTTGGTTTTGAATCAGAAACATTCGGAATTACAGGATTAAAAGAGCATGCATTCTCAATCGCTAACATTAATGCAACTCGTGAAATTCGTGAGCATATGGAAGCTAGTTTCTCTAAATATGCAACTGAACAACGCGATGAGTTAGTAACAATCGTTGTTGGTGGTGCTGGATTTACTGGTATCGAGTACGTAGGTGAGCTTGCAAACCGTGTTCCTGAACTTTGCAAAGAGTACAATGTACCACGTGAAAAAGCACGTATCATCTGTGTAGAAGCTGCTCCAACAGCACTTCCAGGTTTCGATCCAGCGTTAGTAGAATACGCTGTAAAACAACTTGAGAAAAAAGGTGTAGAATTCCGCATCGGTACAGCAATTAAAGAAGCAACTGAAGAAGGTATTATCGTTGCGAATGGCGATGACACTGAATTAATTAAGTCTGAAACAGTAGTTTGGGCTGCAGGTGTTCGTGGTAACGGTATTGTGGAAGAGTCTGGATTTGAAGCAATGCGCGGACGTGTAAAAGTTGATGAGTACATGCATGCTCCAGGATATGAAGATGTATTCATGGTTGGTGACGCAGCGTTAATCATTAATGAAGAAATTAACCGTCCATACCCACCAACAGCACAAATTGCAATTCAACAAGGTTACAATATTGCACACAACTTAACTGTATTAGTTCGTGGTAAAGGTGAAATGAAAAAATTCGCATTTGATAATAAAGGATCTGTATGTTCTTTAGGTCATGACGATGCAATGGGCGTTGTTATGGGTAAAAAGTTAACAGGTTGGAAAGCTTCCTTCATGAAGAAAGTAATCGATAATCGTTACCTATTCTTATTAGGTGGACCTTTATTAGTTCTTAAAAAAGGTAAATTAAAGTTCTTTTAATATATAGTAGAAAAAGCAGAAACGGCTAAGAGCTGTTTCTGCTTTTTTCATATTAAAAATATAGTATAATATAAAAAGAAAGAATATTCTGTCCGTTCTGAAAGAGGAGGTTATTACATCATGGAGAAACGAGGGAAGGTATGGCTAGCTGTTAGTGGTTTAGTAGCTACAAAAGATGGTAGGTGGCTATTTGTTAAGAAGAAATACAGTGGATTAAAAGGGAAATGGTCTTTACCGGCTGGTTTTGTAAATGAAGGTGAGACGGTTGATGAAGCTGTGAAACGCGAAGTGTTAGAAGAGACAGGCATTGTCGCTCATGTGAAGGGGATCATTGGTGTTCGATCGGGTGTTATTCGTAATGAGATTAGTGATAATATGATTATTTTTCTTTTGGAGCCTGAAGGAGAAAATATTATTATACAGGAGAAAGAATTGTCTGAAGTGGCGTTCTTACATCCGGATAAGATTGCGGACGATCCGAATACGTCTGTGCTTATTAAATATTTGTTAGAAGGAAGATCAGAACTACATCTTGAAGTGGACAAAACATTAAATCCAGGCGAACCATTTGGTTATACAGCTTATCACGTATTTACGGCACGTGCGAAGGAGAGGGGAAAAGAGTGAGTATACCGGTACTACTTATTTCAATGATGTTATTCTTTATTTTGTTCTTTGGAATTGGATTTTTACTCAACATGATTTTGCGAGCTACTTGGGTAATGGTTATTGTGTATCCTATTGTTTGTATGCTTATTATTAATAAAGCGAGTATGTGGGATTATTTTTCAAAACCGAAAGAAACATTTTCTTCATTTGGGACAAGTGTATCGCACTTAGGACAAGCAGACGTATTTATTCTATCTACTGGATTAGTAGGGGCTGCTTTAGCAGGAGTCGTAATCAAGAAACTTCGGAAAAGCGGATATCAAATGTTTTAATCTCCAATTAAGTTGGAGATTATTTTTTTGCATATTCCTTCATGGTATAGGGAATGATTAACGATGAAGGAGTGTGGAATATAAAAATGTTAAAACGATATTGTATTCGCATTATGATGACTTGTTTACTTGCAATTGCATTATGCGTAACATGGAATGCTTTCACAGGAGTTTCTTTATTAGAGATTGTAAAGAAGTATGAGGGAACGAGTGCAAAAGAAGTACATGCAGCAGAAGTTAAGAGAAATGTTGCTCCGAGTAAAGAAGTGATAAATGCTTTAGAGCAGGCAAACGACTGGTCTAAATATCGTTCAATTGAAATGACTGCAACAGGTTATACATCGGGGATTGAGTCAACTGGTAAGAGGCCAGGGCATCCAGAGTATGGTATTACATATTCAGGTGTTAAAGTGAAAAGGGATTTATATTCCACAATCGCTGCGGACTTACGCGTATTTCCGATTGGAACGATTCTATTCGTACCAGGTTATGGATATGGTGTAGTAGCTGATAAGGGCGGTGCAATAAAAGGAAACCGTCTTGATCTATATTATGATACGGTGAAAGATGTTTATAGCCAATGGGGTAAGAAAAAAGTAAATGTGTACGTAGTAAAAGTAGGAAATGGTAAGTTTACAGAAGAAGAGTTAACGATGTTAAATCAAGACGAAACGATGCAAGTGTTTCGTGGTCAATATTTAAAACAAAGATAGTCTAGTCGTAATTACGCTAGACTTTTTTTCTTGGCTTATTTCATAATAGAGGGGATTTTACACGTCATATAACTGTAGTTAGAATTGTCGCATTTTATCGAAAATAAAGTTATAATGGTGGTAGAGAAATTTAGGGGGTCTGAACATGTTTCAAGTACAAAAAGAATTAGCAGGTCATGAAGCAGTAATTGTTGCTTTATTTGAAGAAGAGAAAATGAGTAGTTTTGTACAAGAACTGGACAAAGCGTTTGAAGGACAATTACAAGTTTTACTAGAAGAGAAAGAATTATCTACGAAGAAAAAGGCCATTTCGAAAGTGCATAGCTTAGGAAAAACAAATGTGAAACGTTATTACTTTGTTGGTTTAGGCAAGAAAGAGTCTTACACGACAGAAACGTTACGTGCGGCTCTTGGTAAGGCATTTAAAACACTGCAATCAGCAAAAGTACAAGATGCAGCAATCTTACTTGATTCTTTCGTAACAGAGAAATTAGACGCGATTGATGTCGCTCATATTGCAGCAGAGGTACAAGGCCTTGGTACATATGAATTACAAACGTATAAATCAGATAAAAAGGATCGTGTAGAGTTAGAGAAGTTCACGGCTATTACAGCGGAAGATGCACAAGAAATTGAAGCCGCATTAACAGTTGGCTACGTACATGGACGTGCAACAAATTCAGCTCGTACACTTGTAAATATGCCGCCAAACGTATTAACAGCGACAAAGCTTGCTGAGTATGCTGTTGAATTAGCGGAGAAGTATGATATGGACTATAAAGTTCTTGAGAAAGAAGAGATGGAAGATCTTGGTATGGGTGCGTTACTTGCAGTAAACCAAGGTAGTGTAGAGCCACCGAAAATGATTGCTCTTATTTATAAAGGAAAAGAAGAGTGGACAGATGTCATTGGATTCGTTGGAAAAGGTATTACATACGATACAGGTGGTTATTCTTTAAAACCACGTGAAGGCATGGTCGGTATGAAAGGTGATATGGGCGGTGCAGCTGCTGTATTAGGTGCGATGGAAATTATCGGTGAACTTCGCCCAGAACAAAATGTGATCGCTGTTATTCCTTCAACTGATAACGTTGTAAGTGGTACGGCATTTAAGCCAGACGATGTAATTACATCTATGAGCGGAAAAACAATTGAAGTATTAAATACGGATGCAGAAGGTCGTCTAGCTTTAGCTGACGGTATTACGTATGCGAAAAAACTTGGTGCAAACTACCTTGTTGATGTTGCAACATTAACAGGCGGTGTAATTGTTGCACTTGGAAACTATACGACAGGCGCAATGACAAATAATGAAGAGTTATTTGAGCAAGTGCTAGAGGCTTCTATGGAAACAGATGAGCCAATTTGGCAACTACCGATTTTTGATCGTGATAAAGAACGCGTTCGAAACAGTAAGTTTGCTGATTTAAATAACTCACCAGGCCGTGAAGGACATGCGGTTATGGCAGGTACATTCTTAGGCGAATTCGCTGAAGATACACCGTGGGTACACTTAGATATCGCTGGAACATCAGAAACAAAAGGCGCGCACGACTTAGGTCCAGCTGGAGCAACTGGTGCAATGGTACGTACACTTGCAACACTTGTGGAGCGTTTTGGAGAAGAATGATTTTTTGAAGAAAAGGCTGTCTCAAATTTTTGAGACAGCCTTTTTTATTGGTATTTAATAGTTGATTTTCAATGTTATACTTATGTGATATAATTTTCCCTGTATTAGAAGTAAATAACAATTGAATAGGGAGGGAAAGAAGAGAGTGACAAAAATAGAAGCACTCTTATTATTATGAGGGAAGGGACTTTATCTCAACAAAATATAGTTGTATTGTTTTTTAAACAGTTACGCCCGAAACAGTGGACTAAAAACTTGCTTGTATTTGCAGCGTTAGTCTTTTCAATAAAACAAGTATCTTTAACTATGGTGGCACAAGCTGCAATTTGTTTTGCGCTATTTTGTGCAATATCTGGCTGTGTCTATATTTTAAATGATTTTATGGATATTGAGGCAGATCGACAACACCCTGTTAAGCGATATCGACCGATGGCATCGGGGGCATTAAATCCGTACTTTGCTATTACGGCAGGTTGTGTTATTTTAGTAGCGTCTTTAGTAGTTTCATATATATTAAATCCGTTATTGTGCTTAGTATTAGCAGCCTATTTTATTTTAAATGTAGCGTATTCAATTCGTTTAAAGCACGTTGTAATCATTGATATTTTAATTATTGCAGCTGGATTTGTTTTACGAGCATTGGCCGGTGGATTAGTTATTCAAGTGCCATTTACACCGTGGTTTTTATTATGTACATTATTACTGTCACTATTCTTGGCTATTAATAAAAGAAGACATGAATTAGTATTGTTACAGAATAATAAAGGTTCTCATAGAAAAGTATTAGAAAGTTATTCTCCTGCTTTGTTAGACCAATTAAGTACAATTGTTACATCGGCAACTATTGTAACTTATGCTATCTTTACTTTTAATGCAGGGAAAAGTATCTATTTAATGTGGACAATCCCATTTGTAATTTACGGGATTTTTCGTTATTTATATTTAGTTCACATGGAAGATAAAGGTGGAGAACCAGATAAAGTTTTATTAGAGGATCAGCATATTTTAATAACAGTGTTGTTATATGCGATAACAGTTATTATTATACTATTGAACTTTTAATTACTCTATTCGGGTTTGTTAAAACGTTTAAGAGGAGTGTCTTAAACGTTTTTTATTTGGAATAAAACATTTTTTGAATATAAACGGTTAAGGAGTATAGAGATGCAACAATTTTTAATGATTATTTTATCAGTTGGTATGGGAGTTGTAGGGCAAATTTTATTAAAGTTTGGCGCAATGAAATCACAAAGTTCAGCGGCTGTAGGTATTATGAATTTCATTAACGTACCGAACTTTTTCGGACTAGCTTTTTACGGTTTAAGTGCATTATTATGGATGATTGTGCTGAGAAAGGTTGATTTAAGTTATGCATACCCAATGGTGAGTTTCGGATATGTATTTGTTATTATTGCGTCAGCATTATTATTTGGTGAAACAATCAATTTCATGAAAATTGCTGGAATGGTATGTATAGTAGCTGGCATTTTATTTATTGCAAAATCATAGGAGGTAAAGCAATGGGAACATATTTATATTGTATACTTCCATTTATAGCTTGGGTAGCTTCGGGAGTATTGAAATTTTTAGTGAATTATCTTCGTTCTGGAAAAGATGCTTTTCGTTTAGTTGGAAATGGTGGATTTCCTAGCACGCATACAACGATTTTATCAAGTATGGTCATGACAATAGGGTTTCATGAAGGGTTTAATACACCGATGTTTGGAATCGGGATGGCAATTTTAACAATTGTTATCATTGATGCCACAGGACTTCGCCGTACAGTTGGTAAACATGCAAGAATGTTGAATAAACATATAAGTTCGGAAGAAGAAAAATTAAGAGAGCGTCAAGGACATCATTGGCATGAGATTTTTGGTGGGCTTGTGTTAGGAACAGTTATTGGATACGTGGCACATCTAATTATGTTATTTCTACCGTAGAGAGGAGAAGAAGTATTGAATATTTGGAATGATTATAAAGGAAAGGGGATATTAGCCCTTGTCCTTTTCATTTTTTATTGGTCATTTTATTTTTTTATCGGTTGGAAAATGGATACTCACTCTAAGCTTTTTATTGAAGCGTGGGTGGTTGATACCTATTTTTCTTTTGATCAAGGATATTATATCATCTCCTTTTTCCTTGAAAAAGTAGATGTAGCAGCGGCGACCTGGTTCCGACATCCATTCCTTTATTATTTTATTCAACAATTCATGTGGATGCTGGAGACAGTAAAAGTAGGGAATATTGTACATGGTATTATATTCATTCAAACGTTTTTAAGCGCGTTCAGTGTAGTGATGATTTATACATTATGCTGTAAAATTTGTAAGAATACGATTGTTTCTTTTTTACTAGCGGTCATGTATGGATTTTCAGCTACAATGTTAGTTATTACGTGGACACCAGAATCTTTTAGCTATGCAAATTTCACATTGGTACTTATGTGCTTTGTATGCTATCCATTTATTACAGGGGAAAAAGAAGCGAAAATAGGATTTAGTATTGCGAATGTATTGTTGGCAATAGTAATAACAGGGGTTACATTAACCAATTCGTTTATGTGGTTTTTAGGTAGTCTGATGAGTTATAAGAAACTACGGAAAAAAATTATTTGGACTGGTATTTCGATTGTTATTGTCGTGGTCCTGTTTGTATTAGCAATGAACGCAAATAATGTCGTTCTTATCGAAGGATTAAAGGGTAGTATGGACTTTGCTGCGCAAGGACAGAGTTTTTCACCAGAATACGTTAAGCCATCAGGTATATTAGTATTTCATCTATTATTAGGATCTTCATTCATCTTTGGACCATTCTCGGAAGTTACTTTAAGACAAGGTGAGCAATTCGCACAATTAAATATACTTCCATCGCATACTATGATCGGGTGGATTGTGATTGTATCTGTGTATGCTTTTATAATAGTAGCTGTATGGAAAAACTTTAGAAAAGAGCCTTTCGTAAGGTTTTTAAGTTTCTGTTTACTATTTAATATTGTTTTACATGGAATTATTGGTTTTGGGGCATCTGAAGCATTTATTTATGGCGCACATATGCTGTTTACAATACCGTTATTATTAGCATATGGTTTTAAAGTGATGAGACGTGTAAAAGTAGTTGCTTTATGTTTAATATTAATATTAATAATTATAAATAATTTTGAAAGTATGCTATATTTTTATCATTTTGCAGTCTCCAATTATTCTTTATAATAAAATAGATTTTTAATAAAAGGGTACTTTAGATAGGATTTCTAAAGTACCCTTTTTTACTATTTCTTAAAAATAGATAAAAAATAATAGCTAGAAGTGAAGCGTTTTAGAAAACATATAGTTGTTATGAAAGAGGTCTAAACATGTTTTGAGTACAAAAAGAGTAGTAAGTGTACTTAGACATCCCTGTGAGCAAATAATTTATGGTCAGCTCGAGCAATGGTATAGGTAATTCGTATACTTTTCGAGCATTTTGTAGAAGAATAATTTTTTTGAAGAAAAAGCTGTCTCAAATTTTGGAGACAGCCTTTTCTATTGATATAGTAGGTATATTTGTTGGTAATTCGATATAATTTCATTTACTACCGCGCTGTTCAAAAAAGTGTTTATAAAGAAATCGTATACAAAATCCCGTTTAAAGCAAAAGAAGTACGGCCCGTTTCTTCAGAGACAACTAATATAAGTGCATCACTCTTTTCTGATAAGCCAATTGCAGCTCTGTGACGTGTTCCTAGCTCAGGATCAACTTCTGTACTTTTCGTTAAAGGAAGAATATTAGCAGCTGAGACAATATGATTATTTTTTACGAGAACGGCACCGTCATGAAGAGGGTTACCTGGATAAAATATTGATTCGAGTAATGGCGCAGTTAAATGAGCGTTTAATGTCGTTCCAGTTTGAATGAGAGCTTCAAGCGTCTCGTTTCTTTCCACAACGATAAGAGCACCATGTTTTCTGGCGCTTAAATGTTGGATAGCTGTTGTAATAAAAGATGAACTTTCCGTATAAGGTGATAAATATGCCTGAATATAGTATGTAGCTGCCAATGTTTGTACATTTGCTAACATATGATGAATATCTTCCATTTTGCATAAAATACATTCGTCTTCTTTATCGATTGCGTTCCTCATAATCGATAGTTCTTTTTCAGCAATTTCAATCATTTGCTTTGTTTGTATTTTGAGCTCTTCTGACAAGCCCCATTCGTGCATAATCCTCATTCCCTTTAGTGGAGTATTTAACAATAGTGTATACAAATATTCCTAGTAAAATCCTGTTAGATTTTATAAAATATTGAGATACAGCATGTTTTTTTCATATAATAAAGGTATGACGAGCGAGAGGAGAGAGAAGAATGAATTGGAAACAAGAATTTAGTCGCTGGCTTTCTTACGCACAATTAGATGCAGAATTAAAAGAACAGCTAGAAAATATGAAGCAAGATGAGAAGAAAATCGAGGATAGCTTTTATAAAAACCTAGAGTTTGGCACAGGTGGTATGCGTGGTGAACTTGGTGCTGGTACGAACCGTTTAAACGTATATACAGTTCGTAAAGCAACAAAAGGATTAGCAAGCTTTATTGAAAAATTAGGTGAGGAAGCGAAAAAACGCGGTGTTGTTGTAGCCTATGATTCTCGTCATAAATCACCTGAGTTCGCAATGGAAGTTGCTGCTACACTTGGGGCACGCGGTATCACAACATATGTGTTTGAAAGCTTACGTCCAACGCCAGTACTTTCTTTCGCAGTTCGTCATTTACATACAGTAAGTGGAATCGTTCTTACGGCAAGCCATAATCCACCTGAATATAACGGATACAAAGTATACGGTGAAGATGGTGGACAGTTACCTCCAAAAGAAGCAGATGAGTTAATTAGCTACGTAAATGCAGTAGAAGATGAATTAACAGTTGAAGTCGCTGATGTAGAGCAATTAAAAGCTGACGGTTTATTACATATTATTGGACAAGAAGTAGATGATGCATATGCTGCAGAATTGAACAATGTCATCATTAATAAAGAAATGGTGCAAAAGGTCGGCAAAGACTTAAAAATCGTCTTTACACCATTACACGGAACATCAAATATTTCTGTACGCCGTGGTTTAAAAGAAGTTGGATTTACAGATGTGACAGTTGTAAAAGAGCAAGAGTTACCAGATCCAAACTTCTCTACAGTAAAATCACCGAACCCAGAAGAGCACGCAGCGTTTGAGTATGCAATTCGTGACGGTGAAAAGGTAGGCGCAGATGTATTAATCGCAACTGATCCTGACGCAGACCGCCTTGGTGTAGCAGTGCGTAATCATAATGGTGAGTTCCAAGTATTAACAGGAAACCAAACAGGTGCATTAATGCTTGATTACTTACTATCTCAAAAGAAAGAAAACGGAACGCTTCCGGAGAACGGTGTCGTATTAAAAACAATCGTAACGTCTGAGATTGGCCGTACAATTGCGAAAGCATACGGTTTAGATACAGTTGATACGTTAACTGGATTTAAATTTATCGGTGAGAAAATTAGGCAGTATGAAGAAAGCGGACAATATGAATTCCAATTCGGTTATGAGGAAAGCTATGGTTATTTAATCCGCCCATTCTGCCGTGATAAAGATGCAGTACAATCTGTCCTATTTGCATGTGAAGTAGCTGCATACTACAAATCACAAGGGAAAACGTTATATGACGGTCTATTAGAAGTATTTGAGAAGTACGGTTTCTTCCGTGAAGACCTTGTATCGTTAACGTTAAAAGGAAAAGATGGAGCTGAAAAAATCCAAGAGATGATGGCAACGTTCCGTGAGAATCCGCCGAAAGAAGTAGCAGGCTTAACAGTCGTAGCAGTGGAAGACTATAAAGCAAGCATCGTTACATCTTTACAAGATGGACATAAAGAAGAGATTCACTTACCGAAATCAAATGTGTTAAAATATCAATTAGAGGATGGTTCATGGTTCTGCCTACGTCCATCTGGAACTGAGCCGAAGATTAAGTTTTACTTTGGTGTAAAAGATAGTTCTTTACAAAATAGTGAACAAAAGTTACTTACTATTAAAGAAGACATTATGAATCGTTTAT
Organism: Bacillus cereus group sp. BfR-BA-01330; assembly: GCF_022663885.1. NCBI lineage: Bacteria > Bacillati > Bacillota > Bacilli > Caryophanales > Bacillaceae > Bacillus > Bacillus cereus group sp. BfR-BA-01330. The sequence goes on from NZ_JAKUGK010000003.1 coordinate 575,677, forward strand.
AATACAAAGTAATTTTAAGTAGTAAGGAACAAAAGGGAGCGAAATCTCCCTTTTGTTTTATGTAGGAAATGATTGCTATTGATTCCGACAGGAGAGAGGGTATTTTGTGATGAAAAAAGTAAGAAAAGCGATAATCCCAGCAGCTGGATTAGGAACACGTTTTTTACCAGCAACGAAAGCAATGCCGAAAGAAATGTTACCGATAGTAGATAAACCAACGATCCAATACATTGTAGAAGAAGCAGTGAAATCGGGTATCGAAGATATTATTATCGTTACTGGTAAAACAAAGCGTTCTATTGAAGATCATTTTGATAATGCATTTGAACTAGAACAAAACTTATTAGAGAAGAAAAAATATGAGTTGCTTGAAAAAGTACAAGCTTCTTCAAAAATGGTAGATATTCATTATATCCGTCAAAAAGAGCCGAAGGGACTAGGACATGCTGTTTGGTGTGCGCGTAAATTCATTGGTGATGAGCCGTTTGCAGTGTTACTAGGTGATGATATTGTCCAAGCTGAGAAACCGTGTTTACGTCAATTAATGGATGAGTATGAAAAAACACTTTCTTCTGTTATTGGTGTACAAACTGTTCCAGAGTCGGAAACACATCGCTATGGAATTATCGATCCATTAGAACAAGAAGGTCGTCGTTACCAAGTTCGCAATTTCGTTGAGAAACCAGCACAAGGTACAGCTCCTTCAAACTTAGCAATTATGGGCCGTTACATTTTAACGCCTGAAATCTTTATGTTCTTAGAACAGCAACATGTCGGTGCTGGTGGTGAAATTCAATTAACAGATGCAATCCAAAGCTTAAATGAAATCCAACGTGTATTTGCTTATGATTTCGAAGGAAAGCGCTACGACGTAGGTGAAAAGCTAGGATTCGTTCAAACGACAATTGAAATGGCCCTGCAACACCCAGAATTACGTGATGACATGGTTGCAATGATGAAGAAAATTTTAGAAGAACAAGCGAATCAAGAGTCTTAATTTATAGGTAAAGTCCCTTTTGGATGTACAGTAGAGATATGTAATTTACTGTGCAATCTAAAGGGGACTTTTTATGAAAAAAAGACACTCTAGAGAGTGTGTCTTTAATTAGAACTTAAGTTTTTATCGGTCGGCTTCAATTCATTAGCTTTTGATTTAATTTCATTAGAAATAGCGATATTAATATTTCCGGCAGATTTTTTGTATTCTTGAATTAATGTATTAACATTTTGATTAAATGTAATTAAACTACCGCTTGGAGATTGAGATTGTTCATTAAGTGCAGTCACAATACCATACATTTTTTTATATTCTTCATAGGTTTCTTTGTACTTACTTGGCTGTTCTTTTGCAGCCTCAGAGACCAACCTTAAATCTCTTCCCATGCCGTTATAAAATACATCTACAGCTACAACCATATGATCAATTTCTTTTTTCTTAGATCTAAGAGCAGTATTGAAATCACTTCGGTTATTTATTGCGTTTGACCATGTAGTTGAATACTCGGACAATACATATGATGCAGAGTATTCGAAAGTTTCTATGGTGTTATAAAAAGATGCTGCAGCCTTTAAGTAATCAGCTTCTTTTTTCTTTTGAACTTGAATAGCCTGATATTCTTCCTCTATATTCGTTACTTTTGATATGGTGAAAAGGAAAATAAGGATTGATATAACTGATGTAAGAAATAGTATTATAGATGTTATAAAAACTTTTTTTGCTGCTACTTTTCGTATTTTCTTAATTAATCCGATGATAATAAAGATTACAGCCGCGCATAAACTAATTATAGTAAGAAATAGCAAGAAGAATGCTATACCGTTTCCAAGCATATAGTTCATTCCTAACTCGCCGTTTCCATATAATGTATAACTTCTGTATATACATAGCATGAAAAGTAAAGATAGTACGCCTACACCTATTTTAATAAGTGTGTTTTTTGATAGTTTCACTGACTTTCCTCCAGAACATTGTTTTAATTAAATGTACAAAATATAAGATTTTCTGGACTATCATAACAAAATTTATTTTTAATATGTGTCGTATATTGTCGAAAATAAAAAATGAGTTATTTCAGTATACTGAAATAACTCATTTTTTTTATTATGAAATCGTCGAATGAGAATGCTGATAAGCAGAGCGACGCACAGCATAGTATATGCGAGGTGCGATAATAGCACCGATAATTGTAAATGCAATATCTTTTACTGCAAACCACATCATAATCATCCAAGCAGCTTTATAGCTCATATTACCGCCCATAAAGAGATTGACTGCTCCGTACATGTAAGTAGTACCGATTATATAAGTTAAAATAATTCCAGTGAAAGAGGCAATTGTAAATGTAATGAAAGTGGGTCTTTCTTTTTGTTCTACTAGTTTTCCTGATACGTAAGCAACGATAATAAATGCGATAATAAAACCACCAGTAGGATCTAAAAGTGCTCCAAATCCAGCTTTGAAGTTAGCGAAGATTGGTGCGCCGGCTAAGCCAACGAGCATATATACAGTCATGGATAAGGCACCAAGTCTACTTCCAAGAAGAAGACCTGCTAAAATTGCGAAAAATGGTTGCATAGATAATGGGATGCCTGCTACTTGTAAGAAAGGTGCCCAAGATACAATATTTGCACCGATGGCCATAAGAGCAACGAACATGGCAGCTAATGCTAAATCTAAAACATGAAATCTCCTCATAATGTTAACCTCCTGTTGTTTTTAGGTTAACATTATCGTAGCGAAAATATTTACTTGTTGTCAATCAAAATATTTTGATAAGAAGGCTTTAAATAGTCTCTTAGCAACGTATATGGAATACGAAATTGCGGAATTCCACTTGAATAGGGAGCAATCTCATATAAAGGGAAATAAATGACGAGATTGTCTGGCTCTAAAAAGAAGTGAAATTTTTTCATACTCATTACTTTTTCAGTTGCATCAGGAAAATAAATGCTTTCATTTTGTTTAATTTGTCGTACAATCTCTGCACGGATTACATCTTTATATTTATCCTTTTGTTGAAATAAATCGTCTAAGTGCAGCACCTTTTTTTCGTTTAAATCAAATGTATTTGCCTTCCACGTATAAAGACCGTGTGCTCCGCCAGTATATTGATAGTAATTCACATATAGGCTAAGAAAAGGTGGTTTGTTTAAAGAGACTTTATAATCAACATTTGCTACGTACGGATGAAAGGGTGTACTAGATCCTTCTGTCTCTTTATAATATTTTTTTGCTTCTTTTTCTAATTTGTTTTTAAATTTGTCAGTGGATTTTTTGTAGTATAAATTGAGTTTATTTTGAAATTTAGAATCAGAAAAGTTGTGAAAAGAAGGCCTATTTATTTGATATTCTATATAAGGTTTCTTACCTTTTTGCGTTACAGTCTTAACATCGATTGTCAGGTTAGATGCTTTGGCTGTTATTGCACAATTTGGTACAATAGTCAGCAAGGAGAACATAAGCAGTAATATACAAAATTTCTGTTTCATTTAGGTGAAGCCTCCTTATATAAGTGTTATAAGTAGTTTGAAAATAAATAGGTAAAATTATACATTTAATTAAAGTAAGAGAAGGGGGAAGCGATATGGCAAAAACTTTAATGGATTCACTTGGAATTGAGTTGTTAGAGATGACAGAAGATAAGGTAGTTGCTACGATGCCTGTTGATGAGCGTACGCATCAACCGTTTGGATTTTTACATGGAGGTGCATCGGTTGCATTAGCGGAAACAGTGGCAAGTGTTGGTTCATATAATTTAATTGATCAAGAAAAATGTATTTGTTTCGGATTAGAAATTAATGCAAACCACATTCGCTCAAAGAAAGATGGAATTGTAACAGCGATCGGAACACCGATACATAGAGGACAATCGACAATGGTTTGGGATGTTCGTATTATTGATGAAAATGATGATTTACTATGTATATCAAGATGTACAGTAGCAATTAAAGAAAAACGTGAAAAGTAAAAAAGAGGCGCTCTTATGAGCAGCCTCTTTTTCTTATAATTAGAACTGGATTTTCTTCTCTAAGAAACCTTTTAGTTCGCTAATTGGCATACGAACTTGTTCCATTGTGTCACGGTCACGTACTGTAACAGCTTTGTCTTCAACTGAGTCGAAGTCATATGTGATACAGAATGGTGTACCGATTTCGTCTTGACGACGGTAACGTTTACCGATAGAACCAGTTTCATCAAAGTCTACCATGAAGTCTTTAGCTAATTCTGCGAATACTTCAGTAGCACCTTCAGATAGCTTCTTAGATAATGGTAAGATAGCTGCTTTGTATGGTGCTAAAGCAGGGTGGAAACGAAGAACTGTACGAGAATCGTTTTCTAATTGCTCTTCTTCATATGCATCACATAAGAATGCTAATGTTACGCGGTCTGCGCCTAAAGATGGCTCGATGCAGTATGGCACGTAACGCTCATTCGTTTGTGGATCAATATAGTTAAAGTCTTCGTTTGAATGTTCCATGTGACGTTTTAAGTCGAAGTCTGTACGAGATGCAACGCCCCAAAGTTCGCCCCAACCGAATGGGAATTTGAATTCAATGTCAGTTGTTGCATTACTGTAGTGAGATAACTCTTCTTCACCGTGGTCACGAAGACGCATGCTCTCTTCAGACATACCAAGTGAAAGTAACCAGTTTTTACAAGTTTCACGCCAGAATGCAAACCACTCTAAATCTTCACCAGGCTTACAGAAGAATTCAAGTTCCATTTGTTCGAATTCACGTGTACGGAATGTGAAGTTACCAGGCGTGATTTCGTTACGGAAACTCTTACCGATTTGGCCGATACCAAATGGAAGCTTTTTACGCATAGAGCGTTGAACGTTTTTGAAGTTTACGAAAATACCTTGTGCTGTTTCAGGACGAAGGAAGATTTCGTTTGTGCTAGACTCTGTAACACCTTGGAATGTTTTGAACATTAAGTTGAACTGACGGATTTCAGTGAATTCTTCACTACCGCAATCAGGACATTTTACTTCATGTTCTTTCATTAAGTCAGCCATTTGGTCGAAAGTAAGACCATCAACAACCATTTCGATGCCTTTTGCATCTAAAGCATCCTCAATTAATTTGTCAGCACGGTGACGAGCTTTACATTTTTTACAGTCGATCATTGGATCGTTGAAGTTACCAACGTGACCAGAAGCTATCCAAGTTTTAGGGTTCATTAAAATAGCTGCGTCTAAACCAACGTTGTATGGAGATTCTTGAATGAATTTTTTCCACCAAGCTTTTTTAACATTATTTTTTAATTCGATTCCAAGTGGACCGTAATCCCAAGTGTTTGCAAGACCACCGTAAATTTCAGAACCAGGGAAAACAAAACCGCGATGTTTCGCTAAGTTTACAACTTGTTCCATTGAATACATAAGAAAATCCTCCTTTTGAAAGTTAACGTATTGGCGATGACATACTCTGATACTTTGGAAACGAGCAGTATATGCTAAAAAGAACATAAAAAAACGCTCATCCCAAGGCTTATTTGCCTAGGGACGAGCGTTTGCCCGCGGTTCCACCCTAGTTGATACACAAAAGGTGCATCCACTTTATCATGTATTGCTCGGGACTGCCGTTTCCTTGCGGCTTCAGGCTTTCACTATCCCTGAATCGCTTTTTATGCAAGTACTTATAAGTCCGTCATCGCTACTTATATTAATAATAATGAACATATTCTAACACGTTCTTTTTTAAATCTCAATAGAGGAACGCGTCTATCTATGATAGAGTCTCGCCTATTTTTTCATTATTTATTCCGTAATTTTGCTTAATATGCTTAATTGCTTCACGCTTACTTAATGGAGCGAGCTCATTGTTTTGAACGTATTCCCAAACTACATCCGGATTTGTTTTTGCATATTCACGAAGGACCCAGCCAATCGCTTTTTGAATGAAAAATTCTTTTGAAGAATGTAGTTGTCCAATAATCCAGAAAAGAAGTTCTTCATCCATCTTTTGTTTATATTTTAGTTGGAATAAAATAGCGGCACGTTGTAACCATATGTTATCTGATGCAATCCATTTTGGAATATAGGCAGAAATTAATTCTGGATGTTTTAAAAAGATATCGCCTAAAAATGTAGGGACGATGCTATCGACAGAGTCCCACCAAGATTTTGTGACAATCAGTTCTTCTAAGAAGGGGATATGAGTTTCGTTTATATGCTTTTTATATTTTTGCATAATATCAAGTGCGGCCGCTTGGAATTCACGTTCTGGTAAGTCCCAAAGCTCACGTATGATAATTTGGAAGTCTTTTTGATCTGGGAGAGTATGTATTTGAATGATGTCTTTTAATAATTGGCGTCTTTCCGGTGTTTGAATACCTAGAAATGGGAAGTGATTTTTCATATAACGAGCCATAGGTTCTGCTTTTTCAGGATTTTGATGAGCTGTGAAATGCTCTTGTAATGCTTTTACAAATGGATGCATAAGTGTTGCTCCTCTCTTATTCTCTTTCTTCTCTTATTATACAAATAGTTTGGATAAATTTTAAAACATAACTTGCAATGTAATGAAATATGTTGAAAGTAGAGAGGAGAGGATAAGATGGAGGATCAAGGCGTATTAGCAGGTTTCTTTGCTCTTAGTTTTGCGTTTATTCTTGTTATATTGATTTGGGCAATTATTTCATATTTGTTAACGGCTTTTGCACTTTATTCGATGGCGAAAAATGATGGTGCAACGGACGGGGTGCTTGCGTTTATTCCGTTTTTGAATAGTAAGACATGGGGTGACTTAGCGAAAGATAAATTACCAGATTTTTTGAAAGAAGAAGCAGGGTGGAAAGTATTCGGTATATACGTTGCATGTTTTATTTTTAATTTCGTACCAATTATAAGTTTACTAGCAACAGCTGTATCGATTGTATTGTCCATTTATCTTATCTACGCTATTTTAGACAGATACGGAACGAACTCTATATTATTTACGATTATTCATGTAATCACATTTTCAGTGTTCTTACCGATTCATTTATTTATCATTCGAAATGAACCGGTGAGATATAAAGAGTAGATTTTTCTTTTTTGTTGATAAGTCGATATATTTTAGATATAAGTAAAAAAGCGCCCTGATTATCAGAGCGCTTTTTTTACTACATAAGGTAGCGTAAATAAATATAAATGTGAGAAATGATTAATGAAACGATCATAATTGGGAAACCGACTTTTAGGAAGTCCATGTAACTAAATTTATGTCCTTCGCGGCTCGCGATACCTGCAACGATTACGTTAGCAGAAGCTCCGATTAATGTTCCGTTTCCGCCCAGACAAGCACCTAGTGCTAATGCCCACCATAATACATCGATTTGTGCGTCAGATGGTGATAAGCCTAGCCCAACTGCCATATCGTTAATAAGTGGAATCATTGTTGCAACGAATGGGATGTTATCAATTGTTGCAGAGGCGATACCAGATACCCATAAAATAAGGATGGATGCGTAAGAAATATCTCCGCCTGTTATACCAATTACTTTTTGAGCTAACATTTTGATAAGACCGATATCGATAAGTCCTCCAACAAGTACGAATAGCCCTGCGAAGAAGAAGATTGTTACCCATTCTACACTTGCGAATACCTCTTCAATTTCATGTTCTTTCACACCAATTAACATAAGTACAGTAGCACCAGTTAAGGCGATAATAGCGGCATCAATATGGAAAATAGAATGAGTCATGAAACCTACAATTGTAAGTCCAAGTACCGTTAAAGATTTTTTCATTAATACTGGATCTTTAATGTATTGTTTTTCATCTAAGCTCATTAATTTTTTAACTTGTACAGGATCGGCAATTAATTGTTTACGGTACATGAAGTAAAGTATTGTTGCTGTAACTGCAATAATAATAATTACGATTGGTGCTAGATTTAATAGGAAAGCATTGAAGTCTAAATGCTTATTTGCAGAACCAATCATAATGTTAGGTGGATCACCAATTAATGTTGCTGTTCCTCCAATATTTGAAAAAATAATTTCAGAAAGTAAATAAGGAACAGGATTTACTTGCAGTATGCGCGTAATAGATAAAGTAACTGGAACAACAAGAAGTACAGTTGTAACGTTATCTAAAAATGCGGAGCCAAGCGCGGTAAGTAGGGAAAGGGAAATTAAAATTTTAATTGGATTTCCTTGTGCCCCTTTTGCTGCTTTAATGGCAACGTATTGGAAAACACCTGATTTACTCGTAATGTTCACCAAAATCATCATACCGATGAGTAGCGTAATCGTTCCCCATTCAATATGTTTCGTAAAGGCGTTATGTAGATCGACGACCCCCACAATTACCATGAATGCTGCACCGAGAAGTGCGATGACAGCGCGATTAATTTTTTCAGAAATAATAATGGCATATGTAATTAAAAAGACTGCGATAGCAAAATAATACTGCCAGTTAGCGAGTTCTTGCGTTGTTTCGTGCAAAAATCTCATCTCCTTTCATTCATTTTTCTTAGTGTGTCAAATATTAACTAGATGAAACACACATAACGTCATTATAAAGTAGAAAAACTGCGGATGTAAATGAAAGGAGAGATTTTGTCATATTTTCTGCATAGGTCATTTTTTCTTATTTTTTAAAATATTTGTGGGCATTTGACATATATATAAGATACATCCAATCTGAATATTTAAAATGGAATTAGCATTCGAGCTTGTTCGTGTAGGAGTGTCAAATAGAAAGGAATGACAAAAATGATAAGGAAGGGATCGTATGGATGAACAACGATTTTTATTTTTAGACTTTGAGTTTACGATGCCTCAGCATAGAAAGAAACCGAAAGGATTTTTTCCAGAGATTATTGAGGTAGGACTCGTTTCAGTTGCTGGCTGTAAGGTAGAAGATACGTATTCATCACATGTCAGGCCGAAAACATTTCCTTCTTTAACGGATCGATGTAAGAAGTTTTTGGGAATAAAACAAGAAGTCGTGGATAAAGGGATTTCATTTCCTGAACTCGTTAAGAAGCTTGCAGAATACGAAACGAAATGTAAACCGACAATTGTAACGTGGGGAAATATGGATATGAAAGTGCTGAAACATAATTGTGAAATGGCAGGGATAGCTTTTCCATTCTTCGGACAGTGTCGTGATTTATCGCTTGAGTATAAGAAGTTTTTTGGAGAAAGAAATCAAACAGGATTATGGAAAGCAATTGAGGCGTATGGAAAAGTAGGGACAGGGAAGCATCATTGTGCGCTTGATGATGCGATGACGACGTACAATATTTTTAAACTAGTAGAAAAAGATAAAGAGTATTTAGTAAAGCCAGCACCTCCAACATTAGGAGAACTTGTTGATTTTTCAAAAGTGTTAAAGAAAGTGAGCACACAGTAACGACCAAATTGCACATTATGTAATTTGGTCGTTTTGTTTTTTAGAGTTTGTAGTCTTTCTTTAACTGTTGTAATGTTTCTAGACTACGCTCTGCAAAAGGTGAATCATCTTCAGAAAATGAATTCATTTGAGTTTCTAATGCTAATTTTAGTGACTCGGTATAATCCGGAATTTCTCCTTCATATTTTTTCACCATTTGCTCTGGAATGTTCGTCTGTTCACGGAAAGCTAAAGCGCGTCTTTCATGGAAAAATGGTACGTCAGCTTGTTTTACGTTATGTAAGTCACCTTGCACCGGATGTTTTAAAACAGCTAATACTTTTACGACGTAACTGCCAGGGCGGCTATTTGTAACTTCGCCGATGTATTTTCCTGTTTTATAAATACCAGTAACGATTTCGCCAATTTCAAATGTTTCTCTCATATTTTTCACCTCAAGTTTATAGTAAGGAAAGTAGGAGAAGGAGTCAAAGAAATCATTTGCTTTCAGAACGCCCCTTGAGAATATGGATAGGTTCCACTATAATTTAAAATGATATAACAGAAAATTCTGATGTTTTATAAATCCTATAATAAGGAGTGTTCTATATGATGCCTTTATATTTTCCGGAAGATAAAACAGAATATATTATTCCAGGGATTGTTTGCGTTCTATTTATTATCGGTGCTATTGCCACGTGGCGCATGTTTATTCGTGTATCAAAAAGAGAAGCAGAGCGATTGCAGAAAGTTGAAGAAAAACTATTAGCTGAAAAGAAACAGTAATGCATTTTTGTATGTTTCCCTCTATGCTCGGACAATCTAAGGGCAGAATATATTTTGGAGGGAATAAAATGAAGAAACGGCTTTTTTTCAGTTGTTGTTTATTATTTCTGATGGCAGGTTGTGACCAAGGAAAGCCGAAAGAAATTGAAGTGAAATTACATAATGCTTCAGGAGATGAAGTAGGGACTGCGAAAGTAGTGCAGCAAACAAGTGGCGTGAAAATTACGATTAAAGGAGAAGGTTTCACGCCAGGACCACACGGACTACATGTACATGAAATCGGAGAGTGTAAGGCACCTCGTTTTGAATCATCCGGGAATCATTTTAATCCTGATGATAAAAAACATGGTCTTCTTAATCCGAAGGGTGCAGAAAACGGTGATTTACCGAACGTAGTTGCAGATGGTTCTGGAAAGATTAAAGCGGAAATCGATGCACCTCACATCACACTTGAAGAAGGAAAAACGACGATTCATAGAAAAGATGGAGCGTCTATTATTATTACAGAAAACCCTGATGATGGTATGACTCAACCGACAGGTAAATCAGGGGATCGAATTGCTTGTGGCGTAATTGTAAAAAAAGCATCGGATATGAAGAAAAAGTAAAAGCTACCGTGAATGGTAGCTTTCTTTGTGAAATGTAATTAAAAATATATCAGCGATTATTGGAATATATCGACCGTAACTTGAAATATAGCGACTTACCGACAAAATATGACAAAGGAGTCTGTCCAAGAATGATTAGGGGGACAGACTCCTTTCTTATTATGAAAACGTATGACGCAGTCTGTTTAAAATTTCTTCTAAAACAGATCGTGGACAGCCGATATTAATTCGAATATGTTCTTCGCCACCTAACCCGTATTTCTCACCAGGTTCAACAATGATTTTTCCTTTTTCCTCAAGTAATGCAGTACGCTCGTTTTGAGAAAGCTTTAGACGAGAACAGTCAATCCATAATAAAAAGCTACCTTCTGGCTTCGTTACGGAAAGAGCAGGTATGTGAGTTTTAATATATTCACAAGCAAATTGAGCATTATCTTCTATATATAATCGAATTTCGTTTAGCCAATCATTACATTCTGTATAGGCACTTTGCATCGCTGTATAAGCGAAGATATTTAATCCGTGGAAGCCTTGTCTATATTGGATAGATGTAAAGGCTTGACGGAGTTTTTCATTTGGAATGATAATAATCGATGCTTGTAATCCAGCGATATTAAATGTTTTACTTGGAGCCATACAAGTGATAGTGCGCTCTGCTAATTCTTCAGATAAGGAAGCGAACGGTGTATGTGTATGATCTGCATAAATAATATCGGAATGAATTTCATCCGCCACAACGATTACGTTATATTTAGTACATAACGATCCGAGCTGCACAAGTTCCTCTTTCGTCCAAACGCGCCCGATTGGGTTATGAGGGCTACAAAGAAGCATGAGTTTGATGCCTTGCTGAAACTGCTTTTCTAAATTCTGGAAGTCTATCGCATATGTATCATTTTGTTTCTGTAATGGACTCACGTATAACTGTCTGTTGTTTGTTGTGACCATTTCGAAAAATGGAGGATAAATAGGTGGTTGTACGAGAACGGATTCGTTTTCTTTTGTGAAAGCCTGTATGCTCGTACTAAGAGCTGGAACGATTCCGGCGCTAAAGACAATCCATTCTTTTTGAATATCCCAGTCGTATTGTTGTTTTGTCCAGTTACAAATAATATTCCCAATATTTTCGGGAGGAAGTGTATAGCCAAAAATCGGATGTTCGATTCGTTGTTTTAAGGCAGTTTGAATTGGTTTTGGTACTTCAAAATCCATATCAGCAATCCAAGCATGGATAAGTTCTTCGTTTTTATATGTATCCCATTTTATACTATGCGTTCCACGTCGATTGATTGCTTTATGAAATAGTTGCATAAGTTTGCTCCCTTCTTCTGTAAAACCAATAAGTTATGAAAGTTCTCTCTCTTCTTATAGAATAGCTGATGTGATAGGATAAAGAAAAGTATTAAAAAGTGAAAAGGCGGGAAGCGAATGGGTACATATGAAAAGATGATAGAGGTTGTGAAGAATTGGGATCCGTTTCAAATGGGACCGGAGTTTTATGAAACAGAAGCGAGCGATGTTGTGAACGTCATAAGTGTGTTTGACGATCCAAAATACATCGCAAAGAAGATTCAACATATATACTTTATGTCTTTTGAGGAAGTACCTGCGCTTGAAAAATGTGAGAAATTAGCTATGGAATTACTTGTAATAAAAGAAGGTGGAAGCTGTTCATTATAGGCTGTCGGAATTTCCGACAGCCTTTTTTATATTATCCCGCTATTTTCCGGGCAGTAAGACCCTCACCTCAAAATTCAGCGGAAGCAAAGAAGTTAGGTAGGGACTGATTAAAGTTTCATTTTATTGCGCGGAAAAAGCGATAATTTCTTCATAAACATGTTCAGGCTTTTCTTCAGGTAGTAAATGTCCTGTATTTTCATAAGAAATAAATTTTGAATTCGGTAAATCTTTGTGTAGACGATGACCTACATGTACAGGGACGACGCGGTCTTTTTCACCCCAAATGAGTAGGATAGGTGTTTCGATTTTTTGTAATTCAGTTGAAGATAAGTCACCTTCACGGTCTCGTATCATGCGAGTTAAAGCGGGAAATATACGGTTGTCATAAAAAGGAGCGGAGTAACCTTTTTTCATTTCATCGTCAATTAATGAGTGATCATGAACGACATTCATTAAGTTATGAACAATGCCGCGCCGTATAATCCAGTTCTTTACGTATAAATGAAAGAACGGTAAATAAGAAGAGTATAGTAAAGGTAAGGTTGCGCGCGCTAAATAGCTCGAGCTACATAGTAAAATCGTCTTTGAAATGAGTTCAGGACGTATACGGTTTACATAGAGAGAAATTTGCCCACCCATAGAATGCCCAACTAATACAATGTTTGAGAGAGATAAATGTTCAATTAAATCAATAATAATCGTTGCTAAATTGTGATAAGAATACTTAAACAGATGAGACTTATCACTTTTTCCGAACGGTGGTAAATCAAGAGCAATGACTGTTCCTTCCTTCGCTAGTAAAGGAATGAGACGGCGGTAACTGAATGAGGAAGATAAAAAGCCGTGAACGAGTACGAAAGTAGGGCGTTCTGTTTTATTATCATGTTCATACAATTCGTAATGAACAGTAGTGCCGCGAGTGGAAAAAGTGAAATAAGGACAAGTATATTTATGATTCATTTTTTGTCACTCCATTGATTTTTGTTCATATCATCTCCAAGGAAGAAGAAAATATGTTAACAAAAAAAGGCAAGATGACGATGTCATCTTGCCTTTCGTTTATTCAGTATTACCCGCGCACAATATTAGGCGGTGTTTTTCCTTGTAATCCTGCAACTAAATTTTCAGCGGCGGTCATGGCCATTTGCTGACGAGTTTTTAATGTTGCAGATCCGATGTGCGGTAAAGTCACAACATTTTGTAATGATAAGAGTGGATTATCTTTTTGGATTGGCTCTTGTGTAAAAGTATCGATGCCTGCTGCAAAGATTTTCTTTTCTGTTAAAGCATGGATTAACGCTTCTTCATCTACTGTTTTCCCCCGAGAAGCATTAATGAAGATTGCTGTTTCTTTCATTAATGAAAATTCCTTTTCTCCGATAAGGTGATATGTTTCATCTGTTAATGGAGTAAGAAGAACAATAAAGTCAGACTGCTTCAGTAGCGTCTGTAAATCACAATATGTAGCATCGAATTTTTGTTCAGCTTCTTCTTTACGACGGCGGTTATAGTAAAGAACATTCATATCAAATCCGAATTTTGCTCGTTTTGCAACGGCTTCTCCAATTCGGCCCATACCGATAATACCAATTGTGCTATGGTGTACATCTAGTCCGAAGTGTTCTTTTCCGATTTCAGCGTTCCATTCACCATTTTTTACGTAAGAATCGAGTTCGCAAACGCGGCGCCCAGCTGATAGCATAAGGGCGAAAACGAGATCAGCTACTGTATCATCTAATACGTATGGTGTATTTGTTCCGATAACCTTTCGATTTTTCATCGCTTGTAAATCAAAATTATCGTAACCAACAGAAATGTTGCTCACTACTTTTAAGTTAGGAGCCACTGTCAGTAATTCTTCATTAATAGCAGATCCGAAATTTAATAACCCATCTTTATCTTGTATTTTCTCTAATAGAACATCACGAGGTACTTTCTCATTTTGATCCCATTTTTCATAATCACAGTGTTCTGATAAATAGTTTTCTACAAATGTCGGAACTGGTTCAGCAATATAAATTTTTGGTTTCACGGTTCCATCCCCTTTCGCTTTATCACGCATTTTTCCGCTGATTAAAGTTTCACTTTATTTTGACATAATTCAATAGAAAAATCTTCTTTTCAAACTGGAAAGGGTATTTGTATAATTTAGACACAAACGAAAAGGAAGGATGATTTATATGGTGACAGAAAAAGAATTAGAATTATTAGCTTGTCTTGAAAAGAGTAGTCGATTATCTGTAGATACATTAGCGAAGCTGTTAAATATAGAAGTAGAAGAAGTAAAGAAGATGGTTGCGAGATTAGAAAATGAAAAGATTATTGTGGATTATGTAACACATATCGATTGGACGAAAGTGAAAGAACATACAGGTTTAACGGCAATGATCGATGTGAAAGTTACGCCAAAGCACGGCGTTGGGTTTGATGCGGTTGCTGAGCAAATTTATCGTTATTCAGAAGTGAAATCCGTTTATTTAATGTCAGGGACATATGATCTTTCTATTACATTAGAAGGTAAAACGATGGGGGAAGTAGCGATGTTTGTTTCTGAGAAATTAGCAACAATTGAATCTGTCGTTTCTACAACTACTCATTTCATTTTGAAGAAGTATAAACATGAGGGCGTTATTTATGAAAAAGACGATGATGATAAGCGAATTGTGGTGACACCATGAAGCAATTTGAACTATCTAGATCAGCAGAATCTTTAAAACCATCTGGTATTCGAAAATTTTTTGATTTAGCAGCAAATATGAAAGGTGTTATTTCCCTCGGGGTAGGAGAGCCGGATTTTGTTACCCCTTGGAATGTAAGGCAAGCATGTATTCGTTCTTTGGAACAAGGGTATACGTCATATACAGCAAATGCAGGATTATTGGAGCTCCGTCAAGAAATAGCAAAGTATCTAAAAAAACAATTTGCAGTATCTTATGATCCAAGTGATGAAATCATTGTTACAGTTGGAGCGAGCCAGGCGTTAGATGTAGCGATGCGTGCCATTATAAATCCTGATGATGAAGTGCTCATTGTTGAACCAAGCTTCGTTTCTTATGCACCACTTGTGACATTAGCTGGAGGAGTTCCGGTTCCTGTGGAGACTAAGCTAGAAAACGAGTTTAAAGTACAACCAGAACAAATTGAAGCAGCTATTACAGCGAAAACAAAGGCGATTTTACTTTGTTCACCAAATAACCCGACAGGTGCAATGCTAAATAAATTCGAGCTTGAAGAAATAGCAGTGATTGTTGAGAAGTACAATCTAATTGTATTATCTGATGAAATTTATGCAGAGCTTGTATACGACGAAGCATATACAAGTTTCGCGAGTATTAAAAATATGCGCGAGCATACGATTTTAATTTCAGGATTTTCAAAAGGATTTGCGATGACAGGATGGCGTCTCGGTATGATTGCAGCTCCTGTTCAGTTTTCAGAATTGATGCTCAAAATTCACCAATATTCCATGATGTGTGCACCGACGATGTCTCAGTTCGCAGCACTTGAAGCGTTACGTGCGGGGAATGATGAAGTAATTCGGATGAGAGATAGTTATAAGAAGCGTCGTAATTTTATGACGACATCTTTCAATGAAATGGGCTTAACGTGTCATGTGCCGGGCGGAGCATTTTATGTTTTCCCTTCTATATCTTCAACAGGATTATCTTCAGCGGAATTTGCAGAACAGTTATTGCTGGAAGAAAAAGTAGCTGTTGTCCCTGGTAGCGTATTTGGCGAAAGTGGTGAAGGGTTTATTCGTTGTTCTTATGCGACGTCGCTTGAACAACTTATGGAAGCAATGAAGAGAATGGAACGGTTTGTTGAAAATAAAAAAAGGACAAAACGTAATACGTTTTGT
Source organism: Bacillus cereus group sp. BfR-BA-01330 (assembly GCF_022663885.1). Classification (NCBI taxonomy): domain Bacteria; kingdom Bacillati; phylum Bacillota; class Bacilli; order Caryophanales; family Bacillaceae; genus Bacillus; species Bacillus cereus group sp. BfR-BA-01330. The sequence goes on from NZ_JAKUGK010000003.1 coordinate 591,936, forward strand.
CCATAAAAGGGGGGGGAATACTAGAAAGCCATGTGTTAGTAGTCTATCCCAATATTGGAGAATTATACTTCTTTAAGGGAAATTTTTCATGAATTTTGAATGAGTTCTGTCATAGTGGTATAATTTACTAATATAAGGTATGCGCATTCTAGATATTGTTATCTAGAATGCGTACTAACCAATCGGATATTTAAAATAAATATATCTGCTTTGCTCTCTATAATTGTAGAGAGAATGGTAAACGTATGGGAGTGTTTCATATGTCAGAACAATATACAACAGGAGTGGTTGTAACAGGGAAAGTGACTGGAATTCAAGATTACGGTGCGTTTGTAGCGTTAGATGCAGAAACACAAGGACTTGTGCATATATCTGAAATTACAAATGGATATGTAAAGGATATTCATGACTTTTTAAAGGTCGGCGATACAGTAGAAGTAAAGGTACTTTCAATTGATGAAGAGCACAGAAAAATGAGTTTATCGTTAAAAGCGGCGAAAAGAAAACAAGGAAGGATTCTTATACCGAACCCATCTGAAAACGGATTTAATACGCTGCGAGAAAAGTTGGCAGAATGGATTGAAGAGTCTGAGTTAACAAAGTAAAAGAGGAACGCATATGAGCGTTCCTCTTTTACTTTATCTTATGATATATATTTGCAAATATGATTGCATGCAATCATATTCGTATGTCGGAGGTGAAAGGACATACTGATTATCGAATTTCGTTTGTTTCTGGGTGCGTACCAAGATTTTCAGATGGTTTAAACAGTAAACCAAGGTTGATAAGCCCAGATATACCAACGATGCCGTAAATAATACGTGCAAGAGCTGAATTTTGTCCACCGAAAATGGCTGCTACTAAGTCAAACTGGAAAAACCCGATTAATCCCCAGTTCACAGCGCCAATTACAGTAAAGACTAATGCGATACGTTGCAAAGTACTCATGAAAAAGCCCCCCTTAATTGTGAAGCATGAGCAAGCGATGAGTTAATTAACTCTTTTATAGAATGGGGTAGTTATGTTGTTTTTATACATAAAAAATGTTTGGAAAGGGATGTATATACATCTATACCGAAAAATGCGAATTTTTATGCAAAAAATGAACTTTTTCTAAAAAATATATATTGGTTACGTTTACAATTGCCTAATCGCTTGATTTACAACTTCAGTTTCGCTAAAGTGAATACAGAAATACATATCCATAATTGGAGGGAAAAAGATGAGTACACATGTAACGTTCGACTATTCTAAAGCGTTATCCTTCATCGGTGAACATGAAATCACTTATTTACGTGATGCAGTGAAAGTAACACATCACGCAATCCACGAAAAAACTGGAGCTGGGAACGATTTCCTTGGGTGGGTAGACCTTCCGCTTCAATATGACAAAGAAGAATTCGCTCGCATTCAAAAATGCGCAGAAAAAATTAAAAATGACTCTGACATTTTACTTGTTGTAGGTATTGGTGGTTCTTACCTAGGAGCACGCGCAGCAATCGAAATGTTAAACCATTCTTTCTACAACACGCTTTCTAAAGAACAACGTAAAACTCCACAAGTGCTATTTGTTGGACAAAACATTAGCTCCACTTACATGAAAGATTTAATGGACGTATTAGAAGGTAAAGACTTCTCTATTAACGTTATTTCCAAATCAGGTACAACAACAGAGCCAGCACTAGCATTCCGTATCTTCCGTAAGTTATTAGAAGAAAAGTATGGAAAAGAAGAAGCTCGCAAACGTATTTATGCAACTACAGATAAAGCGCGTGGTGCATTAAAAACATTAGCTGATAACGAAGGTTACGAAACATTTGTTATTCCAGATGATGTTGGAGGTCGTTTCTCTGTATTAACGCCAGTTGGTTTATTACCAATCGCAGTAAGTGGCTTAAATATTGAAGAGATGATGAAAGGTGCAGCTGCTGGTCATGATGACTTCGGAACATCAGAACTAGAAGAAAATCCAGCTTACCAATACGCAGTAGTTCGTAACGCTTTATACAATAAAGGAAAAACAATTGAAATGCTTGTTAACTATGAGCCAGCACTTCAATACTTCGCTGAGTGGTGGAAACAGTTATTTGGTGAAAGTGAAGGAAAAGATCAAAAAGGCATTTTCCCATCTTCAGCAAACTTCTCAACTGATTTACACTCATTAGGTCAATACGTTCAAGAAGGGCGTCGTGACTTATTTGAAACAGTTCTTAAAGTAGGTAAATCTACACATGAACTAACAATCGAATCAGAAGAAAACGATTTAGACGGATTAAACTACCTTGCTGGTGAAACTGTAGACTTCGTAAACACAAAAGCATACGAAGGTACATTACTTGCACATAGCGACGGGGGAGTACCAAACTTAATCGTAAATATTCCTGAATTAAATGAGTACACATTCGGTTACCTTGTATACTTCTTCGAAAAAGCATGTGCGATGAGCGGCTACTTATTAGGCGTGAATCCATTTGACCAACCTGGAGTAGAAGCATACAAGAAAAACATGTTTGCTTTACTTGGTAAACCAGGATTTGAAGAATTAAAAGCAGAATTAGAAGAGCGTTTAAAATAATAAAAAGCGACCGGATTCCGGTCGCTTTTTATTATTTTATCGAAAAGTCCATCAGTATATTCAAACTAAAGTGGGTATGCTAAAGGAAAAGTCTAGGAGGGATGGGCTTGATTCCGATTCAATCAAATTTAGAAGGACGTACATATGCGTTATATAAGTTAGAAGAGATTATGAAACCACTTGGATATAGCATCGGTGGTAATTGGGATTATGATAAAGGATGCTTCGATTACAAAATTGATGAAGAAGATGGGTATCAATTTTTACGAGTTCCATTTACAGCCATTGATGGAGAACTAGATGTACCAGGCGTAATAGTTCGTCTTGGAACGCCGTATATTCTTTCGCACGTATATCAAGACGAACTAGATGATAATGTGAATACTTTAACAGCTGGAACGAGTGGAATGGATCAATTTGCTGAGCCGAAAGATCCAGATGGAGATGTGAAAAGAAAATATATCAATATTGGGAAAGTGCTCATGCAAGAATTAGAGCGTCATTTTACTAATGGTGAATAACAATGAGTATGTCGCTTTCAATGAGAACAAAGGAATGAACTGGATTAATCATATATTGTTCGTCGCGCTTTATACCTAGTAAGAGAATGTTTTGCTTTAAAAGAGTATAGCTACAATTGGCAAAAGTTTGTCCGGTGCAGGACGATGGAAGCTCCATCAGTTGTAATTTATTATCAGAGATTTCGTCGTAAAGTGAAAATAGTACACCTGAAATGGAAGGGAATAAAAGAGAAGCGGTAAATACATAGCTCGTTAATTTATTTCCTTCTATAATTTCTGACACGCCAGCTCTCGTTGCATTTTGTATTTGTTCAGAAGTAAGAAGTTCAGCGATGCAGTGAATGTTTGGGTTGAGCCCTTTTGCAGTTAAAATATTTAAAATGGACTGTGTATCCGCTAAGCTTTCGTTTTTTTCTTTATCAGCTGTTATTAATATGGTGTGTGCCGTTGCAATATTGGCCTTTAATAAAGTTTGATCGTGATGCGGACAACCTTTTATAAATTCTAAATGATGAAATGGTTTTGGGAGTAAAGAAAGTGTTTCATCAATTAAAACGATATCAAGGTTTGGTTGTAATACGTGCATTTGCTTTACGACATGTTTTGCGCGCTCATTCCAGCCAACGATAATCATATGACCGTTAGAAGTAGCGGCTTCTTCACCTTTAATTTTCATATATTGTTTATTAATCATTTCAGTAGCAAACAGCACCATATAATAAGAACAAAAGCCAGTTCCTAATAAAATAATACTTATACCTATTAGTTTTCCTATCGTCGTATGGGGAGCAAAGTCGCCATATCCAACTGTAAAAATGGTAACGATTGACCACCAAATTCCGTCAAACCATGTAGTGAAATGAAAAGGTTCTAATCTATGTATAAGAAAACCGGAAAAAGCAGTCAGTACAATAATAAAACAAATTAAACGAAAAATAATGGAATCACGAAATGTATCTACTAAATTCGGACGGGATTTCAATTGCCTATTCCTCCTTACTTTGTAGGACTACATTCATTGTTGCCATTATAGAAAAAAGAAAAACTCTCTAATTAAAGAGAGTTTGTTTTACGTTACATACTTTCCACTTCAGTTTGTTGGACACTTTCAAGATGCTGGAGAGCATAGTAAACATCAGCAGTATGTCTTTTTTGATCAATGGATAGTTTAAGATGTAAATAGTGAGAACCGTTTTCTAATGTTTTAAGCTTCATATTCTTAACTTTTATATCCATTTCTTTTATTTCTTCAATTACGATTGGGATATTGTCCATATTTCGTACAACAAGTTTCACAGCGATATCACGTTGACGAAATGATCTAGGGCCTACATATTTCATCGCGAGTGGTATAAGTTCGACACTAATCATAAGGAAACACATTCCGAATATCGCTTCAATATAGAATCCGGCCCCAACAGCAATACCAATACCAGAAGCACCCCAGATCATAGCGGCAGTCGTGAGCCCTGCAATGCTATCGTTGCCTCTTCTTAAAATTACGCCAGCACCTAAAAAACCAATTCCTGATACAATTTGAGCGGCAAGTCGAAGTGGATCCATATTCATATGATCGGTATGTGGTAAGTTATAAGCTGCTTTAATAGAAACAATCGTTAGGAGGCAACTAATAATAGAAATAACTAAACACGTTTTTAAACCAAGTGGTTTCCGTTTTAATTCACGTTCTAAACCAATGGCAAATCCTAAAATAGCCGAGAGACCTAGTTTGATTAATAAATCGGTATAGTCCATATATATTCCTCCCTGTATGATATGCTATATGAATAAAACGCTTATTTATAGAAAGAAACGTCTTTTGATAGAGTAACTTTATATAAAATATATGTAGGAATTGCTCATACATGAAAGAGATATTTCGTTTAAGTATATGATATAAAAAAAGAAATGTGGGCAGTTTTAAAAAAAGTTTATAAAAGGTGTTGCATTTCATTTTTCACCATGATATATTAATAACCGTCGCTGATGCGGAAACGCAGAAAACGACAAAAAAGAAATTGAAAAACTTAGTTGACATCGAAAAACGAAGATGTTAACATAAGGAAGTCGCAAATGAGCGACCAAGTAGTTCTTTGAAAACTGAACGAAACAAACAACGTGAAACGTCAATTTTTATTTTAGATGCTAGACAAACTAACTTTATTGGAGAGTTTGATCCTGGCTCAGGATGAACGCTGGCGGCGTGCCTAATAC